>NZ_CP096258.1:1926110-2568147 GCF_023205015.1 Providencia rettgeri | reverse complement strand
ATATGATGGTAGAGGGACGCATTGCACGCTTTGTGTACATTTCTTTATATCGTATGCACCAAATTGCATTACATGGTTATATTAAAACTGGGCTAATGATGCTTGTTGGTAGTATTAACCGAATTATTCGACCGAAGTTAAAATTGCACTAATTTATTACTAATTAGTTGTTTAATCAGGTTTTAGTAGCGGTATGCACCTGTGTATTCGTATAACAGGTGCATTATTTCTTATATTTATAATGATAAATATGCCATTAATAAAATATATTAACTAAATCTGTCAAGATTTATCTGTATTAAATATTGCATAGAAAAACTATTTAGATCAAGAGTAATAGATTAAATATCGAGTATATTGCCATTATTGCTTATTCATATATTTTATCTAAATCAAATTTAAATCGAGGCGTTAATATAAAATAAGTGATTAGTATATTAAATACCTAGGGTATAAATAATTAAGGTGTAAATTTGGTTATATAACGAAAAGTTGAAAAATGAATGAGATCTTAGTGTATCTTATTGATTTTAATGGTTATATCAATCCCCCTCTAATAGAGTTGTGAAATTACACTAATAGTAAAGTTTCTATTTTCCAAAACAGTTATAATAAACCGTTTTTTGATGATGACTTAAGATAATTCTAAAAAACAATACGATTAGTACGTAATTATCGAATTATTCTGAGTAGTGGTTACAATAGATACGGCATATTTTAATAAGGGTTAACGCGATGAAGCTAAAATTTAAGTTGTTATTAGCAACAGTAGTGGTATTCCTTATTGTCTTGCTCGTGGCTTTATTCAACCGAGCCCCTGAAATTAAGTTGGCTACGGTTTTATCTGTTGAACCAATCCAATCCAATCGCCTTGTGGAGTATGAAAATTGTACAGTGACTGGGGTTCTAGGTTCTTTTAATCAACAGTCTCTTTCTCGCTTTCATCCTGCGCAAAGTGAATGCAAAATGGTTTTCATGATTGAAGCGCTGCAAGGGAAAGGCTTTCCATCGCTGTTTGATATGCAAGATCAAACCTGTGTGAAGACACAAAAAATGGAATTAGTTGTTATTGGGTATGATGTTGTGTACCAAATAGGTAAAAATATTGGAAAAGTTAGAACATCCTATGCACCATCAATGTTTATTCCATTAGATGATGAAGGGCGCCTAGTATTAACATCATCTAATTCAGTATGTGAAACCATTCGCAGTGATATAAAAGAGTTATTACCCTTTTATTGTCTACAGCAAAATGAATTACCGATCACAAAAAACGCATCAGTAGTCTTAGAATTGCAGCCGAACAAAAATACATTTGGTTTTATGGAATAACCTTTTTATATAAATATTATAATGATAAAGGCGACATCATTGTCGCCTTTATCATTTTACAGCATTGGATCTAGAGAATTTGATGTTCTTCAAACCCGGTGAGTAATTGCTTAATAAACTCTAGTCGATAGACTCTTTCGGTTAAATCATGGAAAAATTTTAGTCGAACTGGGCCATCTAATCGATAAGTTTGTGGCTGGTTTTGTAATAAGCTTATCAAGTAGCTTGGGTCGACTTTATTTTTATCACCAAACTCAATGAACCCGCCTTTTTCATGAGCTTCAATTCGTTTAATACCAAGGGCTTGAGCTTGCAATCGAATAGCCGCATTCGTTAGTAAGAATTTACCTGCATCCGGTAGGCTACCAAAACGATCGATTAACTCTGTACGTAGGTCGTTGAGCTCTTGGCTTCCTTTTGCACTGGCTATCCGCTTATAGAAAGATAAACGGATATTCACATCATGAATATAGTCGTCAGGCAACAGAACAGGCATGCGCAACTCAATTTCTGTTTGTTGGTTAGTTAAATCTTCTAATGAAGGCTCACGGCCCTCTTTTAGCGCATCAACCGCACTTTCTAACAGTTCCATGTAGAGGGTAAAACCAATCGTGGTCATTTGCCCACTTTGATCTTCACCGAGTAATTCACCCGCACCACGAATTTCCAAATCATGAGTTGCTAAAGCAAACCCAGCTCCTAAATCTTCCAGTGAAGAAATGGCTTCAAGACGTTTATGTGCATCGGAGGTCATGGCTTTTGGATGCGGAGTGAGCAAGTATGCATAAGCTTGATGGTGAGAACGACCCACACGGCCACGTAGTTGATGGAGTTGTGCTAACCCGAAATGGTCAGCGCGTTCAATGATAATGGTATTTGCCGTCGGTATATCAATACCAGTTTCAATAATTGTTGTGCATATCAATACATTAAAACGTTGATGATGGAAATCTGTCATTACGCGTTCTAATTCGCGCTCACGCATTTGGCCATGACCAACAACAAAACGGGCTTCAGGGACTAACTCTTCAAGGCGTGCTTTGGCTTTTTCAATGTTTTCAACATCATTGTAAAGGTAATAAACTTGGCCGCCACGTAAGGTTTCGCGTAAAATTGCTTCACGGACAACTAAGTCATCATATTGGCGCACAAAGGTTTTTACAGCCAAACGGCGTGCTGGTGGTGTGGCGATAATAGATAAATCACGCATACCACTCATGGCCATATTGAGCGTCCGAGGGATAGGTGTGGCAGTCAGCGTTAAGATATCAACGTCTGCACGCATGGCTTTGATGCGTTCTTTATGACGGACACCAAAGCGGTGTTCTTCATCGACGACAAGTAAGCCTAAATCTTTCCATACTAAGTCACTTTGTAGTAATTTGTGGGTACCAATTAGAATATCCACTTTGCCTTCAGCAGCTTGGGTAATAATTTGTTGTTGCTCTTTCGCTGTTTTAAAGCGTGACAACATTTCGATACGGACAGGCCAGTTAGCAAACCTATCTTTAAAGTTATCGTAGTGCTGCTGCGCAAGTAGTGTCGTGGGGACTAACACGGCAACTTGCTTGTTATTATTAATCGCAAGGAATGCGGCTCGCATTGCCACTTCGGTTTTACCAAAGCCCACATCGCCACAAACCAGACGATCCATCGCTAATGGCTGGCACATATCACTGAGAACGGCATTGATGGCGGCTTCTTGGTCAGGCGTTGTTTCGAATGGAAAACCTTGACAAAACTCTTGGTATTGTTGTTTATCATGCTTAAATGCAAAGCCAGCTTTAGCGGCTCGTTGTGCATAGATATCAAGAAGTTCTGCCGCAACATCGCGAACTTTTTCAGCCGCTTTTTGGCGTGCACGCCCCCAGCTATCACTGCCTAATTTATGCAATGGGGCATTTTCATCCGCGCCACCTGCATAACGACTAATTAAATGAAGCGAAGAAACAGGAACATACAGTTTATCATTGCCAGCATAGGTTAAAATTAAATATTCCGCTTTAATCCCACCCGCTTCTAAGGTAGTTAGCCCTTGGTAACGGCCCACACCATGCTCAATATGGACAACTGGTTGCCCCGTGCGTAATTCCGCTAAATTACGAATAAGGGTGTCAGTATTAATGGCGCGGCGGTTATCTGAACGGCGGCGAACAACACGTTCCCCAAGTAAATCACTTTCACAAATTAATGCTTTATGGATATCAGACTGAATAAAGCCATGTTCAGCGGCACCAATGGTGATGGCAAACCGGTTATCAGCAGGGCTAGTATAGCTTTGAATAATTTCAGGGCGAATTTTTAAACGAGCTAATAGCTCGGTAACGGTTTCACGTCGGCCTTCGCTTTCAACAGAAAAAACGATAGTTCCATCGAACTGTTCAGTAAACTGCCGCAATTTTTCGAGTGGCGTTTTGCTTTGCCCTTGTGTGCTGATATCCGGTAATGGCCGATAATCTAAATTGGTATTTGCCGCTTTTTTGGGCAGAGACTCAGGTGATAATTGAATACGTGGCCAGTTTTTTAATGATTGATTAAGTTGTTCAACGGTTAGCCAGAGTTCAGATGGCGGGAGCAATGGGCGCATAGGGTCGACACCGCGGCTTTCATACCGTTGTCGAGTATCAACCTGAAACCGTTCAGCGGCTTCTTGTAAGTTCTGCGAAACAATTAAGCTTGATGGTGGTAAATACTCAAATAAAGAGGGCAGTGGCTGTGCAAAGAATAAAGGCTGCCAATACTCAATACCTGCTGGTAAGGTATTTTTACTGACTTGTTGGTAAATATGCTCTGGGTCACGGCGAACCTCAAAACGCTCCCGCCATTGGCTGCGGAAACGTTCAATCGCGTCTTTATCGGTCGGGAACTCATGCGCTGGGAGTAAATTAATTTGCTCGACTTCTTCGAGTGTTCTTTGTGAGTCTACGTCGAAAGTTCGCAAGCTATCAATTTCATCATCAAAGAAATCAATACGAAATGGTAATGAACTTCCCATTGGAAATAAATCGAGCAGCGCTCCGCGTGTTGCATATTCGCCATGTTCTAAAACTTGTTCAACATGGCGGTAACCCGCGTTATCGAGCTCATTCCGTAAGTTATCACGGGAAAGTTTATCACCTTTTGCCATCAACAAAGCATGGCTGGTTAAAAAGTCAGCAGGGCAGACTTTTTGCATCAGCGTATTGACGGGAAGAATTAATGCGCCTTTTTGTAAACTGGACAAACGGTACAGGGTCGATAAACGATGAGAAATAATTTCCTGATGGGGGGAGAAATTGTCATATGGCAATGTTTCCCAATCAGAAAGTGTCTCTATAGGGTGTTGTGTAAACTGTTGAATTTCATCTTTTAAACGTAATGCATTTTGCATGTCACGTGTCACGATGATAACAGGCCCTTGATGACGTTGTATTATTTCTCCACATTCAAGTGCACCAGCCGCCCCGATAAGGCAACCTAAATGGCGAACATCGCCACTACGACTAGGGAGTTCATAACGAAATTTTGACAACATAGAAATCTTCGGTATCTCACAGCGATTAGTAAGCAGTTAAACAAGAGTTAGCACAAACATAGCCAAATTTTGCACGAAAAATAGTTAAGTTAATCAATGGATAGTTAAACTACAAAATTCGGAACAAAACAATCAGTTTTAACTCGTAATTCGTCTGAAAGTCAGACAAAAAGGCACTCAAAGCAGAAAAAAAACCATCGAGTGGTTCCATTCATCAATCGTACCCTTTATTATCGCTGAACACTTCGCTTTGGCAACAGGGGCATCATAGATTTCATGCACCAATCTGTCTCATTATTTATAGGCCTACGCTATTTACGTGGGCGCGCCGCAGATAAATTTGGGCGTTTCGTTTCCAGTTTATCTGCCATTGGTATCACACTGGGGGTGACGGCATTGATAACCGTCACTTCAGTGATGAATGGGTTCGAGCGATCTTTACAAGATAGCATACTTGCTTATATGCCGCAGGCAATTTTAACCTCTGCCTCTGGAAACATAGACCCAGCAAAATATCCAATAACCGACCTACAACATTTAAACGGTGTTAGCCATATTGCACCTATTGTGCAATCTGACGTGGTATTACAAAGCCGAACCAATGTTGGCGTTGGTGTCATGGGGGGGATTGAACCTGAAGAACCTTCGCTGTTATTGGATAAACTGGTTGTTGGGCAACGCAGCGATCTTAAAGAAGGCAGTTACAATGTTTTTCTGGGGAACAAACTGGCAGAAACGCTTGGCGTAAAACGTGGTGATGAAGTTCGCTTAATTATTCCTGGGGTGAGTCAGTTAACACCGATGGGGCGCATTCCAAGTCAGCGCTTATTTACCGTTGCAGGCATTTTCCAAACGAATGGGGAAGCGGATACGAGCGAGTTGGTCGTCGCACAGCAAGATGCCGCACGTATGCTACGTTATCCAACAGGGCACATTACTGGGTGGCGTTTATATTTGGATGAACCTTTACAAGTTGACGTTTTGAGTCAGCAAACGTTACCAGAAGGCTTGGTGTGGAAAGATTGGCGAGAGCGTAAAGGGGAGTTTTTCCAAGCGGTTCGCATGGAAAAAAATATGATGGGCTTATTGCTCAGCTTAATTATCGCAGTGGCGGCATTTAACATTATTACCTCGCTATCGTTGTTAGTGATGGAAAAGCAAGGTGAAGTGGCTATTTTAAAAACCCTTGGTCTCAAACGTTGGCGTATTTTAATGATATTTATGATCCAAGGTGCAGGGGCGGGGGTGATTGGTTCACTCATTGGCACAATATTAGGCACAATACTTTCTAGTCAACTGAATGTCATTATGCCGCTGATTGGTTTATTACCCAAAGGTGTCTCTCTGCCTATTGTGCTTGATTACTCTGGTATTTTAATTATTGCACTGAGTGCAATGCTGATTTCTCTGCTGGCAACGCTTTATCCTTCTTGGCGTGCAGCAGCGGTTCAACCTGCTGAGGCTTTACGTTATGAATAAACAACCACTTCTGGTCTGTGAAAATTTGAGTAAAACATATCAAGAAGGGACATTGTCGACGCAAGTGTTGAAAAATGTCAGTTTTTCCATGGGGCTTGGGGAAATGATGGCTATTGTGGGAAGCTCGGGTTCGGGTAAAAGTACCTTATTACATTTACTGGGGGGCCTAGATACCCCATCAGAAGGGAATGTCATTTTTCGTGGGCAGCATATTAATCAATTATCTTCAGATGAACGTGCGGCTATTCGTAATAAAGATTTAGGTTTTATTTACCAATTTCACCATCTTTTACCGGATTTTACTGCCCTAGAGAATGTGGCGATGCCTTTATTGATTGGCAAGGTTGCGAAAGAAACTGCATTTTCGAAAGCGACCGAAATGCTAGAAGCGGTCGGGCTAGCACATCGGGCAGGGCATCGTCCTTCTGAGTTGTCAGGGGGAGAGCGTCAGCGTGTTGCTATTGCAAGGGCGTTAGTGAATGAGCCAGCATTGGTTTTAGCCGATGAGCCGACAGGTAATCTGGACTTACGTAATGCAGACGCCATTTTTGAATTGCTGGGGGAATTAAACCGAACACAGCGGACCGCATTTTTAGTGGTCACTCATGATATGACACTAGCTCGCCGGTTATCTCGTCAATTGGAAATGCGTGATGGGCATTTACAGCAGGAAATTACCTTGGGGGCTCGGTAATGTCTAAATTGCCTCTTTCACTACTCACAGCGCTGCGTTTCAGCCGCGGTCGACGTCGAACCGGGATGGTCTCGTTAGTCTCGATAGTTTCAACGTTGGGTATTGTTCTCGGGGTTGCAGTGCTCATTATCGGTTTGAGCGCGATGAACGGCTTTGAGCGTGAATTAAATAACCGCGTATTATCTGTCGTTCCCCATGGGCAAATATATGCAGATAAACCGCCCTATAAAGATTTGGAATTTGCTGAACAAGTTATCCGAAAAACGCCGGGTGTAGAAGGCGTTAGTCCTTACATCAATTTTACTGGGTTGCTTGAGCGTGGCGCAAATTTAAAAGCAATCCAAGTGATGGGAGTTTCACGAAAAACGCAATCACAAGTCAGCGCATTACCACAGTTTATTCTCAATGACGCTTGGCAGCATTTTGAAGCGGGTAAACAATCAATTATTTTAGGCCAAGGTGTGGCTGATGCATTGAATGTGAAGGTTGGGGATTGGGTGACAATCATGATCCCAAATACGGATGCTAGCTTAAAAATTCAACAACCTAAGCGTATTCGCGTGCAGGTGACAGGGGTTTTTAAACTGAGCGGCCTGCTAGATCACCAGTTGGCACTTGTTCCACTCGCAGATGCACAGGAATACCTCGACTATGGGGATGGTGTGACAGGGTTTGAAATCAAAGCCACAGACCCATTTATTGCCGATCAAGTTGTTTATGATGCAGGTTTGAAAACTATGCATCACGTTGTCGTAAAAAGCTGGATTGGTGATTATGGCTATATGTACAATGATATCCAAATGGTTAGAAGTATCATGTACTTGGCTATGATATTAGTCATTGGTGTTGCCTGTTTTAATATTGTTTCTACGCTTGTTATGGCCGTTAAAGATAAAAGTAGTGACATCGCTGTATTGCGAACCTTGGGAGCAAAAGATAGGCAAATCCGCGCTATTTTCTTATGGTATGGTTTGTTGGGGGGCCTTGTTGGTTCTTTGATTGGCGTGGTACTTGGGGTCGCCATATCCTTAAATTTAACGTCAATGATCAAGGTGATAGAGGCTATGGTTGGTCATCCCATTTTATCTGGTGATGTCTATTTTATTGATTTTTTGCCTTCTGAATTGCATGTGATGGATGTGGTTTATGTTTTAATTACAACCATTATACTGAGCCTGCTAGCCAGCTGGTATCCGGCTCGCCGAGCGAGTAAGTTAGACCCAGCTCGGATCCTCAGTGGCCAATAGTCATTAGGGGCAAAGAGCCAATTATTTTTAGGGAATGGCGCTAAAAATTTATTGGCTCTTTATATGATGGCTGTGCAGTTAAAAACATCTGTTTATAGCTACGAGTTTCGACCATTTCTTCTGTAAATCCATACTGTTTGGCCGTCGCCATCAACCTTTTATATAAACTATCAAGTAAATCTTGCTCATCAGTCATGATGGCAAACTCAGCGAACCAACCGATCCCACTAAGATGGTCAATTGTTATGTGTATGTCATTCAGAAAATAAATACTTCTTACCTTTGTCGTGGTTAAGTAGCAATGGTATCCCAGTGTCGTCAACATGTTTTGTACATGATGGCAGTCATCAATATTAATGGCTTTGCATTCAGAAAGCCCAGGGCCTTTAACTATCCATAATTTTATGCCTGATGGCACCATTTCACGGACACACATACTGACGTTATTGTCGGCCAGTGGTAAATGTGGGTTTTCATAGAAATAATCTGTTTCTGTATTATTTTCCGTAAAGGGTTCGGCCAAGTCGGCTCTTATTTTATGCAAAAAAGTGTCAGGGTCTGGTAATTGAAATTTAATCTCAGCTTCATATTTGCCGACAAAATGTTGGCTCATGTTGAGTATCCTTAGTACGGGTCTTCAGAACAGTGATGGTAACACAAAGCGGAAAATGAAAAGGGAGATAAAGATAAGATTAGTCAACTGATAAGTGCCTATGCATCGAGGCTAGGCACTTTAAAAATAAATTTAACTGTTTATTTTTTGGTCATTTTGTCGAGATAACCCATAACGAATGCAGATAATACAAAGGTTAAATGGATAACGACATACCACATTAGTTTGTCATTTGAGACACTTTTTAAGTCCATAAAGATTTTTAACAAGTGAATTGAGGAAATTGCAACAATGGAAGCCGCGACTTTATTTTTTAATGATGAAGCGTCCATTTTTCCAAGCCAGCCAAGTTTTTCGCTGTTGTCAGGAATATCCATTTGTGAAACAAAGTTCTCATAACCTGAAAACATCACCATCACCAATAACCCACCGACTAATGCCATATCAATCAATGATAATAGCGTTAAAATTAAGTCTGCTTCCGGAATTGAAAAGATATTTGGCAAAATATGGTATAGCTCTTGAAAGAACTTAATGGTTAAAGCCAATAGTGTCAGTGAAAGCCCAAAATAGATAGGCGCTAAAATCCAACGTGAAGCATACATCGCTCTTTCAAAAAACTTTTCCATGAAATCCCTTGTAGTGGTGAGTTAATAACACAGTAAAATCTGCGAGGCGTATTTTAACTGCACTGAGAGTGAACGAGAAAGGTTTTTTTATTGTTTTCCCATTGTGGCAGTTTTATGGTGTATTTATGAATATATGATGTCATTTTCATGAATAAAAAGTGACAAAATCGATACCTTCGATATTTTTATTTGCATTCAGCATGATGATGCGTTTTAGTATGTTAACATTTAGATAATGTCATCAGTTGTGGTAAGGAAATGGTTAATATGCCAATAAAATACACACTTGAGCTTGATTGTTTTAAATAATTTCAAACAATCAAGGTTTATAAATTCATGTCGTAATGACATGATAGAAAACAATTAATATTTAATACGGTATAAATTTTATTGGTGATATGGATGAAAGGAAGTTTTGATGTTGCGATTTCGTTATAGGTTGAAAAAAGCTCGTAAGAATAAATGTATACGCCGCCAGCGACTTCGTAACCGGTCTTTTTATATAGATAATAGATTGGATAACATGAAAAATGTCAATATCGTCGTTTTGACGGGGGCTGGAATTTCAGCTGAATCTGGGATCCAAACATTCCGTTCTGCGGATGGATTATGGGAGGAGCATCGCGTTGAAGATGTCGCTACTCCTGAAGGTTTCGAGCGTGATCCTGAATTAGTACAACGTTTTTATAATGAGCGGCGTCGGCAGTTACAGCAAGAAAATATTAAGCCTAATGCTGCTCACTATGCACTAGCCCAGCTTGAAGAACTTTTTGGTGACCGCTTTTTGTTAATTACGCAAAATATAGATAATTTGCATGAAAGAGCGGGGAGTCAGCGGGTTATCCATATGCATGGAGAGCTATTAAAAGTTCGCTGTAATTGGTCAAATCAAGTATTGGAGTGGAAAGGGGATTTATCGGTCGATGACCGCTGTCATTGTTGCCAATTTCCTCAACCGCTGAGGCCCCATATTGTTTGGTTTGGTGAAATGCCAATTGGAATGGATTATATTTATCAATCCATTGAATCAGCGACTATTTTTATTTCTATTGGAACGTCTGGCCATGTGTATCCTGCGGCAGGTTTTGTGCATGAGGCGAAATTACATGGGGCACATACCGTCGAACTGAATTTAGAGCCTAGCCAAGTGGAAAGTGAGTTCGATGAAAAACACTATGGTTTAGCCAGCAAAGTCGTTGTTGAATATATTAATAAGCTTATTACTGAGTTACAGGTTAAAAATATCGCGCAATAAGCTTTTAATACATAACATTATAGGGGAAGCGTATTGTTTCCTCTTATATGTTAGACGTTTGTATCCATCATGGCTGGCATCGTAATCTCTTTGACACAGGTTGCATTGCTGGTATTGGCGATAAAACGCACGGCGTTGACAACATCTTGTAATGGGATTAATTGCCCATCACTTTTTTCAATGACTTCATCGACAGAAACAGTTAATGGGAACTCAGTTGCTAGATAACCTAAGTTTATGACTGATATTGCTATTTTATCTTCCCGTAGAGTTTCTCTTAATGACTGAGCTATTCCTCTGAGGGCATATTTGGTGGCAGAAAAGGTGACTTCCTTGCCATTATGATTATCTAAACCCCATGTGGAGCCAATCAATATAACCTTACTGTTTTTTGCTAGGCGCAAATTAGGTAAGAGCGCTTTTAGATTTAATAAACAGGCACTTATATTGGTTTGAACCATATTGAGTAACTCTATGTCATCAGTCGATTCAAATTGGTACTCTTCATTAAATGCCAATTTTTCCCATATGCCAACGTTATAAATTAAAGTATGAATAGGTTGATTTTGAATAACATGCTTAATGGTATTTGCACTATTAATGTCATTTAAATCAGCAGGGATCCACGTAAAATTAGTTTGTTCAAAAGGAGGTTTTGAGCGAGAAACACCATAAATATGGTCTACTTTTTCAGGGAATCCTTCGACTAATGCCTTGCCTAAGCCTTTGCTCACACCATAAATTAAACATGTTTTTGACATAGATATTCCTATTAACGAGTTAAACTTCGTTTTGTTTATTAATTAGATAATAAATAAAAAAATAATAGGTCATATATAACATACTATTTCAATTCAATAATTGATGATCTGTGTAGTGGGAGAGTGAAAGTTAACCAAGAGGCGTGTTTTTAGGTAACAAATAATTTACTAATTAATGTAATTTAATTATTACCCCTATTAATTATAGGTGCTGATTGTGACTATGACAGTTAATCACCCAAAAAATACGCTAAAAAATAAATTTTATTAAAGATTTACTATAAAAATAGTGCGCATTAACAGGAAAGCTGATTTGAGACAATAATTGAATCTGTGATCTTTCCCATAATATAAACATTGATATTTTAGGGGGAAGGGTATGGACAAACTCTTAGAGCGGTTTTTTGAATATACCGCTTTCGATACACAGTCAAAACTAAACGCAAAAACCGTACCGAGCAGTGCGGGGCAGTTAAAGTTTGCTCGCGCATTAGTTAATGAACTGAACGAATTAGGTTTTGAAAAAATAACACTAAGCGATCAAGGTTGTGTGATGGCCTATTTGCCGTCAAACGTTGATTGGGATGTTCCCACTATTGGTTTTATTTCACACTTAGACACAGCGCCTGATTTTTCAGGTAAAAACGTGAGTCCACAAGTCCTTGAAAATTATCGAGGTGGGGATATTGCGTTAGGTATTGGTGATGAAGTGTTATCCCCAGTAATGTTTCCGGTACTCCATGAAATGATTGGCAAAACCCTGATCATGACTGATGGTAAAACCTTACTTGGTGCCGATGATAAAGCGGGAATTGCAGAAATTATTACAGCATTCGTCCGTTTAAAGGAAAAAAATATTCCTCATGGGAAAGTCTGTCTTGCATTTACCCCTGATGAAGAGATAGGACGTGGGGCTCGCCATATCGACTTTAAACAATTTGATGCATTGTGGGCCTATACCGTCGATGGTGGTGGTGTTGGTGAATTAGAGTATGAAAATTTTAATGCGGCCAATGTTTCGATTAAAATTGTCGGCAATAACACCCATCCAGGTACAGCCAAAGGGGTGATGGTGAATGCATTAGGGTTAGCAAATCGTATTCATGCAATGTTACCTCCCGATGAAACACCTGAAAGTACAGATGGTTATGAAGGGTTTTATCATTTAACCTCGTTAAAAGGGACAGTAGAGAAGGCCGAGTTGAATTATATTATTCGTGATTTTGACTTAGCAGGATTTGAAGCTAGGAAGAAAAATATCATTCGAATTGCTGAAAAAGTTGGCGAAGGGCTACATCCAAGTTGTTATATCGAACTAACGCTTGATGATACCTATTATAACATGCACAAAGAGGTCATGAAGTACCCACACGTGATTGAACTAGCTAAGCAAGCGATGCTTGATTGTGGCATTGAGCCCATTATTCAACCTATCCGGGGCGGTACTGACGGAGCTCAGCTTTCACATCGCGGTTTACCGTGTCCAAATATTTTTACTGGTGGATATAATTTCCACAGTAAACATGAGTTTATAACCCAAGAAGGTATGGAACAGGCTGTTAGTGTGATTATGCGTATTGCGGAGCTAACGGCTATCCACGCACGGCAATCCTGATATCTTGCCATAATTAGAGTGCTTACTGCGATAAGCACTCTAATTTTTCTATTGAAATAATACAGAAATACCACTAAGCGCCAGTAAAATGCCCATGACTAAATTAAATCGTTTTAATATTTTAGGTTGTTTTAGTCTTTCTCTTAATTTACTGCCAAACATCGCCCAGATAGCAACACACGGCCAGTTGATGGCTGAGAAGATGACGGCGACCTGAAACATCGATAAATAGGGGGCGTTTGTATTGGTATACATGGCCATTCCTGAAACAGCCATCATCCATGCTTTAGGGTTTATCCATTGAAATAGTGCCGCTTCTAAGAAAGTTAGCGGTTTAATCTCTTGGTTATTTGTCTGTGCAATGGAATGGCTAATCGTGGTTTTCCATGCAAGCCAGAACAAATAAACAATTCCAAAATATTTTAATATCGAATAAATCATAGGGGATGATTGGATCAAGGCTCCGATTCCAAGCCCTACTGCAACGAGCATAATAAGAAAACCGATTGATACTCCCAATGAATGCGGCAATGTTTTTCTAAATCCAAAATTAATGCCTGAAGCAAGTAACATAATATTATTGGGTCCTGGCGTTATGGATGTCACAAAGGAAAACAATGATAAAGCCAAAAGTGTTTCTATGTTCATGTTGTTATCATCTTTAAAAGGGGTAATTAACGCTGTGTAGGATTGGCGATGTTGAAGTAAAAACAGTTTAGAATTGAATCAAATAAAATACGTTATCTTTGCGTGCTGATGAGTAAATCAGGCTCATAAAGGGAGTATGTGACCGTAAAATAAAATACAGACTAAAATAAATAACTTAGTTATTAATGAAGGTATTTTAATTACAGTCAGCGGTTTTTATTAATGGGGTAGGAGAGAGTTGCTATATCATACTAATAAAATTCGTTTAAAGAAAAAGCCCATAATTAATGGGCCTTTTCATAAAATACACATTTAATATTATTGGTATCGATTAATCGTCAAAATACCAGTATCCGTTATTGACGAGTGCAGTAAGTAGTGCGATAAAATTAACGTCATCAATAGCATCAGCTAAAAGTTGGCTATTAACGGCATCATAGCGACACAAACTATCTGCAGCTTCATAACACTCAGTTTCTAAGCATTCTCCATTTACAAAAAATTGGTCGCCAACGCGTAATGCCCTGAGACCATTTAGTTTGTACAAGGTTTCTTGCTGAGTTTTCAGTAAATCATAGATTTCTTCTTGCTCATAAGGTGGTTCAGGTGGCGCAATGTCTAATTCGTGGCGTGATTGAGAGATAAACTCACCTAACCATTTGCGAAAGAGCTCGGGGTCATTAATTAGTGATATCATCATCTCACGCAGCTTAATTTGTTCACCTTGCAAGATCTCCGCAGGGTTATCACGGAATGATAAATCAGGGTCACTATAACGGTAACTGCCTAAATCGTTAGAAATTAAGTGATCGGCAAAGCTACTGACCAATTCACGAGTATTTGGTGCACGAAAGCCAACCGAGTAATTTAATGAAGGCTCAATGGCGTAGCCTTCATGTGGGAACCCAGGTGGAATGTACAAAATATCGCCGGGTTCCATTTCTTCATCAATGATGGCATCAAAGGGTTGTACTTGCAGTAAGTCAGGATGTGGGCAATGTTGTTTCATTGGAATTTTTTCGCCCACTCGCCAATGACGACGGCCTTCGCCTTGAATAATAAACACATCGTATTGGTCTAGGTGAGGGCCTACACCACCGCCGGGGACCGAGTAGGAGATCATTAAATCATCCATTCGCCAGTCTGAAAGTACACGGAATGGTTTCATCAACGCAGAGCTTGGGTGATGCCAATGGTCAACAGCCTGAACTAAAATAGACCAATTCTCTTCGCCAAGGTGTTCATAGCTTTCAAATGGGCCATGGCCAACTTGCCAAATTCCTTCTTTATGGCTAACCAAACGGCTATCAACCTCATCTTCCATCGCCAGACCTGCAAGTTCGTCAGGCGAGATAGGGTCAATAAAATTTGCAAACCCTTTTTTGATAAGCAGTGGGCGCTTCTGCCAGTGACTGTCGAGGAAACTTTGCCAGTCGAGATTTAGTTTGTAATCCATCTTATTGTCCCTTGGAGCTGCTAAATATAGCTAATCAGTTTATTGCAATATACCCGGTCTTAATACCGAAAAATGGCCGATATACAATAGTATTATGCTAAATAAACTTTATGAGAAACATAGGGGGCGGTTTATCTTGAGAGTAAACAAGTCAGCCACCTTAAACTACTTTTCATAAAACACTTCATAAATAGTATACCGGAAATGGTTCGTAAAATAGGGGACAAACGGACTCATATCACAGATTAACTATCTTCAATCATAGATTGCTGCCTAAATGTGACGGATAAACGTGCACCGCCAAGCGGGCTATCACTAATTATGATTTCCCCGTCATACTGGTCGATAATATCCAAGGCAATGGATAAGCCTAAGCCTTGGCCTGGACGCAGGGTATCTGCACGTTGCCCTCGAACAAAAATTAAGCTGCGTTTGCTTTCAGGTACGCCAGGACCATCATCATCGACAATTAATGTTAAGCTATCAGCCCCCGTAACAGCACTAACCTCAACGAATTCAAGACAATATTTACACGCATTTTCCATGATATTGCCCATAACTTCCATGAAGTCATTAGGTTGACCTAGCCAAGTTATTTCAGGAGAAACGTTAACCGTAATAGAAACCCCTTTGTGTTGGTAAACTTTATGCAGGGCACTTGCAAGGCTGTCTAATATTGATGGAACAGATGAAATTTCACGTAGCATCATGTTTTCATCACCTTGCGTTGATGCACGGTGCAAATAATAGCCAACCTGCTGAGAAATACGGCCAATTTGTTCAAGCATGATAGGCTCAGCTTGTTCTATATTCATTTGTTTGCCTGAGCGAAGCAGGCGTAATGTCGACTGTAAAACGGCTAAAGGCGTTTTTAAACTGTGTGTTAAATCCGAAAGTGTGGTGCGATATTTACTGTAGCGCTTTCGTTCATTCGTTAACAAAATATTAAGATTGCGTACTAGGCCGCGAAGCTCATACGGTGGGTTCTCGTCCAGTGCATCCCGTTCACCTTTTTCTAGGCTACTGAGTTGTGATACTAATGATTTAATTGGCCGTAGGCTCCAATAAGCGGCCAACCATAATAAGGGGATGACTAAAATTAAGTTAGCTAGTAAAACGTAACCAAACCATTCCCAAACTAAACCGGTATTTTGTAAGTCTTGTGGTAGGGTATCAACAACGACGATGGTGAGAGGAGGCAGGTTTTCGCTTGCGGCATATTGGTTCACGGACACGGAGTGAGTCAACGGTTCGTCATCATTACCCATGTCGTCTAATTTTGTGTTGAACTCGGGGTTGTCGTCTAGGAGTTGGCGAGTTTCACGAATGTCCGTATCAATTTCATATAAGCCCTCTTTTTTTAGCCAATCATTACGGATCAGTCGTTCAACGCTAGGTACATCCCGTTGGCGCCATAATACGAGACCTTGTTCATCATAAATAATAACCAAAGTAGGGTTATTTAATGTGAAATTTGGTGGAACACGAATATCAATTTTATTATTTTGCCATTGGGCTAGGCTGTAAATTAAGTTACTTTGGCTACGTAATAGAGTGTAAGTTGTTTTATCGAAACTAATTAGATACCCCAAAATTGCAACGATACCGTAGGACAAAGAAAGCGCCAAGATCACGGCTGATGTGGCACAGAGAAAACGTGCTCGTAGCGAAAGGGGCTTGAACTTAAATTTACGTAGCGTCATATTAGCCATTCACATCAAAACGATAGCCTTGGCCACGTACAGTGACAATCACATCATCACTATGGAATTGTTGAATTTTTTTGCGTAATCGGCCCATTAAAACATCGATAGTATGACTTTCTCTAAGTTCGGCATCTGGATAAAGCTGGCGCATTAACGAGTCTTTGCTAACCACTTTCCCATTGTTGCGAAGCAGTGTTTCAATAATGGTGTACTCAAAAGCAGTTAATTTGACGGTTTCACTGTTAACTGTAAATTCTTTACGTGAGAGGTCAATAACGAAATTGCCTAATTCGAGTACTTGTGAAGCGAGACCGCTATGTCTGCGCATTAAAGCTTGCATGCGGGCGACCAGCTCTTCTAGCTGGAAAGGTTTCGTCACGTAGTCATCTGCACCACTGTTTAGTGCTTGTACTTTTTCTTGCCAACTTTCGCGAGCCGTCAATACTAAAAGTGGAATATTGACGTGCTCACCACGCCAGCGTTTTATCATGGAAAGCCCGTCTTCATCAGGTAAGCCCAAATCAACTACCGCGATATCTGGGCAACTTTCGTGTAAAAAGTAGTCAGCTTCTTTTGCATCTTCAGCGGAGTCAACCTGATGACCAAGCTCTTTAAGCTGTACGGTTAAATGGTGACGAAGTAACGCATTGTCTTCGACAATAAGAATACGCATCGGAAACCCTCATATTGAAAAAAGATAGCTACACTTATTGCAAATAGTAGCACTAGATACGCTATGGTAAAAAGAGTTCTGAATAACGACAAGGGATTAAGTAAATATAAATCAAACAAAGCGGAAATATAATTTATCTTTGTTTATCTTCAGGCAGTTTAGGGGGGAACAAGCAGGGGCTATAGGGTAAATAAAAAGTGGGGGACATAGAGCCCGCCCACTTTGAATGTATTAAGTTAAAAGCTTGAGGTTATTTTAGCTCATCAATAAAAGTGACAGCGTAACCGATGTAGTTGGCAGGCGTCATCTCTTTCAAACGGGCTTTTTCATGCTCAGGCAAATCTAAACTATCAATGAATTGTTTCATCCCTTCAGCGGTAACGCGTTTGCCGCGGGTCAATTCTTTGAGTTTTTCGTATGGTTTTTCAATGCCATAACGGCGCATTACAGTTTGAATTGGCTCAGCCAAAACTTCCCAGTTTTGGTCTAATTCATCCAGTAAATGCTGTTCATTAACTTCTAATTTATTTAAGCCTTTCATGGTTGATTGATAAGCAATCAATGCATAACCTAAGCCGACACCGAGATTACGTAATACTGTCGAGTCTGTTAAGTCACGCTGCCAGCGAGAAACAGGAAGTTTACTTGCTAAATGGCCTAAGACGGCATTTGCTAACCCTAAGTTACCTTCAGAGTTTTCAAAATCAATCGGGTTCACTTTGTGTGGCATAGTGGAAGAGCCAATTTCACCAGCGATTGTTTTTTGTTTGAAGTGATTTAATGCGATATAGCCCCAAATATCACGGTCGAAATCTAACACGATAGTGTTAAAACGAGCGACACAATCAAATAACTCAGCAATATAGTCATGAGGTTCAATTTGTGTGGTGAATGGGTTCCATTGAATGCCTAAAGACGTAACGAAGGTTTCGCTAAATTCGTGCCAATTCACTTCAGGGTAAGCGACCATATGTGCATTATAGTTACCAACAGCACCATTGATTTTACCTAAAATTTCAATCTGTTGTAGCTGGCGGAATTGGCGTTCCAAACGATAAGCAACGTTGGCAAACTCTTTACCAATGGTGGAAGGCGTGGCAGGTTGACCATGAGTACGTGATAGTAACGGCAAATTGCGGTACTCATGAGCCATTGTTTTTATTTTATCAATAATTTGACGCCATTGTGGTAGCAAAACTTCTTCGCGAGCGGTTTTCAGCATCAATGCATGAGAAAGGTTATTGATATCTTCTGAAGTACAAGCGAAGTGAATAAATTCAGAAACGGCATGAAGAGCAGGGATGTTTGCCACTTTTTCTTTTAGGAAGTATTCTACGGCCTTCACATCATGGTTGGTTGTGCGTTCAATTTCTTTGATGCGCATTGCATCTTTTTCACCGAAGTTCGCGACAATTTCATCTAAGTAAGCGATTGCGTCAGCATCAAATGAAGGAACTTCTTTGATTTGAGCGGTTGCAGCCAGTTTTTGTAGCCAGCGGACTTCAACTTGCACGCGAAATTTCAGTAAACCAAACTCACTAAAAATAGTGCGTAAAGCGCTGACTTTATCACCGTAACGGCCGTCAATCGGGGATACAGCGGTCAGTGAGGATAATTCCATTGGTAGCAACTCCAGATTTAAAGGTGAGACAAAATATCTTTCGCCTGATTAGCCAGACGATTGCGAGAGAACATGAGTTGAATACGACTTCCGCCAACTTGTTGCCAAAGCACCGCACAGCGAATACCTGCGAGTAAAGTGGCTCTAACTTTTGCTTGAACTAACGTATTCTTTAGAATATCAGGGGAGCCCGTGACTTGAATTCGAGGTCCCGCAGGGCTAACTACGTCTACGTAAATACCCGCAAGCGCGTTAAATACACCTTCAGAAAGAGGCTCAAAATAATCAGCTTGGCGTTCGAATTGCTCAATACGTTGGCCGAGTTGGTTCATCGCTTCTTGGTTTTTATTGAGACGACGCTCGAGTGCCATAATACTTAACATATAGCGTGTCATTTCAGCGGATAAACCACTGTTGCCGCCTGTTAACATGCCTAACAGGGCACTGAGTCCCGTTTTTAAATTTGCGGTATCATTACCAAAGACATCCAAAGTGGATTTTGGATTCATATTGGTGAGGCAATTGACCATGGTTTCCGTGTCTTTCTCAAGACAAACACCTTCATGTGCAAGTTTTTGAACCATTGCGCTTGCTTGGCAGATACCCGCTAAGGCAAGCGTAATGTCATAATAGTTTTTTGCCACATTTACTCCTGAATACGGGCTTCAATAATACCGCCACCGAGACAAACTTCATCGATATAAAATACAGCAGATTGACCTGGAGTGACAGCCGCAACTGGATAATCAAAAGCGACTTCAATGCGCTCATCACTCAGTGGGGTAATCGTACAAGGAATATCCGCTTGGCGATAACGTGTTTTTACGACGCAACGTAGCGGCTCAGTCATTGTTTTTCGGTCAACCCAATGTAATTGCTGGGCAATTAACCCAATAGACATTAAACGAGGGTGTTCATGGCCTTGCGCAACGATAAGAATGTTGTTTTCAACGTCTTTATCGACAACATACCAAGGTTCTTCTGACCCCTCTTTTGTACCGCCGATACCTAAACCTTTACGTTGACCTAAGGTGTGGTACATCAAGCCTTCGTGTTGGCCAATGGTTTCGCCATCGACAGTCACAATAGGGCCGGGTTGAGCGGGTAAGTAGCGGCCTAAAAAGTCGCGAAATTTACGCTCGCCAATAAAACAGATACCAGTAGAGTCTTTTTTCTTCGCTGTGATCAGGCCAATTTCCTCTGCGATGCGACGAACTTCAGGTTTTTCCAGTTCGCCAACAGGGAACAGACTTTTAGCAACCTGTTCATGGCTTAATGTATATAAAAAATAGCTTTGGTCTTTATTGCCATCTAAACCGCGCAATAACTGGCTTTTCCCGTCAACATCGCGACGGCGAACATAGTGACCTGTGGCGATGTAATCTGCGCCTAAGTCTTCAGCAGCAAATTCTAAGAACGCTTTAAACTTGATTTCTTTGTTGCAGAGGATATCTGGGTTTGGTGTGCGACCTGCTTTATATTCAGTTAAAAAATGTTCGAAAACATTGTCCCAGTATTCAGCAGCGAAATTAATGGTATAAAGTTCAATACCCAGTCTGTCACACACGGCTTGTGCATCGGCAAGATCAGCCGCAGCCGAGCAATATTCTGTGTCGTCATCTTCTTCCCAGTTCTTCATAAACAGACCAGCAACCTGATACCCTTGTTGCTGTAGCAAGTAAGCGGATACAGAGGAGTCAACACCACCGGACATCCCGACGATGACTTTTTTTTGGCTGTTATCTGACATGGTACTATTATTTGACATGGAAATATCTCACTGCGGAAAAATCAAGCCCCATACTTTAGCATGTTGTTCCCGCATTACACCAGAGTTAGAGGGGAATATTATTGCTTGGTGAAGATTTCACCAAGCAGACGTTAAGGGGTTAAAGGTAATGGTCACCGTAAGCCGTTAAGATATCTAAAGGATAATGCTTTCCTGTGAGAAAACAGCGCAAACTTTCAGCTACTAATGGCGACCGCAAGCAGTTGCTATGTAAAATTTCTTCGGCTGTTAGCCAGTGACATTTGCTAATATCACTGTCTTGTGGCTGTGTTTCACAAAGGGAGCCAAGTTCTACGGCGAACAAAAAGCGGATAAACTGGGTTTTATCTGGGGCAATCCATTGGTGAATTTTAATTAATTGCGTTGGTGTGGCTTTTATTCCCGTTTCTTCTAGTAACTCACGTTCAGCGGCCTGTAAAATAGTCTCATTCGCTTCTAAATGCCCAGCAGGTTGATTCCACGTGGGGTTGTTATTTATCCACTCTTCTACCACTAAAAACTTGCCTTGAGCGTGTACGACAGTTGCTACAGTCACATTGGGTTTAAACAACAGTTACCTCCTTCCATTCGCCAACTGAAAGATTTCCCAAATTAAATTCACCAATTTGATAGCGAATTAGCCTAAGTGTGGGAAAACCTATATTTGCCGTCATACGACGAACTTGCCGATTACGTCCTTCATATAAGGTGATTTTTAACCAACTGGTCGGGATATTTTTGCGTTCCCGTATAGGTGGGGTTCTTGGCCATAACCATTCTGGTTCGCCAACTAACTCGATGCCTGCGGGGAGCGTTGGACCATCATTTAACACCAGCCCTTGCCGAAATTTTAGCAATGCGTCTTCATCAGGGATCCCTTCTACTTGAGCATAGTATATTTTCCCTGTTTTTTTCTGTGGTTGTGTTAAACGCGCCTGTAGCTTTCCATCATTAGTTAAAATTAAAAGCCCCTCACTGTCCCTATCAAGGCGTCCTGCTGCGTATACATCGGTGATTGGAATATATTTTTTTAATGTATCGCGGCCTTGTTCATCAGTAAATTGAGGTAAAACATCAAAGGGTTTGTTAAATAAAATGATTTTAGTTGATGTTTGCGAACTAACGGAAACCCGTTTAGCTTTATGTTTTAAAGCGGTAGGGTTCGGTGAGTAACGGTTTTTCTTCAAAACGGATTTCGAGTTCGGTCTGTTCATGGCCATTCAATAAGAATTTATAATTTGTGGTTATTTACCGCATATAGTGTAGGAGATTTAACGGTTGGATCCTAGGACGTATTTTTTATGGCGATGTAATATTTAATTAACAACTTTAAAAACATTTAAATTAATAAAAATAATTTTCCATTTAAAAATAAGTACATATGAGTTTGTTTGGATGGCGATAGTGTGAGCAAAACGTATTTTTAATTTGAGTTAACTTGCTAGTATTATTTTTTGTAGGGAAGTACTTTAATCAAAATCAAGTCACTCGCTCAAATGAGCCTTTGACAACTTTTCATCGCGGTTTGATTTATTTTCAATAATAGAATACTTAAATTAATTTATTGATTTAAAAGTGTTTATAAAGAGTTAGTCGATTAACTTACAAGATAAAACAGTACGTTAAATGCGATCGGCATTGAAGCTTAGATGAGTAATCATTGGCGTTCGACGCAGATTGAAGTAGTATTGACACGTCTCTTACAAAAAATTAACAAGCAAAATACGCAAGTGAAAGGAGAGGTTAATGGAAAGCAAAGTAGTAGTTCCGGCAGAAGGCGCTAAAATTACCATTGATGCAAAAGGCAAACTAAACGTTCCGAACAACCCAATTATCCCTTATATCGAAGGTGACGGCATTGGTATCGATGTTACACCAGCAATGTTAAAAGTGGTTGATGCGGCAGTTAAAAAAGCCTACAACGGTGAGCGCAAAATTTCATGGATGGAAGTTTACACCGGTGAAAAATCTACACAAATTTATGGTAAAGATGTTTGGTTACCAGAAGAAACTCTCGATTTAATCCGTGATTACCGCGTTTCAATTAAAGGCCCTTTAACAACGCCTGTTGGTGGTGGTATCCGTTCTTTGAACGTTGCACTGCGTCAACAACTTGACTTGTATATCTGTTTACGTCCTGTTCGCTACTACAAAGGCACTCCAAGCCCAGTTAAACAACCTGAACTGACTGATATGGTTATTTTCCGTGAAAACTCTGAAGATATCTATGCGGGTATTGAGTGGAAAGCCGGCAGTGCAGAAGCTGATAAAGTGATTAAATTCCTGAAAGATGAAATGGGTGTGACTAAAATCCGTTTCCCACAAGATTGTGGTATTGGTATTAAGCCTTGCTCAGAAGAAGGGACAAAGCGTTTAGTTCGCGCAGCAATTGAATATGCTATTGATAACGGCCGTGATTCAGTGACTTTAGTTCATAAAGGTAACATTATGAAATTCACTGAAGGTGCATTTAAAGATTGGGGATACCAATTAGCACAAGAGGAATTCGGCGGTGAATTATTAGATGGCGGCCCATGGGTTAAAATTAAAAACCCTAAAACGGGCAAAGATATCATTGTTAAAGATGTTATTGCAGATGCTTTCTTACAACAAATCCTGCTGCGCCCAGCTGAATACGATGTTATCGCGTGTATGAACCTAAATGGTGACTACATTTCTGATGCATTAGCAGCACAAGTTGGTGGTATCGGTATTGCTCCAGGTGCGAATATTGGTTCTGAGTGTGCATTATTCGAAGCAACGCACGGTACTGCACCAAAATATGCAGGCCAAGACAAGGTAAACCCAGGCTCTATCATTCTTTCTGCTGAGATGATGCTGCGCCATATGGGCTGGACTGAAGCGGCTGACCTAATCGTTAAAGGTATGGAAGGCGCAATCGAAGCTAAGACTGTAACCTATGACTTCGAACGTCAATTAGAAGGCGCTAAGTTACTGAAATGTAGCGAATTCGGTGACGCAATCATTAAACACATGTAATTTATTACGTGGTGTAATTAACAGCGGGGACTTAATAGTTCCCGTTTTTTATTGCCTAGAAAAATTCTTCTGCAGAACTCTTCTACAACGCAATCGTTATTTTATAACTATAACCTGAACCTGCCAATTCTTCCCTCGATCATCATGATATTTATCAGTCATCGCTTGGCTCTTAAAACCTAGTAAAGTTTTAGCAAAAGAAAAGTTACAGAGTCGATGAGACGGCATATAATAATGAGGTTAGGTGATATTACTGAAGTTTATTATTGAAATGGGATGATCGAATGAACCGCAGTGAACTGATTGATTATATTCAGAATAATTATGGTGTTGATCCTGAGAGCCCGTGGGCAAAGTACCCTGATTATCTTGTTTTTAGGCGAAAAAATAATGCAAAATGGTTTGCAGTTATTATGCGTATTTCATCTCGTAAATTAGATGCAAATAAGAATGAAGAGATAGTTAATATTGTTAACCTTAAAGCTCCACCGGAACTCATTGGTTCATTGAGATTAAAGGATGATATTTATCCGGCTTATCATATGAATAAAGAGCATTGGATTACGATAAAGCTACCAGGGAGCCTTACAGAGGATGAAATTAAGGAGTTAATTGAAGATAGTTATAGGTTAACGGCATAATTATTTATTATATGCTAGATTTTCCCATCCATGGGAAAAGTTTCTATATTAGCTAGCTAAGCTTTCTAGTGATGATAAATAACCGAATAAATGGCATTAAAAGATGGCCACTGCCTTGCATTTTTGAGCCTTATTTTTTGTTAAATATGTATTATTTGCGTATCGGTCATGGCTGCTTGGCCGCCAACTTTCACTTGAGTAATATTTTTTGCTTGTGAATGAATAGTGACATGAATCAAGGAGGAGCATCCCATTGCACGACCTTGCTCAAATAGAAATTGCGTTTCGTTCGGTAAGATATAATTGACCAAATAGCAGCCAAGTGCTCCACTAGCGCTGCCAGTTGCTGATTCTTCATTGATCCCATAGAGCGGTGCAAAATTTCGACAATGTGCTGTGATTGAAGGATCTTCACTTAACTCAAATACATGAAACCGATAGCATTTGATTCTTTGCTGATTCTCGTTATTGCTTCATAATTAGGCTGCAGTAAATCTAAATAGCCGGTATTAACTGGAATAATGATGTCAGGTAACCCAGTTGAAACTATCATGATAGGTAGGCCTGTTTCAGTAATCATTTCACGAGTTATGCCAAGGGCTGCTGCAACTTCATTGATATTAGGCCCAGTTCGTAAGGTTGGTAGCGCTTGATCCATAACGATATTGTTTGGGCTAACAGACACACTTAAAACACCGGCTTTGGTTTTTTGGGTGTAACACCCAGAAGAAATTAGCTTAAGTGAAGCTAAAGTGAAAAACACCGCTAATGTTGCATGACCACAAAAATCGACTTCACCTTCAGCGGTATAAAAATCCACTTCAAAATCAGTGTCTTCACTATTATAGACAAACGCTGTTTCTGAAAAACCGACTTGTTGTGCAATAGCAATTTTTTGTGAAGTGCTGAGTGCTGGCGGATTTAGAACGACACCCGCAGGGTTACCTCCAGTGTTATTTTGTGTGAAAGAATTGACAAGATACACCAGAATATCTTGCTCAATTGAGCCGGTATTTTTAGTTTGCATTTATTTTCCCGAGTTATAAATAGATATCTTAAATTTTCAGAGTGTACTTTACTCATCGGTTCAAATTTAATGAGAAGTGCAAACGCTATATTAGTATAACCCATTGTGTAATAGCGTAAATATGATGCTATCCTTTATTGATAGTTTAATGAACCAACTAATAAAGTATTGATAATCTGCTTAAGCTGACTAGACGTTTAGTTAAGGAATTCTCAGTGTGCTCAAAAAGATGGGACTGGGCTATGAGGTTGGCAATGACTTTTTTCATTATATATCATTGTTTAGCAAAAAAAGCCCCTGCAAGCAGGGGTATCTAATGGAAATGTATATTTATAGTTATTGTTATAAGGCGTCTATTGCTTAGATAGACCACTAAATAATACCAGTTCTTAAGCCTTAATCCAAATCGGCGTAAGCATAAAAGTGAAGTTCTTTATAGGGGATTCAATTACGCATAAAGTGGGTTAATGAGTAATTAATTGAAAACACCAATAAAACCAAACTAAAATTGATGAATAAGAAATAAATTTTTGATTGTTTACGCAAAAAATTATCGTGATATAGAAAAGGGACAAAAAGCATAAAATTAAGTGCCATTCTTCAGGTTAAATCACGGATAAATTATTAGAAGATAGTGTAAAGGTGAGAATTTAAAGATAATAAATTCTATTTTGACTTGAAATGAAAAATAATACACCCATAACAATTATAAATAATATTATTTATAATAAGGGATAAAATATGACTAATGCACATATGACTAACGCACAATGGGTTATACAGGCACTGAACGCAGTATTGGGTGAGGACATTGGTTCATTGTCTGTGGCGAAACAATATTTTTCAGATAAATACATTCAAGTTGTTGATGGTAAACAAATTGATTTTAATGAGTTTATTACACACTTGCAGGTATTGAAGCAAGCCACTGAGTCGATCGTTATTACCATTAAATCTATCGCGGAGGGGGATGGGTGTGTGCATACTCAACATCTGGCAAAAGCGACTAAAAAAGATGGCTCAATAAGTGAATTTGAGGTATTTGCTTGTTTTCAAATAGAAGATGGGAAAATTATCCGTTGCGAAGAAATGACAAGAATGGTTAAAGGCAGTAATAAGGATGAAGATTTAGGCTCAAGAACTTAAACCTTCATTATTTATCAGGTGTTTAATATTGTTAATTTAGGTAAAGCCTAATAAAAAACCAGATTTTACCTTGTCTGAATAGCCGGTATCGAATAATATTTTTTTATTATCGGCCTCGATATAGTAGCAGACACCAGGTTCACCGCAAAAGTAACTATCGATTAGGGTATTATTGTCGACAAGAACAGTAATTTTTATTGTCATCATGAACTCATGTTTAATAGCAGTAATTGTAATCGTTATATCAGATAAACACTAAAAAGTATTAAATGGCTATAAATACAGTAACAAAAATTGAGGAAACGATGGAAGTAACGCAGAAAACGATAAAAATGTTGGAGGCGACGATCGAAAGTCAACCCCCTAAATAAAATGCTATATCTTATTAGACAAACTGTTTTACTTTTTTAACCTCTTCAAGAGTATCACTATCTATTTCATGTTCACTTTTGGGTTCAATGCGAAAAATAGAAATAATATCCTCTAATAAATCTGATTGGGACTCCAAAGCTCTTAAGGACGATTGCAATTCACGAGTCATGGTTGCATTCGCTTGTGTAGTGTTGTCTAATTCATTGATTGCTAGGTGTATTTGGCTAACACCATGGGTTTGTTCATTTGAGGCAAGCGCAACACTTTGGATCATCTCATTGATATTAGATGTATCTTGTGCAATTGAAACAATATTGTCATTTGCATCTGCAGCTAATTGGAAACAGTGATTAATTTTATCATTTGAATTATTAATTAATAGCTTGATTTCTTTGGATGCTTGAGTGCAACTAATGGATAATTCGCGGACTTCATTTGCGACGACGGCGAACCCTTTGCCATGTTCGCCTACTCTTGCTGCCTCTACAGCGGCATTCAATGCTAATAAATTAGTTTGAAACGCAATGTTATCAATGGTTGAGGTGATTTTACTAATTTCTTTCGAAAAATCGACAATATCATCCATATTTTCAACAACATCAGAGATAAGCTCATTACTCTTATCAATTGTTACACTCGTCTCTGACATTAATTTGCACGATTGATTAGTGTGAGCGGTGTTTAATTTAAAAGAGGAATCGAGTTCTTCGACGCTGGCTGCTGTTTCAACAATGGCGGCGGCTTGTTGATCTGCTCGAATAGAAAGGTCATGATTCATCTGGGTGATATCACCAAGTTCAACTTTTATATGGTGAGTGTTGTCATAAATATTTTTGACGATATCAATCAGTTTGCTTTGCATATTAGAGACATGCTGTTTAAGTAATTTGATTTCATATAAACCTTTGTTATCAAAGCGATGGTATAAAACGCCATGGCTAACTTTTTCAATACCATCAATAACTTGGTTTAGTGGGCGAATAAAGAAAAGCTGTAGAATAAAGCGAATAAACAGAGTTACGAGGATAACGATTGAGATAGTAACGATTAAGCCAATCAAACTTTGTTTATATAGCTGCTCACTTGCGAGAGCAATATCATGATAGCTACTATTTAATTGTTGATGATATTTTACGTAGTTTTTCTCAAATGTGTCCTGAAATCCCTGAGTCGGCTGGTTTAAAAAGTCATATGTTTTTCCTTGAACTAAAAAAACGGAAAGCTCATTTAATGCAGCGTATAACGCGTTATAGGATTTTTCTAGCTCAGCAAATTGGTCACCATTTTTGTAGATGGAAACGGTTGTAAATGCATCCCAATAATTAGCCGTTTCAGCTATTTTTTTATGATAAAACGCGATGAGGCTATCTATGTCAGTATTTGATGTTTTCATCTTATTAATAACTAATAAATGGCGAGAGCTAGCCCGATTTAATGTATTTCGTGCTTGTAATAAAGATTGCCATGTATTGTTTAGTTGAGTTTGTTCGTTATAGATAGTATCGAGTTGGGTTAATGTCTCTTGATATTGTTTTAAAGAACTAAAGAAAAACCAACAAGTTGAAAGAAGAAGGGCGATCAGCAGGCCTGAAATAAACCAGACTAGAGTTGTTGTCTTAAAACCAGAAAAAGAGAACTTAGTTGAACTAAAATTAATTTTTTTTAAATTACCAGACATCATTGATTATTTCCTTTCATACCATCGAGTAGTGTGTTTCACACATACTAAATACGACGTCTAAACATAACGTGATTAACCATGAGCAAATCGAAGCTGTCCGATAGCTAAAAAGTTATATGTAGTCACGCGAAAGCCTCAAGCGCAGGGACTAAATAAATGTATCGGCACTCGTTCTGGATACTTTATATCCAACAATTTGACTTAGCTCATAAAATTGAAGTTAATTAAGTGTTTTTACTCATTTGGGGAAGTGAAAGGACACAATAGTTGTACATTGATAGCGACAATACAGTTAACTTACAAATTATTTGTGATAATAATAGTCAATGTTTAAAATTTAAGTATTGAGTGCGGTATGTTTTCTTTACTCTTTAAATGCTTTTTAGGTGCTTTAGCTGTATTGGTTATTGCGCTATTTTCGCGTAGTAAAATTTACTACATTGCCGGATTAGTTCCTCTTTTCCCTACATTTGCATTAATAGCACATGTTATCGTTGTTCAAGAACAAGGTTCGGAAGCTCTCAGAAAAACTGCACTGTTTGGCTTGTGGTCTCTCATTCCTTATGCAATGTATTTATTAACGGTATATTTATTAGCAACAAAAATCACAGCTTGGGGAAGTTTAACTATTGCAACGGTTATTTGGATAATAACAGCGGCAATATTAGTTTATATGTGGCAACTCACTCAATAGATAACATTGGGAGATATAATTAACTGAAAGCGATAATAAAAACTAAAGAAGTACGATAAGCTGACGGCTTAAGCACACTTGGGTAGAGTCGCAAAAATTTAATTATTAACTATAATGATAGCCAGTGTTTTCTATTGAGCTGTATTATTAAAATGTTATTAAGAGCCTTGGTATTATTGTTAGTAGCTGGGTGTGCATATATTGCAGGAATTATGACTGAAGTTACACTTGATCCTGAATTAGATACAGAGAGCCGAGTTAAAAGTTCTGTCGAAGATTTTCTTGCCTACCCATCAGCCGCGAGTTATAAAAATGTTCAATATTATGTATTGACGAAAAGTGAGGAAGGGGATGAAACGGGCTATTATTGTGGTGAAGTCTTTGGCTTTGAAAATGAATTACCTCATGGCTATAAAAGGTTTATCGTTAGACTTCATAAAAATAGAGCTGGTAAAGTAATGATATCCATTCCTTTTGTGGAAAAAACTGATGATATTATCCCCGCAGAGCAATTTGAAGCGGTCTGGGATAGGTACTGTAAAAGAAGCTAAGTTAATAACTGCTCGTTGAGTGCCTAACACAACGAGCGTCAATAATATTAATTGGCCTTAATTGCCATTGTCGTTAGGAATGTTGGTAGATAATTATCGATAACGAACCGTGGATTAGGTTGCCAGTCTTCTTTAAAACCTGTGATAGAAAAGCCCGCTTTTATTTGCCCACCAATTAGATCTGTCAGTGAGTGACCGAATACAAACGCTTCTTGTCTTGCCTGTTTTTGTGCTATTTGCTCTGTTGATAAAGTAGATAGCTCGGAGTACGGCATAGTATAGCTTGGCTTTATTATGCCTTGCTCATCATAGTGTTTATCTCGTTCGCCAATAGAAAGAATCGGGTTATAAAAGCTAGATAATAGGCGCCCATTGGTTTTTAATACACGGTGGCATTCTTGCCAGACAGGGTTAACATCTGGAATATATAAATTAGAAATAGGGTGGAATATGATATCAAAGGTTTCATCCGCAAACATGTGTAATGAGCGCATGTCACCCTGAACAATCTCTAATGTTAAATTATCCCTTTCCGCCACCATTTTGTCTTGCTCAAGTTGTTTCTGAGAAAAGTCAAATACAGTCACATTTGCTCCCGCTGCGGCGAGTACTGGAGCTTGTTGTCCTCCCGCTGAGGCTAAGCAGAGAATTTTTTTATCTTTTATATCACCTAACCAAGCTGCATCAACAGGTGTCGGCGTTAAATGAACCTGCCATTTACCTTGTTTGGCATCATGGATAGTTTTGGAATCAACAGGTTTTGACCAAGCAAGTTGTGATTCTGCTTGTTTATCCCATGCTTTTTGATTTGCACTCGTGTAATCGGTCATAAATATACCTCTGTATACAATAATTTGTCACAGTGTAGCAAAAAATAAGTAAGTTGAAACCAAAAAGTGTACTAAACAGTACATTTATTTTCCGATCATTAAATGATATGTTGTGCCATCAAATTCAAAATCAGTGATATTACTCATACCTATTTTTTTATGTGCGAAAAGAGACCTGAGATTATCTGCATTGATAAAAGCAACGGGTTTTCCTTGATTGTACGAACTAATTTCATCAAAAAGGTTTTTGAGAATATTCTTCCCCCTATAATCATTATCAATACAAACAGGGCCATAAAACCAGTTGCCTCGTATGATGTCTGCATGCTGTTTAATAATTAAATGTGCTATAGGGGGTAAGGATGAAGAGTGAGAGTCAAAGCTAAACACAACCGCAATAATTTTATTTGCATCCCGAGCTATAATGGTGGTTAGACTTCCTGCAAACATTGCGTTAACTTTGGCTTGGGGATATTCACCAAGTAACCCACCTTGTTGGGATTCAGAATTAGATTGCAATAATTGAGCGACAGCGGGACAATCAACCTGTGTCATTAATTCATATTTAATATTCATTATTACCTCGTAATGATTGCTAAATACGCTTAAATTTGTGATATGAAGAACCAGGGGTATTTATGGGAGTCTATGGCAATATATTAGTTCTAACCCCATAATATCGATTATCTATTCTTTGTCTATTGAATCAGCATGTTAATTAAACTTTACCCAGTATTCTTACTTATTATTTCAAATGTATTTATGATGTTTGCTTGGTATGGGCATTTAAAATTCACAACAAAACCGTTGTATGTTGTTATTTTCTTTAGTTGGTTAATCGCCTTGGTTGAATACTGTTTTGCGGTACCGGCTAATCGGTTAGGACACCAGTACTACAGTGCGGCTGAATTGAAAACAATGCAGGAGGTGATAACGCTCTGTGTATTTGTTCTTTTTTCGGTATTGTATTTAGGTGAAAGTTTTACCATTAACCATTTAATCGGTTTTATTCTTATTTTTGCAGGCGCCTTTTTTATATTTAAAGGGCCATTTTAAACAGAAAGAGCAGCTTGAGCTGCCCTTTCTGGGTTTCTGGGGGACTTAATTTATACCCACCCTTTTTCATGGAATTGTTTTAGTATCACAACAAATTGCTGCATTTCCTCAGGGGTGCCTAGCGTTAATCTATTCCAGCCAATCGCTGGTGGAAATTCACGGCCAACCATTACATGTGCCTCTGCCATACGCTGCTGATAGGTTTTTACATCACCTTTGACTTTATGAAAAATAAAATTAGCCTGTGATGGAGCGTATTCTAGCCCAATTTCATTTAATGCCTTTTCCACAATTTTTCTCGATGTATTGTTAGATTTCAGGCTGTATTCAATAAAGGGTTTGTCCTTTAGCGATGCTATTGCAGCAACAGCTCCTGCTGTATTGGTGTTATCAATAGATAAAAACTCGTCTACAGCAGCAATAACGTCGGGAGTTGCAACACCATAGCCAACTCTTAATCCTGCTAAGGCGAAAATTTTTGAGAAGGTGCGTGTGACGATCAAGTTATTCTGGCCTTTTTTGACTAACTCAATGGCACTGATAAAGTCTGGGTCTTCAACAAATTCAGCATAAGCTTCATCAACGATAAAAAATGTGTTGTCAGATTTTTTACTCATCCACTTATCAAGCTGGCTGTGAGGTGTGATCATTGCCGTCGGATTATTTGGATTACAAATATAAACCATTGATAGACCGTTAAAATCATCAGCAGCTTGTTCCATTTTTTCTAAATCAAATGATAGATCGGTTTTTAAAGGCACTTTCGTTATCGTTATATTCAATGGCAGAGAATAAAGTTCTGCATAATTGAATGTTGGATCAGGGGTGACTAATTGAATTTTTTTACCGAGTTTATTTGCTTTAGCAGCTAACATGGCAACAGCAGCTTGAATGGTTTCAGATGAACCATTACCTATGCTGATGTGCTTATCAGACAAATTGTAGAGCTCACCAATATTCTGCTGTAATTCAGCACGAGCATCATCAGGGTAGCGAAATGCATTAGGTAATGCCTTGATGATAGCTTCTTTAGCATTTTCGGACATCCCTAATGAATTTTCATTGAAATTCAATAGTAATGGGTGTTTTTCACTCGGCAAGACAATGTTATTATTTTGTGCAACTGCATGATTAAACAATGAGTTAAGTGCAAGCCCACCTGCAACTAATGATGTGGATTTAAGAAACGAACGGCGATCCATAGTTATTCCCTAAAGTTATTATTATTGAAAGTAATAGATTACTTAAAATCAACCTAAAGTAAATAATTATTTACTTATTATGACTAATTATTCGCATTGGTGGTGTGGGATTTATGTGTTGAAAATCTATTTATTGAAAACATGAAGGGAGAACGTGTCATGCTAAGGTGGTGGAGGGCAACTCATTGGGGTATAGCATTATTGAGGACATATAAATAAAAAAAGGGTAGTGTTTTTCTACCCTTGGTAAAGATTACTGGCCTTGTGCAGGGACATTAGGTGTAATTTCTACAACTGCAACTTTAACCATATATTGTTTACCATTTTCTCCTTTAGGCACATCTGCAGCAATTTTTTTCAGTGTTTCATCTGGTTGAGCTGTTTGAATTGATGTCGAGTATTGCATCATTCCACGGTGACGATTTGCATAATTAGAGTGGCGATAATTATCGCAAGGCCTATCATTATATTGGTGTTGGTTTTGGTATCCGCCACGGTGCCATGAACCATTACCATCCCCTGGGTAAGCGAGCGTCGAAAAGCTAATAGCGATTAAACTCGCACTAAGAATTAATGGCTTTAATATATTCATGAGATATCTCCTTTAGATATTTGTTAATTATCATTCTGCCATTGTAATTAATTAATTCAATTGTATTTACTTATCTAAATGAACAAATCATAATTCAGCCACTTTTATTTCATTATTTCCTCACAATGAAAATAATTTGTTAATAAAATGAGGTTAACGTTAAGTTATTATTTTTCATTGAAGAATTTAGCGAGTTTGCTGATTGATATAATTGATGCAACAGCAATGTCTTTATTATAGTCATCACATAAAACAAGTAGCCTATCGATGGCGGCGTCTTGTTCAATTGAACAAATATAATCGCCCAATGCATTTATCGCCGCTATTTTAACATCATTGTTGTTTCCATGAGTCAAGTTAACAAGATTTTTAACGATTTTTTCTTTCATAAAAATATATTAAATCAGTTTCATAGTATAGAGGCTATTATAAAACTAGCTAAGAAAATAAAAAATGTTTTTTTTATTAATGCTAAGTTAATAAATATAAATAAAATCAATATTGATAGGTGTTTTTAGTCAATTATTAGGATTGAAAAATAACCGTTATAATCTATTATCAATTGGTTAGGGTGAAAACTAAACAGTTGAGGCAAAAGCTCAAATTGTTTACTCAAATTGATATAATACATTTATACTAAGTGAATTAATCATAATATAGGAAGGGTGATGCGTTGAAGCGTATAAAAACAAAATTATTGATAGTATTGCTATTGGCTTTAGGCGTATTTGCGTACCATTCTTATACGAGTATTGGTGATTCAGATGTCAAAAATGAAGCTCAAAGCATGGTGGAAAAGAAACTCAGCAACGCATCTGTGGTTGAGTTTAGTGATGTGGAAATAGTACAAAAAAGTGAATTTAAGGAAGGGGAAAGTTATCGGGTTTGTGGTTTATATCGTCTACCTTCCCAAGAAAATTCGCTGCCATTTGTTGCGAATGTAAGTATTAAAGATGGACGTCTTTCTGAACATGGGCAACTGATTATCAGTGAAACACCTGAATTACAATTTTCGATTGAACAGTTGTGTGTTAAAAAACAAACTAATTGATAAAAAAGCGCTCAAATTTTAGTTTGAGCGCTTTTTACTCGAAAATTAAATCTTAAGATTTATTCAAAAGAAGTTCAGTTTGGATTTTACAAGCTGAAACAGAGTCATTTAATGATTTATTGAAATCAGCTTCATTAGCAAACTTAGATTTATTGCTGCGTACTGCATCAATCGCTGAAGTTAGATTTTCGCGTAAGTCTGACTCAACAGTCGCTAATTGCTTGAGGTCGACATTTTCACTTTTCAGTTTAGCAATGGTTGCTTGGGTTAACTCACTGCTAGTTTTGTCAGTGCTGTATGCTTCACTTAGTGCTTGACCTGTGATTTCGCAATAATCGTTGGCTATCTCACTAATATTTAATGGGGCATTATCAGCCATAACAAGGGCTGGGGTCAGGCAAAAAGCCAGTAATAAACGCTTCATAGTCATACCTCTATTTTGCACTCAATGAATAATAACTCTATCTAGTATTAGAGAAATACTATAGCAGATTAGGCCTAAAACGGGGATATCGAATGGGTTTTTAGCATGATTTCATAAAAAAGAGCCAGTATAAATACTGGCCGCTATAATTAGCAAAAGCAATGTAAATGAAAATTACGTTATATACATTACCATATAACGGTTAAAGGTAAAGCAAATTTGGCTTGTTTTGAGGATAGTTAAGTTTAAGTATGATCTTGATCAGACTTTGAGTAAATATTGAGGTGGAAACGTTATTGAAATACGAGAGGAATATTACAAATAACCAGCTAGAGCTATGCAGGCTCACGGCTGGTTTTATGAGTGTAATTTGATAAGGAAATTACTGTTTTAACCAATGGCCATGTTTTAAGACATCTTCGACAAGTTCATGTAAAACAATATGTACTTCGTTATCATCATGAAAGCCTTTAGTTTGAAAAGTCGTTGGGCCATTATCATGAGTGATCAATAGATAGCTGCCAGGATAGACTTCCAAAACACGTGCTTTCAGCTCAGCAGTGAAAGCATCATATGATTTTTCAGAGAACTGAGAAAGTGCCTCATCAGATAACTTGATATTAATTTCCATGTGTTAACCTCTTGCCTATAAATTTATTAGGTTCAGTTTATTGTTAAGTGAAAGCATAAGCAATCATCTAATTAAGACGATTGTAATTGGATTAATTTGTTGTTGTGCATTAATGTACGCATTGATGCAATACTTCCAAATAATGAATTAAATAAAAGAAGTATTATAAAGTTTTTAGTTAAAGGATAGGCTAATTAAAAGTAGGTATATGAAATGAATAATGAGTTTTTATTTGTTCAATTAACTGATTGGTTAAAATAAACGCGACAAATCAATCATTTGATTTACTTCCCATGGAATGTTGAGAAGATTTGCCATGGTTAGTTTTTTCAAAGGGTTATACGTGTTCTTTTGTAATTATGTAACATATTTCTATTAAAATTGAATGTAGTTAATGATTAATGAATCGAAAATTAATTTACATTAAAGATAAAAAAATATAATTTCTGATAATCATATTAAGATGAGTTGGCTCTTGCTAGCTAAACTCCTTTTCTGGAGTTGTGATGTAAATGTGAGTATTTAATTTTCGATTGGTTTTTATTAATCGTTTTAATAAAAAAGGAGTGTAATTTGATAGAATTTATAAACTCAATAACTAATTTCATTTGGGGTTCTTTACTTATTTATTTATTACTGGGAGCTGGTCTATATTTTACGCTTCGATCTGGTTTTATTCAAATTAGGCATTTTGGCCACATGTTTCGTGTTTTAAAAAACAGTAAACAATCTGATAGCGCAGGTATTTCATCTTTTCAGGCATTATGTACAAGTTTAGCGGCTAGGGTTGGTACAGGAAATTTAACCGGTGTAGCAATAGCCCTAACAGCAGGCGGACCTGGAGCTATTTTTTGGATGTGGGTGGTTGCGTTATTGGGAATGGCAACCTCTTTTATTGAATGCACTCTAGCACAGTTATACAAAACCAAAGATGATAAAGGAAATTATCGAGGTGGGCCGTCATATTATATGCAGAAAGGCTTAAACCAGCGCTGGATGGGCGTGTTGTTTTCAATTTTCCTAATTATTGCCTTTGGTTTAGTATTTAATGCAGTACAAGCGAATTCGATTGCTCAAGCAACCGCGGTCGCCTTTGATTTCAATCCAATTTATGTTGGCATTGGCTTAGTTTTATTAAGCGGGGTCATTATTTTTGGTGGATTGAAATCCATTGCGAAGGTTGCTGAATTAGTTGTTCCTGTTATGGCGTTGGCCTATTTGCTATTGGCATTTTGGGTTGTTGGGCACCATATTGAACGATTACCTGAAGTTTTCATGCTGATAATCCGAAATGCGTTTGGTCTACAAGAGGCGGCTGGCGGGGCTGTTGGTTATGGTGTTGCTCAGGCGATGACACAAGGAATTCAGCGAGGATTGTTCTCTAATGAGGCAGGGATGGGGTCCGCACCAAATGCAGCGGCATCGGCAGCACCTTATCCTCCACATCCTGCATCACAAGGGTATGTACAGATGCTTGGTGTTTTTATGGACACCATCGTTATTTGCAGTGCGACAGTAATTATTATTTTATCCTCTGGTGTTTTAGAAAGTGGAATGGAAAATATTAATGGCATTGAATTAACACAACTTGCACTTTCTTCTGCTGTCGGTAGTTGGGGAAGTACGTTTATTGCGATAGCTATCTTCTTTTTTGCATTCACATCAATTATTGCGAATTATGCATATGCTGAAAGCAATATGATTTTTTTAGAGAACAATCATACGGCTGGTTTATTTATTTTCCGTTTAGCTGCATTGGGTATGGTGATGTTTGGTGCTCTTGCTGAAATGCCATTCATTTGGAAACTTGCAGACTTATCGATGGGTCTAATGGCGATAACTAATCTAATTGCGATCCTTCTATTATCGGGTATCGCTTTCAAACTTGCTAAAGATTATAACCAGCAATTAGTTGCAGGTAAAATACCGACTTTTGATATTAATCAGCACCCTGAATTAAAGAAACAGTTTGAGGAGGGGATATGGGAAAAAGAAGAAGTTGATAAATGGATTGAGAAAGAAACATCTCGCTAATACAAAATTTTAAATCATAAAATTCTTAGGTGAAAGCCTGAGAATTTTTTTATGAAATATTATCAAGGTTTAATAAGAATAAACACTTGTTTTATAATTCTTTGAGCTATAAGGTTTTTTAAGATGGTGAAATAAATGTATTATCACCATATATATCATTTTCTAATTTAAATAGCCGAGAGAGTTATGAAATTGAATCAGTACGCCGCAACGCTGTATGGAGTTATTTCAATCTTATTGTGGAGCACAATGGTAGGACTGATCCGCAGTGTAAGTGAAAATTTTGGGCCTGTTGGTGGTGCAGCATTAGTTTATACGGTCGGTTCATTGGTATTAGTACTTACCATGGGAATGCCAAAAATAACGAAATATCCTAAACGCTATTTGCTTTGGGGAACAATACTGTTTGTTAGCTATGAAATTTGTTTTGTGCTTGCATTAGGTTTAGCCAATAGCCGGCAACAAGCGATTGAGCTGGGTATGGTGAATTATTTGTGGCCAAGTTTTACTATCGCACTGGCTGTATTTTTTAACCGTCAACGTTTCACTTTATTATTGGGTTTAGGGCTGGTTTTAGCTTTTATGGGGCTGATTTGGGTAATTTCAGGAAATCAGCCATTATCGGTACAAACTATTTTAGTGAATATTCAAAGTAACCCACTGAGCTATTTTTTAGCTTTTATCGGGGCCATTGTTTGGTCGTTCTACAGCAATGTAACCAAACGTATTTCTGGTGGTCATAATGGCATGGTATTATTTTTTATCATGACCTCTATCGGGTTATGGATACTGTATTTTTTCAGTACACCGACACCATTTATTATCACTAGCCAAAGCCTGTTATTATTACTCGTTGCTTCAATTGCGACTGGTGGCGCGAATGCATTGTGGACATTTGCGGTTATTAAGGGCAATGTGGCGTTTTTAGGAACGCTTTCTTATTTTACCCCAGTTATTTCGACAGCATTCGCGTCAATATTGTTAAGCACGACACTAACATTAAGTTTTTGGCAAGGTGTGTTAATGGTGACCATGGGGTCGGTCATTTGCTTTTTAGCGACTAGGCAAAAAACAATAAGCGGCTAAAAGTGGCAGCGTAGATGAGTGCAGGCGCTGCCATGGGATCATGTTGATAGTAAATCTTTTGTGGTTATACATTAATAAATTTATTGATGGCCACAGCAACACCATCTTCATCATTGGTCGTAGTGACAAATTTAACCATTTGGCGAATGGGTTCTAACGCATTGCCCATTGCGACAGAAACACTGGCATATTGCAGCATTTGGATATCATTATTTTGGTCACCAATACTCATGACTTTATCCGGTGTAATACCCAACTTTTCACAGATATATTGCAACGCAGTCCCTTTATTCGCAGTTTTATTTGAGACCTCAAGGAAATAGGGGCTTGTTCGGGTTAAAGCGTAATTGTCGAAAACATTCTCTGGAATATAGCTGATACCAATATCTAATTTTTCTGGATGGTCAATTATCATAAATTTAGTAAATTCTAGAGACGAGTCCATTTCATTAACGGGGCAATAAATAAGCGGAGTGTGCGTTAAATAGGCATCTGCGACCGTATAGTGGCTAATATGGCGGTTAGCTGTGAACATGCAATTATCCGCAAGAGCATGCATATGAACCCCAACATTTCTTGCGAGTTCTTCAAAATATTGGAAGTCAGCGAAATCTAACAAATTTTCTGCGAGATGGCTGCCATCACTGGCTTGGTGAATGACACTGCCATTATTACTAATACAATAATTATCAGTTGTATTTAAATCTAATTCACGCAGGTAGGGGGATATACCAGAAAATGGCCGGCCTGAGGCTAAGATAATATGAACACCTTTTTGCTTAGCTTGCGTGATAGCCTCTTTTACGACGGGAGATATTTGGTGTTGAGAGTTAAGTAATGTGCCATCTAAATCAATGGCGACCAGTTTTATTGACATCCAATGCCTCCTAAAATTCGTGCTTTCTGTCAATACCTTACTCTAATTATTCAGAATGTAAATTATACAAATGGTTATAATTTTAGTTGCAATAGAATAATGTGTGTTTGATGTGAAATTGAACAGAATATAAAGCAGGAACTCTGTTCAATAGTTAAAGGTCGAAATGACAATGTTTTATGGCATTAATATATAAATCAAAAGGTTAATGCAGCTAAAATATTCTCACTCATAATCATGAATTAGGTGAAGCGGTTGCTTAACATCTAATTGGATTTGGTCATTCTGCCTAAAATCAAATGGTGTGATGCCATATTCTTTGCGGAACATATAGGTAAAGTGGGATTGTGATCCAAAACCAAAATCCAGTGCAATATCGAAAATGGACTGGTTACTATTACGGAGTAAATTGACCGCGCCAGCAAGGCGGCGTTGGCGGATGTATTTACCCAGTGAAATCCCGGTGACTTCTTTAAAAATTTTCTGCATATGCCAAAGTGAATAGCCTGAATAAGCCGCGAGCTCTTCTAAGTGGATCACGCGGCCTAAGTGTTCTTCTATCCATTTACTCAAAGCATAAACAAGTGCTAAGTGGTTATCTTGTGGCATCTCAAATGTTTTCTAGTTTTACGGTAGCAGAAGTATACACAACTTCATTTCATCATGACAAAGGCTGCTTGTGCGGTATTTCTCATTTTTAGGGCAAAAAAAGCACAATCAGAATAAGTTAGTAATCAATAGCACCAAAAATGAGCAAATTTTTGTAAAAAGAGGTGAATCGCATATTTTCCTCAAATTTGATGCTCTAAATTAGAGTACTATCTATTTTATTAACGCATTATCTGCAATGCCATAAATGGTACCAAACATAAAATGGCAGCACTTCAATATTGTAATCATTTGAAAAATAAAATCATCATAGAAATATGAAGGAATTGTCAGTGTTTGGTCGTAAATTAATTATTGCTATAAGTACAGTTTTGGCTTGTATCTTTTTCTATCTTTTAGCGATGGATAACCTGTGTGATCAGGGAGGCGAAAACTTTATTTTTGGTATTTGTCGTGTAACTGCCTTGTTACCATTTTGAATTTGCTTTTTAATGCTCAATCCATGATATTGAGTCAGGGTAGCCATCCTGCGGTATCATTTTGCTATGTGATAAAAAAATAATGAATAGCATCTGCTTTTGGGGCGTAAAATATACTGAAAACGGCACCAGAAGAATGTAGTGTTAATAAGAAAATTCAAATAAACTTGTGTCATTATCATTGTTTGGGAAGATAAAAACAAGTAAGGGGACGAAAGGGTAAAGTTATGGCGCAACAGCAACAGACGCTAAAGCGGGGATTAAAAAACAGGCATATCCAATTGATTGCATTGGGAGGCGCTGTTGGTACAGGGTTATTCCTCGGAATAGCAACAACCATACAAATGGCAGGGCCATCAGTTTTACTGGGTTATGCGCTGTGTGGGTTTATTGCTTTCCTGATTATGCGTCAGTTGGGCGAAATGATTGTTCAGGAACCTGTCGCAGGTTCGTTTAGCCATTTTGCATTTAAGTATTGGGGTGGTTTTGCCGGGTTTCTTTCAGGCTGGAATTATTGGTTTATGTTTATTCTCGTTGGGATGACAGAGCTGACCGCTGCAGGTAAATATATGCAACATTGGTGGCCTGAGCTGCCTATATGGGTGTCTGCCGCGGTGTTTTTTGTTGCGGTAAATGCAGTTAACTTGATTAATGTACGCTCTTATGGAGAAACTGAGTTCTGGTTTGCATTAATTAAAGTTATTGCCGTCGTTGCGATGATTATTTTTGGCTGCTACTTATTACTCAGCGGTCATGGCGGCCCACAAGCGAAAGTGAGTAACTTATGGGAGCACGGCGGTTTCTTTGCTAATGGCTTCAATGGGCTAATAATGGCGTTAGCTATTATTATGTTTTCATTTGGGGGGTTAGAGCTGGTCGGTATTACCGCGGCAGAGGCAGAAGACCCAGATAAAAGCATTCCAAAAGCGATTAACCAAGTTGTATATCGTATCCTAATTTTTTATATTGGCTCATTAGCGGTACTGTTAGCTTTATATCCTTGGGTTGATCTTGATGGCGAAACAAGCCCATTTGTATTAATTTTCCATGAATTAGGGGACTTACTGGTTGCTAATTCGTTGAACGTTGTCATTTTAATTGCTGCATTATCTGTGTATAACAGCGGGGCTTATGCGACAAGTCGTATGTTGTATGGCTTGGCACAACAAAATAATGCGCCTAAATTTCTTGCAAAAGTGAATAAAGGTGGCGTTCCAGTTATGGCATTACTTGTTTCAGGTATTGCGACGTCTGGCGGTATTTTAATTAACTTTGTGATGGAAGGTAAAGCTTTCGAATTGTTAATGTCATTGGTTGTGACAACGTTAGTTTTGAACTGGATTATGATTTGTGTTTCAAATTTGAAATTCAGAGCAGCAATGAACAAGCAAGGTGTCGAAACGAAATTTAAGAGTATTTGGTATCCATTTGGAAACTATTTGTGCTTAGCATTCTTACTGTTAATTTTGGGGATTATCCTGACGATGGACGGCTTGCGCATTTCCGTATTAATTATGCCATTATGGATAGCGGTTCTGTGGATTGGGTATCAATTCTCAGGGGCTAAAAAGCAGGATTTAGCTAAAAGCTAACAACTCAGTTAAATTTAATTTTTTCTTATAATAAAAAGGCCGGTAGGGTATTCCCTCCGGCCTTTTTATACAGCCATGAAATTTTATACAGCCATGAAATTTTATATAGCCATGAAATTTTATATAGCCATGAGATGGCTAGGTCACCATTGCCAACGTAACCAAGCGAATAACACGTTGCCGTTATTATAAGTCCCCGGAATGTAAGTGGCTTGCAGTGAAAGTCTATCATATTCCACTGATACCAGAGGGAGTGGTGCTGGGATCGGAATATAATACATATCCTTACGGGCAGTGACACCTAGAGTGAAGCCTGCTCCCATACGGAAGCCATCAATATCTCCCGGGATCCACATTTTTTGGAATGCATAACCCGCAATTGGCTCCCAATCATTATGTGAATCTTTAAATGCCATTGCATAGATAGCATGCCAGTCATTGTCTTCATCATAACGATATTTACCAAAGCCCAGCCCCCAAGGGCGCTCGTTATATTCATCTGTTTTTTTCTTGTCGTACATTGCACGGTTGTGCCAAGTCACCGCGGGGATATATAGCTCATATTTGTCTGAGTCCCATGTGGTACTGACATTGCCTTTAAATTTATCCCATAAATTTTCCGATTGCTCTTGAGCAATGGCAGGCGATGATATGCAGATTGAGGTGCTCATGAGTAACGATGCACCTACGGCCAACTGTATGTTTTTATAAACTCTCATTGTAAATCCAGTTTTGTATCGCAGATATATAAATGATGATTAGCTCGCTAATAATTATCAGATTAGCATTATTATTATAATTTTGAGCGGAATTATTTTAATTAAGATACATATAATATAACAGTATTTATCACATAATTGAGGATAAAAACTGGCTGGTCATATTAGAACCGTTTAATTTTGCCTGTTTTTATGTGGGATAACCGATTATCTGATTAAATAATAACGTATCAAATTAGTTGTTGAATAGGCTAATACTCCTAAAGTAGCTGATAACAGACGAGGTGTTTCATTTTCAGGTTGGATAAGACAGTTTTTTGATGAGAGAAAACGAGATGGATTTTTAAAAAGATAAGAAAAATAAAGTGCCATTCATTATTTTTGTAGTTAACATTATGTAATAAAAAGATATTTTTCATTATCTAGGTGATTGTGACTAGGCATGTTGATAGAGCAGACATTTATGAAAAATAACGTGCAAGCAAATCCAAAAAGTATGATGCACATCAAATAATGGCACGCCTCAATGGGATGAAATAAATGCTATAGGCGGCAGGTATGAGCTGCGGCATGTCAATACAGGTAGGAGCGAGTTTTCGAAGGTTTATGGCATATACATTGCTGTGTGTAACCTTAGCTTCTAACTAAAAAAGGAACGTCTCTATGATGAAACGCCAAGAACCACTGACTGAATACCAAGCTAAATGCTTGGCTATCGCCACTGACAAAATATTATCACCAAAACAAAAAGCCAATTTTTTAGCGGCAGAGGCAGATAGCCATATTCCATATCTTGCAATGAGCCAGCCCCTTGCTGATGCGTTAGATGAACGTGTTATTTGTGATATGTATGAAGGAAATGCGCCGTATAAGCCGCGTTATGTATTGCCTGACTATGTAAAATACCTCAAACAAGGCTCAGAATACTTAGAATTAGCCCCAGCTGAGGATTTTGATGACGCCCTTAATCATCTGATGATTTTGTATCATCACGTGCCGTCGGTAACCAATTTCCCCGTATTTTTAGGGTATTTAGATAGACTCCTTATGCCATATGTGGGGGAGTTGACAGAAGAACAACTGTATCCAAAGCTAAAAAGGTTCTGGATACAGCTAGACCGAACACTGCCGGATGCTTTTATGCATGCCAATATTGGGCCGGATGACAACGTTATTTGCCGCTTGATTTTACGCATTGATGCGGAACTGAAACAAGTCGCACCTAATCTGACATTTGTTTATCATCCACAGCGCACACCGGAGTCACTTTTCTTACAAGCGATTGAAAGCATTTGTGAATGCAGTAAACCGCATATTGCAAATGATATCATTCATCGTGCGGCATTTGATGAACAAGGTTACGGTATTGTCAGTTGTTATAATGCGTTGCCTGTTGCGGGTGGGGGAAGTACTTTAGTTCGTATTAATTTACGTGAAGTTGCGCTACGCAGTCAAAATTCAGCTGATTTTCTAAATGTGCAATTGAAAAAATATTGTGAGTTACAAATGGAACTCATTGAAACACGTAGCGCATTTTTATTTGAGGAGTCTAATTTCTTCCAAACCAGTTTTTTAGTACAAGAAGGGTTAATTGAGCCTGAACGTTTTGCGCCTATGTTTGGTATATACGGTTTAGCAGAAGCTGTGAATCTCCTGATGGAAAAAGACGGGGTGAAAGGCCAGTATCAGGCAAATTCGCCTGCCTTGCCATTGTCTTATCAAATCAGCGAGCAACTCGCTAATTTTGTTGAAACGACCCCCGTTAAATATGGTTATAAAGGCCGTGCGATGCTCCATGCTCAATCAGGGATCAGCTCGGATATCGGGACGACACCGGGGGCTCGTATTCCATACGGTGAAGAGCCCGATCCGGTGTCACACATTCAAGCGGTAGCTCCCCATCACAAACACTATTTGTCTGGGATCAGTGACATTTTAACTATCGACGAAACGATTAAGCAGAACCCGCAGGCCCTAATGCAACTGTGTAAAGGCGCATTTAATTGTGGAATGCGTGAATTTACCGCAAATGTGGCAAGTAATGATTTAGTCCGTGTTACTGGCTATATGGTGCGTTTATCAGATATAGAGAAATATAAAGAGCAAGGTTCTAGAAGCAATACTACCTGGTTAGGTGAAGAGGCGACTAAGAACTGTAAAATTACAGCCCGTCAGCAGCGAGTCATCAGCAATGAGCAATCGATGCGCTACACTGAATAAGGTTATTCCTTTTTCCTGCGTAGATGGGCCGGGTAATCGACATGTTATCTTTTTGCAAGGTTGCAATTTACGTTGTTTGAATTGCCATAATCCATATACCATGGCGCTCTGTGACCATTGTGGGGACTGTGTTTTAACCTGTCCTCACAATGGGTTATCGTTTGTTGACGGCAAGGTGATATGGGATAGCGATGCTTGCCAGCTCTGCGATACCTGTTTACAAACGTGCTCTAAGAATTCAAGCCCGATGACCGTATCATTAAGTGTTAATGATGCCGTTAATGATTTGAAGAAAAATGTTGCTTTTCTGAATGGTGTAACCGTCAGTGGCGGAGAGGCAACAACACAATTACCCTTTATTATTGAACTGTTTAAAGCGATTAAAGCGGCACCGGAACTCAAGCATTTAACCTGCTTTATTGACAGTAATGGGCACCTTGCTTCTGCAGGGTGGAATAAAGTGATTGAGTATACTGATGGCGTAATGATTGACTTGAAATCATGGGGTGATGAGTGTGCCTTAAGATTAACTGGGAAAGATAACCAACGTGTATTTCAATCAATTCAATTTCTGGCTCAAGCGGGGAAATTGTATGAATTGCGTTTATTATATATTCCTCATCAAACGGACTACCTAGAACATATTGATAAACTTGCTAATTTCTTAAATCAACTACCTGCAAATACACGAATAAAAGTTAATGCATTTCAGCAACATGGCGTAAAAAATGAAGCGGTTAACTGGCCTGCGGCAACCCAAACGGAAGTAGAGGCATTTGCTCAACAGTTACAATCGCGAGGCGTGGGTAATATTCATTTGCCTAATGTGTACTTATAAGCCATGCTGATTTTTCCTTTGTGAGATATTCCCTCTTTTTATCTAAGTCATTAAAATTCATTCACTAACCGCTGGCATTTGTTAAATGTTATGAGACAATCAAGGCGGTTTTATTGTTTGATTTAAAATGATTTCAGTAAACCTCGCTTATCAATCTATTCTATTGTTTTAGCCGAAAAGGGGAGTCACTCATGAGGATCAATGCGTTAACCATCGCCGGAACAGACCCATCGGGTGGGGCGGGTATTCAGGCGGATTTAAAAACTTTCTCAGCATTAGAGGCTTATGGTACGAGCGTGATGACGGCATTGGTGGCTCAAAATACTCAAGGCGTACAATCTGTCCAAGACTTACCCCCTGAATTTGTGGCGGCACAATTAGATTCTGTTCTCAGTGATGTGCGAATTGATAGTGCAAAAATCGGCATGTTGTTTAATCAAAGTAATATCGTAGTGGTGGCGAATGCGCTGAAGCAATATCCAATTCCGTATGTGGTATTGGATACTGTAATGGTGGCTAAAAGTGGCGACCCGTTATTATTACCGGATGCCGTTGATGCACTACGCCAACAATTATTACCTCTTGTTTCGATTATTACACCGAACCTTCCTGAAGCTGCGGTATTGCTAGACGAAAAAGTTGCACAAACAGAAAGCCAAATGTTGACTCAGGGGTATAAATTACTGGAAAAAGGTTGCCAAGCGGTGTTGATGAAAGGCGGGCACCTAAGTGATGCTGAAAGCCCTGATTGGTTAATCACACCTGAAGGTGAATGGCGCTTTACCTCTATTCGTGTAAATACTAAAAATACCCATGGTACTGGATGTACTTTATCGGCGGCTCTGGCTGCATTGCGTCCTCGTTGCACTGATTGGCAAGAAGCGGTTACGCAGGCTAAAGCCTATTTACAAGCTGCGTTAGAGCAAGCGGACAGTTTAGAAGTCGGGAAGGGGATTGGCCCGGTCCATCACTTCCATGCATGGTGGTAGTCTGTAATGATTGAAAGCCCGAATACTAGGGCTTTCTCGCTATATTTTAAGCTAATAAGTTACATTGAGGTGGTAACCGACACTGAATAGCATTCGGCTGCACTGCGAACGTAAAGGTATCTCCCGATAATGGCTCACCATCAAGGTTTAAGATCATATCGTGAGGGGATGAGATTTTTACCCATGACAAGTTTTTTTCAACTAAGTGTTCGTTTTTATCGGTTGAAAACAAATTCGATAAAAACGCGGGTATGACATCCCTTGACGGAATGATCAGTAAATTCAATGCGCCGTCATTAATCAGTGCTTGCGGTGTTAGTTGCTGCCCTCCGCCCGCTTGGCGGCCGTTTCCGACTGCGATGACCAACGTTTCACCTTCCCAACTAAAGTTTTCACCCTCAATGCGGCAAATATCCGTTTTCAGCGTATCAGGGCGCAGTAAGCCATTTATCACGTAAGCAGCTCCGCCTAATGCTGATTTCAATGCTTCAGGCGTTTCGGTGGTAATACGCGTCCCAAAGCCACCCGTTGCCATATTGAGAAAATAATATTGCTTATTGACTTGCGCAATATCAATGGGGATGGCTTTACCTTTTAATGAAAGTGCTAAGGCGGCTTCAATATCCATAGGAATATTCGCGCTGGTGGCAAAATCATTTGCTGTACCCATAGGAAGAATGCCTAAAATAGGGCGAGAGTCACTTGGGAACTTCATCAGAGTACTGGCAACCGCATTCACTGTGCCGTCACCGCCCGCGGCAATGATAGTATCAACACCGTTTTTTATCGCCTGAGAAATAAAATAATACGTGTCATTCAGTTCCCACGGAATACGGACTTGAATTTGATGGCCTTCATTACGTAAGTGAGTAATGGCCTTTCGCAGCTCAGCGTGATTGGCTTGTTTACCATTAAGGATAATCATGGCTGACTGATATTGATTCATATATACCCATCCATTCGGTTTAACATATGTCAAATATTCGTTAAAATGAGTATAAATGGATTTATAAGATATTGATGAGCTTATTTTAGATTTTTTACAGTAGTAGCGTTAACAAGATAAATGAAATAAAAATTGCAGATAAAAGAAATGGCTAGCTCAAGGGAGATTGAGCCAGCCAAGGAGGTGGTTCCTAGTCTTATTTTATGACTTTCTAGTTCTTCGTTTTCGATAGTGACTATACGATATTGAATAGCCAATTGATGTGATCTGTTGTATAAAATTGGATATTCAGCGCACTTTTTAATGTAAATGTCAATAACGCGAATGATTCTCATATAAGAAAAAGCATATAAAGTAAAATAATATCATATTATAGATAAAAAAAAGCCAAAATATCAAAACGTTAAACGATGAGATTTTGGCTTTTAGCGAACAAACTATTTAAAAAATACGGAGTGGCAGTTAGCCTACAATTTGCTTTTCTGCCTGAGTTTGGTGAGGTGCTCGGGTCGTTGTGCCTGCTAGGTTACGGATCAACAAGCCAAAATTAACATCGACATCTTCAGGGATAGGGAGGTAAACCACATGGCCGTTACCTGGTGCAACATCAATTGCTTCACCTTTGCGGTTTGTTAAGGCATCTAAGGTAAAGACAATATTCCCTGCAGGGGTCATCATTTCTAGGCTATCACCGACACTAAATTTATTTTTTACATCAACTTCAGCCATACCATCAATACGTTTACCTGTAAATTCACCCACAAATTGTTGTGTGTCAGAAACAGAATAACCATATTCATAAGTTTGGTAGGCATCATGGGTGTGACGACGTAAGAAGCCTTCAGTATAACCGCGGTGTGCTAACCCTTCTAAGGTGGATAGCAACGTTGGGTCAAAGGGTTTTCCTGCAACTGCATCATCAATTGCACGTCGATAGACTTGTGCTGTACGAGCACAGTAATAAAATGATTTTGTACGGCCTTCAATTTTTAATGAGTGAACGCCCATTTTTGTTAGGTTTTCAACGTGCTCAATTGCGCGCAAATCCTTCGAATTCATAATATACGTGCCGTGTTCATCTTCAAAGGCGGTCATATATTCGCCCGGACGTTTGGCTTCTTCTATCATAAAGACTTTATCTGTTGGCGCACCAGCACCTAAGGTTGGCGCTACATTTTGGACTGGGATAGGTTCATGCACATGGACAATATTACCTACATCGTCTTCTTTACCTTCTTGTACGTTGTATTCCCAGCGGCAAGCATTGGTGCACGTCCCTTGGTTTGGGTCACGTTTATTGATGTACCCTGACAGCAAGCAGCGGCCAGAATAGGCCATGCACAGCGCTCCGTGAACAAATACTTCAAGCTCAATTTCAGGCACGTGTTGGCGAATTTCAGCAATTTCTTCAAGGGATAATTCGCGGGATAAAATCACCCGTGTTAAGCCCATCTGTTTCCAGAACTTCACCGACGCCCAGTTAACAGCATTCGCCTGCACAGATAAATGAATATCCATCTCAGGAAACGCTTCACGAACCATCATAATAAGGCCAGGATCTGACATAATCAATGCATCTGGGCCCATTTCAATGACAGGGGTTAAATCACGAATAAAGGTTTTTAATTTCGCATTATGGGGCGCAATATTCACGACCACATAAAACTTTTTACCCAGCTCATGGGCTTCTTGAATGCCTTTAGCTAAGTTTTCGTGATTAAATTCGTTATTGCGTACGCGTAGGCTGTAACGAGGTTGGCCTGCATAAACGGCATCTGCGCCATACGCAAAGGCGTAGCGCATATTCTTTAAAGAACCGGCAGGGGACAAAAGCTCTGGTGTAAACATGGTTATTCTCTATCTGATATCAAGTCAGCACTCACTCTTAGGAGAGAGTATTTTTAAAGGATGAGGATTTTACTCCTATTTGATAAAAAAACCAAATATCCCACAAGAACAGTATGTCTATTGGTTGATTAATATTCATCCCAACGGTAGCCAAGGCCATAAATTGAGCGAATAAAGGTTTTTTCGTTATCGAGAGATTCCAATTTACGGCGTAAATTTTTGACGTGGCTATCAATGGTACGATCAGTGACTACCCGGTGGTCGTCATATAAGATATCCAGTAGCTGATCACGAGAAAACACCATACCCGCATTATCAGACATAAATTTGAGTAACCGAAATTCAGCGGGTGTCAGTTCAAGTAACTGTGAGCCATAGCGTACTTGAAAGGCATTTTCATCAATAATTAGTTTGGTTTGATTATCATTATTCGTTTGGCTGTTGTACGCCGCCATATTTGGCTGGCAACGACGTAAAATGGTTTTGACACGAGCCACAACTTCTCGCGGGCTAAAGGGTTTACAAATATAGTCATCAGCCCCAATTTCTAACCCTAGCAAACGATCAATTTCTTCTGTTTTTGCGGTCACCATAATAATGGGAACATCACTAAATTTTCGCAATTCACGGCATACGGATATGCCGTCCATACCGGGCAACATTAAATCTAATAAAATAAGTGCAGGTTGATGCTGCTTAACATAATCGATGACTTCATCACCACGCGCAATTAATGCGGGTTGATAGTTTGCAGCGTGTAAATAGTCAAACAGCAGTTGGCCTAATTTGGGTTCATCTTCCACAACCAAAATAGGGATATTACTCTGTTCAGCCATGATCATAACCCTTTATCTTTTAATTGAATCGGTAAATTAATGGTAATTTTGACACCACCTAATGATGACGGTGCCGCAGAAATTGTACCATGGTGAGCCTCAACAATATTATAGCAAATGGCCAGGCCTAAACCGGAACCACCACTGGCGCGATTACGAGAGCCTTCAGCGCGGTAAAAACGTTCAAATAAATGTTGGCATTGTTCAGCAGTAAGCCCTGGGGCGCTATCTTGCCAAATGATATTGAGCTGGTTTTGGTCTTGTGTGACTTGAACGTCAATTTTACCGTGTGGATCCGTATAGCGTAAGCTGTTTTCCATCAAATTATAGAACAACTGGGTGATGCGGTCAGGGTCTGCAAACACGTTGCCTTGTGCAATAAATTTTCGTTCAACCGAAAGTTGTTGGTCTTCTAACCGCCAGCGAGCTTGGCCTATTGCCATTTCAATTAAAGGAATGATATCGGTAAGTTGCATACGATAGACCAATGAGCCTCTATCCGATAACGAGAGCTGGTGGAGGTCATTAACCAGCTTAATTAAAGTTTGGGTTTCATTGAGTAGGGAATTAATTGTTTCGGGCGTGGCTTGGCGAACACCATCTTGCACCGCTTCTAACTCACCGCGTAAAACTGACAATGGGGTGCGGAGCTCATGGGAAATATCCGCCATATAATCACGCCGCATTTGTTCGTTTTTTTCGAGGGTCGAGGCCAGATGGTTAAAATCTTTAGCCAGTTGCCCAAGTTCATCGCGGCCAGACTCAGGAACCCGTGTAGTGAAATCACCATTAGCGAGCTGATTTGTTCCTTCGAGCAAACGCTTGATGGGTCTTAAAAAGCTACGAGCAAGAAATAATGTGGCAATAAGGGCCACAAATAAAGACAGCCCAGCGATGATCCAGCTGGTGTACATTTGTTTGGTATCAAAACGGCGGTCAAGGGCACTGCTAATGCCCGTTTCATAGCTGGCAACAAGCCAGCCTACGGTATCACCACCGCTGGTAATAATGGGTTCACGCAAGACTTTACTAGGTAAAGGTGTGTCTTGCCCGAAAATGAGCCTGTTCTGTGTATCATAAACCCAAAAAGTTGTTCGCCAACGCTGGCGCATAGGACCGCGGTGTTGTTGATGCTCTACCGAGCGCAAAATACGAAAAAAAATGCGTTCATTACCAATCAGAAAACCCCAATTGCCCATCTCTTCATATTGTTCCGCAAGGGCGGAAGAAACCAGTTCTACACGCTGCTGGTCATTTTCTTTTATATAATCAATAAAGCCGTGTTGAAAGCTCATGCGTACGCCTTGGTGCATAATCAGCACTAGCAATAAGCATGTTGCAAAAATAGCTAAAAAAAGGCGAGTACTCACACTATTCAACCTAAGCTTCATGGTTATTCTCCGCGATTTTTTGCGTTAATGACTTTTTGCGCTGCCAACGTTGCCTTAAGCTATCAAAACTTAAATACACAACAGGCGTGGTAAATAAGGTCAGTAATTGGCTCATTATTAAGCCACCGACAATGGTGATCCCGAGAGGTTGACGTAGTTCTGCTCCATCACCACTACCTAACATTAACGGTAACGCACCAAAAATAGCGGCGAGTGTCGTCATTAAAATAGGGCGAAAACGTAATAAACTGGCGCGGAAAATGGCTTCTTGAGCGGTTAAACCCGCTGTTCTTTGTGCTTGAATAGCAAAGTCCACCATAATAATGGCGTTCTTCTTGACGATCCCAATTAATAGCATGATGCCAATTAAGGCGATTAAACTAAATGGCGTATCAAATAACTCAAGGGCTAATAATGCACCGACACCTGCAGAGGGAAGGGTTGATAAAATAGTCAGTGGGTGAATATAACTTTCATATAATATACCCAGAACCAAATAAACGGTCACAATGGCGGCTAAAATTAAAAACAATTGTGACTGTAAGGTTTCTTGGAATATTTGTGCCGTTCCTGCAAAAGTGCCTCTTACCGTCGATGGTACGCCAAGTGCAGTCATGGTTTTTTCAATTTCGACAATGGCATCATTTAAGGTATAGCCGTCCGCAACATTAAACGCGATAGTGGATGAAGCAGATAGCCCTTGGTGATTCACGCTTAATGGGGCATTCGCCGGCTGCCAACGCGCAAAATACGACAGTGGGATCGCTTCACCTGTTTTATTGATAACAAACATCTTATCGAGAGAGCTAACATCTTGCGTATATTCAGGGGCAACTTCCATCACTACTTTATATTGGTTCATTGCCTCATAAATAGTGGAAACTTGGCGCTGACCAAATGCATTGTTGAGCAAGCTGTTGGCTTCACGGACATCGATACCTAGCTGGGCCATTAAGTCCCTATCGTAGGTGATAGCCATTTCTGCGCCTTTGTCTTCCTTATCCGAGTTCACGTCGGTCAGCTGTGGCAATTCACCGAGTGCTTTACGAATGGCGGGTTCCCAGTCACGCAATGCTGAAAGTTCATCTGCAAGCAGGGTAAACTGGTAACTGGCATTGGCCTGTCGACCTCCCACACGAATATCTTGTACTGGCATCATAAACAGGTTAGCCCCAGGCTCATTGGCTAATTTCATGCGTAACCGATTAATGACTTCAGCTGAACTTTCAGTACGTTCACCCAGTGGTTTTAATGAGATATACATAAAACCGCTGTTTACTCGGCTACCGCCAGTAAAACCGGTGACATTATCCGTCGCTGGGTCGGCTTTAACTTGCTGCATAAAACGGGTCATTTTTTCTTTCATTGACTGAAATGAAATACTTTGGTCTGCGCGAACAAAGCCCAGCACACGGCCGGTATCTTGTTCAGGAAAGAAAGTTTTTGGAACGGTAATATACAGATAAACGTTTAAGCCGATTGTGGCAAATAGCACCGCGAGAACACTACGGCGATGTTCGAGTACCCATTTTAAAGCGACGCCATAACTTTCTTGCAAGCGCAATAACACACGGCCAAACCCGCGATGCTTGGCTTTGACGTTGTGAGGGCGTTTCTTCAGTAAATAAGCACACATCATGGGGGTGAGCGTTAGCGAAATCACCAACGAAATACCGATAGCGGTTGCAAGGGTAATGGCAAACTCACTAAATAAGCGACCGACGAGCCCATCCATAAGCAGTAGCGGAATAAAAACAGCCACTAAGGAAATACTCATGGAAACGACGGTAAAGCCGACTTCATGCACGCCTTTAACCGCCGCAATAAACGGTTTTTTACCATTTTCGATATGACGCGAGATATTTTCCAATACGACAATCGCATCATCGACCACAAAGCCCGTCGCAACCGTTAATGCCATCAATGACAAGTTATTTAAACTAAAGCCACATAAATACATGGCCGTAAAAGTTCCAATCAATGAAACGGGGACGGCAATTGCAGGGATCAAAGTAGCGCGACCTGAACGTAAGAACAGCAGCACAACGAGGATCACCAAAGCAACGGCAATCAGCAAGGCGCGTTCCACTTCAGCTAAAGACGCACGGATGGTCGGTGTCCGGTCTTGTGCCACTTTTAGCTCAATGGCGGCTGGGATCATGTCATTGAATTCAGGTAATTCATCACGAATTCGATTCACTGTCTCAATGATATTGGCACCCGCCTCGCGGCGAATAACAATCAAAATAGCCGGTTTACCGTCTGCCATACCGGCAGCCCGTACATTTTCAATGGAATCTTTAACATTGGCGACATCGCTGAGTTTAACGGCATTACCTTGGCTATAATGAACAATAATGGGTCGATAATCTGCGGCTTTTTTTAATTCATCATTGGTCTGCACCTGATAACGCTTTTCATCATCATTGATGTAGCCTTGTGGTTGGCGAACGTTTGCACTACTAATGGCTGAGCGCACGGCATCAAGGGAAACCCCTTGATTAAATAGGGCGGTTGGGTTGAGTTCAACCCGAACTGCAGGGAGCGAACCTCCCCCCACTGAAACTTCACTAACCCCCTCAATCTGCGCAATTCGCTGGGCTAAACGCGTCGACGCTATATCATAAATTTCGCCAGTACCCATAGTATCTGAGGTCATGGTTAAGATCATAATTGGCGCATCAGACGGGTTTGACTTGTAATAACGTGGACGGCTTGGCATACCGCTGGGCAATAAGTTTTGTGCAGCATTAATCGCGGCTTGCACTTCACGTGCCGCGTTATTAATGTCTTTGTCGAGATTAAACTCAAGGGTAATAGTGGTTCGCCCAAGCGCACTGCTTGAGGTCATTTCGCTGATCCCCGCAATACTGCCTAAAGAGCGTTCAAGTGGCGTCGCAACCGAGGACGCCATGGTTTCGGGTGATGCGCCAGGAAGTGACGCTGTCACGTTGATCACAGGGTAATCCACTTGAGGCAACGGAGAAACCGGTAAAAATAGAAAACTTAAGGCACCACACAAGGTAATCGCAACGCTGATAAGCGTGGTCGCTACCGGGCGGCTAATAAATAGAGCAAAGAAGCGCTTCATTATGACACCTGTGCCTTCTTCGCTTGGCGACGGTCTTTAAAGTAATGAGAAAGACGGTCGAACAATAAGTAAATCACTGGTGTGGTAAATAGGGTAAGGATTTGGCTCATAATTAAGCCGCCAACCATACAAATACCTAACGGTTGACGTAATTCTGCACCGACACCGGTACTTAACATTAATGGTAAGGCACCCAGCAATGCCGCCATGGTGGTCATCAAAATTGGGCGAAAACGCAGCAAGCATGCTTGGTAGATGGCATCATAAGGGGACATTCCCTGTTCACGCTCTGCCGCAAGGGCAAAGTCAATCATCATAATGGCATTCTTTTTCACGATACCAATTAGTAAGATGATGCCGATGACCGCAATAACATCAAGGTCTTTCCCGGCCATCATTAAAGCGAGTAGTGCACCAACCCCGGCTGTCGGTAGGGTAGACAAAATAGTAATCGGGTGAATGAAACTCTCATATAAAATGCCCAATACGATATACATTGCCACAATTGCAGCTGCAATTAGCCAGATAGTACTGCTTAACGCAGCTTCAAAGGCTAAAGTTGCCCCTTGGAATTGCGTGGTAATAGATTTTGGCATAGCAATTTGTGATTCGGCCAATTTCACGGCATTGACGGCAGACTCAAGCGAAGCGCCATCCGCCACATTAAACGAAAAGGTCACTGCGGGAAATTGGTCGAGGTGATTAATGGCTAATGGCCCATTACCTTCTCGAATGTTCACTAAGGTGCTCAATGGGACAATGGCACCATCAGTTCCTTTTAGGCGGATATCATTCAGCGCATCCATACCATCACGGGTTTGTGTGTCATGTTCTAATATCACTCGATATTGATTTGACTGCGTATAGATAGTCGAAATCATTCGCTGCCCAAATGCATTATATAAAGCGTTATCAATGGCTGACATCGTGATACCAAAACGGCTTGCTGTATCGCGGTTCACATTCACATAAGCAACTAACCCTTTATTTTGCCAATCACTACTGACATCAGTGAGTTCAGGTTGTTGGTCTAGGGCGTCTAACAAGCGTGGAACCCAAGTGGTTAATTCCTCTAATGAACCGGCTTGTAAAGTGAATTGATACTGCGTTCGTGCCACTTGCGTATCGATGGTGAGATCTTGCATGGGTTGCAGATATAAATTCACCCCAGCAATGTTATCCACGGATTGTTGTAGACGGTCAATAATCGCCACAACCCTGTCTTCACGCTCATCAAGGGGTTTTAGGGTAATTTGTAAGCGCACATTGTTTAATGTTGGGTTGCTGCCATCAACTCCCACATAGGTGGTGACATTGTCGACCGCGGGATCGGCTAATAGTTTTGATGCGACTTCTTGCTGCTTTTGCGCCATTGCATCAAAAGAAATGGATTGACGGCTTTCAATTGAGCCTTGAATAATTCCACTATCTTGTAATGGGAAAAACCCTTTTGGGATCCACATATACAGCAAGACAGTCAGTACCATGGTGCCTAGCGCCACTGAAAGCGTTAACCATTGGTGGTTGAGAATACGTTTTAACCAAATTGCGTATCCAGCAACCATACGGTCAAAGAAACGCTCGCACGCTAACTCGAAACGATTATGCTTATGTTGTGATTCCGGTTTTAATAAACGCGCGCACATCATTGGCGTTAACGTCAAAGAGACGACCGCGGAAATCAAAATCGCCACAGCCAAGGTAATGGCAAATTCACGGAATAACCGACCGACAATATCCCCCATAAATAACAGCGGGATTAACACCGCAACCAAGGAAAAGGTAAGGGAGATAATGGTAAACCCGATTTCACCCGCCCCTTTGAGTGCAGCGACCAGAGGTTTATCGCCTTGTTCTAAGTAGCGGGAAATATTTTCAATCACCACTATCGCGTCATCGACCACAAAACCGGTGGCGATGGTTAAAGCCATTAGGGTGAGGTTATTGACAGAAAAACCGCAAAAATACATCACAGCAAAGGTACCAACGAGCGATAGGGGTACGGCAATGCCCGGTATCAAAGTGGCAATTCCATTGCGTAAAAACAAATAAATTACCATCACTACGAGGGCGATAGCTAACATTAACTCAAATTGTACATCATTAACGGAAGCACGAATGGTACTGGTTCTATCGGTTAAAATATCGACATTAACCGATTTAGGTAAACTTTCAATCAGTTCAGGCAGCAGGGAACGAATGGTATCAGTGGTTTCAATGACGTTAGCACCGGGCTGTCGTTGAACATTGATCACGATCGCTTGTTCATTATTAGCCCATGCCCCTAAATAGGCATTTTCAGCCCCTTGTGCAATCGTTGCAATATCGCCCAAACGCACTGGTGCCCCATTTTGAAAGGCCACAATAAGTTGACGATAGTCGTCAAGTGACTTCATTTGGTCGTTAGCAGACAGCGTTACCGCCCGCGTTGGGCCATCGAAACTCCCTTTTGCGGAGTTGACGTTCGCATTGTTAATGGCAAGGCGGATCGTTTCGCTATCTAATCCTTTGGCTGCCATGGCTTGCGGGTTGATATTCACGCGAACAGCAGGGCGCTGGCCGCCCGCTAAGGTGACTAAGCCCACCCCATTGACTTGGGATATTTTTTGGGCAATTCGCGTTTCAATAATATCCTGCACTTGCGTTAACGGCATCGCATCAGAGGTAACCGCTAAGGTGAGTACAGGCGGGTCAGCAGGGTTAACCTTATTATAAATAGGAGGATAGGGTAAGTCAGAAGGCAGTAAGCTACTGGCGGAATTAATCGCAGCTTGGACTTCCTGTTCCGCGACCTCTAAAGGTAACGTTAATTGGAACATTAACGTGATAACTGATGCTCCTCCTGAGCTTTGCGATGACATCTGTTTAAGACCTGACATTTGCCCAAACTGGGTTTCCAATGGGGCAGTCACCGCAGAGGTCATCACATCGGGGCTGGCTCCCGGGTAAAGGGTAACAACTTGGATCGTCGGGTAATCGACTTCGGGCAGGGCTGAAACAGGTAAGAAACGATAGCCGATGATCCCTGCAAGTAATATAGCCACCATGAATAATGTGGTAGCAACAGGGCGCAAAATAAATAAACGAGAAGGCCCACCGCCTTTTAACATTTCAGGCTGCATTACGCTTTCTCCGCGCTATTCGGTTTACCTTTGCGGGACTCTTTTTTGGCAATGCTTTCAGGGGTAACGACTTCAACCGTTGTGCCATCCGTGAGTTTATCAACACCATCGGTGATGACTTTGGTATTTGCAGCAAGTCCGCTTTCAATAACCACTTGTTGGCTGTCTTGCATACCCACAGTGACATTGTGTTTGCTGACTTTATTATCATCACTCAATATCCAGACATAATGGCCTTCATTGCCCATTTGCAGGGCAGCGGTTGGGATCACGACGGCATTTTGCAGCGTTTCAACTTGCATCTTCACGTTAACAAATTGATTTGGAAAAAGTTTTTCTTCTTCGTTAGTAAAGCGCGCTTTTATTTTAAGCGTGCCTGTTGCCGCATCAATTTGGTTATCCGTACTGAGTAGCTCACCACTTGCGATAAGTGCGATATTGTTTCTGTCCCAAGCTTCAATCAACACTTTCTCACCAGAGGATTGGGCCTGCTGGATCGCGGGAATATCGCCTTCAGGTAACGCAAAAAGGACATTTGCAGGTTGAGTTTGCGTGATAACAACAAGAGGGGTTGAGGTCCCCGCAGAGATAAAGTTTCCGACATCCACTTGTTTTAAACCAACACGCCCTGAAATGGGGGCGGTAATTTTACTGTAGGTTAGCTGCAGTTTGGCGTTGTCGACGGCTGCTTGGTCGACTTTAATACTGCCTTGTGCCTGTAAGACCGCCGCTTTTTGGTTATCTAGCTCTTGTTGCGAAATCACTTTCGTGCCAGCAAGTTTTTGATAACGAACTAAATCTAATTGCGCATTCGCTAATGTTGCTTTGTCTTTAGCTAGTTGGCCTTCCGCTTGTGATAGCTGAACTTCAAATGGGCGGGGGTCAATCTGTGCCAATAAATCGCCCTTATTAACGTGTTGCCCTTCGGTAAAATACAACTGCATTAACTGGCCTTCAACACGGCTGGTTACGGTGACAACATTTGCAGCTTGTACTGTGCCTAAACCCGATAAAAAGCGTGGAACCACTTTTTGCTCAGCCACGGCAAACTGCACAGGGGCTAAAACACGCGGTGGGCGGCCCATCGCGCTTCGTTGTGAATTTGGTTTTGCTACAGCATTAGTAGATTGTGTATCTGATTGTTTTTCTTGATGATAAAAATACCAAGAGGCGCCAGCTGCCGCAATAATGGCAATAAAAATGGCAGAGCGAATAAAAGGTTTGCGTTGTTTTTGTTTATTCATTTTGGGTAATTCGCTTAACTCAAAAAAGTGGATGAGATCCATTAGACAGTATAATAAAAAACTAACAAAAAAGAGTCAGTTAGACATATTAGTAGTTTAACGTGATAGGTACAAAGAAAAATGGAGGAAATATGAATAAGTGTCAATTTTTGTACTTATCGACTTCTATGCTTGTAAAAGCGGGGGGAGGGGAAATTAACTGCTTTCCTGAAATAAGGTTTGCACCCTAATTAATAGGGTGCAATAGATTTTACAGACTAGAAGCGTTTAGGACTGCAGATTTTTCGCTTGAAGACTCAGAATTGACTGTCCAACCCTTCCAAGATAATGGGATAAAGGCTACGGCAACGGCTAATAATGAGACGCCAGCGACATAATAAGCCGGTGCCATGTGAGACTGCTGCAACCAAGCACCAGTCAATATTGGTGTTAAACCACCAAAAATTGCATAAGCCACATTGTAAGCGAATGACAGGCCAGAATAGCGAATTTCAGGTGGGAATGCGCGTGTACTGATAATCGGTGTGGTTGCAATCGCACCAACAAAGAAGCCCATTAATGCATAGTTAAAAATCAATATACTTGCAGCGATATCAGAGGATAATGACGAATAGAAATAAATTGCGGTTACGGCTAATCCGCCCCACGATAACGTCATTGATGTACGTGTGCCGGTTTTATCGCCTAACCAACCCCAGAAGATACAGCCTAATGTTAAGGTTAAAGTTGCTGCGCAGTTGGCTTGCAATGCAATATTACGGTCAATGTGATAGATCCCTTTTAACACGACGTCAGGTGTCATTAAAATAGTGACAACGATGGCTGTTGATAATGACCAGGTCAGCGCAGCGGTGATCATACAAGCTTGTTTATGGGATTTAATGACGGTTTTGACTGGCAACTCTTGTGACAAGGCCTTTTTGGCTGCCAGCTCTTTGAATATCGGAGTTTCTTGTAAAAAACGACGTAAATACACAGAGGTAAACCCAAAAACACCACCAAGAATAAATGGAATACGCCATGCAAAATCATGGATCTCAGTTGTGGTATAAGAGCGCTCAATAATAATGGCAACGATAGAGCCTAATAAAATACCACCGGTGATCCCAGAAGTGAGTGTACCGACACCTAAGCCATAACGTTGTTTTGGTGTATGTTCTGCAATAAATACCCAGGCACCTGGCATTTCGCCACCAATCGCGGCACCTTGCATAATGCGCATTAACAGCAGTAATAATGGCGCTGCAGCACCAATGGTTTCAAACGTTGGTAAAAAACCAATGACAAATGTTGGGAATGCCATTAAGAAAATACTGAGGGTAAACATTTTCTTGCGGCCAATTTTATCCCCGAAGTGAGCCATGATAATGCCACCAAGAGGGCGAGCAAGGTAACCTGCTGCAAATAGACCCAGTGTTGCCATTAGCGCGAGAAATTCGTTATCCCCTGGGAAAAATAGTTGGGAAATAATTTTTGCGTAAAAAACAAAGATAACGAAGTCATAAAACTCAAGAGTTCCCCCTAAAGAGGATAAACCTAATGTTTTATAGTCTTCTTTGCCCAAAGGCCTCGCAGAGGGCTGGCTGGCGGTTTGCGGTGTCATTATAGTTTCCTTCTAACTACCTGAAATACTAAATTTACATAAATTAAAAATAACAAGTATTGGCTCATATTAATGAGCTAATGTTTATATTGGCACAGATAAGAGGTATAAAACGTTGGATGGGTATAACTTAGTTTAATACACAGTATCTTTTTTGCATGTGTATATTTATAGCAGGAAATTCTATATTCTGTAAACCTCAACCCCAAAAACAAGCTCAACATTCCAATTAGTTTGTTTTTATTGGTCTATTAGTTTGTCGCGATGATAAATAACCTTATATGATGTCAATAATATTAATTTTGCAGAATATCGTATATTTAAATTAGCTAGTTATAGTGTTAATTATATTTAATTTAATAAATTCTTACTGAATTACCGTAAACAAATATAACCTAATTATTTTTTATTATTATTAGTTTTATTAATCTAGATAAACTAAATAACTATGAATTTATTAAGTTAATAGATAAATAAAATGGCTGTTTGCGGAATTTTGGTTTTTTAGCTGGGTTTTGTTATTGGCGGGAGTGTTTTATAATTCGCACGCGCCCAACTGAAAAAAAAGGCGCGTGCAAAGCAAATTTAAACGAGGAAGAGAGTTGCTAAGCCAAGGAAAATAAAGAAACCGCCTGTGTCTGTGATAGCGGTGATCATCACACTTGAACCGATAGCAGGATCTTTGCCCATTTTCAGCATAATGAGAGGGATTAGCACCCCCATAATCGCGGCCATTAACAAGTTTAAAATCATCGCTAATGTCATGACTGCGCCCATCGCAATATCACCATATAGGAAATAGGTGACCACCCCCATTATTCCTCCCCAAACAACCCCATTAATAAAGGCGACGCCAAGCTCCCTTAACATTAAGAAAGAGAAACTGTTGTTTTGTATTTGGTGCAGGGCAATGGCACGAACAATCATGGTAATGGTTTGGTTCCCCGTATTACCGCCAATTCCGGCAACAATAGGCATTAATGTGGCTAAAGCGACTAATTGGGAAATGGTATCTTCAAAAACGCCAATCACACGAGAAGCGACAAAAGCGGTACATAAGTTAATGGCCAGCCATGTCCAACGGGTTTTAACGGCTTGGCCGACAGGGGCGAAAACGTCTTCTTCAGGGCTTAACCCCCCCATACGACGAATGCTGTTATCATTTTCTTCACTAATATTATCAACGATATCTTCAACCGTTAAGCGGCCCATTAGTAGGCCGCTGTTATCAACAACAGCCGCAGAAATTAAGTCATAACGTTCGAACGCACTCGCTGCATCTTCCCCTTTTTCATCCGGTAAGAAGGTGACAGTGTCAGTTTTCATCACATCAGCGACTATCTTTTCAGGGGATTGCGTTAAAATAGTGGTTAGTGGTAATTCACCTTGCAGATAATTATTGTTATCGACAACGAAAATTTTATCGGTTGCTTCTGGGATCTTGCCGCGTTGACGTAAATAACGTTGAACGGTCTTGAGCGTTACATTTGGACGTACCGTGACGAATTCAAAATCCATCATTTGGCCGACGCTATCTTTCGCATATTGTAAAACTTCGCGAATGCGGCTACGTAGGCTAGGCTCTAAATAAGTGAGGAGCCGGCGCATGGTGTCACGAGGTAAATGCTCAGCAATATAAGCTTGTTCATCAACATGTAAGTTAGCAACTGCGCGAAGAAGCTCTCTGTCAGACATATCCTTAATTAGGCTATCCCAAACAGAAACAGAAGCTTCAACTAACACTTCACCACGCTCGTTATTATCAACTAGGCGCCATAATGCTAAACGCTCATCATAAGGAAGCATTTCTAAGATATCGGCGATATCTGCAGTATGTAAATCAAGTAGCAATTCTTTTACAAGACTAATTTTTTCACTAATTGCTTTGTCATCAATACTGACGTGTTGGTCATTTTCAACAAGCGCATGGACGAACTCTTCGTCATCTAAAAATAGCGTCAGGATTTGCTGACGAATATGCGCCAGTTTTTGAGAATGCGGGTTGACTGTTGGCAACGCATCGGTTGAGAAAGCAGATTGTGACATTTTAATCCTTAAAGCAATAGCAGCGCAAAAGCGCTTTTTATGAATTCGTCTGCGAGCGGACGAAATTTATTATCATTATTGTCGCCTATTTAAATAATATATCAAATAGTTGAGTCAAATAAGCGGTGATTTTCAAGTCATCAAAGATGAATAATAAGAACAAATCACTACAATAATGGCCGCAAATCACTCATTTTCTGCGCAAATAGTTAACGACCAACCGGGAACATCTTCCCAATAGCCACTCTCTTTTTCTAAATCTAATAACATCAATGCATTTTGCGCGAGATATTCAGATGGTAAATAGAGAGTCCAGTGCCCATCATCCGTTTCTATTCGTAATGAAGAGGGGATCGTTGTAGATTGGCGTTGATTATTTAACAAAATGGCTAGCCGCAAAATTTGAATAAGCGGCATAAATTGTTTTCTTTTAAATAAGTTAAATTTAGGGATATCGTCATACTTGATAGCCCTTCGATGGTTACGCACTAATGTTGCAAGTAATAACTGCTGTTCTTGGTTGAAACCCGGTAAATTGGTATTTTGCAATATATAAGCAGAATGGCGGTGCATACCGCTATGATTAATACTTAAGCCAACTTCATGGAGCATAACTGCCCATATTAAAATGGATTCCAGCTGGGGATTGAGTTGTTTGGGGTTTTGTTGCCCCCACTGGAAATAAAGCTCTTCCATCGTTTTTAATACGCGTTTAGCTTGCTCTCTGTCGATATTATAATGTTCAGCAAGGCTTAATGCAGTACGCTGGCGGATATCTTGGTGGCGAAAGCGGCCTTCCATTTCATATAAAACGCCTTCACGTAATGCGCCGTCAGATAAACGTAACTCTTTAATTTCTAAGGAATCAAATACAGCAAGTAAAATGGCTAAACCAGGAACAAATACGCGTTTACGTTCGTTAGATAGACCTAATATATTCAACGAGCTAAATGACTTATATTTTAATGCCATTTGCTTGATTTCGATAAGGCGTTCCCGAGTGATAATGCCGTCTTTATAGCCTAATTCTTGTATCACACCATGGGCGGCTTTGATGGTACCAGAAGCGCCCATTGCGACGTCCCATGTTTGTTTTTTAAATAAAATTGCGGTGCTCTCTAATTTTAAGCAAGCCCCTAGATAAGCGCGACTAAAAAATTCAGGGGTAATTTCTTCATTTGGAAAATAAGTACGGGCAAAACTCACACAGCCCATTCGACGACTTTCAATCAAAAGAGGCTCAAATTTTTCACCAATGACTAATTCTGTTGAACCACCACCGATATCGAGAACCAATTTACGGCCTTTTTCGGGTTGAGTGTGTTCAACCCCCATAAAAATCAAGCGAGCTTCTTCTTGGCCTGAAATGATTTCAATCGGGTAAGGGATGATTTCTTTAGCGCGTTGCAGAAACTGTTTTACATTAGTCGCCACCCGTAATGAGTGAGTCCCAACAATACACACGTTCTCAGGGGAAAAACCTTGTAACCGTTCGGCAAACAACGCGAGGCAGGCAAGCCCACGCTCCATGGCTTCTTCGCTTAATTCATTGGTATCACTTAGGCCATCAGCGAGGTGAACACGCTTTTTTAAACGAGTGAGAACTTGCAATGCACCGTTGACAATACGGGCAATGACCATATGAAAACTATTTGAGCCTAAATCTATAGCCGCAATTTCTTGTGGTCTCGGTGTTGATGCGTTGGTTATTGGCATATTTTTAAGCTCTTGTATCAGGTGTTTCGATTGATTTTAAATAATCATACACAGCAAGTTGGGCCTGAATTTTACGTTTATTTCCGCGGGGAACATAATGATTACTTAAATCTTTGTCAACATAACGTGCTTTTACGGTATCGCTAAATTGCAGCTCTAAAATATCCAACACCCGTTGTTTTAAATGTGAGTCGACTAAGCTAACGGCAACTTCAATGCGGTAGTCAATATTGCGCGTCATCCAGTCAGCGGAGGAAATAAAGACTTTTTCGTCACCCGCATTGGTGAAAACATAGACACGGTCATGCTCAAGGAAGCGGTCAACAATACTGGTTACTTGAATATTTTCACTGTAGCCAGCTTGACCTGCCACTAAAGAGCACATCCCCCTGACTAACAAACGAATTTTGACACCCGCATTGGAGGCATCATACAGTTTGTCAATTAACTCTTTATCGACTAAATTATTGATTTTTAATGTGATGCCACTGGGCCGCTCAGCGAGCGCATTTTCGATTTCTTGGTCAATTAAGGCCATCAAACGGATCCGTGTATTTTGTGGGGACACCATTAAATTATCAAAAGTCACTGGGCGGTATGGGTTTTCAATAAAGCTAAATACCCGACGAACTTCGTTGGTGATCAGCTCATTTGCAGTGAGTAGGGAGTAATCGGTATAAAGCCGAGCGGTTTTTTCGTTAAAATTACCCGTACCAATATGGGCATAGCGAACGATTTGGCCTTCTTCCATACGTGAAATAATAAATAATTTTGCATGGATTTTAAGCCCTGGCGCGGAGAAAATAACATGCACGCCGGCTTCGGTTAACCGTTTAGCCCAATGAATATTGGCGGCTTCATCAAACCGTGCTTGTAACTCAACGACCACCGTGACTTTTTTTCCATTATGGGCGGCATGAATGACAGAGTCGATAATGCGAGAGTCTTTCGCGACACGGTAAATATTAATTTTAATCGACAAGACATTCGGGTCAAAAGACGCTTGTCGTAATAACTCTAAAGTATGCTCAAAGGTATAGTAGGGATAATACAGCAGCACATCACGTTCACGAATGGCATCGAAACCGTTACGGAAATTATCAAACCAACGATGACGCAGCCTTGGTAATGGCTTGTTTAATAAATTTTTATTTCCCTCATTCGGGAAGTTAATAAAATCTTTAAAATTGTGGTAGCGACCGCCAGCAATCACGGAGTCATCACTGGATAACCCCAGTTTTTCACGTAAAAGAGCAACCATTTCGTCAGGCATATCACGTTGATAGACAAAACGTACAGGCTCTGCGGTTAAACGCTGTTTTAATGTGGATGACATTATCTCAAGTAAGCTCGATTCCATCTCTGTTGCGATGTCGTACTCCGCATCACGCGTCATTTTCATCGAATAGGCATTGAGCTTATCGTAATCAAAGAAGCCTTTGAAAATTTCATCCAGTGTATAGCGAAGGATATTGTCAATTAAAATCATTGACTTGCGACGCTTTGGCATTTCAGGCGGTAGGTTAACAAACCGAGGCACTTTATCGGAAGGAATTTCCAACAGTGCATATTGAATTTGGTTACCATTGATGATTTCAACAGCAAGATACGTGTAGTCATCTTTTAGGAATTCAACGAGATTGGTATCAGGATTAATTAATATTGGCGTAATATGCTGACGCAGATTCTGCCGAAAATATTGACGTAACCAAATCTGTTGGCGTGGAGAAATTTGCCGTTCGTTAATCAAGAATATTTGATTACGCGCCATTTCCAATAGTAAGTCATTGTAGAGAATATCGAATTCTTGTTCTTGTTTGGCAACTCTTGATTGAATTTTTTTTAATAAATGGCGAGCACCGCTTGCCGAACCGCGTTCTTCATTAATTAAAATACGGCGTTTGACGTCGGCGAAGCGGACTTTATAAAATTCGTCTAGATTATTGGAATAAATCCCCAAAAAACGCATTCGTTCAATAAGAGGGTTACGCTTGTCGGCTGCTTCTTGTAAAACACGCTCGTTAAAAGACAGCCAGCTTAACTCTTTTTCATGATAGAGACGTTCTTGGGACATTCTAACTCCGTATTAGACTCTTATTACTTTATGGCTATGATACCAGTCAGTTAGCTAAATGTGTTGTTTAATTGCTTTATCTTGGCTAATAACACTTTCTGGATTGGCAGATTGCTGCTTCATCGTAAAATATTGTTGTTGAAAAATACACATACGGATAGCGGTGTGATAACGGCCATTGACAAAAAACTCGTCGATCAGTTCGCCTTCAGTATGGAAGCCTAGTTTATTATAAATATGGATAGCTTTGACATTTTCTTTATCAACAATAAGATAAAGTTTATATAAGTTTAATACAGAAAACGCGTAGTCCATTGCTAATTTTGCAGCGCGACTCGCATAGCCATGACCTTGATGTCTTGGTGCAATGATAATCTGAAATTCAGAGCGTCGGTGAATATAGTCAATCTCGACCAATTCGACTAGGCCAACTTTTTCGCTGTCGTTCTCGACAATAAAGCGGCGCTCAGACTGGTCATGAATATGTTTATCGTAAAGATCGCTTAACTCAACAAAAGCTTCGTAAGGTTCTTCAAACCAATAACGCATAACACTGGCATTATTATCAAGCTGGTGAATGAAAGCTAAATCTTCACGTTCAAGTGGGCGCAACCTAAACGGATGAACTTGCCCGGTCGTCATAAAAATACCTCTATTTAGTTAGGAAAAATGTTTTGTTCTTCGAAGCTAAGGATAACATTTATTTACGATAAAATAATGACATAGCACAGAGAGATTATCACCTTGTTGAAAAATAATTCATTTTACTTAGGGGGAAGCGGTTTAACTCAATACTGTTCTATGTTATTCCATGTGAAATACGACGAAAAAAGGGTGGAAATCCACCCTTAAAATGCGATTTCGCGTATCACGAATATTATTCGTTAGCGTAACCTTGTTGCGGTAAAATATTATCATCTAACAAAGCCTTACCGTTATCCATCACTAATCGGCCACTGATGAACCACTCAACGACTAATGGATAAATCGCATGTTCTTGGGTTTTTATCCGCTCGATAATATCGTCTTCGTTATCTTGTTCAAAGATAGGCACTCTAGCTTGTAAAATCACAGGCCCGCCATCGAGTTCTTCAGTAACGAAATGAACGGATGTACCATGTTCTTTATCTCCATTTTCCAATGCTTTACGGTGTGTGTGTAAACCAGGATATTTAGGTAACAAAGAAGGATGGATGTTGAGTAATTTCCCCGCAAAGTGGTTGACGAATTGGGCTGATAAAATGCGCATAAAACCGGCTAATACGACTAAATCGGGCTGAAACTGGTCAACATATGCGAGTAAGGCGGCATCATAGGCTTGGCGGTCTGCATACTGTTTCGCATCTAAATAACAGGCTGGGATCCCAGCCTGTTGTGCTCGAATAAGGCCATAAGCATTTTCTTGATTGCTAATGACCGCAACAATTTGAGCGCCGATTGCCCCTGAGTGGCAGTTATCAATCAATGATTGCAAATTACTGCCACTGCCAGAAATGAGGACAACAATTTTTTTCATTAGCGGATCACAACCTGCTCTTCACCCGCGGGTAATGTGCCAATGGTACCGATTTGCCATGCGTTTTCACCAAGTTTGTTCAACAGAGTAAGTGCATTTGCCACTTCCTGTTGTGGTAGCGCAATAATAATACCGACTCCACAGTTGAAGGTACGGTACATTTCGTGAGTGCTCACATCACCAGCTTGCTGTAACCAGTTAAAGACAGCAGGCCATTGCCAGCTGCTACCGTCAATAATTGCTTGTGTGTTTTCAGGCAGTACGCGAGGAATATTTTCCCAGAAACCACCACCCGTAATGTGGGCAATAGCGTGGATATCACTGTTTGCGATCAGCTCTAATACATTTTTAACATAAATGCGTGTTGGTTCTAATAAATGGTCAGCTAAAGGTTTCCCATCTAATTGCGTTTCTTCTGGGTTGGTTTGACTGACTTCGAGGATCTTGCGAACTAACGAATAGCCATTTGAATGCGGGCCGCTAGACGCTAAAGCAATTAAAGCATCCCCAGCACTCACTTTGCTGCCATCGATGATTTCTGAGCGTTCAACTACGCCAACACAGAAACCAGCCACATCGTAGTCTTCACCATGGTACATCCCCGGCATTTCTGCGGTTTCACCACCAACTAACGCGCAACCCGATTGTTTACAGCCTTCAGCGATACCGGTGATCACACTCGCAGCGGTATCAACGTCCAGTTTACCGGTCGCGTAATAATCAAGGAAAAACAGAGGCTCTGCGCCTTGAACGATCAAATCATTGACACACATAGCGACAAGGTCAATGCCAATGGAGTCATGACGTTTTAAATCCATTGCTAGGCGTAATTTGGTACCGACACCGTCAGTGCCTGAAACTAAAACAGGCTCACGGTATTTTTGCGGTAGGGAACATAATGCACCGAATCCCCCAAGCCCGCCCATCACTTCAGGGCGGCGGGTTTCTTTTACGACACCTTTAATACGTTCAACCAAGGCGTTACCCGCATCAATATCAACACCGGCATCTTTATAGCTGAGAGAGGTTTTATCAGTCACTACGGCCCCCAAGGCAATTACATTTTTGAGAAAAATAACATCATTGACATTATTCTAACAGGCTAGGCAAACGTTTGCGATAGCTTTGTGTTGGAAATTTTTTTTAGTACTCGCGATCAAAAAAGAGGATTGCTAAGTAGTCGTACAGCAAAATAATAAATGATTTTATTTAAATCAAATTTGCGGTTTAGCCAATTTCAACTTAACTGAGATAAGGTATGATCCTAGAAAAAATTGTGTTAATCGCTGTTGTTTTGACCAAAATCAAGCGTTATCTAGTGGCAACCAAAGCTAAAAGAGGTATAATCCGGCGATTTTTTTGTCCGCCGCCGTCTTAAATAGTAGGAGAAACCCATGAAGATCGTTGAGGTAAAACACCCTCTCGTTAAACATAAACTCGGCCTGATGCGAGATCATGATATAAGCACTAAACGCTTTCGTGAACTGGCCTCAGAGGTTGGTAGCCTACTGACTTATGAAGCAACTGCTGACCTTGAAACTGAAAAAGTGACTATCGATGGTTGGTGTGGTCCTGTAGAAATAGAACAAATTAAAGGTAAGAAAATCACTGTAGTACCAATTCTCCGTGCTGGTATTGGTATGATGAATGGTGTATTAGATAGTATTCCAAGTGCACGTATCAGTGTGGTAGGTGTTTATCGTGATGAAGAAACACTGCAGCCTGTCCCTTATTTCCAAAAACTCGCCTCTAACATTGAAGAACGTATGGCATTAGTCGTTGACCCAATGTTAGCAACGGGTGGCTCAATGATTGCTACCATTGATTTGTTAAAAAATGCGGGTTGTACCTCGATTAAAATCTTAGTCCTTGTTGCAGCGCCAGAAGGTTTAAAAGCGTTAGAAGCTGCGCATCCAGATGTTGAATTATACACCGCTTCAATTGATGAGTATTTAAATGAAGAGGGGTATATCGTTCCGGGTCTCGGTGACGCGGGCGACAAGATATTTGGTACTAAATAATGATAAGCCGACTGAGAAGTCGGCTTTTTTTTGATTAATTGTAGAGACTCACTGCTTACTCAGTGATTAGCCACTTCGCTAAAAGAGGATAAAGTCACATGACTCGTCGCACCATCAGTGTTGAAGAAAGACCGCCATTATTACAAACTATCCCACTGAGCCTTCAACATCTGTTTGCTATGTTTGGCGCAACCGTTATCGTACCCATTCTGTTTGGTGTAAACCCCGCGACAATTTTGCTGTTTAATGGAATAGGGACGCTGCTGTATCTATTTATTTGTAAAGGGCAGATCCCAGCTTATTTAGGTTCAAGCTTTGCATTCATTTCCCCTGTGTTGATTTTATTACCATTAGGTTATGAGCTGGCGCTCGGCGGCTTTATTATTTGTGGTGTGTTGTTCTGTATCGTTGCATTGATTGTTAAAGTTGCGGGAAGAGGGTGGATCAACGTGATGTTTCCCCCAGCGGCAATGGGAGCAATTGTGGCTGTGATCGGTTTAGAGCTTGCTCAAACCGCTGCAGGTATGGCTGGGCTTTTACCTAAAGATGGTGCAGTGGTTGATTCAAATACGTTAATTATCTCCTTGACGACGTTATCGGTCACTATTCTTTGTGCTGTCGTTTTCCGTGGGTTTTTATCTATAATCCCGATTTTGATTGGCTTTTTAGCGGGTTATGCATTGTCCTATTTTATGGGTATTGTGGATTTCACCCCTGTCATTGAAGCACCATGGTTTGCTATCCCGACATTTTATACACCACGTTTCGAATGGTTTGCCATTTTAACTATTTTACCTGCGGCTCTAGTGGTAATTGCTGAGCACGTAGGGCACTTAGTGGTCACTGCGAATATTGTTGAACGTGACTTAATGAAATCGCCAGGTTTACATCGCTCAATGTTTGCCAATGGGTTCTCTACAGTGATTTCAGGTTTCTTTGGCTCAACACCGAATACGACTTATGGTGAAAACATTGGGGTAATGGCAATTACCAAGGTATACAGTACTTGGGTGATTGGTGGCGCTGCAATTATCGCCATTTTATTATCTTGTGTTGGTAAGTTAGCCGCGGCTATTCAATTAGTGCCGGTTCCTGTAATGGGCGGGGTTTCACTCTTATTATACGGGGTGATTGGTGCATCAGGTATTCGCGTATTAATTGATTCAAAAGTCGATTATAACAAGCCACAGAATTTGATCTTAACCTCAGTGATTTTAATTATTGGTGTCAGTGGTGCGGTTATCCATATAGGTCAAGCTGAACTCAAGGGTATGGCGTTGGCAACGATAGTCGGGATCTTTATGGCATTATTGTTCCGCTTTATTACTTTTGTTAGGCCTGAAAAGCAATTTGTAACATCTGAAGTGCAAGAGCTTGATAGCAATAAAAAATAAGCCATGTGACTTTCCTTATTGCCGTTCGGTTGTTCGAGCGGCATTTGGTCACCGTTCTTATTCATCTATCCGTATTTTTTATGGTAAACTGCGAGATGAAAATTGATTTGTACAGCCAGAGGCGCTTCTGAACACACCATCACAGCTTTCATTACCACTATATCTGCCAGATGATGAAACCTTTGCAAGCTTTTATGCAGGGGAAAATGGGGCGTTGCTGTCTGCTATTCAGTCTGCTATTAATCAACCACACGGTAGTTATATCTATTATTGGTCGCGAGAAGGTGGTGGAAAAAGCCATTTATTGCATGCGGCTTGCGCAGAGCTGTCTGAACAAGGTATTGCAGTAGGCTATGTCCCTTTAGATAAACGTGCATATTTTGTCCCTGAAGTACTAGACGGGATGGAGCATTTATCACTCGTTTGTATTGATAATATTCAGTGCATCGCGGGTGATGAAGAGTGGGAAATGGCGATTTTCAATTTATATAATCGTATTTTGGAAATTGGCCGAACTTGTTTATTAATCACTGGGGATAGGCCACCTCGGCAAATCGAACTGAAATTACCTGATTTAGCCTCTCGCCTTGATTGGGGGCAAATTTATAAACTGCATCCACTCAGTGATGAAGATAAGATTTGGGCTCTTCAATTACGCGCTCGTATTCGTGGTTTCGAATTACCGGAAGATGTGTGCCGTTTCGTATTAAAACGCTTAGATAGAAAAATGGGAACCTTGTTTGATATCTTAAACAAACTTGACCACGCATCCATCGTTGCTCAGCGCAAATTAACGATCCCTTTCGTAAAAGATATTCTAAAACTTTAGCGGGCTAAGCGAGTTGGCAGCTGCACAGCTGCCAAAATAGCGATTATAAAATTTCACTCACTTGCTCAGGTGGACGCCCTAAACGCGCTTTATCTCCATTCACAACGATAGGTCGTTCAATCAACTTAGGGTTCTCATGCATCGCTTTGATGAGTTGTGCTTGAGTTAAAGAGTCATCGGCTAATTTTAATTCTTTATATAACTCGTCTTTGGTACGCATTAATTGACGAGCATCTTTGAACCCTAACATTTCAAGCAGTTTTTTGATTTCAGCCACGCTTGGAGGCGTATTTAAATACTCGATCACGGTTGGCGTAATGCCTTTATCTGTTAAAAGCGCTAACGTTTCTCGGCTTTTAGAGCAACGTGGGTTGTGATAAATCTTAATTGAATCCGTCATTATTTAATTCCTTACGGTTTTGCATTTTGATCGCGTAATTGTAGTTTTCGAAGTGCATCAATGCGAGCGTCATAACGCTGTTGCTCGTAACTGCCTAAACGGCTTTGGCGACTCGCATCACTGAGATAATTAATCGCAATGTCGTAATTACCTCGTAATGCCATCCCTTCTGCGTAAGCAGCAAGTTCTTCAGTACGTTTACCTTGTTTTGCGGATGCCTCTGCCAGTAAATCCCAACCAATTGGGTCATCAGGGTAATCAAATGTGTATTTATTCAGTAAAGTTGTCGCTTCTTTATACTGATGATTGTTAATTAGCGCATTAGCTAGGTTGACCATAAATACGGTGTTTTTTGGTGCTTTTTTCAATGCATTTTGTAAGCGGGATACCGCTCTAGCAACTTGATGCTGTTCAATATCGACATCTGTCATACTGTCGATAAACCAAGGGTTATCGGGTTGTTTCGCTAATAGCTCTGTCAGGATTTTACCTGCTTCTGCGTATTTTTTGTCTTGAGAAAGGAGTAAAGCTTTCCCATATTGAGCCGCAATTTGTTCTTGTGCAGAACCTTTCCCGTAATTTTCAATGATTTGGTCTAAAGCATGTTTTTGCTCGGTGCTATACATGGCCAAAATACGGACTCTGGCTAACATAAAATCCAGTGATGAAGGCACACTCACTTTAGGGTATTGGTTCGAGCGGTTTCTGGCATCCGCTAAACGGCTATCCGGTAAGGGGTGCGTTAGCAGGATTTCAGGGGGCTTAGACATATAGCGGGTTTGGTCTGACATGGTTTGCATAAAATCAGCCATGGCGTGTGGGTCAAAGCCAGAGCGTCGTAATGTTTGCAAGCCAATACGGTCAGCTTCTTGCTCATTGGCTTGGGTAAAGCTTATCATGCCTTGCTGCACCCCAGCCATCGTGCTGGTTAATGCTGCAAAACCAGCTTGAGGGTTTGCCATGACTAACAGTAAAGAACCAATAGTCCCAGCAATCGCGAGAGGCGTGGTGCTCTTTTGGTCTTCCATCATTCGCGCAAGGTGCCTTTGTGTAACGTGAGATATTTCGTGCGCCATGACGGAGGCTAGCTGACTTTCATTTTGGCTGTACCGGAACAATGCGGAGTGCAGCACGACATTTCCCCCAAAATAGGCGTATGCGTTAATATTGGGGTTGTTAACTAAGTAGAACTTAAACGGTGTTTTAACTGAGTCGGCATTTTTCACTAACCGCATGCCAAGTTTGTTAACATATTGGGTTAACAGCGGGTCATAAATAAGAGGGGTGCTGGCACGTATTTGGCGTGTGATAGCATCTCCCATAATAATTTCTTGGTTGATACTAAGAGTGCCTCCCGCCGTCGTTCCTATATCGGGTAAGGTATCTTCAATTGCACTATAAGCAGGTAAAACTGCACCGTTCATTAGCGCAGCGATCATGAAAGCCAATAATGGACATTTTAAATTTTTCTTCATGAAACGTGAGTATCCCATACAACATTTTAATTTAGGGTAAGTACCGACTTTATTTCGGGTGTACTTTAAGTAAGGCACTTAAAAATGCGAAAAGTTTAAAACACATGATAGCAAAAGCTATCGTAAAATCTGTTCTTCGGTATAATTTTCGTTACTTTAGGAACTGTCCTTTGTGTTATTCCCCAGGAGCAATAAATGCTGGAATTGTTTTTACAGTGGTATCGTCGGCGTTTTGCGGACCCACAAGCCATAGCCCTCTTTACATTACTCGTATCGGGGTTTGTGATCATCTTCTTTTTCAGCAGTATACTGGCGCCATTGCTGGCGGCAATTGCTTTAGCTTATTTGCTTGAATGGCCAACAAACTTATTACAGCGCATAGGGCTATCCCGCTCAGTTTCTGTCGGTATCATTTTGACCTTGTTTGCAGGAATAAGTGCCATGGTTATTTTAATTATTGCGCCGACAGCATGGCAGCAAGGAATTAATTTGATGGCCGATCTACCAAATATGGTTAACAGGTTCAATGAATTTGCACAGAAACTTCCAGAACAATACCCTGCATTAGTGGATGTTGGCATCATCGATATGATGGCCGATAACCTCCGTAGCCGTATGTCAGGTATTGCAGACTCAGTGGTTAAAGCGTCAGTGGCTTCGTTAATTGGTATTTTTACTTTAGCCGTTTACTTAGTTCTCGTGCCATTGATGACATTCTTCCTTTTAAAAGATAAAGAACGTATTAGCAAAAGTTTTCTTAAATTGTTACCCAAAAACCGTTTGTTAGTAGGAAAAGTTTGGGTTGAAATGAATGAACAAATCACCAACTACTTACGAGGAAAAGTTACAGAAATGGTGATTGTTGGGGTGGCGACCTATTTATGTTTTGCTTATTTTGACTTGCGTTATTCCGTATTGTTATCGGTTCTAGTCGGCGTGGCGGTATTAATCCCTTATATTGGTGCGGTAGCGGCTACGATCCCTGTGGTTATTGTTGCACTCTTTCAGTTTGGTGTTGGCAGCGAATTTTGGTACTTAATGTTGGCATATTTAGTGATCCAAGGTTTGGATAGCAACGTTGTTGTGCCTTTATTGTTTTCTGAAGCGGTGAATTTACATCCACTTGTGATTATTTTATCGGTTGTGATCTTTGGTGGGTTATGGGGCTTTTGGGGGGTATTTTTTGCAATACCATTAGCAACGCTGATTAAAGCGGTTATCCATGTATGGCCGGAAGAAACAACAGAATCAACCAAATAGGTTAGGAATAGTGCTGTATGGGGGCATACAGCACTATGCCGTGATGATTAAGCGTGTGTATTAATGTAATCAAGCACGATTTCGTGGTGGTTACTGGTTTTAAAATTGTCAAAGACGTGTTCTATTTTCCCAGTAGGGTCAACGAGGAAGCTAATACGATGAATTCCATCATAGGTTTTCCCCATGAATTGTTTTTCACCCCAAACTCCAAATTGCTCACATACTTGGTGGTCTTCATCTGATAATAAAGTGAAGTTCAACATCTCTTTTTCAGCGAAACGAGACAGTTTTTCTGGCTTGTCTGTGCTAATACCTAATACTTCGACACCTTTCGCTTTAAGTGTATCCATTTCATCACGTAGACCACACGCTTGAACAGTACAGCCAGGTGTCATCGCTTTAGGATAAAAGTAAACTAATACGCGTTGACCCTGATAATCAGAAAGATTGATGAGCTCACCATCTTGGTCAGGAAGGCTAAATTGAGGCGCCTTATCACCGGCTTTCAATGGGTTCATTACATATATCTCCGTTAACTTTGCATATTGGGGTTGTTAACAATACTTATGTTGCCTTTGGCATTTAGCATTGTACACAGTTGTTGAAATTTATTTTTTATGATTATGCCATTATCGTCCAACGGATCGTGTGCAGTAATCTGAATTTCCAGTTGAGCGGGCATATCATTATTGGCTGGTTGTGTTTTAGAAACAAGCTCCGCGATATTACATTGAGAGGTTGTGAATAAATTTGTGAATTGCTCGACAATACGGGGTGCATCGTCAACAACAATATTCACTGTTACGGTTGATGGATAATAGGTTGTTTGGACACTCTGGGTTCTTTTCATTACGATGAGCAAGTCAAGCTCAGCACCTTTAGGTGGCAATGTCGCCTCTAAAAGGGTGATTGCATTCCAGCTGCCTGATAACATCATAATAAAGGTGAATTCCTTGCCAAACATCGCTAAGCGACTATCTTCAATATTACAGTCACACTCGCTGACGAGGCGTGTAATGGTATTCACAATGCCCGGACGATCTGTTCCCAGCGCAGTAATGACAAGAAATTGCTGTTCAGTCTTAGGCAAAGTCTATTCCTTAGTATTTTAATTATGTTAGTTAAATATTTGATTAGAATATAGCTGTATAATTCGAGCACTAAAAACTGGCTAACTATAAAGGTAAGGAAACCATAAAAAAGGCAATCTGCCAAGAGGGGAAATAGACTCTTGCGAGAAATGTCAGTGAATTATTACTTCTATTTAAGTTAATGTCTTTGGCATTAACAAAATTCATTAAATTCTTGCTATTGAGTGGTTTTCTTCTTTGAAATGAAAAAGTAACATGGGGGTTCAATTATTGAGGGGTATCGCTATGGCTAATGGAAACGCAAATTATAAAGATTTTTTAACAGGAAGCATTGTTGCAGTCATTACACCAATGGATTCGGCAGGGCGTTTAGATAAAGCCAGTCTAAAAAAATTGGTGGATTACCATGTTGAAAGCGGAACAACGGCTATTGTTTCTGTTGGTACAACTGGCGAGTCAGCAACCTTAACGCATAAAGAGCATGTCGATGTCGTGAAAGCGACGCTCGAATTAGCGGATGGCCGTATTCCTATTATTGCAGGAGCGGGCGCAAACGCAACAGCAGAAGCTATTTCTCTAACAAATGATTTTGAAAACAGTGGCGTAGTTGCTTGCCTGACAGTAACACCTTATTATAATAGACCTTCTCAGGAAGGGTTATATCAGCACTTTAAAGCAATATCAGAAAACACCAGCTTGCCACAAATTCTTTATAATGTACCATCACGGACGGGCTGTGATATGTTGCCAGAAACCGTGGGGCGTTTAGCAAAACTGGCGAATATTGTTGCAATTAAAGAGGCAACAGGGAACTTAGCTAGGGTTCATCAAATCAAAGAACTGGTTGATGATGATTTTGTACTGCTAACAGGTGATGACGCAACAGCACTTGATTTCATGCAACTAGGTGGTAAAGGCGTTATTTCGGTCACATCCAACGTTGCTGCAGCGCAGATGGTAAAAATGTGTGACTTAGCGCTTGCAGGCAAATATACTGAGGCGCGTGAATTAAATAAAAAACTGATGGGGCTTCATCTTCAGTTATTTGTTGAACCAAATCCAATTCCAGCGAAGTGGGGCTGTCATCGCTTAGGTCTGATTTCAGATGGTACATTACGGTTGCCAATGACACCGTTAACCACCTCAGGCCAGCAAAAAGTTGAGGAAGCTTTGAGACTCGCTGGGTTACTGTAAAATTTAGGGAATTTTAATGGCAACATTATTGCAAAAATCGAAGGTTATGAAGGTTGCTGGCCTGTCACTTGTCGTGTTACTGGCAGCCTGCTCCAGCGATCAGCGCTATAAACGTCAGGTCAGTGGTGATGAGGAATATCTCAATGCTGCGCCATTGAAAGTGTTGAATGTGCCACAAGGGCTGACATTACCAGAACAAAATGGTGAGTATGACATCCCTAAAGCCACATCAACAGGGGCAATAGGAAAAGCGTTAGATATTCGTCCACCAGTACTGACAATTTCGCAATTAGCGGGCTCACGTACAGAGGATAGCGCGGAAGCAAGTCGTTTGTTGCTAGAAAATACACCTGAAAATAGTGCACTTTGGTCACAAGTTACGATGATCTTAGAGCAAAGAGGGATCCCAGTTTCATCTAAAGACGATGGTTCTCGCTCAATTGAAACCGATTGGGTTAAATGGGATCGTGCAGATGAAAACGTTCCAATTGAAAGCCGCCATAAAGTCACGGTACAACCCGAAAACGGTATGATGGCATTGACGGTAACAAGCTTAGGTTTACGTCAAGGCGGAGAGACAATTACCGATGTTGTCGAAACTCAACGATATAACAAACTGTTATTGAATGAATTAACCGATAACTTATATACATTACGTGATACTTCAAACAAAGGTAGCATTCAAAACGCGTATGGCATTATAGATGTTCAAACGGGTAGTGATGATACTGGCTTACCTTTAATTGTCGTTCGTGCACCATTTGACGCAGTATGGGAGCGTTTACCTCACACCTTAGAAAGTGTTGGTATGAAAGTGGGTGATCGTACACGTTCAAGTGGTTCTGTAATGGTGACTTACAAAGGTTTAAGCAGCTCAGAATGGCAGGCCTTGGGCATTGATGACCCAACTGTGCCAGAAGCAGACTATAAAGTGCAGGTCGGTGATTTAAATAACCGTAGCACACTGCAATTTATCACCACTAAAGGTGTGCCTTTAACACAGAAACAAAATGATGAAATGGTTGCAGCGCTGAAAGCAGCATTTAGTAAAGCACCCGCTAAAAAGTCATAATTCAACATTTTGAGATTGTTAATTAAACCGTAGCTTAAATACAAGCTGCGGTTTTTTTATTTAAATTGGATGGGGTTGTATTAGGGTAAAGATATTAAGTTTCATACGCATAGGCTGGTGGTTATCAGCTCTGTATTTTGTTTATTTCATGCTACTCGTAATCTATATACTTAATTAGTTATTAAATAGCATTTCATCAATTTGAATTTTCCTTCTCTGGTAGGCTAATTTTATTTTTCATATTTCCACCTAAAACAAATGGACAAAAAATCAGTGTTTATGGTTAAGTAATCGTTTGCGTCTGCTCGGGAATTTTATTATCATGATTAGCAGTGAATTATAAAATATTGAATATCAGCGAGTTAGCGTTTCGCATGGTGATTTTCAGTAACTGACTGAAACAGAGCAGAAAATTAACAATGAATAGGCCATTTGGCTGGTTTTTGTTCTTCTGTTACTTATCTGAATCTGCTGTGCAGGTTGATTTTGTTTAGTTTAATCACATCTCTGGAGTGTGTAAGATGCAAAAGAAAGCTGAGTTGTATCGTGGTAAGGCAAAAACAGTCTATACCACAGAGGATCCTGATCTACTGGTTCTGGAGTTCCGTAATGATACATCAGCACTCGATGGTGAACGTATCGAGCAGTTTGACCGTAAAGGTATGGTAAATAACAAATTTAATCATTTCATTATGAGTAAATTAGAAGCCGCCGGTATTCCAACGCAAATGGAAGCATTGTTGTCTGACACAGAAGCTCTGGTGAAAAAGTTAGATATGGTGCCGGTTGAGTGTGTGATCCGTAACCGTGCAGCAGGTTCACTGGTAAAACGCTTAGGTGTTGAAGAGGGCATGGAATTAAATCCGCCACTATTCGACTTATTTTTAAAGGACGATGCCAAACATGACCCGATGGTGAATGAATCGTACTGTGAGACATTTGGCTGGGTGAGTAAAGAAAACTTGGCAAAAATGCGTGAGCTAAGCTACAAAGCCAATGAAGTGCTCAGTAAAATTTTTGCTGATGCAGGGTTAATCTTAGTCGATTTTAAACTGGAGTTTGGCTTGTATAAAGGCCAAGTGGTATTAGGCGATGAATTTTCCCCAGACGGTAGCCGTTTATGGGACAAAGAAACGCTAAATAAAATGGATAAAGACCGTTTTCGTCAGAGCCTTGGCGGCTTAATTGAGGCTTACGAAGAAGTCGCTCGTCGTATTGGCGTACAGTTAGATTAATCGATTTCCTATAATTTGAATGAAATTTTAGCCTGCATTGCAGGCTATTTTTTTAGCTATAAACTCAAGGCGGCTATTGGCGGATCAAATGAGTGATCCATGAAGCGAGAGCGGTATCCGTGGCACTTATTTGTAGTTGCTGACTAAGTGACATCAATGTCGGTGCGGGAAGTGGGCTTTCAACTTGTAACTCAGGATGACCTAATACTTCCCGTGGTTGACCATCAGCAATTAGATTACCCTTTGATAGATGCAATACACGCTGAAAATGGCGGGCAACAAAATCAAGGTCGTGGCTGATGGAAACGACAGTTACCCCTTTTTTTCTTTGTAATGTCAGCCAATCTTCAAACTTTCGCATCCAAAAGGCATCAAAGTCACGGCTTGGTTCATCAAGCAGCAATAGCTTAGGGGAAACAGCCTCTAAACAGGCAACAGCAACCATCCTTCGCTGGCCTGCATGCAAATCTAAAGGGTGTTTATCCGCTACGTCGGATAGATGACAAATTTCAAGTGCCTGATGTACTCGGTCTTGAATATCACGTTTATGATATTTCTGGCGTTTTAAGCCAAACGCAATTTCATCACGCACACGACTATGAAAAATTTGTTTCTCAGCTTCTTGGAATAAAATGCCGATATGGTTGGCTCTTTGTGGTGAAGAGAGAAGGTTAAGCGGCTGGCTATCAAGCCGAATGTCGCCTTGTGTGGGGTGTAATAACCCCGCTAAAAGGCGTAACAATGTTGATTTTCCTGCACCATTATCCCCAACCAAAGCAACCCATTCACCAGGGTGAATAGACAGAGATAAAGATTGTATATTATCAATAGTTGAATTTGGCCAACGATAACTCAGATTGTTAAGCAGTAACATATTGCTCCTTAAACATCTGTAGCAATTGCGCTTCATCGTGGGGAATATTTCCTTGCCAATGCCCTAATTTGACCAACTCACCTACCGCCCGCCATGCATCTGGCATATTGATTGTTTCAATAGCATCAAGAAAAACATCATTTAAACTGCCTGTTGCGACCATTTTCCCAGCTTCTTGAAAGGCTTGGCCTGTACTTAGCAAAAGGAATGAGCCACAGAAACGGATGGCCGGTAGTAAGTTACGTTCAAAAAAAATAATGCTGCAGCCCGTTTGTTCTGTATAGCATTGTAATTGGGCTAAAATGCGTTGTGTTGCACTTGGGGTTAGCCGACTAAACGCTTCATCGAGTAAAAGGAGTTTAGGCTGCATCGCTAATGCACTGGCTAACACAACGCGCTGTGCTTCACCGCCGGATAAGGTGGCAGGATGACGCGTTCGCAGTGCCTCACAAAATGTGAGTTCAATGGCTAGTTCAACTCGCTCACTAATTTATTCGGGTGTTAAACCGAGGTTCTCGGGGCCGAATGCAATTTCCTGTTCAACGGTAAACGCGCAGCCTGAGAGTTGTAATTGGGGGGATTGCTGAACAAGTTGGCGTGAAATAGACACCTGAACCACCACGTTATCAGCTAAAGGTGCTTGCAATACCTCTGCGGTTCCTTCAATTTTTCCCTGGATGAGCTCATTGTGCCAACCGGCAAGTATTTGTGCTAACGTGCTTTTTCCACTGCCGTTACCACCTAATACACATAGCCATTGGCCTGCTTTAAGCGGAAGGTCAATCGGCCCTAATAAGGATTGCTCCGCACCTTGCGGAATGAAGCGCATTTGTTGTAAATTCACCACCACAGAGAGAGACCACCTTCAATAATAATTAACAAAACTAACCCATACCTAAGCAAGGCTTGGTGGGGGTTATCCACCGGTGGGTTCAATGTCGTGCGTTTAGTGCAATAGCGAAAGCCACGCATATCTAATGCAGCGCCACGAATACTCAGTTCACTCAAGGTATTACTGGCAAGTGGAAACAATAGGGCTGGTAACGATGTAATACGCTGCCAAAAGCGACCATCAAGAGGAACGCCTCTGGCTATTTGTGCTTCACGGATAGTGCTCAATTGTTGACGAAGTTGTTCGGCAAGTAATAATGGGCCAGCGAGTAGATAAGCGAAGCTCGCAGGTAAACGGCTAGCAAACAAAGCACGAATAAAGCGCTCAGTCGGTACATATTGCAGCCAAAGTTGAGAAGCACTAATAATTGTCAATAACTTAAACCATAGCGCCAGCGCAAACTCAGGGCGGCTATTTTTTAAAGTGTCCCCGGTTAAGAGCTGAGCTAGCCAGCCTCCATGAATTAACCAAAGCCCTGCCGCCATGGGAAGCATAATCCACGCAACTATTTTCCAACGGTAGCGCGCAGGCCGCCAAAACAATAAAGCAGTGAAAGTGCTGCAACCTAGTACAATTAATGGCCAGCTCAGCGGTAAGAAAAGCGAACTTGCACTGAGCCAAAACCAAATTGTCAGCGAGGTGAAGGGGTGCATTTAACGGACCTTCGCCATATTTGGATAATTACGTTGAACACGTTCGGGTAATTGTCGAACCAGTAACCAAGCAATAATGGCAGAGGCTACTTTATCCGCAATATTGGCGCCTAATACCGTAATGGCCACAGATTCTAATAAGTTATCGCCAACTGCATGGAAATATGCGACAAAAAAATCAGCGCCGCTACCGGTTGTCCCCGCAAATAAGTAAGTGCGAATAGGAACGGCAACGATCATTAACGCAAAAGTAATCACAACACCGGATAAGATCACTCTTGGTAAGGTACGAAAACCGCCTGCACGAGCTAATAAGCCAGCACTCAGGCCAATCATCATCGCAACAGGTGCGAATGCAGCTGCAATTGGACCACTGAGTAAGCCCCATAATAAATTCGTGAGTAAGCCACTTAATAACGCAACCCAAGGGCCAGCCAATAATGCACAAATTAATGTTCCGATCGAATCTAAAAATATTGGCAGTTTTAGCATCGAACTTAATTGGCCAATGACCATATTAATGGCAATAGAAAACACAATTAAAGTCAAAGTGCGACTAGATATAATCGACGTTTTACCCATGACAAAGTCATTCCTTACAGTAATAAAATAATAAAATTAACGAGAGGTGATAATAAGCTCTTCATAACCAGACAACGGGCAAGGCTCTCGAGTGAAATTAACTTTCTCAAGTTCCCCAATAACCAGCTCTAATGTGGTTCTAACCGTACAACCCGGCATCATATGGCCACCGAGGACTTTTCCTTGTTCATCGGAGACAGACAAATGCAGGTGTTCACCTTGGGCATCTAACGTGCCAATGAATGAAACAATTTCAAATTTACCAGTTATTTGAAAGGTATTCTCTTGGCCTGCAAAACGCAGAGCAACGTCAGTTAAGCTGCCGACACTACTGACAATAAATGCAGCTTGTAGGCCATACTGCTCAATTTTTTGTCTTAATGTTAAGATCACATCTTCGCCAGGGACTAAGCGGATGGCAATAAAACGAGCGTTTGAATAGGGTGATAAAAGTTGATTCATATTATTAATCCTAATAATTGTGCTTGCGCTAAGCGTCCCACAACCATTGAAATCACTAAAATTATAAATAATGCGAAGTTATGATTTTTCAGTATTAATTGTTCGTAATTATTATACGCAATTGAGATGGATTGTCTGGCGGTAAAGGTATTTCGGCCTATCTTCAGCAAAAGGCACCATAAGTTGGTTTTTATAATGATAAATATAAAAAAAAGGGAGAAGTAAAAAAATAAACAGTGATGAATATTCCGAATATTTAGCTTAAGTTTTGTCGATGATCAGGATTATCCGTATTACCATGTTAATTTTTATTCAATTAAGGGTGTCACCGTCAGATATTCTGAGAGACTATTTTTCTAGAAGCATTAAATAGCGAATAAAAAATAGCTCGAATGTCACATTTTGGTTAATTAACTGTGCAGAGATAGTGGCTTATTATTAATTAAAAATATCGTTATAAAAATAAAAAGAGTTGGCGTTAATATTTGCTTCTTTGATAATGAGCCAATAACATGTTTTTAAGTCAGTCGATTGACTGCAAATAAATTATAATTGTGCGTTTTACAGGGACAAATCTATGAGTCATGTTGATCCAACACTAATCATTCTCTTGGTATTAGCTGGGTTAGGTATTATCAGTCATAATATGACAGTCACCCTTGCGATGCTATTTTTATTGGTAGTCAGAATAACACCATTGAATAATTATTTTCCATGGATTGAAAAATATGGTTTAACCATTGGCATACTTATCTTAACTATCGGCGTTATGACACCAATTGCGAGCGGCAAAATAACCGCTGGTGAGGTATTGAGCTCATTTTTGAATTGGAAATCGATTTTGGCAATTGTTATTGGCATCGCGGTTTCCTGGTTGGGTAGCCGAGGCGTCACATTAATGACCCATCAACCGTCTACCGTTGCAGGCTTACTTGTTGGAACCGTGATTGGCGTTGCCTTATTCCGTGGTGTGCCTGTAGGGCCTTTAATCGCAGCGGGGATATTGTCATTATTAATTGGTAAATCATAGCGTTATGATGTTGAAATTACTTCCTGCTATTATCGAACAATTGCATTTGGTTGGCATGCGTCGTCTTATGGTTCTTTCTGGCGACGATGCGTGGGTGGAACAGCAACTCAACCAACTGCAAGCTAGTATTGAGGGCGACTGGCTAACGATTTCATCAGACTTGCCTCACGGTGTTTCTCCTGAAAATGCCCATTTATTATTGGGCCGTGAATTTTTGCATGGCATCTTTGATGTACGTAAAGGTTTTCATAGTGAAGCACTCGCCATGCTGGCGGGCACGTTAAAAGCAGGGAGTTTGTTAATATTATGCACCGCACCTCAATCTGAGTGGGCGACAAATAATGATGTCGACAGCCTTCGCTGGAATGAACAATCGGGAGTGATCCCGACCCCGAATTTTGTTCATCACCTACAACGAACTTTCAAAGCATCCCCCGACATTTTATTTTATAAACAAGGGGATAATCCTAACTTCTCATTACTAAAAAACAAACCGTTATGGCAAGCACCTACAGGCCAGCCAACAAAACAACAACAACAAATAATTAGCCAATTATTAAGCGCAGAATATGGAGTTTGGGGCTTAATAGCGCCAAGAGGGCGCGGAAAATCGGCAATAGCAGGCATGTTAATACAACAATTTGGGGGAGAGTGTTGGTGCTGTGCCCCCGCCAAAGTGGCGACGGAAGTTTTAAGCCGACATGCAGGCCAATCGATTAACTTTTGGTCCCCTGATAACTTATTAGCCTATTGCCGCAGCAATGAAAAAATAACAGCAGATTGGCTGATCATTGATGAAGCTTCCGCTATTCCTAATTATATATTACGAGAGCTAGTCGAGTATTTTCCTCGTGTTTTATTAACCACAACAGTCGATGGCTATGAGGGAACAGGGCGTGGTTTTATGTTGAAATTCTGCGCAAGCCTAACGCATTTCAGGTTATTGCAACTTGATAGCCCTATGCGTTATGCGGCTAATGACGCCTTAGAATCATGGGTTAATAGCGCTCTATTACTGCAAGAGCCCACCTCTCAAACGGTTATTACTGAAACTGTTGAATATAAAGCGTTAACTCAGGCGTCATTAGTAGAAAATAATGAAAAACTAAGCGCATTTTATGGCCTATTAATGAGCGCACACTATCGAACGTCACCATTAGATTTACGACGGCTATTGGATGCTCAGCAGCAACATTTTATGGTAGCAAAAACGGAGCTTCATGATTGTGCTTATTTAGGTGCATTATGGATGGTGGATGAAGGGCAACTAACCGAATCATTGAGCTGGCAAATATGGGCTGGGCTTCGTCGACCAAGAGGAAATTTAGTTGTCCAATCTTTAGCAGCTCATAGTTATTTCCCCATTGCGGCACAATGGCTATCTCGCCGAGTGATGCGTATTGCCGTTGATGCGAACTACCGTAGGCGCCAAATTGGTTTAACGCTTTTAGAAAAACAGAAAGCAATTGCTACAGAGCAAGGGTTAGATTTTTTATCTGTTAGTTTTGGATTAACACCAGACTTAGTCGCATTTTGGCAAAAAGCGGGCTTTCGGTTAATACGAATAGGTTCGCATAAAGAAGCCAGTAGTGGCTGTTTTACCGCGATGGCTATTTTACCTATTTCAAACCGTGCATACCAACTTTGTGAACAAGGCGAATCCCGATTAAAACGTGACCTATATTGGCGCAGTGATTTACAAGAGTTTGCGTTCGAAACGGACCCACAGCAGCAACTAGTGACAGATGATTGGATAGAACTGATCGGTTTTAGTGAGTTTAAACGGCCCATTTCTGCGAGTGAAAGTGCGATCCTGCGTTTATTGAAGGAAGAAAAAAACGGGCTTTCGCTTCTCAGACGGCACTTTGTGTCATGTGAACCCATCGCACAGATTTGCGCAGATGTTGGTATAACAGGGCAAAAGCAATGGCTACAACGAGTAAGAGAAGAGGTTGGTATACAGGTAAAACAATACCAACCCACGCTGTTAGCGGAGATAAAGCAAAAAGTTATTTCTTCTTGTCTTTAGGCCAATCGTCTTCATCATCCCAAAGGTGGTTATTATCTTGATGTGGGGGGATCTCTGGTTTGTCATCTAAAAACTTTTTGGGATCCAATTTCATCATTTCTTTGACTGAATTCCAGATAAGCCCCACTAACAATAGTATGATTATCCACCAGTAGTCTGCTAACCATTGCATACATTACCTTCCATTCGTCATTCTTTGAGCTGTCTGTGCGTTGATATCGTTCAGTTACCCTAGTCACATACTTTTGTATGCTCCTAGGGATGCCCTCACTCATCGCCTTCATACAACTCAAATAATTTAGAATGGGTTGATAGAGCCATTCTTTGAGCTGTCTGTGCGTTGATATCGTTCAGTTACCCTAGTTACATACTTTTGTATGCTCCTAGGGATGCCCTCACTCATCGCCTTCATACAACTCAAATAATTTAGAATGGGTTGATAGAGCCATTCTTTGAGCTGTCTGTGCGTTGATATCGCTTAGTTACCCTAGTCATTGCTAGTAATAATCATTCCAACAGGCAAAAGCGACTTTTCATTAAGCGTGTTTACCATTAGAGTATACCATTGATATTATTATGAGTTACCACAAATTTTATGCGGTTTTTACCATTTAATTTATCTATTAGAGAGGAGGAGTAATTTTGAAAAAATTGTTCCTCATTGTTATTGGGTGGTTAGCTGTTGCGCTGGCATTTGCCGGCGTCGTTCTGCCGGTTTTGCCGACTACGCCTTTCTTATTGCTGGCGGCATGGTGCTTTTCTCGTTCATCTCCACGCTTTCATCATTGGTTATTATACCGCTCTTGGTTTGGGGGGTATATCCGTCATTGGCAAAAGCACAGAGGGCTACCTAAAGGGGCAAAACCCAAAGCAATTATATTGATAATACTCACTTTTTCATTATCAATCTGGGTTGTTAGTTATGTATGGTTAAAAATTGGCTTATTGGCACTGTTGTGTTGGCTGCTTATTTTTATGTATCGACTTCCCGTTGTTGATGAACAAATTTCGACTAAAAATAAAAAAGCCTCATAAATTATGTCATGTAGTCTATGAGGCGTGATAGAAGTTGCTTTGCTAACTTTGGGGTTATTCAGGAACTCTAATATAGCGTTCGAATACATAATCTAAGTTACTGTTTAACCAGTTTTTCCCGCAAATATCCTCTTGTTCTAGAACTTGCCTAATCACTTCTGGCGTCAATAGCTGTTCAGCTTCATGGGATAACGGCCAGTAGCTAATATGCCAAGGTTCATAGGCGACCCCTGCATTTTTGGCAGTAAAAGGGCGATAAAAATCAAATGTTGCCATATTATCCGTGAGCCAGTGATTTAGTTCAGCAAGGTAGCCGCCAGTTTCATACTCCCAAGGTTCTAACTGCAATGTTTGCCCTGCAGGGATACGTAAAGGATCATACACGTCTATTTCGGTTCCCCAATGATGACGGCTTGCACCGGGTAAGGCAGACCAATGCAAAATCGCCTCACAAAGCTCACCTTCAGAAAGGGCTGTAATATCTAGAGGTTGGCTCTGTGCATCAAGAACAGGGCGGAGGCCGGTGAATTTTTCATTCCAAATTAACTGTTGACGTGAAAAATCACGAAATGCACTTGCTGATTGTAACTTGAAACCCGCTTTTGCCGCCGCTTGTTGCATGGCTAAAAATGCTTTGGTGGCATTAAACTGTAGGCGGTGAGAGCCGCCAAGCGTCACTAAGTGGTCAGTTGAACGGCCCGTTAACATTGCGATGGTGATCATAATAACAATAACTCCATGACCCGTTCATAAATTAAAGCCAGTTGTTGCAAGTCTTTGACGCTAACGCATTCATCAACTTTATGAATGGTGGCATTCAATGGGCCAAGCTCAATCACTTGAGTTCCCATTTGGGCGATAAAACGGCCATCCGAAGTTCCACCACTTGTTGATAGCTCTGCGTTAAGACCTGTCAGTTCATGAACTGCTTGCAGAGTTGCAGTGACAAGCTCTTGTTTTTCAGTCAAAAATGGCTGCCCAGATAATGACCATTCAACTTTGTATGTAAGGCCATGGCGGTCTAACATATTAGTGACCCTGTCACGTATCTGTGTGTCAGTCAATTCTGTGCTGAAACGAAAATTAAATTGAACAAATAACTCACCAGGGATCACATTACTTGCCCCAGTACCTGCATGAATATTGGCAATTTGCATGGTGGTGGCAGGGAAGAACTCATTGCCGTTATCCCAGATAGTTGAGGTGAGCTCTTGCAAAAAAGCGGTTGAGCGGTGCACCGGGTTGTCCGCTAAATGTGGATAGGCAACGTGTCCCTGTGTACCCAAAATAGTTAAATTTGCGGTAATTGAGCCTCTTCGTCCATTCTTTATGATGTCGCCTAATTGCGATTGGCTTGACGGCTCACCGACTAAACAGTAATCAACGCGCTCATTACGTGCCATTAATGTTTCAACAACTTTAACTGTGCCATCCAACGCAGCTGCTTCTTCATCAGATGTGATTAAAAATGCCAATCTTCCCTGATGATGAGGGTGTTTCTTAACAAAGCGCTCTGCAGCGACAACCATTGCTGCGACTGAGCCTTTCATATCAGCAGCACCACGGCCATACAAATGTTGATTAATAATTGTTGGGGTAAACGGTGGCGTCTGCCAATTTTCGCTATTGCCTGCCGGCACAACATCGGTATGACCTGCGAATGCAAGGGTTGGCCCCTGAGTACCTCGGTGTGCCCAAAAATTCAATGTGTCACCAAAATGCATGGGTTCAACAGTAAAACCAAGTTGGTTTAAGCGCTCGGTCAGTATTGCTTGGCAGCCTTGGTCATCAGGGCTGATAGAAGGGCGAGTAATTAATTCTTTGGCAAGCTGAATAACGGGGCAATCCATCATATTTACCTGTTCATCGAATGAAGTTTTGGTAGTCATTAGCGTTAAACCCAACTAAGTATTGGTTATCTGGCGAAACAAGTACGGGCCTTTTGATCATGGCAGGCTCTGCAAGTAGTACTTTTTTTGCACTGTCTGCGTCAACAACTGCATTTTTTTCATCATCAGTCAGTTTACGCCACGTTGTTCCTCGCTTATTGACTAACACTTCCCAATCAATATGTTTCATAAAAGTAGAAAGTAATTCATCGCTAATACCATCAACGCGATAATCATGAAATTGATAGTTAATGCCATTGTCTTCTAAGTAACGGCGTGCTTTTTTAATGGTGTCACAGTTTTTAATTCCGTACATAATATAAGGCGCATTAGGTGTGTTGGGCATATGATTTTCCTCAAAAAACTAGCGATAACTCTTACATAATGAGGCAAAAATCACTTGGGATCTAGCCCAAACTTGAGAAATATATAATAACCTTATAATTAAAATCTATATGATTTAACCTCGACAATTAGTATATTAGACAAAATTATCTTGACCGCATATAAATTAAGCTAGCTTCGAGACGAGAGCGAACGCGTAACTTTTTAAGAATATTTCGAATATGAACTTTAACGGTTTCCTCTGAAATAAAAAGTAAATTAGATATTTCACGGTTTTTTAAGCCCACAGCCATTTCATGTAAAATTTCAGATTCTCGTTTCGTCAGTGCTGATAGCGGGTCATTATAATTATGACGTGAAATAAGATGTTGATATATTTTTTCACTAAAAACCAATTGCCCTCTAGAAGCCTTTTTCATGCTATAAAATAACATGTCAAGTTCACTGCTTTTCAATAAATAACCTTGTGCACCAGCATCAATAGCACCATATATATCTGTTTTAATTGTTGAAGCCGATAACACTAGTAAGTAACTATCATTGCAGTGTTTGCGAAGTAATCGCATGGTTTCAAATGTTTTAATACCTTGAATATTGGTATCGATGATAATGAGATTAGGTTGTAGGTGCCTTGCTATACTGAGGGCTTCGTAACAACAAGCGCACTCAGCTGTAATACTAAAGTGTGTATCAGTATTTATGAGCTGACGCAATCCCAAGCGTATAATCGGGTGCTCATCAATAATCATTACTGTATATTTAGACATAGAGGGTTCCTTTTTTATGTCTCAAACGCCAAAGCCTATTTAGGTATTCCTATAAAATAGATAATTTGATTTCAATATATTCATTATGTTTAATTGGTATATTAATAATTATAAAACTAGTGTGCTATATTATTAATATTACTTATTTAATTAATTCCTATAGCCATATTGGTAAAGTAAGGCGTTTGTCGATAATACATTAAAATAAGGAAATTCATATCTAATATTTAAATTAATATTAAGGGGGTGATTTTAAAACGGAATTACACAGTGTTGTTAGGTAATTAATTATTTATATATATTACCATCATGAAATTAACGATAAATTAAAAAGATATAGCGATAGCATGAAAAATAATTAAAGTGATTACGTTTTACTCTAATAGTGGGCTAACTCTATTGTCGCTGAAAGGCTGTAACTGAAAGATTTTTCTGGAAATTGCAGGTATGATCATGATTTGCTAGTGAGATGTGTTTATACTGTTATCGCTCTTACCTTACTTATATTGAAAGGACTTGACGATGGATGATAAATTAAAACAAAGTGCTCTTGATTTTCATGAGTTTCCACATCCTGGGAAAATTACGGTTACCCCAACTAAACCCCTAACAACCCAGAGAGACCTCGCATTAGCATATTCACCAGGTGTTGCAGTGCCATGTCTTGAAATTGCAGATGACCCACTTAAAGCTTATCGTTACACCGCTAAAGGTAACCTTGTCGGGGTGGTGTCTAATGGTACTGCTGTCCTTGGGTTAGGGAATATCGGTGCATTGGCTGGTAAGCCCGTCATGGAAGGGAAAGGTGTACTATTTAAAAAGTTTTCTGGCGTTGATGTCTTTGATATTGAAGTTGATGAAACCGATCCAGACAAGCTCGTGGATATCATAGCATCTCTTGAGCCGACGTTTGGCGGTATTAACTTAGAAGATATCAAAGCACCAGAATGCTTTTATATTGAACAAAAACTCCGTGAGCGGATGAAAATCCCTGTATTCCATGATGACCAGCACGGAACGGCGATCATCTGTACTGCCGCTGTCATTAATGGGTTACGGATTGTCAAAAAAGAGATTGGTGATGTTCGCCTAGTGGTTTCTGGCGCAGGGGCAGCATCAATCGCTTGTATGAATCTATTAGTCGCATTAGGGTTGAAACGCGAACATATCACTGTCTGTGATTCAAAAGGGGTGATTTATAAAGGCCGTGACGAGCGCATGGATGTGACTAAAGCCGCGTATGCAATTGACGATAACGGTCAGCGCACTTTAGCGGATGCGATCCCTAATGCAGATATTTTCTTAGGTTGTTCGGGGCCTCGTCTTTTAACGCCAGAAATGGTGAAAACCATGGCAAAAGATCCACTGATCTTAGCATTGGCTAACCCTGAGCCCGAAATTTTGCCACCGTTAGCAAAAGAAGTTCGTCCTGATGCCATCATTTGTACCGGTCGCTCTGATTACCCAAATCAGGTTAATAACGTGTTATGTTTCCCATTCATTTTCCGCGGTGCGCTAGACGTTGGCGCAACAACGATTAATGAAGAGATGAAACTGGCTTGTGTGTATGCCATTGCAGACCTGGCATTGGCAGAGCAAAGCGAAGAAGTCGCCTCTGCGTATGGCAACCAAGATCTATTCTTTGGCCCTGAATATATTATTCCGAAACCATTTGATCCACGTTTGATTGTTAAAATCGCACCTGCTGTGGCTAAAGCGGCAATGGACTCAGGGGTAGCAACACGTCCAATTGAAGATTTCGATGCTTATATCGAAAAATTAAACCAATTTGTTTATAAAACAAACTTATTTATGAAGCCAATTTTCTCCCAAGCGAAGACTGCGAAAAAACGCATTGTTTTAGCCGAAGGGGAAGAGGAACGTGTATTACATGCCACTCAAGAGCTGGTTTCTTTAGGTTTAGCTTTCCCAGTCTTAGTTGGGCGCCCAAGTGTGATTGAAATGCGTATTCAAAAACTTGGCCTACATATTGAGTTAGGTAAAGATTTTGAAGTGGTCAATAATGAAAATGACCCGCGTTATAAAGAGTATTGGCAAGAATATTACCAAATCATGAAACGTCGTGGTGTTTCCCAAGAAATGGCGCGCCGTGCAGTGATTAATAACCCAACCCTAATTGGTGGGATCATGGTGTTACGTGGTGAAGCTGACGGGATGATTTGTGGTACTGTCGGCAGTTATGGCGAACACTACGAAGTGGTTAAAGAACTGTTTGGTTTCCGCGAAGGTGTGCACACCGCTGGTGCAATGAACGCATTATTACTGCCAACGGGGAATACATTCATTGCAGATACTTATGTCAATGAAGACCCTTCACCGGAAGAGCTAACTGAAATCACATTAATGGCTGCTGATACAGTACGTCGCTTTGGTATTGAGCCAAAAGTAGCTCTGTTATCGCGTTCTAGCTTTGGTTCTTCAGACTGTGCTTCAGCACAAAAAATGCGTGATACGCTGTCGATGATCAAAGCCCGTGACCCACATCTTGAAATTGATGGTGAAATGCATGCGGATGCCGCATTAATTGAGTCTATCCGTAAAGATGTGATGCCTGATAGCCCATTAAAAGGTTCAGCAAATTTATTAATAATGCCAAATATGGAAGCCGCACGTATTAGTTATAACTTACTGCGTGTGACTAGCTCTGATGGTGTGACTGTCGGGCCAGTGTTGATGGGTGTTGCGAAACCTGTGCATATTTTGACACCAATTGCGTCGGTACGCCGTATCGTGAATATGGTTGCTTTAGCGGTTGTTGAGGCTCAAACAAATCCTCTCTAACGGGTAATTTAGTTAGTCTCTTTTAAAGGCTTCTATGGTTTCATAGTGGCCTTTTTTATTGAAAATGATTCTCATTATCTGTATCTTGTGGGTTTGACTACACAAGACGGAAAGCATAATGATTTCAATTAGATTGACCTCTCGAATAGCCACTTTGATGGTTGGGTTATTCTTTCTTATTGGTTGTACACAAAAAGTTGAACCGACAACCGTACAATTAGATAACCAACTAACAGTTAGTAACCAAATTATTGACTTAGCAACAGGTAAGTCTTTAACACCTCAGCAATTAATTGAGCAGCTTGCTCAATCTCCACGCGTGATTGTGGGCGAAAAACATGATAACCATTATCACCACCAAATTGAGCAGTGGCTTGCACAAGAAATGCCTAAAATACGGCCTCAAGGTGCGATCCTACTTGAGATGTTGACACCTTCACAGCAAAAAGGCGTGAGCCGTGTGCAGGCACAGATGCAAAGTAATCCCTATATTCGTGACGAAAAGTTACAGTCTGCCTTAAATTGGAATACTGGCTGGCCTTGGGAACAATATGGGGCTTTAATCCGCCATTTGCTGAGCTCACCTTATCCACTACTGTCTGCAAATTTAGATAAAGAAGAGGTGCTTTTCGCCTATGCTAACCCGTCATCGATAACGGGGCAGTATTCTACTCAACCTATTGTTCAAGAACTTATCAGCAAAACAATTGAAAGTTCGCATGGTGGAGAACTGACGCCTGAACAAGTCGAAAAAATGACATTTATACAGCAGCTGCGTGACCGCCGTATGGCAGAGTCGTTATTAAATGCGCCTACACCAGCGCTTCTGTTCGCCGGTGGCTACCATGCAACAAGGGCTATTGGTGTCCCCTTGCATGTGCAAGATCTCGCCCCTGATGAACCAATGAAAGTGTTAATTATTTCGGAAAGAGGGGAAGAAATAGACCACTTACATGCGGATTTTGTGTGGTATACACCTAAATGATGACTAAATAATAGCAACCTAATGATTTCAAAAAAGTTAATTTTGTGAAGTAATCTTTATTTTCATTAAGAAATGATTTCCATTTTCATTTGTTATTAATTATCATTTGCGTTTATGTGAGAGTACGTAAGTATGTAAGATAAAAATGAGCATAACAACATTTGAAAATGAATATTTAAAGCGAACGACAAAGATGAGTGGGTGGTTCGCATTGGCAATCGCTCTTCATGTTGTGGTTGTTGGGGTGTATATCTGGGTAACTCACAATCAACAATGGGAAGAGTTATTGCCACCGCCATCCGTGGTTATGGAGATTTCGATTGAATCGCAAGCGGAGCAGCTAACGGAAGTTAACATTGGTCAGTTACAAGAGTTATCGGTGGCAAGTCAGGCCCATGAAATGCCATCAGAGGAAAAGATTATACCGCCATTGGCTGTCAATGAGCAGGCAGAAGTGCAAGTGGCTAAGGCGGTGAGTAAACAGCGAACAGTTGAAGTTAAAAAACAAAAGCGTGAAAAACAGACGGTTGAACAAAAACAAGCGACTGATTCAAAGGCCAATGATGCTCCTGTCACCAGTGATGCGGCAGCACCACGACAGACTCAGAAAGTTGCCGCAGAGTTTAACAGCCAGTCACAATCGATAGATAACGCGAAGCGGCTGTGGGAAGCTCAAGTCTTGGGGAAATTAAATAAATACAAGCGGTTCCCTGAAGAGGCCGTAAGGCGAGGGCGAGTTGGTCAATCAACCGTGACATTTACGGTTGATCCACAAGGCTTTTTGCTTGCTAGCGACTTGGTGAATTCATCTGGAACGCGGTCGTTGGATAGAGAAGCGTTGCAGGTGTTATCAAGGGCAGCACCGTTGCCTGAACCACCGGCCGAAATTTTAATGAATGGGCGGGTAACAGTCAGGATCCCTATTGATTTTACTCTTAATGAAAAATAGATTGGATTAATTATGCGTAATAAACTCACTGAGTTTTGTCTTATTACATCACTTGGTTTATATGCAGCAACGAGTGCTGCGGAGGAAAGAATGTCAGCGCCAATAGCCAAAAAACAGCCTCATACCATTACCACTCACGGAGATGCCCGTGTTGATAACTACTATTGGTTAAGAGATGACCAGCGTGAGTCTCCAGACGTTATCGAATATTTAACGCAAGAAAATAATTATACGCAGCAACAACTTGAAAAAGGTGAGCCGTTAAAAAAAGAAATTTACGATGAACTTTTTTCACGTATGAAGCAGGACGATGAATCAGTTCCTTATAATTATAATGGTTATACTTACCGCTCTCGAGTGGTTGCAGGTAAAAACTACTCTATCTATGAAAGGCGTCCGGTAAATAGCCAGGGTGAATGGGTTGTATTAGTTGATGGTAATGAACGTGCAGAAGGCACTGAATATTATCGTATGGGCGCATTAGCTATTTCGCCAGATAATACCACGCTTGCCATTGCTGAAGATCGCCAAGGGCGTAATGAATTTGTCGTGTCATTTCGCAAAATTGATGAGAGCGAGTGGCAAGAAAATGTGTTAACCAATACATCAGGTAATATTGTTTGGGCCAATGACAACCAAACGCTATTCTATGTGAATAAGGACAAGCAAACATTGCTTCCTTATCAAGTCGTTAGGCACCAATATGGTACACAGCAAACTCAAGACAAACTGGTGTATGAAGAAAAGGATGATACTTTTTACGTTAGTTTAGCGAAATCGACGTCAAAAGATTTTATTTTAATAGGTATCACGAGTACTGAAACTTCTGAATATCGGTTAATTGATGCAAATCAGCCACAAAATGACGCTAAAATCTTAAAACCACGTCAAGTTGGGGTTGAGTACTATCCTGATCATTTCAATGGTAAACTTTACATTCGTTCTAATCACCAACACCCATTATTTGGTTTATATATTGTAGATAATATTTCAGCGCCGTGGGCAAGCTTTATAGCCCCACGTGATGGGGTTGATCTTGAAGGTTTTGCTTTATTTAATAATTGGTTAGTTGTAGAAGAGCGCCAAAATGGCTTAGTAAATATTCGCCAAATCAGCTGGTTAACGCATAAAGAAAACCAAGTGAGCTTTGATGACCCAACGTATATGGCATGGATTAGTAATAACCCTGAGCCTGATACAGACACACTACGCTACGGCTACTCATCAATGACCACACCGTCTTCAGTATATGAAATTAATATGCTGACTCAAGAAAAACAGCTTTTAAAACAAGAAGAAGTTAAAGATTTTAATAAGCAAAACTACCAAAGTGAGCGTATTTGGGTTACCGCACAAGATGGAGTAAAAGTTCCGGTTTCCTTGGTTTATCGTAAAGAACTCTTCAAACATGGCCAAAATCCATTGTTAGTCTATGGTTATGGCGCTTATGGGTATGGCATTGATCCTTCATTTAGCTCATCTCGTTTGTCTTTACTGGATCGTGGTTTTGTTTACGCGATTGCACATATTCGTGGTGGTGGTGATTTAGGTAAAAATTGGTACATACAAGGCAAAACAATCCACAAGATGAATACATTTACTGACTTTATTGATGCAACCAAAGGGTTATTATCAGAAGGTTATGGTAAAGCAGGACATGTGTATGCCATGGGGGGTAGTGCGGGTGGCTTATTAATGGGCGCTGTAGTGAACATGGCACCTAATTTATACGAGGGGGTTGTTTCCGCGGTTCCATTTGTGGATGTAGTGACCACAATGTTAGACCCATCAATTCCGCTGACCACCGGGGAATACGATGAGTGGGGTAACCCTGAAAATGAAGAAGATTACTGGCGAATTAAAGCGTATAGCCCTTATGATAATATCAAAGCACAACATTACCCACATATTTTAGTGACGACAGGGCTACATGACTCACAAGTTCAATATTGGGAACCTGCAAAATGGGTGGCTAAATTGCGAGATATTAAGCAAGGCAACTCATTATTATTATTAGAAACGAATATGAATGCAGGGCATGGTGGTAAATCGGGCCGCTTTAATGCATTAGATGATATTGCCCAAGAATATAGTTTTATTCTTATGCTTGAAAATAAAGATAAATATTTCCCTTATTTAAAATAATAATTAACCTATAAAAACTAGGTTATTTCAGGCCAACAACAATATTAATGACATTGTTGTTGAGCCTTTTCACAGGCTTTATTTGCTCTGTGTTAGCAGTGTGAGCGTATGACACACAGTACGTTTACAGGAATGGTTTAATGAATAATAAAACAATAATTATGGTTGCTGGTATTATTACGACTAGCTACCAAGGGATTGCTTTGGCTGAAAATACACAGCAGCAAAATAAGCAGAAAGAGGGTGTGGTTAATTTTAGCCAATTAAAAGTTTCGGGTGCGCAGAAACAAACGCCATTAGTCAAAGCATTGGAAAAACCGGGTGCTTATAGCGCGGTTGGTACAGAAAATAAATTGCAGTCGATGGATAAAATAATCCGCACCATGCCTGGGACTTATACGCAAATGGATGCTAGCCAAGGAACGGTTAACGTGAATATTCGCGGGTTAAGTGGTTTTGGTCGCGTGAATATGATGGTTGATGGTATCATGCAAAGTTATTATGGTAATTCCCCAAGTAAGTACACACACGGAATGCAGCCAAGTAATGATTTTGGCTCATTAATAGATCCTAACTTTATAGTGGCTGTGGAAGTAGAGAAAGGGCAACTGAATGGGAGTAACAGCGTAAATGCGTTAGCGGGGAGTGCAAATTTTCGTACTATCGGTATTGATGATGTGATTTTCAACAACAACTTATATGGCCTGCGTAGTAAAGCTAGCTGGGGAGATAATGGCCTCGGTTATAACGGGATGGTTGCGGTTGCGGGGAAGACATTATTACAAGATGATGGCTACTTTGGTGGTTTAATTGCAATTAGCGGTCATAATATTCCTGGTAGTTATAAGAATGGCGATGGGTTTGATAGTGATGAATTTGCCACAGATCCCTCATTCAAACAAAAGCCACAATCTCAATTGGCAAAGTTAAAATATAAACCGAATGACAGCCATGAATTAGAATTCAGTGGTCGTTTCTTGCAAAATAAACTAACCAGCAGAAAGATTAACAGTGATGATTATTATCTTAAATATAAATACACCCCATTAAATGAATTAATTGATGTGGAAATATTGGCAAGCCATGGAAATAATGAGCAAAAACTCCAAGGTGATCCTATTGGTGGTGCATATAGAGATGCCATCTCTAAAAATAAATCCGATAGTATTAATTTATCCAATACAAGCCATTTTTCTTATGGAGATGTGGATTATAAATAGCAAGTTGGCTCGAAATTAATGAAAACCAAATACAGTAAAGTTGCTCAGCCAGTTGAAGATCCAAACACTCAGATCAACAATCCATTTGCGCCAAGTGGAAAACAAGATATCGCGAGCCTATATACTCAATTTGAAGCAAAGTATGATATTTATACAGCGGTATTTGACCTTAATTACCTCAATTATAATGTGAAGGGCTATAAACCTGAGTGTGATGCAACAGAGAAATGTTTTCCTCAAGAAGCCAGTAATCTGAATATTAAAGATAGCGGTATTAACCCGGGTATCTTGTTATCCGCGCAACCTATTCCTGAATTCCAACCCTTTGTTAGCTATGCTCATTCAATGCGAGCGCCAAATTCACAAGAAGCTTTTTTCTCCTCAAATGGTGGTCAGAGCATGAATCCATTTCTTAAAGGTGAAAAATCGAAAACGTGGCAGGTTGGCTTTAATAGCTTAAAACCTGATTTAGTGGTGGAGGGCGACCAATTTAATCTGAAAGCATTGTGGTTTCATACTCAGGTTAAAGATTACATCACAAGTAAGGCTTTCATTCTTTGTCGTTCCAATCCACAGGATGAATTTGATTGGTGTTTAGTCAATGATGATGTATGGGATAAAGAGAATCCAACCATGTCTCAGCGAGCAGAAATGTATGTGAATGACCACCGAAATGTGAATCTGCGAGGGTATGAATTGCAAGCCAACTATGATGCAGGAGTATTTTACTCAATGATTTCCTATACCAAAGAGTCAGGGAAACAACCGGTTTCTATTAATAGTACCTCTGCATTTAGTGCTGGAGACTTTACGCAATTACCCGACTATTACCTAACATTAGACTCAGGTGTGCGTTTGCTGGATGAAAAGCTGACACTGGGTTCAACGATAACGTGGACAGGGCCGTCTAAGCGGATTAGCCCAATTCTTGATGCCGACCAAAATGGTGATGCAATGACGGAAAAATATGAAAAACAGCCTACTATTGTTGATGTCTATGCAGATTATGAAATCAATAAAAACGTTAAGTTGATGATGACCATTAACAATGTGACAAATAAAAACTATACCGATGCATTAAATCGTGCAAATTCGGGTGCAATTATGGAAGAACGAGGACGAAATAACGAAACGGGTAGAGGGCGTACCTATATGATAGGTGGACAGGTGCGTTTCTAATCAACATATAAATTTAACACCACTTATCTCGTTATTTTTATCGAGATAAGTGGATAAAATAATTATTTCGATACTCTTTTGGCTTTAACCTTCTCAATGTGGGTGACTTGGCTTTCAACCCAGCCATCATTAAGGCGAGTTCTCAGTGGTTGACCAACTTTCACTTGGCTGGTTTTTTTCAACACGGTGCCTTTAGCGGTTTCACTTATACTAAACCCGCGAGCTAGGGTCGCTAATGGGCTAACCGCTTCCATTTTCGAACAAGCCACTGCGAAACGTTGGCGGTAACTATTAACCAAACTCGTGACCATATTCTGCAAATGATACTGTGTCTGCTGCAACTGACGCTGCTGTTTTTGCAATTGAGGACGCAAATCATTTTGCAGTAAACGACGATTAACTTTTTCAAATTTAGCCGTTGAACTTTGTAGTTGCCGCGTCATCGACTGCGTCAGCTTTTGCTGCAATAGATTGAGTTGGTTATGTTGCCTCGCCAACCGCAATTGCGGGTGCTGTTGTTGTAGGCGATGATGCAAACGAGCAAATCTTTGTTGTTGACCTGCTATATAGTAATCCATCGCTATTTCAAGGTGTTGCTGCGCTGATTTTAGCTGGCGGAGCATTTCCAATTGATTACGGCTAACAAGCTCAGCGGCCGCCGATGGGGTTGGAGCTCTTACGTCCGCGACATAGTCGGCAATGGTCACATCGGTCTCATGGCCAACAGCGCTAATTATAGGCAGTTGACTAGAAAAAATGGCTCTAGCAACGATTTCTTCATTAAATGCCCATAAATCTTCAAGTGAGCCGCCACCGCGACCGACGATCAACACATCGCATTCTTGACGTAGGTTTGCTAGCTCAATCATTCGAGCAATTTGTGCTGGCGCCATCTCACCTTGAACGGCCGTTGGGTAGATGATGATAGGCAGGGAAGGGTCACGACGACGCAAAATATTTAAAATGTCATGCAGTGCCGCACCCGTTGCTGAGGTAATGATACCGACAGATTTAGCAGGGCTAGGGAGCGGTTTTTTATGAATAATATCAAATAAGCCTTGTGCGCTTAGCGTTTGTTTTAATAGCTCAAAACGCTGTTGTAGTAAGCCTTCACCAGCTGGCTGCATGCTTTCAAGGATTAATTGATAGTCGCCTCGCGGCTCATATAAGGTGACGGTCGCTCTGACTAACACCTGTTGGCCATTCTGAGGGCGGAAAGTGACTCGCGCATTTTGCCCACGGAACATGGCTGCACGAACCTGAGCCCGATCATCTTTTAAGGTGAGATACCAATGACCTGAACTTGGCTGCGAAAAATTAGAAATTTCTGCGGTTAGCCAAATACGACCCATTTGGTTATCAAGAAGTTCTCGAACTGTCTGGTTAAGCTTGCTAACAGAGTAAATTGCGCTATTTTGTGATGTCGACATGTGAGCCAGATCAAATTTTAAAACAATGACTTAATCGATAGATACTAACGCAGCCATAAGAGTTATCAAGTTTTTTTTCAAAAAAACGCTGGAAGCAACCGTTTTCGGTGTGTATAATGCCGCGGCAATATTTTATACCTTTCCATAACGCTGCCTGGTGGGATATTGCCTATGTTACGCATTAAAAAAGAAGCACTAACTTTCGACGACGTTTTACTCGTTCCTGCACACTCAACGGTATTACCAAATACTGCAGACTTATCAACTCAACTGACTGCAAACATCCGCCTGAACATCCCTATGCTTTCTGCAGCCATGGATACTGTCACTGAATCTGATCTTGCTATCGCATTGGCACAAGAAGGTGGCATTGGCTTCATCCATAAAAACATGACTATCGAGCGCCAAGCGGAAGAAGTTCGCCGTGTGAAAAAGCATGAAAGTGGTGTGGTTACTGACCCTGTCACCGTAACGCCAGATACGACCATTCGTGAAGTGCAAGAAATGGCTGAGCGTAATGGGTTCGCGGGTTATCCTGTTGTTGCTAAAGACAACTCGTTAGTCGGTATCATTACAGGCCGTGACGTCCGTTTCGTGACAGATTTAGACCAACCTGTTACTGCTGTGATGACGCCAAAAGAGCGTTTAGTGACCGTCAAAGAAGGTGAAGCACGTGAAATTGTTTTACAAAAAATGCATGAAAAACGTGTTGAAAAAGCCTTAGTGATCGATGATAACTTTCATTTGTTAGGGATGATCACCGTAAAAGATTTCCAAAAAGCAGAACGTAAACCAAACGCGTGTAAAGACGAGCAAGGCCGTTTACGTGTTGGTGCTGCGGTTGGTGCTGGTGCAGGAAATGAAGAGCGTGTTGATGCACTGGTGGCCGCTGGCGTTGATGTTTTATTAATTGACTCATCACATGGCCATTCAGAAGGCGTATTACAACGTATTCGTGAAACCCGCCAAAAATACCCTGAATTACAAATCATAGGCGGTAACGTTGCAACAGCTGAAGGGGCTAAAGCCTTAGCAGATGCAGGTGTTAGCGCAGTTAAAGTGGGTATTGGTCCGGGTTCTATTTGTACCACTCGTATCGTAACAGGTGTAGGTGTACCGCAAATCACAGCGATTGCAGAAGCGGCAGAAGCACTTGAAGGTACGGGTATTCCTGTTATTGCGGATGGTGGTATTCGTTTCTCAGGCGACATCTCTAAAGCTATCGCAGCAGGCGCAGCCTGTGTGATGGTCGGCTCAATGTTCGCAGGAACAGAAGAGTCTCCTGGAGAAACTATTTTATTCCAAGGCCGTACTTACAAAGCATATCGTGGTATGGGCTCACTTGGTGCGATGTCTAAAGGTTCGTCAGACCGCTACTTCCAATCGGATAATGCGGCAGATAAATTAGTGCCAGAAGGGATTGAAGGCCGTGTCGCGTATAAAGGCCGTTTAAAAGAAATCATTCATCAACAAATGGGTGGTTTACGTTCCTGTATGGGGCTGACAGGTTGTGGTACTATTGATGCATTAAGGACAAAAGCAGAGTTTGTTCGTATCAGTGGAGCCGGTATCCAAGAAAGCCACGTCCATGATGTTACTATCACGAAAGAATCTCCAAACTATCGTTTGGGGCAATAATCGATAAAATTTCTCAGGGTGGCGCATTCGTTCGATTGCGTCACCGATTCTTATTTTTGACTTGAATTTTTGGAATTCTCCTCAAATGACAACAAATATCCATAAACATCGCATTCTTATTCTTGATTTCGGCTCGCAATATACACAGCTGATCGCCCGTCGTATCCGTGAAATTGGCGTTTACTGTGAACTCTGGGCGTGGGACGTTACAGAAGAACAAATTCGAGAATTTAATCCAAACGGTATCATTCTTTCTGGTGGGCCAGAAAGTACGACTGAATCAGATAGTCCACGTGCTCCTGATTACGTATTTAATGCGGGCGTTCCTGTATTAGGTATTTGTTATGGCATGCAAACCATGTCAATGCAACTGGGTGGTGCAGTTGAAGTTTCTGGTGAACGTGAGTTCGGTTATGCTAATGTTGAAATCACCGAGCAATGTGAATTATTCCGTGATATTCATGACTCTCTGAACGAAGCGGGTAAACCAGTACTAGATGTCTGGATGAGCCATGGCGATAAAGTGACTGCAATTCCAGCAGACTTTAAAACCATTGCCAGTACACCAAGCTGCCCATATGCCATCATGGCAAATGAAGAGAAAAAATTCTACGGTGTGCAATTCCACCCAGAAGTCACTCACACTCACCAAGGCTTAAATATTTTAACGCGTTTCGTTAAAGATATTTGTCGCTGTGAAGCCCTATGGACACCAGCTGCAATCATCGAAGACACAGTCGCCCGTTTAAAAGAACAAATTGGTGATGACCATGTACTGCTCGCATTATCGGGCGGTGTTGATTCATCAGTTACCGCACTGTTATTAAACCGCGCAATTGGTAAACGTTTAACCTGTGTATTCGTTGATAACGGTTTATTACGTTTAAATGAAGCAGACCAAGTGATGGAAATGTTCGCGGGTAAATTTGACCTGAACATCATCCATGCAAAAGCCGAAGATCGCTTCTTAAATGCATTAGCTGGGATCAGCGATCCAGAAGCTAAACGCAAAAAAATTGGTCACGTCTTTATCGAAGTATTTGATGAAGAGTCATCTAAGCTGCCTAATATCAAATGGTTGGCTCAAGGAACAATTTACCCAGATGTTATCGAATCAGCAGCATCCGCAACCGGTAAAGCACACGTTATCAAGTCTCACCATAACGTAGGTGGTCTGCCGGATGACATGAAGCTTGGTTTAGTTGAGCCATTAAAAGAGCTGTTTAAAGATGAAGTCCGTAAGATTGGTCTAGAACTAGGTCTGCCGTATGACATGTTATATCGCCACCCATTCCCAGGCCCAGGCTTAGGGGTTCGCGTATTAGGCGAGGTGAAGAAAGAGTACTGTGACTTATTACGTCGCGCAGACGCTATCTTTATCGAAGAACTGCACAAAGCGGATTTATATCATAAAGTTAGCCAAGCATTTACCGTATTCTTACCTGTTCGCTCTGTTGGCGTCATGGGCGATGGCCGTAAATATGACTGGGTTGTTTCACTGCGTGCAGTAGAAACCATCGACTTTATGACCGCGCATTGGGCTCATTTACCTTATGACTTCCTCGGCCGCGTTTCAAACCGCATCATTAATGAGGTCGAAGGCATTTCTAGGGTTGTATATGATATCAGCGGCAAACCGCCTGCGACTATTGAGTGGGAATAATCCCCCAATAAGAACTCGCTGGCACTGACTAGCAAAATAACTATCTAAGTCCATGTAAAAATGGGCTTTTTTGTTTTAGTCGTATTCGATTTAATTGAGTAAATTAGCGAACACCTAAATTTTAAGTGCCGAAAGGATTGTTGCTTCCATTTTTTCAGGAGTAGTGAATGGCGCGAAGCGTTTGAGCGGTTTACCATCACGCCCGATCAAGAATTTAGTAAAGTTCCACTTGATCCGCCCACCCATTAGACCTGGTAGCTCGTTTTTCAGGTAACGGAATATTGGGTGAGCTGAGCTTCCATTAACGTCGACTTTTTCGAACATTGGAAAGCTCACGCCGTAATTAATAAAGCAGGTCTGCGCGATTTCCTCAGCGCCACCGGGTTCTTGTTTGCCAAACTGATTACAGGGGAAACCCAGTACCACAAAGCCCTGAGGAGCATATTTCTTGTAGAGTGATTCTAAGCCGTTGTATTGTGGTGTAAAACCACAATGACTGGCGGTATTAACGACGAGAACCACCTTATCAGCGTAGTCTTTCATAGAGATAAGTTGCCCGCCGAGACTTGTCGCTGCTAATTGATGAAAGGGGGCCATAGTAGGATCCTTAGAATAGAGCTAATCGACATAAGCCAATATAGCCGCTGATTGTGTGGTAGGTCTGAAATCTTGAGCCAGTTATATTGGCAAATTCTAAAGGTAAAAACAACATACTGGCTGTTCTCCCATGGATTGAAATATTAGCCCTTTGTTTTAATCCCGCTATAAACATTCGCTGGCTAAATAATGATATCAGCCCGTGTCAAAGTGGAGGGAGCTTATGGCATCAACAGCCTCTCATGTTCCTTTGCAACCAACTCAGTCCCATCTTTTGGGCAGTGAAATGCGGCAAAACAGCCATGCTAATACCCGCTTGGATCGCGCTAAATTGTACTGACATCGTACTAGTAGTGAGCTTGCAAGCCCTTCAGTTTTTTACTGGTGCCTTTTTTTATTAGTACCAAAGACGTTAGAAAAAATAGATATACCATTATAGGAATTTATTTAGGAAAAGGGGCCTCTATGTATGGGGTTAGATATTTTTGTATCTTGCAACTGTTTTATCGAGGGGAAAGCAACAGAACTTCCCGTTCTTAGGGAATAGGCCATGAAGATGATGAGAGATATTTTTATTGTCAAAGCTCACCCGTAAAAAAGCGCCTGTAATTTACAGACGCTTTTGCTTTTCACTCAATTCTAAAATTAGAACTGATACACTAACCCTAAGCCAAGGACATTATCGGTATTGACTTTGTAGTGGTCGGTAAAATCATTATCATTTAATAAATTGATTTTATAGTCGATGACAGCACTTAGATTTTTATTGAAATCATATGCAGATCCGACAGCGATATAATTTACTAGTTCTTTATCACCAAAGCTGCCCAAGTTTTTACCTTTGGAATAGTTATAGCCAATTGATGGGGTTAAACCGAAGTCAAAAGAATATAAGGCAACCACTTCAAGGTTCTGAGTTTTATTTGCTACTGACTCCATATTATCATTACCAAAACGGCTCATATTAAGCGTTTGGCCATACATGACTGCGAGATACAGGTCTTCGTATTCAAATTTTCCCCCGACGTTCCAAGCTTCAGCGCGTTTACCAGTCGCACTGCTAGTTGTGGCATCTTTTTGTTTTGGTGTACGGGAAGATGAGGAGTAACCACCGCCAAGGGAAATACCATAACCTAATTCATAAGCTGTAGATAAACCAAAACCATCTCCGTTATCGGTTAATTCATCACCGGATGATAGGTTTTGTTCGCCATTTTTACCTTGATATTGTAGTGCAAAGCTTAAACCATCAATGTAACCAAAGGTATTATTATTGCGATAAGTGAGTAAATTGCGGTTACGGCTTAGCATGTAGTTATCTTCTTGATCCATCGTATCCGCTCCCCAGAGAGGTAATACGTCTGTCCAAGCATTGGTATCATAGATAACACCATAATTGCGGCCATAATCAAGAGAGCCGTAATCTGCAAATTTTAAGCCTGCATAAGCTAAACGATTGCTATTTTCTTCAGTTGATTCTGATTGGTTAGTTTTAGTTTCCCATTCAAAACGCCCAAAGCCAATGAGTTGGTCGGTGATTTGTGTGTCACCTTTTAGCCCCAATCTGACACGTGAGTCATCACCATCTTCGCCACTACGGCTTTTAGCAATATGATGGCGAACATCGATTTGCCCATACACATCAAGCTTATTACCATCTTTATTGTACATTTCAGCGGAGTTAGCAACATTAGTAGTAAGTAGTGTTGGAATAATGAGTGCGAGTAATTTGTACTTCATAATATAGCCTTATGGATTGAGTGATATTTAGCAATCGGTCCTAATTGATAGTTATTATCATTTAAGCATTTCAATTAACCAAATAAAAAATGTAACAAAATTAAATATTAGTGAAACAATATGGATAACTTATTAAATAATAAAAATAATTTTATTTGTGGTGATTTCAACCAAATGTTTTATTTTTAGAAAATTAAAATCAATGTGATGCAAGAGCTATGTTTATATCTAAGTGATTTTTTATGCAGAAAATATGAATCATTACTTGTTTGAAATGCTAAGGTTGGTATTATTTGAAACCGATACATATTTTGTCTATATAACTCAGAAACATCAAAATATTTTGGTGATAATCATTAGATATAAGGAAGAACACGTGGCTTTTCGTTTGAAATATTTGGCATTACTTCCCTTATTTGTTGCTGCGACAGCATGTCAGCAACCAAACCATATCACAGCACCAGTAGAGAACTATGCGACACAAAGCCAACCTGCAGTGGTTAATAACGCATGGATTGAAATATCTCGCGGGGCATTGGATTTTAATATCAAAAAAGTACAAAACTTATTAGGAAATAAATCGTCTTTATGTGCTGTTCTGAAAGGGGATGCATATGGGCATGACCTTTCTTTAGTTACACCAATAATGATTGAAAATAACGTGCAATGTATTGGTGTGACAAATAACCAAGAGCTGAAAACGGTGAGAGACTTAGGCTTCAAAGGTCGCTTAATGCGAGTGAGAAGTGCGACAGAGCAAGAAATGGCGCAAGCAACACAATATGAGACGGAAGAGTTAATCGGTAATTTAGCTATGGCGCAGCGCTTGAATGCGATTGCGAAAAAGCAAAATAAAGTGATCCCTATCCATCTTGCGTTAAATTCAGCAGGTATGTCGCGTAACGGTTTAGAGGTGAGTACACTTGCGGGTCTTAATGAAGCCAAGCTGATTTCACAATTACCGCAGTTAAAAATTGTTGGCATTATGTCCCATTACCCAGAAGAGGACGAAGCGCAAATCCGTAAAGACCTTGCGAAATTCCAAAAAGAGTCTCAACAAGTATTGGATGTGACAGGGTTAAAACGTGAAGACATTACATTACATGTGGCGAATACTTATGCAACCATTACAGTACCAGAATCATGGCTGGATATGGTACGTGTAGGCGGTATTTTCTATGGTGATACCGTTGCGACTAATGATTATAAGCGTGTGATGACGCTGAAATCGAATATTGCCTCGGTAAATCATTATCCAAAAGGCAATACGGTCGGTTATGACAGAACCTATACCTTAAAGCGTGACTCAGTATTAGCCAATATCCCTGTCGGTTATGCAGATGGTTATCGCCGCGTATTTAGCAATGCGGGACATGCATTGATTAATGGTCAGACAGTTCCTGTTCTAGGAAAAACATCAATGAATACGGTTATGGTTGATGTTACTGATTTAAAAAATGTTAGCCCAGGAGATGAAGTTGTATTTTTTGGTAAACAAGGTAATGCTGAAATTACTGCCGAAGAAGTTGAAGATATCAGCGGGGCGTTATTTACCGAGATGTCGATCTTGTGGGGAGCGACCAATAAACGTATCTTAGTTGACTAAACTGATTTTTAGTTCAGTGTATTTTAACCCGTAATGAATGCGGGTTTTTTTATCCTAAAAGCCTCTTCGGATTTTATCCAAGATATCGCAATATGTTGATAAAATGCTGTTTAGGTGAATGGCTATCGAAACTTATAAGCTGATATGTTAGCTTGGTAGAGTCTTTTTTGAGCGGATTGACTCGGAAGGAAAATAAAAGAATTAGAAGGATATCATTTATGTATCAAGTTGATTTACATGCGCATACCATTGCCAGCACCCATGCATATAGCACTGTTAATGAATATTTTGCTGAAGCCGCAAGTCGAGGTGTGAAACTCTTTGCGATTACCGACCACGGCCCTGAAATGCAAGATGCTCCACATGAATGGCACTTTGGTAATATGCCTATCTTACCGAGAATTGTTGATGGCGTTGGCTTATTGTACGGTATTGAAGCGAATATAAAAAACAAGTTGGGTGAGACAGACTGCAATGAAAAGATTGCTCGCCATTTAGATATTATTTTAGCGGGGTTCCATGAACCCGTTCTTGAGCCTCAAAGTTTAGCTGATAATACAGAGGCCATGATTGCCACGATCCGCAGCGGCAAAGTGCAAATAATTACCCACCCGGGGAATCCCAAATATCCCATTGATATTAAAGCGGTAGCACAAGCTGCGAAAGATTGTAATGTGGCTTTGGAAATGAATAACTCTTCATTCTTGCATTCAAGAGCGGGTAGCCAAAAGAATTGTTTAGAAATTGCTAAGGCTGTTAAAGAGACCGGCGGGTGGGTAGCATTAGGTTCAGACTCCCATTTTGCGGGGTATCTCGGCCGTTTTGATCGCGTGGTTGAAATGTTGGAATCAATTGATTTTCCGCAATCACAAATTTTAAATGTTACTCCACGTCGTGTATTGGATTTTTTAGAGTCCCATGGACGTAAGCCTATCCCTGAATTTGCTGATTTTTAACTGTTATATAAAACGGTAGTCACAGGTACTGTTGATCACAAATATAGTCCGTCTTGAATAGAATAAAGCCACTAAATAGGTTAGTGGCTTTTAACTCCAGCTATACTGAAAGTTATAATTCAATTTCCATTTGAACACAATTTAACTCGACTTGCGCAAGAGAAGAGTAGTAACTACCATGTTTAATCGAAGTAAATCCATGTTTCTGATAAAAACGTTCCGCATTCGGGGATGAATCTAATACCAATTTTTTAATATTTCGCTTTTTGGCTTCAGCTTTAATAGCATCTAATATTAAGCCCGCAGCTCCGCAGCCAGTGTACTGTGGTAAAGTAAATATGGCATCAACACTGTTAGCCTCTAGATTAAGATAGCCAGTTGCAACGGGTTTATCATCTTCATTTGTCACAACAAAGAATGGGTTATTCTTCACAATATATATATAACTTACTGGCATTTCATCAGGTGTCCAAGCGCTGATCGTTTTTGCATCAAAACTGGTTGTGCAGCCATGGCGAATGGCTTGGTTGCGTATAAACCAAAGGTATTCAGCTTCATTGGGTGTGGCTAATCTCAATTTCATTATTCCATCCTAATTTACTTTTATCTTCTATAAAACTAAAAATTAAATTAAAAGGCAAGGCCAAGTATAAAATTCTTATTGGAAAATTAGTTATCAAATAATTTGATTTAACTTGATAAATAGTGATAATAAAACTGAATGTTGCCATATGACTGTTTTTATTGAATTATAATTTTTTTAAAATAAAAAATCTAATATTGAAAAGTAAATATAATATCAACGAACTGAAAATATATCTCCACTAAGATAACCTATGAAAAATATATAAATCTTTAAATTTGTCCTATTGTGGATAATAAATAAAGTATGATTTATTAGCATGGCAAGAACATCCTTGCTTGTAAATATAATAAGGTACATTAAATGAAAAAGTTATTAGCAATTGCAACCGTATTGTCTTTAGCTGTTTCTGGTGCTGCATTAGCAAACACAACGGTAAAATCTGAACCTGTATCTCCGGTCGCACAGTCACATCAAATAACCAAATCTCATCAAGTTAAAATAAACAGTGAGAAAAAGGCGAATAAAGGAAAATCTGCACAGGTAAGCAAATCTACGAAATAACTCAAGGAATTTTATTTAACGTCACAGTGCCATGGAAAAATAATTTCATGGCGCTGCATCAATGTTGGTATGGTATACTGATTATTATTTATTTAGTCAGTGACCCCTATGAATTATCAATGCCCACTTTGTTTTACACCGCTAAATTTTATCAATAACAGCTATCGCTGTGTAGAAAACCACCAATTCGATTGTGCAAAAGAGGGCTACGTTAATTTGTTGCCCGTGCAACATAAACGGTCTAAAGACCCCGGTGATAATGCTGAAATGATGCAAGCGCGTAGGCAATTTCTTGATGCGGGCCATTACCATCCAATGCGTGAAAAGGTAGCCGAAAAACTCATTCAGTTTATTCCATCATCTCATCCTAGTTTGTTAGATATTGGTTGTGGGGAAGGGTATTACACAGACTATTTCTCTCGAGAACTTGCAAAACATTTTGAAAAATATTCGGTTTTAGGCCTAGATGTTTCGAAAGTAGCAATTCGTTATGCAGCGAAACGCTATAAATCCGTTCGTTTTTGCGTCGGTACAAGTCATCGCTTGCCATTCTCAAATAACAGCTTGGGTGGAGTTGTCCGAATTTACGCACCCTGCAAAGCACAAGAATTAAGCCGTATATTAGTTTCTAAAGGCGTGTTAATTACCGTTACGCCAGCAGCGGAACATCTGCAAGAATTAAAAGCGTTAATTTACGATGAGGTAAAGTTACATCCAACTAAAGAGGAAGATTTACCCAATCTTTCGCTAATAGATAGCTGCCGATTAAATTATAAAATGGCACTGACAGGGTATGAAGCTTATGAATTGTTGATGATGACACCATTTGCTTGGCGCGCATCAGAGCAGGTCAAAGAGAATTTGCAACAAGCTGAAGTGAAAGAGTATACGGCTGATTTTTTAATTCGTGTTTATCAATCTGATGCAGAGTAAGGTTATTGCCCCCATATAAGGGGGCACAAAAACTAATGGGCGTACATAAATAACTCAAGATGCTCAAATAAAATATTAAAACCAATACCTATTAGTACCAACCCACCAATAATTTCTGCTTTTTTTCCGAGTAATGGGCCAACATAGCGGCCAATCATCATACCGATAGTTGCCATAATCATCGTCATTAAGCCGATAGTCATTGCAGTATGAACAATATCCACTTGTAAGAAAGCTAAACCGAGACCAATAGCCATTGCATCAAGGCTGGTGGCTATCGCGGAAAAAATAAGGTTTGTTGAACTATGACTAGAGGGTTTAGAACAACATTCTTCATCTTTTGTTTTAATGCTCTGCCAGATCATTCTAGCACCTAAAACAAATAATAAAGCAAATGCAATCCAGTGATCCCAGCGGATAACATATTGGCTAGCTAAGATCCCGATCCCCCAACCAATAATGGGTGTAATGGCTTCAATAAAACCAAAAATAAAACCTGTACGGAGGATTTCTCTAAAGCGGGGTTTATGAAGTACGGCACCTTTGCAAATAGCAACAGCGAAGGCATCCATTGACAGGGCAAGGGCTAAGATAAGGGTAGCATAGAAACTCATAATAGAACCTCGGTTGGGTGATTCCATATACACATAAATTACCCCCAACCAAAAGGCTTATTTATGTGTCTATGGTCTTGCCAACCGAACTTTGGTGTCCGCACCACGTTTGAAACCAAACGAGTATGTTGATACGGACTTTCTGGTAATATATCAAACCAGAACAGGCTACTCCCCAATGACGTGGAAAGAAAGATACCATAATTTATATTAAAGGCAACACTTAATTAATTGTGGATATTAGATCTTATTGAGAATTATTATCAATAAGGTTATTAAAAAAAACAAGGTTAATTAAATTTATAATTAACCTTGTTTTTAATGCCAATATAAAAACTATTTACTTATGATTAATGAGGAATTCATAAATTTGTTGCAAATCATCAAGATGCGATACTTGAATGTTAATTTTCTTTTTTTCTAAACCTATTATTAATACACCGTCTTCGGATAAATTCATTGTTTTTATTCTGTCATACAAAATAAATGCATTAGCAAAATAAAAACCAGTTTGTTTGAAGAATAGCTTAGGTGTTCTTATAAATGCCAAATAGATTGACATAAAAATAGTAATCAATAATAAGTAAGTGGTTAATGAATTACCATGGCGTACAATATTTGTATAAATAACGATACAAATTAGAACAATAAAAATAATAGCATCAGCTCGATGTTTTCGTTTTAGATTAATTTTTAATAAGGTTTTACCCTTTAGCAAATGCTGAATGAATTCATCATAAATTGCATAAACAAGCATGATCAAAATGATTATAACAAGAATGGCATCATTGAAGGTCATTTGTGAGCCCTTGGATAAGTAGACATAATGCAGAGCTTAAAATTAAAAAAGGGAGGCTGCAACCTCCCAATTCAAATAATGATGAAAAATTATGGCGCTAAGAAGTTCAGCCAAGCACCTAGGATACCCAAGCCAAAGAAGCCGATAATAATCCACAACGCGTTAACTTTACGACGTAACAACCACATACAGGCGAAAGTCAGCAATAGAGGCACTAATCCTGGCATGAGTTGATCAAGGATCATTTGAACGGTGGTAATATCTTCAGTACCCGTTGTAGGGTTTTTGATCCGTGACACTTCCAGTGGAATATTGACATGTGTCCATTTGTTTACCAAGGCCCCCATAACAAATAAACCAAGGATTGATGCTCCTTCGGTTAGCTTTTGTAGGAAACCACCACCAATGTCTTGAACAATATCAATCCCTTTTTTGTAGCCATATGACACACCATAGTAAAGGGTTAATAAACGTACAAGGTTAAACAAAACAAAGAACAGGAGAGGGCCAAGTAAGCTACCTGTCATTGCGATACCTGCACCGAGAGCCGCAAATACAGGGCGAACCGTTCCCCAGAAAATTGGGTCACCCACACCAGCTAATGGCCCCATTAGACCGACTTTGATACCATTTATTGCACCGTCATCAATGTCAGCACCATTGGCACGCTGCTCTTCCATTGCCATTGTGACACCCAGAACAGGCGCTGCAACATACGGGTGAGTATTGAAGAATTCAAGATGGCGCTTAATGGCTTGTTTTCTATCATCATTATTTTCAGGATAAAGACGACGAATAACGGGAACCATTGAATAGCAGAAGCCTAGGGCTTGCATACGTTCAAAGTTCCAAGAACCTTGCAATAGGTTAGACCGTAAGAATACGCCGCGAATATCGCTTTGTGTAAGCTTTTTAGCCGTTGGCTTAGTGATATCTACCATTATACGTTCCTCCTAGTCTAGCTCATTATCAAGGTTGTTATTGCTACTATTTCCTTGGGTAACAACAGTTTGCGATTTATTGTATTTTGGACTGAGTTGGATATATAAAATAGCCATAACAGTACCGATAACCCCAAGAGCAACCAGGTTGAAGTCAGTAAATGCCGCGGTAACAAAGCCTAAGTAGAAAAATGGCATTAAGTATCCTGCACGCATCATATTGATAACCATCGCATAACCGACAACAACAATCATACCACCAGCAATATTCAGGCCGTCAGTAACAACTTGTGGGATAGAATCCAACATTTGTTGTACTTCTGATGTACCAACAGAAATGGCGACAATTAAGGCAGGTATTGCGATACGCATCGCTTGCAGTAATAAAGCTGAAATATGGATAAAGCCAATAGCAGTTAGGTTGCCATTTAGGGCGGCTTTATCAGCAGCATGTTGGAATGCAACTGTCACAGTACGAACAATAATGGTTAATACCTGTCCTGCAGCTGCGAGTGGGATAGCAATGGCAATACCTGCACCAATACTTTGACCGCCGGCAATGACGAGGATAGTTGAAATAATAGAGGCTAAAGCGGCATCTGGTGCAACGGCAGCACCGATATTCATCCACCCCAGTGCGATCATTTCTAATGTACCGCCGATGATGATACCTGTTTTCATATCTCCCAGAACGATACCTATAAGCGTACAAGCAATGAGAGGACGGTGAAATTGGAATTCATCAAGGATTGATCCCATCCCCGCGATACAAGCGACGATGAAGACCATTACTATTTGAACAACGGTAAGTTCCATTGTTTAATCTCCTGTAACCAAAAGTTTTAAAATCTGTTTTGAGTAATGGATTAAAATTAATATAAAAATTATTTTTTGAGTTTATTGATCAAGTCCATCATATAAACTTTGCTATCTGATGAGACCTTCCTAACTTCAAGTTCAATTTTTTTGTCGTTCAAATAATTAAATGCATCAATGTCTTCTTGGTTGATAGAAACAGCATTTGTGACCATGGTTTTGCCATCATGGTATGCCATTCCACCAATATTAACGGACTTGACGTCAACACCTTCTTCGACGATACGTTTAACATCAGTTGGATTGGTGAAAAGCAACATAACGCGCTCACCAGCGTATTTCGGGTTATTGTAAACGCGAATACATTTAGCCACATCAACAACATGCGCAGTGACACCCGGTGGTGCGACTTGTTTTAACAACGTAGAGCGAACTTGGTCTTTTGCTACGTCATCACTGACCACAATAATGCGTTTAACTTGGGTTTCTTTCGTCCAGCGTGTTGCAACTTGTCCGTGAATTAATCTGTCATCAATACGAGCAAGTGCGATCACCATATGTTCACCGGGGCCGGCTTTCACTGGTGCAGGGGTGGGGGTGTTTGATGTGACAGGAGCCGGTTCTACTTCTGCTACAGCTTCTTTGAATTTAAATGAACGAACACCACCGCGACCCGTTTCGAGTGCAACAGAGATAAGTTCATTCATTGATGGGTCATCATCACGGCACATGAAGGTTTCAACTAACATTGGAACATTTACACCAGTGATAATGTCATAATTATCATGCTCATTAACAATACGACTAGCCGCGTTAAATGGACTGCCTCCCCATGTATCAACAAGGAATAAGACACCCTTTGATGTATCTAAATCAGTTAGCTTTTGGGTGTACTTATCAAATAGGGTGTCTGCGTTTTCCCCAGGGATAAAGTCAATAAACGACACATTATCTTGCTCGCCTATTAACATTTCGGTTGTTCGAAGAAGCTGCTCTGCAGCGACTCCGTGTGTACCAATCATAATAGCTATACTCACTATTTTTCCCTCATAGATAGATAAAACAAAACATTATCTGTCGATAAAATGGACACTCAAGTCAGGCGCCTTTTTATCAGTTTCCCCTGTATAATAATTTTAGCTGAATAATTACAAACATCTCATAATATTCATGAAGTAGCTCATGGTGTTGTTAGTATCAATTACATTATTAGCATATCATCTTGTATTATCCTAAAAACTTGTTTCGCGTCAGAAAAATAAGAATATACCTAAAAATTGATATTGAATTGCATTTTACTGCTATTTATTTTGATTCAATAAAATTAATAATCTGAGTATTTTGTTTTTGTTGGCTTATTGCTGTGTTATCGGTAACAAAAAAAGCAAATAAAATAGTACGATATTGATTTTTAGAGTAAAAAATAATCAGTTTTCAGTGGCGATTAGAAATCTCTTATTCAGCTCAAAACAATCTTTAGCACAAAATAGTATTAATTTCGTTTTGATGTAACTTGTTGAATATAAGAAAACTGAGTTAATTCAATGGAAAAATTAGGGGTAATTGATTAGGTGAATTGGAGCATTTAGGAAGAGAAAGGTGACTAAAAATAACAAAAAACTTTTTAATACATATTAAAAAAGCACCCTTAAAATACTGTTTAAAACGATAACAGAATAGAAAAGGGTGCTTAAGACTTAAATTAATTGAGAATAAAATTAGTCACATTGTACTTTGATGGCTAACCCGCCTCGGGATGTCTCACGATATTTCGCATTCATGTCTTTCCCAGTTTCGTACATAGTTTCAATGACTTTATCGAGAGAAACACGAGGTTCGCTTGTTCTGCGCAGTGCCATACGTGTGGCATTCACCGCTTTAACGGATGCAATGGCATTACGCTCAATACACGGAACTTGCACTTGGCCTGCGACAGGGTCACAAGTTAAACCTAAATTGTGTTCCATACCGATTTCTGCAGCAATACACACTTGCTCAGGGCTGCCACCAAATAATTCGGCCAGACCCGCTGCGGCCATAGAACATGCCACACCGACTTCACCTTGACAGCCTACTTCAGCACCTGAAATGGACGCATTCATTTTGTATAATATACCAATAGCGCCTGAAGCTAAGAAATAACGCATATATAACTCTGGCGTTACAGGTTCAATGCAATGATTATAATAAGCTAATACCGCAGGTACGATGCCGCAGGCACCATTAGTTGGGGCAGTTACGACACGGCCGCCAGCTGCATTTTCCTCATTCACGGCTAAGGCATACATATTGATCAGATCAACCACATTCATCGGGTCATTAGATAACTTGCTTGATGAAGTGACCATTCGATTAAGTGCCGGCGCACGACGGGGAACACGCAATGGGCCAGGTAAAACACCTTCGGTATTTAAACCACGCTCAATACAGGCCTGCATCGTCTGCCATACATCAGCGAAATAGGCTTCAATCTCTTCTTTAGTGTGAAGATCTAACTCATTTTTCATCATTAAGCTAGAAATAGAGAGGCCTGATTTTTTACAATTGAGTAATAGCTCTTCCGCGGAATTAAACGGATAAGAAACTGGTTTGCTATCAAGAGTAGATTCACCAAAATGCTCGGCATCTACAATAAAACCACCACCAATGGAATAATAAGTTTTGGTGTAAATTTCATCATTACCTGCAAAAGCATGAATTGTCATGCCATTTTCATGCAATGGCAGGTTGTCTTGACGAAAATTCATGCCACCTTCATTGGGGAAGTCAACGACCTGAAGACCATTTGCTAATGATAACTTTTCTGTTTCTTCTACATTTTTGATAAAAGTTGGGATGGATTCAATGTCGACAGTGGCAGGTAAATTACCTGCTAGCCCCATAATAATGGCGATATCAGTATGGTGCCCTTTTCCAGTAAGCGATAATGACCCATAAACATCCACAGAAATACGAGTGACGTTAGGTAATAAATTTTTGCTTACTAAATCATCGACAAATTCTTTCCCAGCTTTCATTGGACCAACGGTATGAGAGCTTGAAGGGCCTATGCCCACTTTAAACATGTCGAAAACGCTTATCACGCAGGACTCCTTAAAAAAAATATGAAAATGTAGTGCATTATTTTAAAAGGCGCTACTTTACTGTTATTTAGTAGTGTTAACCAGTAAGTTTAAAGTATTTTTTGAAATAAGGTAGTTGCTGAAGGGTAATTGATTGTAAATAGCACAAAATGTCTGTGATATGGCTAAAAAAGCAACAGGTAGTAGAGGTATATTTTGTCATATATGACGTCATATCTTGTTATCTTAAATAGATTTTACTGCGATACTGGCATCGTATGGTGAAAAGTTGTGTTAAGCGTTAATCCAATTGCAAAGCAAGTTGGTGAATAATAGAGGCGGTTAGTCCCCACACTAAATGGCCATTATACCAATAAAAAAAGATGCGATTATGTCGCCCTGAACGCTTAATATCGACATACTCATGACGCTGTAATGAAAGCGCATCAAATAAGGGAACTTCAAAGATAGCAGCGACTTCACTCGGGTTGGCTTGGTATTGAATGTTATTTGGCACCAAGCCAACGATTGGCGTAACTTCATAGCCACCGTAACTTTGTAAAGGGCTTAATTGGCCCAGTACCGTGACTTTTTCTGGGGGGATAGCCACTTCTTCATAAGCTTCACGCAAGGCGGTATTCACGAGCGTACCATCTTCTGGGTCACTTGCGCCACCTGGAAAGGCGACTTGGCCTGCATGGGAGCGTAAAAATGGAGAGCGTTGCGTGAGAAGTAGCGTCGGATTTGGTTTATTAATAATAGGTAAAAGAACAGCCGCCGATTTACCCGCCTTGCGTTCAGATTGGCGGGTGGCCGGTAAAGTAAACTGAAAACGACTGATAAAGTTATTCAGTTCAGTCATCGGTATTGAGCGCTCCTAATAGCGGTAAGATCAGGCTTAATTTATCAAAAGTTTCTTGGTACTCTTTGTCTGCTTGGCTATCTGCAACGATACCGCCGCCAGCCCAACAATAAACCTGCTTTTTATACGTCAGTAAAGTACGAATAGTGATATTGCTATCCATATTACCACTGAAACTAATATAGCCGATTGCGCCACAATAGCCATGCCGGCGATGGGGTTCTAACTCTTCAATAATTTCCATTGCGCGAATTTTAGGGGCTCCGGTTATTGAACCGCCTGGAAAGCACGCACGTAATAAATCAGTTGCACGGTATGGGGTATCGAGTTTTGCCGTGATGGTACTGACTAAGTGATGCACTGCAGGAAACGCTTCAACAGCGAATAATTCAGGAACACTGACAGTGCCAGGTTTTGCAACGCGGCCAATATCATTACGTAGTAGGTCGACAATCATCAAGTTTTCTGCGCGGTCTTTGACTGAGTTCGCCAGTTTTTCTGCTTGTGCAAGGTCATCTTGTTCATTATCTAGGCGAGGTAGCGTCCCTTTTATTGGACGAGTTTGGATATTCCCATCTTGTAAACTGATAAAACGCTCAGGCGAAATACTGATAACTGCGTTTTCGGGGAGACGTATAAATGAAGAGAAAGGGGCGCCGTTACGTTCAAGTAGCGCTAAAAATGCATTCCATTCATCTCCCTTATATTTAGCTTTGAATCTTTGCGCTAAGTTGATTTGATAACAATCACCATTATGTAAATACTCATGGATACGGGCAATATTATGATGATATGCCTCTTCTGACATATTAGATTGCCATGCTGAGGTTAATTGAAACTTGTTTTTACGGGGCCTTTTTTGGGTTTGCAGCCAAGCCAGTCGGGCATCAACATCATCATAACTAATTAATGTAGTTGTTTTATTATGGTGATCAACAATGAGTGCCCACAAGTAGATCCCAATAGCCATATCTGGAAATTGCAATTCTGTTGTTGCAATTTCAGGTAATTTTTCAATGCGTCGACCTAAATCGTAACTCCAAAGACCGAGGGCACCGCCGTTGAAGGGACATTCAGTCTCTTCCTGATGTTTCGGTTGGTATTTATCAAGCAATCCTTGAAGAAGTTCAAAAGGATCTGATTCAGAAACGATAGGAGCCTGATTTGGCTCTGAGATGGTTGTTTCAAACTGATTAGTCGTCAGCGTTGCAATGGGGTCAGCAACAATAATGTCATACCGATTATGGGGGTGTTTTGCATTACCTGAATGCAGTAACATCGCCCATGGCAGGTGTGCCAGTGGGGTAAAATAATCAATGGCTGTGCTTGGGCTATAAGGTAATTGGATTTTTTTGATAACCATAATGATGAGTCTAAATTTCCGCAAGTGAATCAATACAGATTAACATATATTCTTATCTTAATAGACGAAGAGATGTTAAAATCTTAATCATTGATTTTAGTCTTTTATACATGAGGTTTAAACCATGTTTTCTGGTATGCCAGCACTTAATCACCAAGAACAGCAAGAAGCAGTTGAAAAAATTCATCAATTGATGGCGGAAGGGATGAGTAGTGGTGAGGCTATTGCATTAGTCGCTCAAGAAATTAGAGAAAAGCACCAAGATAAAGAGCAGATCCATGTTCGTTTTGATGATGAAAATTAATAATTTGTAAACATACTATTAACATCCATGCATAAATCTGATAAATTAATATTAGTTAAGTCATTCTATTTATCAATGAAGACTAGATAATAACCAGAAGATAACGGGTATCTGATAGGCTGAAATAAGCCGCTAAACTAATCAAAAGTCTTTACCTATTAATAGGTATCGGAGGATGGTATGGAAGCGAAACAAAAAATTGCTGTGGTTTTAGGTGCTTGTACGCTGGTTTTTAGCTCTTTTGCGTTAAGCGCAAATAGTGAAGAAGGTAAAGCTGCACCTTTCGTCAGTTGTGGCACGTTAACTGAGCCTCAAATTGCAGCACAAGTGAAAAGCGATTTTATGAATAATCGTTTACCTCGCTGGACAGATGAAAAAGCGGCTTTAGGCAAGAAAGCGGTTGCATGGGTCAATGATAGCGAAGTCACTAAAACCGAAACAGGTTATAGGGTCCCGCTAGTTGTTCGTGGTGCAAAATCTGACTTACATTATTCAGTTGCGGTAGACTGCCAAAATAATACTGTGACATATAATACGTCGAAATAAATTTTTTGATCTTGATAATCAAGGGGTAACCATTCAGGTTATCCCTTTTTTGCATCATTTTTGTGTGTTTGTGGGGCTAGCGATTTCGCGGCTCATAGGGCATACGTGCAAAATTCTGTGATAGTTGGCGGTAGTATACTAGTCGCTCCCTGAAGTATTCCCTTAAGTGTTCAGGTTGTTCTCGCTCAACAGCTTCAGCAATGATGGCAATGTTATAGCGTTCTTTAAATGCAACACCGGAAGCCAAAAGGTCGACATTGACCTTATCCATTTCATCTTTAGGCAATAAAGCAAGATTATGACTCATATTTGATCTCTACGGTTAAATTCATCCCTTATTATTGTAACTGGATAATGAGAAAAAATCTCAATACATTAATTGGAATAATGAAATATAAGGATTAAATTTATCTTTTTATATATTTAGTTATTAAGAAAAACAAGAAAAGATAATGAGATTGATTATTATTGTTTTTAACAAAAGTTATTAATTATCAGTAAATTGTGTTTTTTTGTTTTAAGATTGTTTTAGGGTTTTAATTATTGTAATACTGTGCATAATATACACATCAATGATTAACCGATAAGGCATAAATATGTTAACTACAGACATGGTCAAAAAATTAAACGAACAATTAAACCTTGAATTTTACTCAGCAAACCTTTATTTGCAAATGAGTGCTTGGTGTAGTGACAAAGGCTATGAAGGCGCTGCGGCGTTCTTAAAAGCACACTCGCAAGAAGAAATGGAACATATGCAGCGTTTATTTGATTATCTTAGTGACACAGGTGCACTGCCACTGTTAGGGCAAATTGCTGCGCCACCCGTTGATTTCAAATCAATTAGCGATGTCTTCAACCAAACTTACGAACATGAGCAATTAATCACCCGTGAAATTAATAAATTGGCTCATTTAGCAATGACGACACAAGATTATTCTACATTTAACTTCTTACAATGGTATGTTGCAGAGCAACATGAAGAAGAAAAATTATTTAAATCAGTACTGGATAAACTGGATATGGTGGGTGAGTCTGGTAAGGCACTCTTCTTGTTAGATAAAGACTTGAAAAACCTGTCAGCGGCAACGCATGTTTAATCTAAACACCGCAGATAAATAGAAACATCGTTTTTATTTCAACTTGATATATAAGCTCCCTAGACTTATGGACACGAATACGGTAATTCAATGTTCATAAGTCTTTTTCTTTTCATTTTGTGTGAAAACTCACAGGATAGGGCGATAAAACCCATTTTTAAGCGGTAAAATGGTTTGTTTTCCGTATAATGATTGGCAATTATTCTAAATTCACCTGCAAATTAAGAGGTTACTATGCCAATTAACCCTATTAAATCTTCATGGCGCAAAATCAGCGCAGTTGCCGTTCTTTTTTTAGGAATGTCTTTCCAGCAAGCATTTGCACATGCGCATTTAAAAGACCAGCTTCCAGCTGAAGGTACAGCAGTAGAACAAGCACCTGAGTCCATCACATTAAGCTTTTCTGAAGGTATTGAAGTTAACTTTACTAAAGTCAGCATTATTGGGCCTGAAAATAAAATAGTAAAAACTGGTAAAGCAACGTTAGATCCAACTAACGATACTAAAGTGATTGTTCCTGTGGAAGACAAACTCATTGCGGGAAAATATGACGTTAATTGGAGCGTCGTTTCTGTCGACGGACATAAAACAAAAGGAACGTATAGCTTTGCAGTGAAATAATATGTCACTAGAAGCTTTTTACACACTTATTCGCTTTGTTCATTTTATCGCTGCAATATTGATGTGCGGAATGTCAATATTTGCAGTGTTACTTAGCCGCGGGTCATTTAATTATTTACTAAGCCGCTATTTGAATAAAGGCATTTTCTTTTGCGCTATCGTTACTGTATTAACGACCTTTAGCTGGATGCTTGCGCAAGCAGGTTTGATGGGGGATGGTTGGGAAGATAGTATCGACTGGGCGATATGGCAAGGGGTACTCGGGACGTCATTCGGTCAAATATGGCGTTGGGAACTTTTGTCATCGGTATTATTACTCTTGGTTTTATTTGTAAAGCCTACCAAATTACGATTAACGTTAATATTAATCTTTTCGGTCATCTTACTTGGTCTGCATGCTTTTATTGGGCACGCAGCGATGCATGATGGCGCAATCGGGGTGCTTCATCGCATTAATCAGTTTGTTCATCTTATTAGTTCGGCCTATTGGTTTGGTGGTCTGTGGCCATTTTTAATTTGCATTCAATTTTTACGCAATAAAAAAGAGATGGCGGAAGGGATGGATAAACACATTGTGAATACCATGATGCGTTTTTCACGTTTGGGCCATATCGCTGTTGCACTGGTTATTATAACGGGTGTCATCAGTGCGGTAATTCTTTTGCCTGGCTGGCCATTAAACTACTCGGGGTCAGAATACCAATCACTACTTTGGCTTAAGATCATTTTAGTGGGGGGAATGCTTTTGTTAGCTATTATCAATCGCTATTACATCGTACCGAACATTAGGCAAAAAGGGCGGGTGAATTACCTAATCATTAACAGTTGGGTTGAGTTATTGCTAGGCACTATGGCGATCCTTTCTGTGGCGATTTTTGCAAGCTACCAACCAATATAGCGAAACTTTTATATTTAATTGATAATATGCAACGATATATTTAATGTTCAATAAGGTCATTATCATGAAACTTAAACTCATTATTTGCTCTCTATTATTGGGTGGAACTGTGAGTACGGCTTTTTCTGCACCGTTAACATCTGTGAGTAAAACACAATTTGGTGCTGATTGGCCATTTACTCGTGAGGAGGTCATGTTAGAGTGCCGCCATAATGGGGCTTTGGTCGTCATTAACCCTGCCACATTAATGCAATATCCACTCAATGAAATAGCGACTGAGCTGATGAATAAGAAAGAGATCAAAGCGCAACCAATTGATGTACTCCTTAAGCCTATTGATAGCGCCAAGTCAGTAGAGGAAAGAATATTGCCGATAAAAGAAGCGGCAAAAAAATTGTGTATAGGCAATTAAGTGTATTGCTAATTAAATTATCAGCCTATAAGGGATGTGGAGAATTAGAAAATTATCAATATTATTCAATGCGTTGATTGATTGAAAGGTTTGAGTTATTGCATGTATAGGTTCAACCTATTAAACAAATAGTTCAACTTTAGAAAATTAAGAAATAAATTGTGTTAATAATATGTAAAATTATTGATAATAAACATGGTAAGAACGTGCATTGAAGGCTAGTATTAGAGTGTACTTTGTTACGTCTCAATGGCAATTTTAGCGCACGGCTCTGCCAGAGCCATTTCCCAAGGCCCGGTAATCGGAATCTACCAGGCCTCTTTTTTTGCCTATAATTTTATTCGTTTTCATTTCATATCAGCTTATCAGTTCTTGTCTATTTATATACTTAGCCACTCGCCTAAGCTTACAAATAAAATGATTAAGCTAGTTTCATCACCCAATGATGATTTTCTTTGTCATAACGATCACGGTAGAGTAAGACTGGCTTCTCATCTAAAGTTGCCGGGATACTTGTATGTTCGTCCCATCCATCAAGTTGCATGCAGAAGTCAGTATCAGAATCACACGGAATACTAACGGTATCGCTTTTGTGGGAAGCCATAATCGCATCATTAATTTCATAGGAAGATATTTTCAATTTCACAATACACATAACTGCACCTCACTTTATCCATTTTAACCATATATAATCAGCCCAACGAAGTTAAGCATAGTACAAATGGAATTAATTTCCAAAATAATTTTTATGGTGTGTATTAGGAAAGGGTGCAATATGTGGTTAATATGCACCCTAATAGTGGTTATTTTTTAGGGATAGACGTTCCCCATGCCATGTAATCTTTAGGGGGTTCCAATTTTAGGATGAAATGCTGTTCAGGCTTAGCTTGTGGGGCTAAAGGTACTGACGGCGGGGTTGCGAAGGAGATACCACCACGCACAAACTGTTTGAAAGTTCCGCTTTTAGCAACGCCACCCGTTAAACCAAATGAAAAATTAAAACCGGAGGATTGCCAAAACTCGGTATTGCTGCGAATCAGATATTGGTACTCCTTGCCAATGCGTGTGGCAACATATACACGATCGGAAAGCTCTCCCAAATATAGACCGGTAACAACACCGACCTCTAGGCCTCTAAATAAAATAGGCGTGCCAACTTGAACGGAGCCGACATCACTCGCATCAAGGTAAATAGTTAAACCGTCTAGATAACGCGAGTCTGTAATATTTGCAGCTTGTAACTCAAATTGATAACGGGTTTTATTATTACGTCCCGGTTCTGCGCTAATATAGGGTTGTAATATACTATCTAAATTATTTAAACCCGCGGGCGATAATTCAGGGGTTACAACAGCGAAACGACTTCCTAGTTTGGTAAAAGTGCTGACATATTCAGGGTATAGGATCGCCTTTGCTTGCACTTCACGTTTATCAGATGACAATTTTAATGATTCAATTTGGCCAATATTGATGCCCAAATAACGGATAGGCATGCCTTCTGAGAGTTTTGATGCATCAAATGTTGTTAAGGTAATGATGCTTCCTATCGCTTTAGCTGAGGTTTCATTTGGATAAAGTGTGTGTTGGCGAGCGGTATTGGCGACGCTACCATCAAGGTTATCAAAGCTAATAGCACCGCTAATGGCTCGGCTCAGTGGTGCAGCTTGAACGGTTAAACCGTTACTATTAAGCTGAACTTTTGCGCCACCTTCAGCCCAAAATACACTGTTTTCAGTGAGTAAGTGAAGATATTCATTTGAAATATTTACATTGATCGCAAACCCGGATTTAGTTGGTTTAATGGCAATGATTTTACCGACGGCAAATTGGCGATAAAGAACAACAGAGCCCGCTTGGATATCGGGTAGTGTCGTAGTGTTGAGGGTGATAGTGGTAGGCGGTAAAGCCCCCAAAATACCCGCTTTTGCATTATCATCATTACGATATAAAGGAAACGTTTCAGGGAGTTTTTCTTTGCTTTGTCCTGCAATTAAATGAATGCCGCCATCTAGCCATTCTTGAGGGGTGGCGCCTTGGAATTGCACTCCATTAAGGCCTAATTGGATATCCATTCGGCTATTTGCGATAAATTTACTATCTTCACGAACAAGGTGCTTGAACTCATCATATATTAAGATACTAAAATTGACTTTCTCAGCTTCTAGGTGACGCTGTAACACTTCACCAATCTGGATACCTTTATAAACAATAGGTTGCTCTTTATCGACACCGTAAGTATCGTGTGCCCAAAGTGTTAGCATAAGGGGAGATTTGCCATCTTGTTCTTCGGTTTTAACGATTTTTTTACTACTTTGTAGAACAAATTTTTGCCCTTCTTCCGCTTGTGGGCTGTTTTGTGGTGAGTCAAAAGCAATGGCGCCATTTATAACGGCAGAAAGGCTTTCCATTTTTAGGCTCGCGCCAGACTTAAGGTCAAAATTGCCTTGAAGCCCTGATACATTCCAAAACTGGCTCTCTTTACGAACCAAGTGAACATAAGGTTTTTTTACTACCGCAGAAATGGAAACGCCGTTGTTATCAGGTAAAATAGTGTAGTCCGAAATATAACCAACAGGCACTTTCCGGTAATAAATAGGGGAGTTCTCATTCAATGAGCCTAGATCTGGGGCTGTAAGGTGAATAAGTAACTCACCTTTATCAATATTGAGTTGTGGGGGCGTATCTTGTGCAACAAAAGAGAACTGCTCTGTTCCCGTGCTGGGTAACATGCCAATGTAATTTCCTCCAACCAGAGCATCAAGGCCAGAAACGCCAGCCAATGATGCTTTGGGGGTGACTAACCAAAATTTAGTGCCTGAATTTAGGGCCGGCCGCATATCTTTATTCACACTAGCGGTCACAATAATGGTTTTCATATTTTTGCTGATAGCAACGGATTGTACTAAGCCAACTTCTACGCCTTGGTATCGGATAGGTGTTCGGTTGGCGACAACACCAGGCGCAGATGTAAATTCAATCGTGATATCTGTACCTCGTTCAGTCCAATGTTGAAACAAAAGCCAGCCTGCGATAAAAATAGCGACCAAAGGCAATAGCCAGAAAGGCGAAATTTGTTTGCGTTTACGCAATATGGCTTCTGATATTTCCTCAGAGGGTTCATTTTGCGGGTTTTGATTTTCCATAAGAATCCCAAATTAAACGGCTATCTAACCACTCAACAGCCAAAATTGTTAAAATAACGGCTGAACCAAAATACAGAGCGGCAGGCCCCATAGTAAAAGACATCAGCTGATCTCGATTAACAAGTGTCATCATTAAGGCAATGACAAATAAATCCAACATGGACCAACGACCAATCCATGAAACAAACTTGAGTAATTTCATACGTAGAATAGGATCAGTATTGCTTTTCAAATGGATAGAAAATAGTAGCAATATCATGATAATAATCTTAATAAATGGAACTAATATACTGGCGATGAATACAATAATTGCGATTGGCCAGTTACCTGTATCAATTAAAGAAACGACGCCAGAATAGATGGTGTCCTCTAAACGCTGTCCATTGAGATAAAAAATAGAGATTGGCATTAAATTAGCAGGAAATAATAACACCATGGCAGCAATTAGTGCGGCCCAGGTTTTTTGTAAGCTATGAGGTTCCCGAAAATGAAGAGGACGATGGCATCGCCTGCATTTCCCATTCCAATTCGCAGGCCCAGTGTAATGACAGGCAGTACAAGCTAATGTGCTATCTTGAGCTTTTTTATTATTCGTGGGATAAAACTTATGCCATAGCTCATCTAGGTTCATATGGATGAGAATTAATAAGCTGAGAATCGACATGGTAATAAAAGCGACTAAACCATGTCCAATGAATACACTTGCGTAATCTTGCATTTTAATGGCGGCAATACCTAATGCTATCAGGTAAACATCTAACATAACCCACTCTTTGATATGCCCTAGCACTAAAAGGATAGGCCGGAGGTTCAAATTGATGCGCTGACCAATGGATAACAATAAAATTAAAATTGGTAATAACAAGGGGGCGGCAATAGCACAAAAAGCCACTATACTGGCTGTAAATGGGTCCCCCTGTTGGTTAATTAAGTGAATACCTTCAATGACATTTGCGTTGATTTGGCTTCCTAATAAATGAATAGAAATGAGTGGTTGCCAAAATGCAATAGGAGCAAGCATTAATAATGTGACAGCCAATATCGATAAACGGTTAAGTGACCAAGACCGCCCATCATTAAGTTGGCTCTGACAGCGAGGGCAAATAACGACTTGCCGTCTGCTGAATTGAGGAGTTAGTAGTTTCTGATTGCAATGATTACAGCGTTGAAAAAGCAAATCAGAGTGATTAATGTGGCTCATATTGACTCATTTTAGGTGGTTACCTAGATGTAATCTAGTGTAAAAGAATTTACCTCAAAGTGACAAATTGGTAATCTTAGGACTACGCTTACAAATATTTGATTAATTGCTTGATTATTACAAGAAATAATTATGGATAAAAAGAAGTATTATCTTGAACTTTCAGACAATCTCTCTGCTCTACTTGCAGGTGAGTATGATTTAATTGCAACCTTAGCAAATACCAGTGCGTTTTTATATGAATGTTTAGAAGGCGTTAACTGGGCTGGTTTTTATCTCAGTAATGGGCAAGAATTAGTACTGGGGCCTTTCCAAGGTAAGGTTGCGTGTGTGCGGATCCCTTTTGGTAAAGGCGTTTGTGGAACAGCCTTTACCAATAACCAAGTTCAGCGTATAGAAGATGTTCATGCATTCCCAGGTCATATTGCCTGTGATGCAGCTAGTAACGCAGAAATTGTCTTTCCTTTGGTCGTTAATGGGCAAACTATCGGGGTTTTAGATATCGATAGCCCAAATATTAGCCAATTCGACCAAGAGGATGAAAAAGGGTTACTGCACCTTGTAAGCCAGTTGTGTCAACACTTGGCAATGTGTTCTATGCCTAAATATCATTAAATAATGGTCAGTTAAATTAATAGTAACGTGGCAATTGTCAGCAACACGATTATAATGTCGGCTTGTTCATGCCCGTGAGGTTGGCAAAATCGTTGTTATCAGGAAATTTCATGGAAAATCAACCTAAGTTGAATAGTAGTAAAGAAGTTATCGCATTTCTAGCAGAGCGTTTTCCTCGCTGTTTTATCGCTGAAGGCGAAGCACGTCCGTTAAAAGTCGGAATTTTTCAAGATATCGTAGGGTGCTTAAAAGAAGAAGATGGTATTAGTAAAACGCAATTGCGTTCTGCATTACGCATGTATACTTCTAGCTGGCGTTATCTTTACGGTGTTAAAGAGGGCGCCAAACGCGTTGACCTAAACGGTGAAGATTGTGGTGAATTAGACGCAGAACATATTGCTCATGCGCGCCAACAGTTATCTGAGGCTAAAGCTCGTGTTCAAGCACAACGTGCTGAACAAAAAGCACAAAAACGCCCAGTTGCACAAAAAACGGGTGAAAAAACACCGCGTACTCAAAATGCAACTAAAGAAAGAGCGCCTCGCCGCCGTCCAACAGAGAATAAAGAACGTCCGCAAAATACATCAGCTAAAAACCCTCGCCGTAATACACCAGCTCCAGAGCAAAACCTGAAATCAGTGACTGACATCAACGCACTACAGATTGGCCAAACTTTGAAAGTGAAAGTGGGCACTAGTGTGATGGACGCTTCTGTGCTGGAAATTGCAAAAGATGGTGTCAGGGTTCAATTGCCAACAGGGCTGGCAATGATTGTACGCGCGGAACATTTAAAGTTCTGATACGGAGGTCAATCAGGTCATGAACAAACTTCTTAAAATTGCACTGGTGGTAAGTCTAGCAACTTTCGGCAGTGCGGTCGCTAATACTCAAGCAGTGGCTCCGGTCACTGCGGCTCAGTTACCTGTCTTAAAACAGAGTGTACAACACGGCACTGTGAGTGAAAGAGTCACATCTCGGTTCACTCGCTCACATTATCGTCAATTTGATTTAGACAATGCGTTTTCTGGGAAGATATTTGACCGTTATCTTAATATGCTAGATTTTGGTCATAATGTTTTACTCCAATATGATATTGAGCAATACGCCAAAGATAAAGGCAAAGTCGGTCAGTGGCTTGAGGATGGCAAATTAGATACGTTTTATGACCTGTATAACCTGTCACAGGAAAGGCGTTTCGAGCGTTTTAAATATGCATTGGCTCGTTTAGAGCAACCTATCGATTTAAATGCGACTGATTCAATTGAAGTTGACCGTTCTAAATCACCGTGGCCCAAAGACAAGCAAGAACTTGATCGTCTTTGGGACCAAAAAGTGCGTTATGACTGGTTGAATTTAAAACTTTCAGGGAAAGATGATAAAGAAATCAAAGAGAAACTGACAAAACGTTATAACTTTGCGTTAAGGCGTTTAACGCAAGCGCAAAGTGAAGATGTGTTTCAATTGATCGTTAACTCTTTCGCCCGTGAAATCGATCCGCACACAAGTTATTTATCGCCTCGTAATACAGAACAATTCAATTCAGAAATGAGTTTATCATTAGAAGGAATTGGTGCGGTATTACAGCAAGATGACGAAAATACGGTTATTAACTCGTTAGTTGCTGGAGGCCCAGCAGCTAAAAGTAAAGAGCTAAAAGTCGGTGATAAAATTATCGGTGTAGGTCAAACAGGTAAGCCGATTGTTGATGTGGTTGGTTGGCGCCTTGATGATGTGGTTGCTTTAATCAAAGGGCCGAAAGGAAGCAAAGTTCGGTTAGAAGTCGTTTCTGATACTAAAGGGGCGAAGCCACATATTGTCACGATAGTTCGGGAGCAGATCCGGTTAGAAGACCGAGCGGTTAAGTTGACGATTAAGCAGCAAGGTAAAGATAAAGTCGCTGTTTTAGATATTCCTGGTTTTTATGTCGGTTTAACGAATGATGTTAAAACACAATTGCAAAACTTGGCAAAAGATAATGTTTCGGCATTGGTTATTGACTTACGTGGTAATGGTGGTGGTGCATTAACTGAAGCCGTTGCGTTATCCGGCCTGTTTATTCCGAAAGGGCCAATTGTTCAAGTTCGTGATAATAACGGTCAAGTTCGCCAAGATATCGATGATGACGATGTTATTTACTATAAAGGTCCTCTCGTTGTTTTAGTCGATCGTTTTAGTGCATCTGCATCTGAAATTTTTGCAGCGGCAATGCAAGATTACGGTAGGGCGATGATTGTGGGCGAGCCGACTTTTGGTAAAGGTACCGTTCAGCAGCACCGTAGTCTGAGCCGTGTTTACGATCAAATGCTAAAACCAGAATGGCCTTCATTAGGTTCTGTCCAGTATACCATTCAGAAGTTTTACCGGGTTAATGGCGGTAGTACACAACGTGAAGGGGTAACCCCTGATGTGGTCATGCCTACAGGCCAAGATCCAGCTGAAACAGGTGAAAGCTTTGAGGATAATGCATTGCCATGGGATAGCATCCCACCGGCAAAATATACGCCTGTTGGTGATGTTGCTTCTGATTTATCACCAATAAAAACGCAACATTTGGCGCGTATTAGCAAAGATCCTGAATTCAACTATATTGATGAAGATATTGCGCGCTATAAAGTTAACAAAGAGAGTAAGAATCTTATTTCACTCAACTATGCTGAGCGACAAAAAGAAGATTCAGAAATTGAAGCGACAAAATTGAAACGTATAAATGAACGTAATACTCGAGAAGGTAAACCATTACTGAAATCAATTGATGATTTACCTAAAGATTACGAAGGGCCGGATCCATACCTCGATGAAACGGTGAAAATGGCAGTCGATTTGGCTAACCAACACACTAAGTTATTATCAAATAATAAATAATTTTCTCTTATTATTTTTCGAATTAAGCCAGCGCCTAAGCTGGCTTAATTTTTTGAGTCATTACAGTACCGATTTAATACATATCTTAAACGAAAAACGCAATATCAACTTATTGTGAATTTGGTGTTTTTAATAAGTAATGTCTAAATTTATGCGGTTTTATACTTTAGTTATTTTATTTTTTAAAATAACTAACTCAAGTTAATAATTATTTATAGGCTTCTTTACCTTTACTTAATTTATCCTAAACTTTGGTATAGTTTCCTTATCAACGAGGCAATATCATGCGTAAATTATTTATAGGATTAATGGCTGTTAGTGTAATGATGGTTGCATCTATTAATACAGCGAATGCAAGAAATTACCCATGTTCTGGAAGTAAAGGTGGAATTGACCGTTGTGACGGGGAGAAGTTTATCTGTAATGACGGGTCAACTAGCCGCTCAGAGCAAGTGTGTACGAGAGAATTAAAAAATGATATTAACAGTAAAGCAAAAGCGGCTGGGGCAGTGATTGGCACAGGTGCAGTCAAGCAATCGAGTAAGTCATCGGTTTCTGATTCAATAAAAAATACGAGTGACAAAGCCAGTAAAACCGTTTCTGATAAAGTAGACAAGGCCAGTGACAAAGCATCTGGCAGAGCTAAGACAGTAAAAGAGAAGGCGAGCAAAGCTGCGGATAAAGAAGTTAAAGACGTAAAAGATAAAGTTAGCAAAGAGGCAGATAAAGGCTCCGCAAAAGCGGTGAAAGAGAAAGCATCTAAAGCTGCAGATAAAGAGTCAGCAAAAGCCGCGAAAGAGAAAGCGTCTAAAGCTGCGGATAAAGAGTCAGCAAAAGCGGTGAAAGAGAAAGCGTCTAAAGCTGCGGATAAAGAGTCAGCAAAAGCGGTGAAAGAGAAAGCGTCTAAAGCTGCGGATAAAGAGTCAGCAAAAGCGGTGAAAGAGAAAGCATCTAAAGCTGCGGATAAAGGGTCAGCTAAAACAGTAAAAGAACAAACAACAAGATCAACTAAAGAGAAAACTAATTAGTCCGAAAATAAAACAGCAAATTACGATAGAGCAAAATAGTGCCACTTAATGTGGCATTATTTTTTAATAAAATGAAAGTAAAATTGAATATTCATTCGTTTGGTGAACAAAGTAAGTGATAAGATAGATAAATACACCAAATTGTTTTTGGTAATTGACGAGCTAGCTTTATCGTTTCAATAAAAAATAACTTTAACTTTAAATTTAAATGGTTATAAAATGAACCTGTAAAAACAAGTGGTTAAAATTTTTCCTATAAAAAGTAATTATTTATTTAGCGTATATGAATGAGTTTTGCATGTGGCTATGTAAAGTTATGTTATTTTTTAGGGTTTTCGCGTTAATACACTTGAAATAGTGTGAAAAAACCTTATTTATAAAGTAAATTCTACGTATATTTGTTTTTACCAAGGAATACATAAAAAATGATGAGAATTGCTTTATTCTTACTCACAAACCTGGCTGTTATGTTTGTGTTTGGGATAATCCTAAGTTTAACTGGGATCAGAGGGAGTAGTGTTCAAGGCCTTATGATTATGGCGGGTCTGTTTGGGTTTGGTGGTGCTTTCATATCACTCTTAATGTCCAAATGGATGGCCCTGAAATCAGTGGGCGGTGAAGTTATTGAAACTCCACGGAACCAAACCGAACAGTGGTTAGTATCAACCGTTGCGCGCCAAGCACAACAAGTGGGTATTCAGATGCCACAAGTGGCTATTTATCATGCCCCAGATATCAATGCGTTTGCTACGGGCGCACGCCGTGATGCTTCACTTGTTGCGGTGAGTACTGGGTTATTAGAAAATATGAGCCGCGATGAAGCGGAAGCGGTCATCGCTCATGAAATTAGCCATATCGCAAATGGTGACATGGTCACGATGACCTTATTGCAAGGTGTGGTGAATACGTTCGTTATTTTTATTTCTCGTATTATTGCACAGGTTGCGGCAGGTTTTATGTCCAACAGTGATAACGAAAGTGAAAGTAGCAATGGTAACCCAATGGTCTATTTTGCGGTTTCCATGGTACTTGAAATCGTCTTCGGTATTTTGGCAAGCATCATTACGATGTGGTTCTCTCGTTACCGTGAGTTCCATGCGGACGCAGGTTCTGCAAAATTAGTCGGTCGTGAAAAGATGATAGCGGCATTGCAACGGTTAAAAACCAGCTATGAGCCACAAGAAGAAGGCCGTTTAATGGCGTTTTGCATCAATGGTCGTGGTAAAGCATTCAGTGAATTATTTTTATCACACCCACCATTAGACAAGCGCATTGAAGCATTACGTTCAGGTCAATATTTAAAGTAGCCTAAATAATTATCTAAAGTGCGTCTTATGTAGACAATGGTTTTAGTATCTGCCCAGTAATTGTTTAATTACTGGGCATTTTTATTGATGCAGGATGCACACATATCCCTTCCCAAATACCCATTCATATTCAACTAACTCAATTTTAATGACGGCTCGCAATTAATTGTATTTATAACTGCAATCGATAAATCACAAGTGAGCTTACTCACAATCTTTTATTTTAAATGATGAATTATTGAAATTTTGTTCGCTTTTATTTTACTTTTAATCTTTATTAGATTGATAAGGAATTGTTATAAATTTTATTTGTATGTTAATTAATGTGAGTTGATTGGGGGTAGGATGGATTTGATAACGACGTGGTTAAGTGAACTAAATGGTGTGGTGTGGGGAGTACCAATGCTTGTTGGGATCTTAGGCGTTGGTATTTATATGCAAATTCGACTTGCATTCCTACCGATAAGGAAAATTGGAACAGGTTTTAAGTTATTGTTTCAAAAGAATGAATCACGAGGTGAGGGACAAATATCACCTTTTAATGCATTAATGACTGCGTTATCGGCAACGATTGGTACGGGGAATATTGCCGGGGTTGCAACTGCGGTTGTCATGGGAGGACCTGGCGCGTTGTTTTGGATGTGGATGACGGCATTGGTGGGGATGGCAACAAAATACTCTGAGGCGGTGTTAGCTGTCCGTTTTCGTGAAGTCGATAAATATGGCCAGTATATTGGTGGCCCAATGTACTATATTAAAAATGGATTAGGCCCTAAATGGATTTGGCTGGGAGCACTGTTTGCCTTCTTCGGTGCATGTGCCAGTTTTGGTATCGGCAATACGGTACAAGCGAACTCAGTGGCTGATGTACTAGAAAGTAACTTTGGTGTGCATAAATGGTTGACCGCAGGGGCTTTAGTTTTATTAGTTGGTGCGGTATTGATTGGTGGGCTGCGACGTATTTCTGATGTTGCAGGAAAACTTGTCCCATTTATGACTGTTGCCTATTTTGGCGCAGGCATCATTGTGCTTGGTATTTATTTTACTGAGATCCCTGCGGCACTTTCTTTGGTTGTTACCTCGGCTTTTAACCCTGTTGCTGCTCAAGGTGGGTTTGCGGGTGCGGCTGTATGGGCTGCAATACGTTTTGGGGTTGCGCGAGGCGTGTTTTCCAATGAAGCGGGTTTGGGAAGTGCACCTATCGCCCACGCTGCTGCAAAAACACAAAATCCTATTCGCCAAGGGCTTATTGCGATGTTAGGGACATTCATTGACACTATCATTGTATGTTCTGTCACGGGATTAACCATCATTATTACTGGTGGTTGGCTGACCAGTGAAACTGGCGCGACATTAACTGCATCATCATTCCAAACAGCCATTCCTGGTGGAAATTACATTGTTGCTATTGCATTAGCCGTATTTGCATTTACTACCATTTTAGGGTGGAGTTTCTATGGTGAAAAATGTGTGCAATATTTATTTGGATTGCGAGCAATAAAGCCGTACCGAGTTTTATGGTTGATAGCTTTACCAGTTGGGGCAACGCAATCGCTTGATTTTGTTTGGTTATTGGCGGATACACTAAATGCAATGATGGCGATCCCTAATTTGATTGCTCTGTTACTTTTAAGCCCTGTTGTTTACCGGTTAACACGTGACCATATAAAAGATGTGAACGCAGATAGCATTGATATGGCAAAACAGTTGTACGACAATAAATCATAATTGATTGGCAATAAGCTTCATTTTAATGATGAAGCTTATTGTTTCTTCAATATCCCCCTCTTATTCATAAAGCTTATCGATGGGTAATATATAAATCATCTATTTTTATCAGTAAAATTACGGAATGGCGTTAAATGCGCTATGCTTAGAAGAGAAGTTGTAAACCATGCGTATTTTATAAATTAAACAAGGGGATAGAATGGATATTCTGGAGAAAACGTTATTGTTTGGTAATGATTTTTTGACAACGACAAACCCCGCTAGGTTAGTTCCATTTAAATTTGAGATTTATCATTCTGAGCAAGGTTTTTACCATCGGGTATATAAGCAAGTTGGCATATCAGGGGCTAACTTAGGGCAAACATTTCAAATGTGGGCTTTCGAAGAGCAGAAAAGCTGGGACAAACAAACCGCGGATACGACTGTTGATGAATATATTCAGCATTGCCAAGATATTTATAAGCGAAATAATGCATAAGTTGTAGAAAAAAAAGCCCCCTTCATAGGGTTCTGAAGGGGGAGCTAAATGAATAAAGAATGGTTTAATTCATGAATAAAGATAGATGATTTTCATGATTAAAACTTAGTTATTTGTGCAGTTTAAACCACGCAATAGTATATATATCCTTAAAATAGCATTTATCGCTAAATAATCTATTGGCGATAGCCTGTTTTTATTTGTTCTAACGTGTTTTTATAGGTTTCTGCCTGTTTTTCGTCTTCCATTTGTGCAATTTCACGTTGCATCTTGATTAAAATTTTACCTGCATCAGCCTGACCAATAGCTTTTAGCATATGCGTCAGCAAATTTTTTAGACAAGTAACTTCATCCGCTAAAGTATTAACGTTAGGTTCAGTAGGAAAATGGGTTTTCATTAAAAAGGTCCTTTAATCATAAAAAAATAATAGCAAGATTGTAGCATAGAAAGTAATACTATGTGTTTTCAGATAACTGAATGTTATAAATATTCAGATTAATGAGTTAAATTTGAACGAACAATTAAATAGTATGTAGGAGGGGGATCACCTCTAGGCTCGCTGTTTTTCTTACCGGTAAGTGGAAAGGAGCCTTTATGAGTAATGAAAAATTGTGATACAATTCACAAAAAGATTTATTGGCAACCAAAGTTGCTCAGTAACGTCTCAATCCTGTACTAAATACCAATGTCTTTTCGCAGCAATTTTTATACCCAATTAGGTGATTGGTATCTATTATTTGTGGGAAAGTGAAGGCTAAAAGAAATATGACGCAAGTTTCTAGAAAAACAGCTTGGATCCGTGTAATAGCATTAGCGGTTGCTGCATTTGTTTTTAACACAACAGAGTTTGTGCCTGTTGCATTACTCAGTGATATTGCAAAAAGCTTTGATATGACGGTCGCACATACTGGTTTGATGATAACAATCTACGCGTGGGTTGTGGCTTTGATGTCGCTACCTCTAATGTTATTAACCAGTAAAATAGAGCGTCGTAAATTATTAGGCTTCTTATTTGTTATCTTTATTATTAGCCATATTATTTCTGGTTTTGCATGGAGTTTTGATATTTTAATTGCAGGACGTATTGGTGTGGCTTTATCTCATGCGGTATTTTGGTCAATTACGGCATCGTTGGCTATTCGGGTTGCTCCCGCAGGTAAAAAAGCTCAAGCGCTTGGATTATTAGCGACGGGGACTGCATTAGCGACAGTATTGGGTCTTCCCCTTGGCAGAGTGGTGGGGCAATTCTTGGGTTGGCGAGCGACATTTTTAGGTATCGGTGTTATTGCATTGTTCACTATGGTTGTGTTGATCCGTTTTTTACCTCGTTTACCAAGTGAACATTCTGGCTCGCTAAAAAGTTTGCCTATGTTATTTCAACGACCGGCACTCGTTGGCATGTTTGCATTAACAGTGTTAGCAGTGACGGCGCACTTTACGGCTTACAGTTATATTGAGCCTTTTGTTCGAGAGGTTGCATTACAGAGCCAAAACTTTGCCACTTTACTCCTGCTAATTTTTGGTGGAGCCGGTATTGTTGGTAGCGTCATATTTAGCCGCTATAGCAGCAAATTTTCATTATCTTTTTTACCCGCAGCAATCGCATTTATGACGATTTGCTTATTATTGCTGATGCCATTAGGTAGAGATGTTTGGTCTTTGGTGATGTTATCCGTATTCTGGGGAATGGCAATGATGTGCATTGGTTTAGGAATGCAAGTTAAGGTGATTGATTTATCTCCAGATGCCACCGACTTGGCAATGTCAATTTTTTCTGGAATTTTCAACATTGGTATTGGCGCTGGAGCACTGTTAGGTAATCAAGTTATTGTCCATATGGGGATGACCCAGATTGGTTATATTGGTGGTGTGATTGGTCTTATCGCCTTCGCGTTATGTGTCTATTTGTTCAAGCGTTATAGTGTTACCCTCAGCGATAAAACAGGTACCGCTGTAAATCAGTAACTTGCATTTTCATTATGATGTAAAGATAAAAAGCTCTGTGTTATTTTAATGATAAACAGAGCTTTTTTGTTGTTATCTAAGTAACGCATTCTAATAATAAGGAAAGACAATGAAGGGTCTAGGTTTTTTATTGATGTCTATTATTGCTGAAGTCATTGCAACGACCACATTAAAAGCATCTGATGGTTTTAGTCGTTTTTGGCCGTCTTTGATTGTTATTATTGGTTATGCAGTTTCTTTTTGGGGGCTTTCACAGGTAGTAAAAACCATGCCATTAGGGATTGCTTATGCAATTTGGTCAGGTTTGGGAATTGTGCTGGTTTCCATCGCTGCAATTTATATTTACAACCAAAAACTCGATTTACCTGCAATTATTGGTATGCTATTAATTATTGTTGGTGTGTTAGTCATCAATTTATTTTCAAAAAGTGGTGGGCACTAAATCGTTGGTGCAGAATATTCAGGCAGCATGATTGGAGAAACAAGGAATGAGGCATCGGATGAGTCAATTTTTAAAACCCGTAATAGCAATATCACTCACTGGGTTTATATCTGTCATGTTATCTGCGTGTGGTAGCTCAAACGTAGATAAATCTGTGGAACATTCTGCGAGTCAGTACGCCAAGCAAGTAGTCAATTTAGGGCCAGGTGCGCAAGAAGCTTGCGTGTCAGCGGGAGGCTTGCCTGCACTGACATTAGAATTAAATGGCTCACAAACTGCAGTATGTCAATTTGCGAATGGTAAGCGTTGCGCTGTTGACATTATACAATCGGGCTCTTGTATATAATTTTATTATAAAGTTAATTAATCTTTTATTAATTATTAATATAAGATTAATTAACTCTCTATATTTCTTTGGTTGTAATCTATTTTAATACCCCGAACTATTTTTGTTTAATTATATTTTCACTATTCATATACGGGCTATCTAAATATGAGCATCTATTTAGGTGTTTATTTTAATTATTGATATTTAATGATGATATTACTAATATTAAATAATAAAGAATATTTTCGATAATTATAAAACCACATATAAAGATGTTTACATTTATTAAAGAGTAATGCCAAATGAAAAAGAAAATTGAAGAGTATGATGGCCCAGCTGCTGGTTGGGGTGCTGTTAAAGCCGTTGCAGAAGCGTTACGTGGCCAAATGAAAATCGGGCACGATATCATTGCGATGTTTGAAATGAATAAGGTGGATGGCTTTGACTGCCCTGGTTGCGCGTGGCCTGATCCGGTACACACAGCGTCATTTGATATTTGTGAGAATGGGGCAAAAGCCATTGCTTGGGAAGCAACATCTAAAAAAACAACCCCAGAATTTTTTTCTAAATACACCGTTACAGAATTACTTGAGTGGGATGATTTTCATTTAGAGGATGAGGGACGTTTAACGCATCCTATGAAATATAATTCACAAACAGATAAATATGAACCAATCGAATGGGAAGATGCATTTCAGCAAATAGGGACACGTTTACAGAGTTATTCCAATCCAAATACCGTTGAGTTTTATACCTCCGGGCGGACTTCAAATGAAGCCGCATTCTTATATCAATTATTGGCTCGTGAATATGGCACAAATAATTTCCCTGATTGTTCAAATATGTGCCATGAACCAACGAGTGTTGGTCTTGCTGATTCCATTGGTGTCGGTAAGGCGACAGTATTGTTAGATGATTTTGATAAAGCGGATTTAGTGATTTGCATAGGCCATAACCCAGGAACTAACCATCCGAGGATGTTGAGTTCATTGCGTGAAGTTTCTAAACGCGGTGCAAAAATAATTGCAATCAATCCCTTAAGAGAGCGTGGTCTTGAGCGCTTTACCTACCCGCAAGACGTAGTAGAAATGTTAACACTAGAGTCTACACCTTTAGCAGGGCACTATTATAAGGTTCGTGTCGGTGGAGACACCGCGCTACTTAAAGGCGTCATGAAGTTGTTGATTGAAAAGCACCAAGCTGCTGTAGAGGCAGGAAACGAGCCTATTCTTGATACTGAGTTCATATCAACTCATACCCAGGGTTATGAAGCTTTAAAAAATGACTTACAGACAACAAGCTGGAAAGATATCTTAAGGGTTTCTGGTTTACCACGTGAGTCTATTGAAGAGATTGCTGACCTTTATATTGAGGCAAAAAGTACCATTATCTGTTATGGCATGGGGATCACTCAGCACGAACATGGTACACAGAATGTTCAGCAACTTGTTAACTTACTGCTACTAAAAGGAAATATTGGCAGGGAAGGTGCAGGTATTTGCCCATTACGGGGTCATTCGAATGTTCAAGGTGACAGAACGGTTGGCATTACAGAGAAACCATCAAAAAGCTTTTTAGACAAAATTGAACAACGATTTGGTTTTAAACCACCAAGTGAATTTGGCCATGCTGCAGTGGCGAGCATGCAAGCGATTTCTGAAGGCAAAGCCAATGCGTTAATCTGTATGGGTGGAAACTTAGCAGTTGCAATGCCAGACAAAGACGCTTGTTTTTCAGGTATGAAAAAGCTTGATTTAGCTGTCCATACAGCCACTAAACTGAATCGTTCTCATTTATTAACCGCTAAGCAGACATTCTTGTTACCGGTATTAGGGCGTAGCGAGATAGACAGACAAAGCAGTGGCGTGCAATGTGTTACGGTAGAAGATTCCATGTCGATGGTCCATGCATCAAAAGGTCTACTTAAACCTTGTAGCCCTTATCTTAAATCCGAGTGTGCGATTGTCGCAGGAATAGCGAAAGCGGCAATACCGAATAGTAAAGTTGAATGGGATGATTTTATCGGTAATTACGACTTGATCCGTGATGCGATGGAAGCAGTATTACCTGGTTTCGATGATTATAATGCGCGTATTAAAATACCAGGAGGGTTCCATCTGACTAACGCTGCTTCTGAACGTCGTTGGTTAACGCAATCAGGTAAAGCTAATTTTGTACCAACAGAAGGCGTTATTGAAGACCCGAATTCAGCCGTAAACAGCGAATTAATTTTGGCAACATTGCGTAGCCATGATCAATACAATACCACAATTTATGGTTTAAATGACCGATACCGTGGTGTGTTTGGGCAGCGAGATGTTGTTTTCATTAGTGGTGCCGAAGCCCAAAAACAGAAATTAGAGGCGGGGGATAAAGTAAATCTCATTGCATTAGATCGTGAGCAAAAACCGACAAAACGTCGTTTAGATAACCTCACTGTCGTGATTTATGATATGGCAGACCGCAGCGTTGCTACTTATTTTCCTGAAGCTAATAATTTAATTTCGTTAGATAATTTCGACCCGCAATGTGGTATTCCTGCGTATAAAAATATTCCTGTGAAATTAGAACGCGTTATTCAATAAGTCGACTTTGTTGTTCTAGGAACCCCAAATGTTGAACGTAACATTTGGGGCCTTAATGACTATTTTTTGGCTGGGAAAAACTGGCTGATGATAACAATGATGGCTACTAAGAGATAAGCCGCGAAGATACCAATTAACCACTGTGGCATATCTAGCCCTAAGAATGCCCACTGCCTAACGGCACAGTCACCTGTCGCTTCAAACACTGCAGGCACCCATTCTTGTAATGGTAACCAATCAGGGAAATTAACAAAAAAATCGCAAGAGGCAAATGGGGAAGGATAAAGCTGTAGCATGGTATGTTCCCATGCAAGATCTAAACCGCGCCAAGCAGAGTAAACCCAAATAAGCATGGCAACCCAGCGTATCACCATGTTTCGCGGTGCTACTGCGCCAACTATGCCAGCAACCATAATGCCAAGTAATGCAACGCGTTCATAGATACACATAACGCATGGTTGTAGCTTCATAACATGCTGAAAATATAAAGCCGCACACTCGAGCATAAAGGCAATAAAGGCCATGAGTAGCCAAGCGACTCTTCCTTGTGAGCAGTAGTTAAAAAATCTGAACATACTTAGTATCCTAATTGAGTAATGCACCCATTTTGCCTCTATCGCACCGATAAAAAAAGTAATTAAAGTGAAATTATGCAATTTTTAGATAGGGCTTTACCTAATATTACAATTAGCCGTATTGGGGGACGGCTAATTGCTTTAAAGTATAGTTACTGAGCGAATGTTATCAAGCCAATACTTTCCATCCAATGCGTGATTGGTACTAGCCAGAATTCGACTCCTAATAGCCCAACAATTGTCATTACGATGGTATATGGCAGCGCCATCCAAACCATGCGACCATAAGACAAACGGATCAGCGGTGATAACGCGGATGTTAATAAAAACAAGAAGGCAGCTTGGCCATTAGGTGTCGCAACAGAAGGCAAGTTAGTCCCTGTATTAATTGCCACGGCTAAAAACTGGTATTGTTCCGTTGACACCAACCCGTCATTTGCCGCTTTTAAAGCTTCAGTAATATAAACTGTCCCTACGAAAACGTTATCTGATACAGCAGAGAGTAAGCCATTAAACAGATAAAATAAGGAGAGTTGCGATGATTCAGAGGATTGCAACACAAACTGAATAAATGGGGTGAATAATTGCTGGTCAATAATAACAGCAACAATGCTAAAGAAGACCGTTAATAACGCGGTAAAAGGTAACGCTTCTTCGAAGGCTTTACCTAATGCATGCTCTTCTGTGATCCCACAAAATGCGGTAGCAAGTACGATAACGGATAAGCCAATCAGACCAACTTCAGCTAAATGGAAAGCAAGGGCGACTATCAACCAAATACCAATTAATCCTTGAACGACTAACTGTGCAAGATCTCTTTTGGTACGTTTAGCGGTCTGTTTTTTATCGTGTTCAGTCAAAATTTGGCGAACAGAGTCTGGAAGCTCAGCACCGTAGCCAAATAGTTTAAATTTTTCAACAACAAAGCAGACGACTAAACCACAAACAAAAACCGGTATGGTTACAGGAGCCATACGGATATAGAAGGTAATGAAGTCCCAATTGACATGTTTTGCAATGATAAGGTTCTGTGGTTCACCCACCATGGTCATGACACCACCAAGCGCGGTACCAATACCTGCATGCATCATCAAGCTTCGTAAAAAAGCCCTAAACTGCTCAAGGGTCTGTTTCTGCTCTGCACTGTTAATGAAACCATCATTTTGTAGGTCAGTGCTGCTGGGTTGGTTAGAAGCATACTGATGATAGATAGAATAAAAACCAATTGAAACGCTAATGACCACAGCAATAACGGTTAATGCATCTAAAAATGCAGATAAAAATGCACTCGCGATACAAAAGGCAAGGGAAAGAATGCGCTTAGAACGCACGTTTATCAACAGTTTGGTAAAAACAAACAAAAGCAATTGCTTCATGAAATAGATACCCGCTACCATAAAAATCAGTAACAAGATAACTTCAAGGTTATTGCTAATTTCATGTGAAATTTGAGCTGGTGTAGTCATACCAATGAGAACGGCCTCTATGGCCAAAAGACCGCCAGGCTGCAATGGGTAACATTTAAGTGCCATTGCGAGTGTGAATATAAATTCAGCGACTAATAGCCAGCCTGCAACGAAGGGGCTGATAAAGAAAAAGACAATAGGGTTAATTATTAGGAATATAATAATTGCTAATTTGTACCAATCAGGCGAATTTCCCAGAAAATTTTTCAAAAAAGCTGTTTTTAAACTAAAATCCATTATGGTTCGTTATCCTCTTTTATGCGGATGTCGTGTACTGTGTTATACATACTACTCTTATCTCTGACAGATTTTAAGCTTATTTGCTAATTGAGAGCGTATGAATTATATGGAAATTATATGATTTGCTTCACCCTTTATTTTTAGTCTAACTATATCAGGTGATGACAATCTGGTATGATTTGCTCAATATCCGTCTAAATGTTTGGAATAATAAAAATATGGTTATTAAAGCTCAAAGTCCGGCCGGTTTCGCGGAAGAGTATATTATTGAGAGCATATGGAACAACCGCTTTCCACCAGGTTCAATTTTACCCGCTGAGCGTGAGCTTTCGGAGTTAATTGGTGTAACAAGAACAACCTTACGTGAAGTGTTACAGCGTTTGGCTCGTGACGGTTGGTTAACCATTCAGCATGGTAAACCAACGAAAGTGAATAACTATTGGGAAACGTCTGGCCTAAATATTTTAGAGACACTGGCTAGGCTTGATCACGATAGAGTACCGCAACTCATTGATAATTTATTGGCAGTACGTACCAATATTGCGGCAATTTTTATTCGCACTGCCTTTCGAAATAACCCAGAGAAATCAATAGAGGTGTTAGCTGGGCGGGAAAAAGTGGAAGATAATTCAGATGCATTCAGTGATTTGGATTATAACATTTTCCGTGGGCTTGCATTTGCATCCGGTAACCCAATTTATGGTTTGATTATTAACGGTTTAAGAGGGTTGTATACCCGTGTTGGCCGCTATTATTTTTCAAACCCTGAAGCGAGGCGCTTAGCGTTGAATTTTTATCAACAATTAAGCCATCTTTGTCGTGAGCAAGCCTATGATCGTATTATGGATTGTGTGCGTAACTATGGTAAAGAAAGCGGAATAATTTGGCATAGTATGCAAAGCAATATGCCTTCTGATTTAGCTCAAAGCCGCTAGTTAACGGGTATTTAATCCAGCTAGGCCAGCATATTGTGTTATATCAGTATGCTGGTTTTTTATCATTAATCATTGACAGATTTTGGCCAAATAGCCATTGTTCACTTGAATGAAGTGAAAAACCAATCTTTGTTTATTTATTGGTATTTAATACCGTCAAATTTCCTCTTCTTAGTTTAATAAAATAAATCGGTTTTATTGGGCACCTCACGTGAATCGATAGAAAATTCTAAATTAAAAAATAATTAAAACTGCATTTTTTTTATCTTGTTGAATTTAAATCAATTAATTTTTTGTTTGAATTTTGAACTGGAATTTAATATCGGCATGTAAATCAAATGTGACGAAATTTAAATTTTTTAACTGTATTGTTAAAAGTGTTAATTCACCACATTGGCAAATAATTTCTAGAATATTATCCTAAAAGAAATGGTGCAGACTTTTACTTTGTGGGGAAGCGATGAAAATTCTAGTGTTAGGCGCAGGCGTGATCGGTGTGACAACCGCGTGGTATTTAGCACAAGAAGGGCACGAAGTGCTAGTGGTGGATAGACAACATGATGTGGCAGAAGAAACAAGCGCCGCTAATGCAGGGCAAATATCTCCTGGATATGCAACCCCATGGGGTGCACCTGGGATCCCCCTTAAAGCAGTGAAATGGATGTTTGAAAAACATGCCCCTTTAGCGATACGTCCAGATGGCACGCTATTTCAGCTGCGTTGGATGTGGCAGATGTTAAAAAATTGCGATATCCAACATTATGCAATGAATAAAAGCCGTATGGTTCGTATTGCAGAATACAGCCGTGATTGTATTCGTCAATTAAGAACGGATACGGGTATCGAATATGAAGCCCGCCAAGGGGGGACTTTACAGCTTTTTCGTACTGCTGAGCAGTTTGATAATGCGGCTAATGACATTGCGGTCTTACAGCAAGAAGGGGTTCCATACGAATTACTGACATCAAATGAACTCGTTAAAGCCGAGCCTGCGTTAGAATTTGTTAAGCATAAGCTTACCGGTGGATTGCGGTTACCGAATGATGAAACGGGGGATTGTCAGCAATTTACTAAAAAACTAGCCAAAATGGCACAAAACTCAGGCGTTAAATTCAAATTTGGTGGCCATGTTGAGCAGATTTTAACTGAAGGTAATAAGGTGACTGGCGTCAAAATTGATGGTGAAATTTTGCAAGCAGACCGCTATGTCGTTGCAATGGGCTCTTATTCTACCTCAATGTTACAAAGTCTGGTTAAAATCCCAGTCTACCCGCTTAAAGGCTATTCATTAACCATGCCGATTATTGATGATCAGCGTTCGCCAACCTCCACCATTTTGGATGAGACATACAAAATTGCAGTAACGCGATTTGATGAGCGTATTCGCGTCGGTGGAATGGCTGAAGTCGTTGGTTTTAATTTGAATATACTGAAAAAACGCTGCGAAACATTGAAAATGGTGGTACAAGATTTGTATCAAGGCGGCGGTGATATCGAACAAGCACAATTTTGGACGGGCCTGCGTCCAATGACACCAGATGGTACTCCAATAGTGGGGCCGACAGCATACGGTAATTTATATTTAAATACTGGGCATGGGACACTGGGTTGGACAATGGCTTGTGGTGCAGGGAAGTTGCTGGCAGATATCATTTCAGGGAATACACCAGAAATAGCGTCTGATGATCTATCGGTATTTAGATATCTTGATGGTTTTAATACCAAGTTGGTTACGCAGGGTGATTTAACACCAGCGCGCTAAGTATTTGATGTTTTTGTATCATTGTAATTTTAGAATTAATTAAATGTATTAAGGAATTTAAATGCCGCGTCCAATAAGTGCTGTTATTCATCTACAAAATTTACAACATAATTTGTCTGTCGTACGGCAACATGTTGGAAAATCAAAAATTTGGTCAGTTATGAAAGCAGACGGTTATGGTCACGGCATCAAGCAGATTTGGCCTGCGCTAAAAGAAACGGATGGCTTTGGGGTATTAGATTTTGATGAGGCCATTTTATTGAGAAAAGAAGGGTGGAAAGGGCCAATTCTATTGTTAGAGGGTTTTTTCCAGCCTCAAGACTTGCAATTGATTGATCAATATAATTTAACGACAAGCGTGCATAGTGAGTGGCAATTATTTGCCATTGAGAATGCTCAATTATCATCACCGATTTCAGTCTATATTAAGCTAAACAGTGGAATGAATCGGTTAGGTTTTCTACCGAACGATTACGAAAATGTCGTACGACGGTTATCTAAAATGCCGAATGTACGTAGTTTAACGTTAATGAGTCACTTTGCTAATTCAGATACCAAAACCGGCGTTGCTGAGCCTTTTCAACAAATCCAGCAATTTGAACACTTATCTTTAGAAACCTGTATCGCAAATTCAGGGGCAACACTGTGGCATAAACATACGCAATATGATTGGATCCGTACGGGGATTTTACTGTATGGTGCGTCTCCAAGTGGAAAATCTACTGATATATCTGGGTTGGGCTTGAAGGCAGCGATGACATTACAATCAGAAGTGATTGCTATCCATGAAATTCCAGCAGGTCAATCAATTGGTTATGGCAGCCGGTTTACATCAACTAAACCGATGCGTATTGCGACAGTGGCGTGTGGTTATGCCGATGGTTACCCTCGGCATGCTGCAAATGGAACACCAGTATGGTGCAAAGGAAAGCGTTGTGCACTACTGGGGGCGGTTTCGATGGATATGCTGACCATTGATATCAGTGATTGTGACGATGTTAAACTGGGTGAGCGAGTGGAATTATGGGGGCAAAATTTACCTGTTGATGAGGTGGCACAAGCAGCTGGCACCATTGGTTATGAGCTACTTTGCGCACTCGCGAAAAGAGTTCCTGTTTCTTATGAAAATAAAGTAGAATAAATATTAATCAGTCACGCTAAAAATAGTGAAAATTTGGCTTTAAGTGTGATTTTGGTTAAGAATGTTTGGATTGTAACTATATTAATATACATATAGTATGTGATCTATTTCTCATTATTTTTAGGTTAAATATAATATGTCAAAAGCAATTAAATTAACGACATTTGCGGTGGCTTTGAGTGTGTTATCTGGGACCGCTTTTGCTGGAACTTGGTCTGTTGGTGGCTCGGTATTAGCGCAATCAACACCTTATAAAGGAATTAAGAGCCGTGATTATGTCACGCCAGTACCTATTGTTAATTATGACAGCGAGAATTTCTATTTTCATACATTAGCTGCGGGTTACTACCTATGGAACGATAAGCAAGACCAACTCTCATTAGATGCTTATTATTATCCACAATTTTTTAAACCTAAAGATAATGATGATAAAGCGATGCGCGAGTTAGACCGCCGCCGTGATACGGTGATGACGGGGCTGACTTATCGTCATAAAGCTGATTGGGGTACGCTGAGAACGAATATTTCTGGTGATATTTTAGGTATCAGTAATGGTATTCGTGGTGAGTTTGCCTACCTATATGGCTTTGAAGGTGACAAATGGTCAATCACTCCGGGCCTTGGTATTAAATGGGATAGTAAGAACCAAAATCGTTATGAATATGGCGTGTCTTCAAAAGAATCACGTAATAGCGGTTTAAAACGCTATAACCCAGGTTCAAGTTGGACACCATACGTTGAAGTGACAGGAAATTACCGCTTTGATGAAAATTGGACGGTATTCGCAATGGGCCGTGTTGACCGCCTGCCAAGTGAAGTGAAAGATAGCCCAATGGTAAATAAAGATGTTTCTGCCATTATGTGGACGGGCGTCACTTACACATTCTAAGTTCGTTATAGAACAGTAAATTAAATAGCCCCTGATATCATGATGATTGTCAGGGGCTAATTTTATCTATCTAGAAATTTGATGAGCTTAGATTTTATATGTTTAGAATGAATAATTAATCTTGCGGCTTATTATCGCGGCTGACCATCACTAATGAAAGGCGGGCAGGGTGCTGCGCATCACTTTTCATTGGGACGTTGATCCTTGCTGTTTCTACACAAACCATCTGTTTGTAGCCATTATTTGGCATATCGCCCATACTGCATGATAATTCCGCCCAAGGGTTCCAACAAACAACATCACTATTATGGTAATGGTGAATTTCTATTGTACGGGCCCATCCATCATCACGTAAGAGGCTATATTCTTCTGGCTCTGAATAAATACGGTCGGTATGTTTATTAAACTTTAGTGGCTCATTTTCATAAACTTCTTTATCTGCAACTTTATCGAAATAGTGGCCACCTAACCCATAGACAGTGGCTTTTTGAATATCACTGATATTAAAATAACTGTGTAATGCGGCAGTCGTTTCGAAGTCCCCATAACTTTCTAGTTCAAGCTCGCACGTTTCACCTAGTTTCATACGCAGGATCAGAGTGAACTCATGGGGCCATAATTTACGGGTATATTCTGTATCTGTTAATGTGAAGGTTAAAATAACACCATCTTCATGTTCATTATGTGCAGTAAATTGCCAAGGTAGAATTCGAGCAAAACCATGACTAGGGCTGGCAACAGGACCGAACCAAGGCCAACAAATAGGAATACCGCCACGAATAGCAACACCTTCTTTAAAAGCGCTCTCAGAACTTAGCCATAAGCAAGGTTTTTGCCCTGCAGGTTGCCAATCAATAAGTTGGGCGCCTTGTAAACTGACGGCCCCACGCACCTTGGGATGCGAGATAACAATGAGTGGAAGCTCATCAAGTTGGCGTTGAGTGATATAAGCGGAGATTTGTTTGATGACCGGTAATGCAAAAAGTTTATCGTGCATGGTATTAGGCCTGTGTTAATGGAACAGAGTGAATACTCGTCATACATTAAACTGCAGCATTGTTGACGGTGTTCGTTCACTTGAATTATTTAGAGTATCTGCCCAGCATACTTAAAGCCGCAGTGAATAGTATTCATTCTAAAATAAGTTGTGTTTATAGCGTATCCAATGAGAGATCAACCATAAGCGATATAGCAGAAAATATGAAGTGTTAATTGTTATTGGATACGGTACAAAAGAGCCGCCAATTGGCGGCTCAGTTAGACAGATTACGCGACAGCTCTTATTTAGAGATGTGAGCGATCAGGTCTAATACTTTGTTAGAGTAACCCGTTTCGTTGTCATACCAAGAAACTAATTTAACAAAGTTGTCGTTCAGTGCGATACCAGCTTTAGCATCAAATACTGAAGTCAGTTTTTCACCGTTGAAGTCAGTTGATACAACGTCATCTTCAGTGTAACCCAGAACGCCTTTCAGCTCGCCTGCTGCTGCTTCTTTGATAGCATCACAGATTTGAGTGTAAGTTGCTGGTTTTTCTAAACGAACAGTTAAGTCAACAACAGAAACGTTAGGCGTAGGTACACGGAAAGACATACCAGTCAGTTTGCCATTCAGTTCAGGGATAACTTTACCTACAGCTTTAGCTGCACCTGTTGATGATGGGATGATGTTTTGAGCAGCACCACGACCACCACGCCAGTCTTTATGCGAAGGGCCATCAACTGTTTTTTGAGTTGCAGTTGTTGCGTGAACAGTCGTCATCAGACCTTCAACGATACCGAATTTGTCGTTGATAACTTTAGCCAGTGGAGCTAAGCAGTTAGTTGTACAAGATGCGTTAGAAACGATTTCTTGACCTGCGTAAGCTTTGTGGTTAACACCCATAACGAACATAGGAGTATCATCTTTAGAAGGGCCAGTCAGAACAACTTTCTTAGCGCCTGCTTGGATATGTTTACGTGCAGTTTCATCAGTTAAGAAGATACCTGTTGCTTCAGCAACGACGTCAACACCGACTTCGTTCCATTTCAGGTTTGCAGGATCTTTTTCTGCTGTTACACGGATTTTTTTGCCGTTTACAACTAGGTGACCATCTTTAACTTCAACAGTACCGTTGAAACGACCATGAGTTGAGTCGTATTTCAGCATGTACGCCATATATTCTGCATCGAGGAGGTCGTTGATAGCAACGATTTCGATGTCAGAACGCTCTTGTGCAGCACGGAAAACGATACGGCCAATACGACCAAAACCATTAATACCTACTTTGATAGTCATAGTATTTCCACCAGCTATTTATTCGTGAATTAAGTTGTAGTTAAAGTTACCAAAACCTTGCCAGCCGTCAAGCGGAATCGTGTCAATTATTGAAAAAAATCAATTCTGATACCACCAATTGCTTATTTGTCAGCCACTTCAGCGGCAAATACAGCCGCACGTATTATCGGGATTGTACGGCATAATGAAACCATCTATCAGTGATATATGTGATACGGTTCACAAATCAAAACGGAAAGTAAGATGCTTCTTAGTTTAGAATAGTTTTACAGAAAATGTTGTTAATTTTTTGTTGATTGAAATTGATGTATGATAACCATTAAACCGTCTAGTTATTTAAATATGTAGGTATGACATGTCAAATAAAGATAACCAACCTATTGATATTTCAGAGTTAAATGAAATGCAGCGTTACGTTACACAGCAAGCCGGTACCGAGCCCCCCTTTAGTGGTCAATTATTGCATAACCGTAAAGACGGTGTGTACGAATGTTTATGTTGTGGTACACCTTTATTTATGTCTGAGACCAAATTTGATGCAGGATGTGGTTGGCCAAGCTTTTATCAACCGGTTAATGAAGAGGCTATCAAATACATTGAGGATTTCTCTCATGGAATGCATCGTATTGAGGTTCGCTGTCAACACTGTAATGCGCATTTAGGGCATGTATTTCCAGACGGCCCTCAGCCTACTGGTCAGCGTTACTGCATTAATTCAGCATCATTAAGCTTTATTGATGATGATAGTGGTGAAAAGACGCGTGGATAAAGAGCTGAAGGTTGCTGAAGCTATTGTATAAGAATAACAAAAACGATTCAGCTATTAGCTGAAATCGAGAAAAACAAAATAACGTGCTAATTGTGTATTTGAAGGAGCCTTACCGTGAGCGTTGAAGTTAATCCAGAACAACTTGAACAATTGTTGGCAATGATGACCCCGGAAATTTATGAACGCCTAGTAACCGCCGTTGAACTCGGTAAATGGCCGGATGGGGTGATGTTAACACCGGAACAGAAAGAACATAGTTTACAAATGGTATTATTGTGGCAGTCACGACATAACCATGACCCAGAGCATATGACGGTAGGGACTAATGGTGAAATTACGATGAAGAGCAAACAAGAGCTAAAAATGTTGTTCCAAGGTGAAATGCTGGCGACCTTAAAACCGCAACATAATGATGAATAACGGTTATTCTACAAAATAGTTTGTTTATTCAATGTGGCGCGGCATAGTGACAGTGTCACTGAACAAGTTTTCTCATATTGTTATTGAGAATATAGCCATTGGAAATAGATCATTGAGAAAACTTGTCCATAAAAATGCGCTAATGTAGGTCGGTTAAGGTAATTAGCCTTGCACCTTGTTCTTGCATTTCGGCTAAGGCGTCTTGGCTGTCATTAGCCGCTAGATTAACACCCCTACACCCATCAACGAGAACACCCACGGTATAGCCTAGTTTTAATGCATCTAGTACAGTAAATTTGACACAATAATCCGTCGCAATTCCCATAATAACTAAATGCGAAATGTGGTGTTCTTGTAGCCATGCATGAAGACGAGTTTGGCTAATTTTATCATTATCGAAAAAAGCACTATAGCTATCAACCTGTGGGTTTTCCCCTTTGGTGAAAATTTCACGAATAAGCGATTGATTTAAATTTGAGTGTAACTCAGCACCGTGTTCACCTTGAACGCAATGAATCGGCCACCAAACTTGTGTAATGCCGTTTAATTCACCGACTTCGCCAATTTGTGTGTTTGAATTAGCTGCGAAACTAAGGTGTGTCGCGGGATGCCAATCTTGACTTGCAATGATGTCTATCTGTTTTTGTTGGCAAATAGCGATTGCTTTATTCGCAACATCAATGACATGTTCGCTTTCATTTACTGCCAATGTCCCGCCGGTGCAAAAGTCGTTTTGTAAATCGACTAACAGTAAAGCTGTTTTCATTGTGTCCTCAGTATGTTATCTATTATTCATCAGCATAGCTCAACTCACCGCGTAAATTATTCTGCATTAGCTCACGGATTAACGCAGGGGTATAATTTTGGCTAAGTAAGTAGTGCAACTTACTTAAGGCGGCTTCAAAAGTCATGTCGTATCCACTGATCACTCCAGCTTCTGCAAGCGCGTGACCTGTGGCATAGCCTTCCATATTAACACGACCAGAAATGCATTGTGTCAGGTTCACCACAATAATTCCCCGATTCGTTGCCTCGCGAAGTATACGGAGTAATTCGGGTTGCTGAGGGGCATTACCGACACCGTAAGAGCGCAATATTAGTGCCTTAACGGGTTGCTGAAGAATATTGCGAACAATCTCAATGGAAAGTCCAGGGTAAAGTGTCACCACGCCGATAGGTTGAGGTGTAATTTGGTGGCCTTTAAATTCACCAATACCAATAGGAGCAGGGCATGTATTAAATGTGCGAATATTGATGCCCGCTTCCATTAGTGGTGAGCAGTTAGGCGAACTAAACGCATCAAAGCCGTCAGCATGGGCTTTAACGGTACGGTTACCGCGATATAATTTATTATTAAAAAATAGTCCGACTTCATTAACGGGGTAGTTTGCCGCTAAATATAATGCATTTAATAGATTCGTCTGCCCATCAGAACGCAATGCTTCCAAGGGGATTTGTGACCCTGTCACTATCACCGGTTTTTTCAAGTTTTCAAACATGAAAGATAACGCGGAAGCAGTAAAAGCCATGGTATCAGTGCCATGTAAAATGACAAACCCATCATAAAGTGGGTAGTTTTCACAAATGTCATCAGCGATAAGCTGCCAATCTTCAGGGGTAATATCAGATGAATCAATCAACGGCTGATGCTCACGGATCGTAAACTCAGGCATTTCAGGGCGGTGAAACTCGGGCATTTGAGCTAACTGAGCTTGTAAATGACCGGAAACCGGCACATATCCCTGTGGTGAATGGCGCATGCCAATTGTTCCGCCAGTATAGACAACATAAATGGATTTTTTCTGCATCTTATTACCTAATTTATCCAATTTATCGAAGGAGAGTGATTATCAGGATTTTGACGTATTTGTTAGCGTATTACTATCGTTAACTTACGAATAATTAGATTGATATAAGGTTATTGATGGGGTTGTGAGAGAAATCCCCTTCATTGGTTCTGAAGGGGATTTTGCGATCAATTAATTTCTGCGCAATTTAAGCAAAAAGCATAACGGTTTTGCGGGTCATTCATTTTTAAGAAAAATTGAGCTTGCTGGCGGATGTCCGTCGCGACTGCAGGAGGTAAAAACACGTGTAGCACATCTGGCATTACGGCTTGAACGTTTGTGGTTAATTCAAGTAGCAATTGATCCATAAAGGTCAGTTCGGGCTTCATCCAATCTAACTTAACGTCACTGAGTTTAGCGAGCTCAGCGGCTTTATCTACCGCATTATCAAAATCACCTAGCTGGTCGACAAGGCCATTTTTCAATGCATCTTGCCCGATCCACACACGGCCTTGCGCAATTTTATCTATCTCCGCAGGTGTTTTATGGCGAGCTTTAGCGACTAAGCCAATAAATGTTTCATAGCCATTTTCAATGGTGATTTGCATCATGTCTGCAAATTGTGGGCTGATCCCTTTCGTCAACGAAACATCAGCTAATGGTGACGTTGATACACCATCAGTATATACACCAATAGAATCTAAGGATTTTTCAAAGGTATTGATCACGCCAAATATACCAATTGAACCAGTCAATGTGTTTGGACTGGCAATAATATAGTCCGCAGGCGTTGATACCCAGTAACCACCTGATGCCGCCATACCCCCCATAGAAACCACAACAGGTTTGCCCGCTGCATGGGCAGAAGCCAGTTCACTGCGGATCAAATCAGAAGCACTGACGCTTCCACCCGGGCTGTTAACACGTAAGACAATCGCTTTAATATTATCATCAAGGCGAGCATCGCGGATTTGTGCTGCGATGGTATCGCCTCCGGCAATTCCTGCTGTTTGCGGGCCATCCATGATGGCTCCTTGAACAACAATTACAGCGATATTGCCACCTTGACTTGTATTGGTATCTGCTATTTTAGCGGAATAATCATAGATACTAATATTATTGAATTGTTTATCTTCTTTATTCCAACCAAAGTGTTTACTGAGTAAGTCTTCAACTTGTTCGTTGGTATAAAGTTTATCAACCAACTTTTGTTTTAAAGCATACTGCGCGCTATCGCCTTTGACTGATCGTAATTGTTCTAAAATAGCATCAGCCCCAGGGAAAATTTGTGCGCTGGTTGTATTACGGTTTTTGGCGATTTCTGCGAGGTAATTGTTCCAAAGGGCATCTAACCACTGTTTATTGGCTAAACGTGCCTCAGGGGACATATCATCACGCATTAACGGCTCAACTGCAGATTTATAAGTACCTACACGGAATATATGGCTACTGACTTTAAGTTTTTCTAATAGTGTCTTGTAATATAGGCCATTAGTTGCAAAACCATACACGCCAACAGCCCCTTGTGGGGTGAGGTAGATATCATCAGCGTAACTAGCAAGGTAGTATTGTGACTGATTATAACTGTTACCGATGGCGTAAACCTGTTTTCCAGAATGTTTAAATTCGTTGATCGCCTTACCGATATAAGCTAATGAGGGCTGATCAGCGCCAACTAAATTATCTAGGCGTAATACCATCCCTGTGATCCGGTCATCATTTGCAGCGGTGCGGATGGTGTCAACGATGTCGAATAGTGAATTTTCTTGCATGCGGCTATTTGAAGTCCCCAGCAGTTCACGACTCATGCGACCAAATGGGTCGGGAGCAGAAACTTGGTCTACAATAACGCCCTGCAAATCTACATATAAAGCACCAAAATAATTTTTTTCGGGTTGAGTATCTGTTTGGTAAAGGGCAATCGACCCAATAACGACAAAAAATAATACTAAGAAAATAGCGTTGAAAACGAATTCCCTAATAAAGTTTAGTGCTCGCCAGCTGATTCTAAAGATGGTAGCGATGATGTCCCATAGTTGACGCATGTTTTCTCCTATCCTGCATATTTTGCACCAAAGGGTGTTGGCTTCATTGGTTTACCGTTGATTAATGGCACAAACTATTTTTGGATATTACATAAATATATCTTTCTACAGTTGGACTATTTCCACCTGCAGCACGAATTAACAACAATATACTCAAAAGCAAATCCGTTACCCGATCATCACATCGAACGCTTGATATCTAAGTTATATCAATACAATTAGTTGCAATTGTGGGCTATCTTTATGCATAACAAAATTAAGATACGCACGGTACAATGTTTCAATGATATTTTTCACGTATAACAAATGATACAATTCAATGAATTTATAACGTAATTTTACCTGGCGGATCATTGTTATTGTTGTATTAGTGTAAGCGATTTTCCTTTAAGCTTAAACAATAGATAGCATGGGTATAATTATCTAATTTAATGATTATCATATCAGTTTACTCTTAAACGGAGACAAAAATGGATGCTCTAACCCTTTTGTTGAACCGCCGTTCAGCTTCTAGACTCACAACACCTGCACCGCAAGGCGAAGAACTTAATAACATACTTGCTGCAGGGATGAGAGCACCCGATCACGGTGCGTTAAAACCGTGGCATTTTGTTGTTATGCAAAATGAGGGGATTAAACGCTTCAGTCAGCTATTAGAAAAAGCAGCAATTGAAGGGCAGTTAGGCGCTGAGGTAGAAGAAAAAGCACGTAATGCACCTTTTCGTGCCCCATTAATTATTACGGTGATTGCAAAATTAAAAGATCACCCCAAAGTACCACAATGGGAACAATTAGTTGCTGCGAGTTGTACTGTGCAGGCGATGCAAATGGCTGCAGTAGCTCAGGGTTTTGGCGGTATATGGCGGTCAGGGGCATGGACAGAAGATGCCGTGGTTCGTGCAGGACTAGGTTGTGGAGATAACGACCGTATTGTTGGGTTTCTTTATTTAGGAACACCAGAGCTTAAAGCACCAACAAAAGTACAAACGCCCGACATGACCGGTTTTGTATCTCACTTCTAAAGAGAATAATAATGACTGAAAAAATTAGATTAACGCAATATAGTCATGGCGCAGGCTGTGGCTGTAAAATTGCACCGAAAGTATTAGAACAAATCTTACACACAGAACAAGCAAAATTTCATGACCCCCATTTGTTAGTCGGTAATGAAACGAAAGATGATGCCGCTGTTTATGATTTAGGTAATGGGATTGGCATCATCAGCACAACTGACTTTTTCATGCCGATCGTTGACTCTCCGTTTGAATTCGGCCGTATCGCCGCAACGAATGCGATAAGCGATATTTTTGCGATGGGCGGAAAACCCATCATGGCAATCGCCATTTTAGGCTGGCCTATTGCTAAATTACCGCCAGAAGTGGCTCGAGAAGTGATTGAAGGTGGCCGAGCTGCCTGTGCAGATGCCGGTATTTCATTGGCTGGTGGGCATTCCATTGATGCGCCTGAACCTATTTTTGGGTTAGCGGTAACAGGTGTGGTGAATACTGAATATGTGAAGAAAAATAGTGCGGCGACAGCAGGTTGTGAACTGTTTTTAACTAAGCCTTTAGGGATCGGTGTGTTAACAACCGCAGAGAAAAAAGGCGTGTTAGCACCTGAACACCAGCACCTTGCGTCTGAAACCATGTGCCAAATGAATAAAATAGGCGCTGTCATTGCACCTTTAGAGGGGGTTACTGCGATGACAGATGTGACCGGTTTTGGGTTATTAGGTCATTTAAGTGAGATTTGTGAAGGCTCTAACGTTCGCGCCGAAATTTCTTTCAATAAAGTTCCTAAATTAGCGGATGTCGAAAAATATATTGAAGCCGGCTGTGTTCCCGGCGGAACAACCCGTAACTTCGACAGCTATGGTCATCTTATTGGCCCTATGAATGATATGCAGCGCCAGCTACTGTGTGACCCGCAGACCTCTGGGGGCCTACTCATTGCAGTAAAACCTTCCGAAGTGTCTAAAATTAAAGAGATTGCACAGCAGCAAGGTGTTTTGTTACAGTCTATCGGTAAATTATTACCCCATCAGGATAATGTTCCTTTAGTTGAAGTGATAGATTAATTTATGCGTTTGTTTATTGCGGAAAAACCGAGCCTAGCAAGGGCCATTGCAGATGTATTACCCAAACCTCATAAACGAGGTGATGGTTTTATTCAATGTGGTGATGGCCAAACCGTAACATGGTGTATTGGCCACCTTTTAGAACAGGCTGAGCCGGATGCCTATGAGCCTCGGTACGCACGTTGGAATCTTCAGGATCTGCCAATTATCCCTGATAAATGGCAGTTGAAGCCCCGTTCCGCAGTAACTAAACAATTAAAAACCATTGAAACATTGCTGAAGCAAGCTTCAACCGTCGTTCATGCAGGGGACCCTGATAGAGAAGGTCAATTGCTGGTGGACGAAGTGCTTGATTTTTTAAAGCTCGATCCTGAAAAACGCAAAGAAGTAAAACGTTGTTTAATTAATGACCTTAATCCTCAAGCGGTTGAGCGGGCAATTGACCGTTTAAGAGAAAATCGCGAGTTTATTCCTCTTTGCGTCTCTGCCTTAGCAAGAGCACGAGCAGATTGGTTGTATGGCATCAATATGACTCGGGCTTATACGCTATTAGGTCAACGGGGGGGGTATCAAGGTGTTCTTTCTGTTGGGCGAGTGCAAACGCCAGTTTTGGGGTTAGTCGTCAGGCGAGATGAAGATATCGAAAACTTTGTTCCTAAAGATTATTTCGAGGTAAAAGCTCATATTGTTACGCCAAAGGATGAGCGCTTTGTCGCAATATGGCAGCCGAGCGACTCCTGTATTGATTACCAAGACGAAGAGGGGCGTTTATTCCATCGGCCGCTCGCAGAGCATGTAGTATCACGTATCGAGGGCAAACCTGCCATCGTGACACAATATCAGGATAAGCGAGAATCTGAAATTGCACCGTTGCCTTTTTCTTTATCATCTTTACAGATTGAAGCCGCTAAAAAGTATGCATTGAGTGCGCAAGAAGTGTTGGATATTTGCCAACGCTTGTATGAAACGCACAAATTAATTACGTACCCGCGTTCAGATAGCCGCTATCTGCCTGATGAACATTTTGCAGGGCGGCACAGTGTATTGAATGCAATTGCGGTACATCAACCAGATCTCACTGAATTTGAATTGACAGAGTTGGATAAAAAAAACCGTTGTTGGGACGACAAAAAAGTGGATGCCCACCATGCAATCATTCCAACAGCGAAAACGGCAGCAACAAAGCTAACTGAAAATGAAAGTAAAATTTACCAACTGATTGCACGTCAATATATTATCCAGTTTATGCCTGATGCGGTTTACCGTAAGTGCACGATTGATCTCGAAATTGAAAAGGGTAAATTTATTGCAAAAGCGCGGTTTCTTGCTGAAGCTGGCTGGCGAGTTGTTCTAGGCAATAAAGAGCGTGATGCTGAAAACGATGGTATGCCGCTACCCGTTGTGAGTAAAAATGATGAGCTTTTGTGTGAAAAAGGGGAAGTGGTTGAGCGGCAAACACAGCCCCCACGCCCTTTTACGGATGCGACCTTATTATCCGCGATGACAGGAATTGCGCGTTTTGTGCAAGATAAAGCATTAAAAAAAGTATTGCGAGAAACGGATGGATTAGGCACCGAAGCAACGCGTGCAGGGATCATCGATTTACTTTTCAAACGTCAATTTTTATATAAAAAAGGGCGCTATATCCATTCCTCTCCAGCGGGTAGAGCCCTGATCCATGTCTTACCTGATATGGCGACGTTGCCGGATATGACGGCCCATTGGGAGTCAGTGTTAACCCAAATTAGTGAAAAACAATCCCGCTACGATGACTTTATGCAGCCGCTTAACGAAACCTTGATGCAATTAATTCACCATGCGCGCCAGTTTACAAATTTGAGGGCATTTCGAGAGCTACCGGCCCCATCAGTAAAAACAGGGAAAAAACCAGCAAAAACGGGTAAAAAAACGAAAAAGAAAGAAGATTAGTTGAGTCTGGTTGACTAGTCCTGATATAGGTTGACAACTTTTCAGGCATAAAACGCTCGGTGAACCTCATCGGGCGTTTTATAGTTTAATGATAAATGCGGGCGCCTTTCATTATAAATCTGGATTGATTCTTCAACCAACCTTCGTGCCTGCTCTAAATTTCTTGGTTTTACTAGAAGATACTCCATTTTTAATATTCCATTAATTCTTTCTGCTAAGGCATTTTGATAGCAATCATAGCCATCAGTCATAGAACATTGAATATTATGATTTCTATGTATTTCTTGATACTCCGACGAACAATACTGTAGCCCACGATCTGAATGATGGATCAGCGATGTTGTCGAACAGCGTTTTTTTAAAGCCTGAACCAGCGACTTCTTCACCGAACTTGTTTTCATATTGTCATCTAAATGATATCCCACGATTTTTCGCGAGTACGCATCCGTAATTAAACTTAAATAGGTATCACCCTCATGTGTCGATAAATAGGTAATATCCGCTACCCAGAGTTGCTCAGGCTGTGTGGGGATAAATCCTGACTTAATTAAATTTGGATGTCGATGAAAACGATGATGGCTTAAAGTTGTTCTATGATAAGCCCGCTTATTCGGCACAAGTAACCGATGTTCCTTCAATAAAGTAAATAGCCGGTCACGACCAATAATCATTTGTTTTTGCTTTAAAATAAAATGTAACTTACGCCCTCCCAGTCTGGGATGAAAGGCGCGTTCAGACTTAACAATATCAATAATGGCCGTATCGATTTTTTGTCGTTCTTCAGTCTTATCCTGTCGCTTGTAGTAGGCTTGCCGGCTAATATTCATAAAACGACAAGCTATTGTTACGGTGAGGTTTTTAACCGTTTTTTCTTTAATAACTCGGCCTTGCGCTTTTTTGACAAGCGAACTCCGAAGTCTCTATCCATAACTTTGACAACAGCTTCAAAGAAATCGGATTTAAGCCGAGCTTCTTCAAGTTCCCTTTCGAGTAGTTTGATGCGTTGTTCTGGGGTTTGTTGCTCAGGAGTTTGGGTCATAGCAGTACCTTTATAAAGAGTATTGGGCGTACCTTCAGACCAATCTAATCTACCATGTTTACGAAGCCATACCAAAACGGTAGAACATCCTTGTATCCCATATTGATATTGAGCTTGTTTATAGGTGAGTTCGCCTTTTTCTACTTGGTCAACAACCTGTAATTTAAAAGCGAGGGAATAATCGCGTTGAGTTCGTTTAGTGATTGCTTTCATTACACTCTCCAATTTTAGATTGGAAAAGTGTCAACCTTATTTAGGATGGGTCAGGTAAAACAATAAAAGGCGCGTAAAGCGCCTTTTTGCATTATACCTCGTGAGGAAAATTATTTTGTTAGGTCAAATTCAGACCATACAGGTGCGTGGTCTGACGGTTTTTCCATCCCTCTAATGTCATAATCAATCCCCGTAGCGATACAGCGTTCTGCTAGCTTATTTGATGCAAGCAGTAAGTCGATACGTAAGCCTCTGTTATCATCAAAGCCTTTAGAACGGTAGTCAAACCATGAGTAACAATCAGAAACATCAGGGTTTTTTGCACGGTATGTATCAACTAAACCCCAGCCTAATAATTTGGCTAACCACTCACGTTCCTCGGGTAAAAAAGAACATTTCCCGGTTTTTAACCAACGTTTGCGGTTTACATCACCAATACCGATATCAAGATCCGTTGGGCTGATATTCATATCACCCATAATGAGTAACTGTGACTCTGCAGTTTGCGTTGATGTAATATAACTTTGTAAATCTTGATAAAATTTTTCTTTTGCCGGAAATTTAGTGGGGTGGTCACGGCTTTCCCCTTGCGGGAAATAACCATTTACCACAGTCAATGGGCCTCGTTCAGTTTGAATGTCAGCCATGATAATACGACGCTGTGCGTCATCATCGTCAGTAGGGAAGCCTTTACGGACAGCAAGAGGCTCATTTTTAGTCAAAAGCGCAACACCATAATGCGCTTTTTGACCGTGATAAAAAACATGATAGCCGAGCTGACTAACTTCTTCATAAGGAAACATATCATCATGGACTTTTGTTTCTTGTAAGCCAATAACCTCAGGTTGATGTTTTTCTATGATTGCAGCGAGTTGGTGAGGGCGAGCTCGAAGGCCATTGATATTGAACGATATGAATTTCATGGTTTTTTATCACCTAGTTTTATGATTATTATGCTTATTCTACCAGATGGTAGCAATACTGTAACCCCACGAAGCATATTTCAACGATTAGGTTATTTATAAGTGGTTATGATAACAATAGACATGAGATGACCTATTGTTAATATAGAGTCAAAACTCAGTACATAATATAAAGATAATAATATATATAAATAATCAAAAAATATCATAGTTAGTCAAATTTATTCTATGTACTAGAGTTTGATTTCCTATTGAAATTAAATTAATAATTTCAATATTAACTAGTTTTATTTTCATTTAAAGTCAATTGGTTATTTATATTTTAATGTGATTTAATAGTGGGGTCATAAAAAATAATCAATCTAAACAGTATAATATATTGCTTTGTAATGATGGAAATTATAAAAATACTTTTATGAAATATTGTTAATCATTCAATAAAAAATCAAGATTGACTTTTTATTTTATAGATTAATTTATGGGCTAATCAATATAATTATTAATGAGAAAGTTAAGTATGTTGATTAACATTTTAATAAACGGAATGGGGTCATAGATATGTTCTTTTCAAGAAAATTAGAGGCGTTTATGGCGGTTGTTGAGAATGGCTCGTTAAGTAAGGCTGCAAGAGTGATGAACCGTACGACACCTCCCATCGCAAAGTCAATCAAAGACTTTGAGACAAGCCTAGGTAAACGGCTTTTTAAACGAGAAAAATTTGGAATGACATTAACTAAGGATGGCCAAGAACTTTATAATGATCTAAGAGATCTTTATTTACAGGAGAAGGAAATAACGAAAAAACATTTTTCGGGTTATATAATCAATGAAGCTAATATTTATTATGACTGGGGGAAGGAAAATCATTTAATTAATTTATATCAATCAGCACATCAAAATAATGTACAAGTAAATATATTAAGGTTTAATTATGATGAAGTAGATGAAATTGTCGATTATGATGGGAATACACTTATACTTAGTTCAGAACAGGTGGTTAGTGAGCGATTTTCATTACAAAAAATAATAGAAAACTCACCATTAGGTATTTATTGCAGAAAAGAGCTGTATGAAAAATTTAATTATGACCTGGTGACACTATTACAAAAAAGTACATGGTTATGTGATCCTGCATTTTATAAAAGTTCATTGATGAGTGACTTATTGGCAAAAATTGAAACAGTTGATAATAAAACGAGTGTGAGACAAATGGATAATATAGGTTGTTGCCAAAGTTTCATTCAAGAGGGTGATTTCATTGGTATTATAGATCATTATCCAGAGGAAGAGTTGGTTGATAAATCATTGATTTATATATCATTGAACAAAATATTAGGAAAAAGTGTGTGTTATATCTATAAATCAAAATCACACTCAAGTGTGTTAAATCGCTTTATGGGAGTTGTGGATAAACTAGGAGGTGAAACTAATTGATGGTGGTGGGAGAAGGATTCGAACCTTCGAAGTCTGTGACGGCAGATTTACAGTCTGCTCCCTTTGGCCGCTTGGGTATCCCACCAGGTTTTAAATTGCTGTAATCGTTGACAGCGGGCGGCATCATATCAAATGACGCGCCGCTGTAAAGCATTAATTTTCAATAAAATGGTTGGTTGCTGTTTTTTTATTCTTAATGCCTGTTAAATCAACAAATCGTTGTTAAATAAGCCACTATTTTGGCTTATAAAATAATAGTGCGATTACCATATACAAATACACGTTGAGCTAAGACCCAATAGAGTGCATGGCTGAGGACATTTTTTTCGACATCACGCCCTGCACGCATCATATCATCCGCTGTGAATGTATGGTCTATATTAATTACATTCTGTGTAATGATTGGACCTTCATCGAGGTTGTCATTAACAAAGTGCGCAGTGGCTCCAATAATTTTTACGCCACGCTCATAAGCTTGGTGGTAGGGGCGGGCACCAATAAATGCGGGTAAAAATGAGTGATGAATATTGATGATTTGGTTTGGATAATGTTGCACAAATGCAGGTGTTAATACGCGCATATATTTAGCCAATACAACATAGTCAGGCTGATATTGGTCAATCTGCGCTGTCATTTTTTCGTCATGTTGTTCGCGAGTTAGGCCTTCATGACTAATATGGTGGAATGGGATATCAAATTGTTCGACTAAGTTCTTTAGTGTATCGTGGTTCCCAATAACCGCCGCAATTTCAACATCCAACCCATCATAAGCACTTTTCATGAGTAGGTCGCCCAGACAATGAGCTTCTTTTGTTACCATGACGACAATACGGCGTCGACCCGCTGTGTTTAATTCGCGTTGAGACCCAACTGGTAATGCATCATCAAGGTCAGCTAATAATGTCTCATCGTTGAAAATACCTTCTAGCTCAGTTCTCATGAAGAAGCGGCCAGTGTGGTGATCAACGAACTCATTATTTTGTACGATATTGAGTTGATGCTTATAACAAATATTGGTGATTTTCGCGATTAATCCTTTCGCGTCAGGGCAAATTGTCCTGAGAATTTTCTTCTGTACAATTTTGTGTTGCATGAAACAGCCTAATCCTTAACTAACAAAGCGATATAAAAAAGAAAATGATGGGTTGAGTATTACGTGTGCCTTTTTAGACAGACATCAAATAAAGGGTGACTAGTCTGGATGTCCACACTTTTTATATTTTTGACCAGAGCCACAAGGGCACAAATCATTGCGACCAACTTTGGGCGTAATGCCGTCTATATAATACCAACACGAATCCATCTTAATAAAACGCGAACGTTCATGAATAAGCTGCTTATGATCAGCTTTTTCATCAATAAAGCAAGCCGAAAATTCGACATAGGCTTCATTGGATTTTTTGGCATAAGAAGAACTAATAACACGAAGACCAAGCCAGTGTGTCATCGAAAAACTATTTGTAATTTCCTGATACCATTCTTGAGCCTGGCAATCAGGGTGCCATGTTTTAATTAGATAATCGGCATTTTGCTGTACATAAGCGCTATATCTTGAGCGCATAAGCTGCTCTGGCGTCTGTGGGATTGATTTTCCTTGTAAAAAAGGGGCACAACATTGTACAAATTGTGCTTCGTTACCACAGCAACACTTATCTTCTGCTTGTGATTTCATAACACTCCCTATAAAAATAAGTATAAGATTGAAAAGTCACTATACTTAAATGATGATGAATAAATGATTTTATCGTATGAATAATTGTATTGTTAATTAAACTAGGCTCTTGCAGTAGGTATCTTATGAAAAATAGAAAAGTACTCATAATAGAAGACGAAATCACCTTCTGTACAATTTTAAAAAACTACCTAGAAACACTGGGTCTTGAGATCTATACCGCAGATAATGGCCAATTAGCAATAGAGATGTTAACTGAAGAGCGCATCAATCCCGATATTATTCTATGCGACCTAAATATGCCAGTTATGGATGGTGAAGCGTTTATGCGCGAGCTAGTTGCGCGTAATATTGATATTCCAGTCATTGTGATCACAGCAACAACAGATTTTACGCAGTTAGACCGAATGTTTCGTTTAGGTGCAAAAGATGCTTTGTTAAAACCAATCAAAAATTTAGATGAAGTTAAAGTGACACTCCTTTCGGCACTGTATCCTGAGCAAAATAGCTTCACAGCGCTGAATGGGGAGGACGCTAATCAAATTTCTGTGTTAATGCAAGAGCATACGCAAGATATGTTGGCAATATTGAAACAGTTACAACCGCCAGTACATCAAATTATAAATAGTTATCGAATTAACTATCGTCAGCTTAATGAGGCTAATCGCTTTGGCTTATTATTAGACTTAGCGGCTATTTCAGACAGCCAAATAGGGTTTTACTGCATTGATACTGAGCGTTCTTCGCAAGAAGGTATTATGGCTGCATTTTTGATTCGTGTGGTGTTCAACGACCTCTTAAAAAGTGCGGTAAGTTATCCAGACAAAAAACTACCCAATATTGATAGGATCATTAATCAAATAAATTACCTACTGGAAGACTCAGGGTTTAATGGGCAGTTTCCATTATTATTAGGGTATTTTAATACACAAAATAAATCGATTATTATGGCGAGTGCGGGCTTAGAAGCGGAAATAACGACAGAAAATACACATGTTAAGTTACCTAGAAACCTGCCTTTAGGTACGCTAAAATTTTATCAATCTAATCATTTAGAGGTAAAAGGAAATGCTTGGCAGTGCTTAATTCGTAATAATAGTCAGAAAATAAAACTTATGTTTAATCCCGAAACATAATTAATGCCTAAAATGCGTATTCCTGTAATCTAAATAACCCTATTCGGACTCGTCGCTATTTATTCATGAATATTTCCTGATATACTTCTGCGCACTTAAAATGCCTCTTGGTACTTTAGTAAATTTTGAGAGGCTAAGATGATATCTGGAGTGATAAATATGACACAGCGCAAGGTGCGTAAAGCGGTAATTCCTGTTGCGGGTTTAGGAACTCGTATGCTTCCTGCAACAAAAGCTATTCCAAAAGAAATGTTGCCTATAGTTGATAAGCCGCTGATTCAATATGTTGTTAATGAATGTATTGCTGCGGGGATCAATGAAATCGTTTTAGTGACCCATTCATCAAAAAATTCCATTGAAAACCACTTTGACATAAGCTTTGAATTAGAAGCTATTTTGGAGGCGCGTGTTAAACGCCAGCTATTAGATGAAGTTCAATCTATTTGTCCAAGCCACGTAACGATTATGCAAACACGACAAGGAATAGCAAAAGGATTAGGGCATGCTATTTTGTGTGCTAAACCGTTAGTCGGTGAAGAGCCTTTTGCAGTTATTTTGCCTGATGTCATTTTAGACCGCTACAGTACCGATTTAACTAAATTTAACTTGCGAGAAATGCTAGAGCAATATGAGTCTACAGGGGCAAGTCAAATTTTAGTTGAGCCAGTCCCAGAGGAAGATGTATCTAGCTATGGTATTGTGGATTGTAATGGCGAGATGTTAGCGCCTGGGGATAGTAAAAGAATTATTCGTATGGTTGAAAAACCAAAACGTGAAGAAGCTCCATCTAATTTATCTATTGTTGGCCGTTATGTTTTATCTGAAAAGATTTGGGACGCATTAGCCAAAACAGCGCCAGGTGCAGGGGATGAAATTCAATTAACTGACGCCATTGCATTAATGATGGAAAATAACGAGCCAGTAGAAGCTTACCACTTATGTGGTAAAAGTCATGACTGTGGAAATAAATTAGGTTATATGAAAGCGTTTGTTGAATATGGAATGCAACATGATGCACTGGGAGATGAGTTCACTCAGTGGTTGAAAAAATTGTCAGTCTCTCTGAATTCAGAAAAATAAAAATTTCACAATGAATTTTTATTAAAGGCTAACTTAATTTGTTAGCCTTTTTTATACGTAAAAAATAGATTATTAACAATAAACATCAGTATTAAGGGGGGAACACTCTGTTTTAGGCTGTTTAATCTACACACTCTATAAGTGTATAGCGTGCAAAAATTAACATATAAGGGGATTGCATAAATAAAATCACTGATAATATTTAAGTTTATCTAATTAAGCTTACATATCTTTACTGCTAATTTTTATTTATCATGATTATTTTGTTGATTGTGTAATACACAGTAGTGGCTTAAACAGCGCTGTTTATTGAGCATGGGTGGTAGCTATGAGGTTTTCGTGGTGAAGGGGGATATAATAGCTAAGCGCTTTTTCTTATTACAGGTTAATATAAAATAATATATATAGGTTTAAATAAAAACACCCTTATAAAAGGGTGTTTAGAATACATGTTAAGGCGATTAGATTAAGAAATCATCTAAAGATTTGCCTTGTTCTTCAATGGCAATTTTGATTACAGCTGGAGTACGGCCTTGGCCTGTCCAAGTTTTGGTTTCGCCATTTTCATCAACATATTTATATTTAGCTGGACGTGCAGCACGTTTAGCACGGGTACCAGTGCTTTTACCTGAGTCCATTGTTTGCAGAAGGTCATTTAAATCTACGCCTTGCTCAAGGATCATTTCACGAACTTTTTCCAATTTACGGTTACGTTCTTCTAATTCCGCGCGAGCTTGGTTTTCTTCGTCACGACGTTCTTCAACAACGACGGTTAATTTTTCCAGCATTTCTTCTAAAGATTCTAAAGTTACTTCGCGAGCTTGAGCACGAAGAGTACGGATGTTATTTAACGCTTTTAATGATTCGCTCATTTTCCTGGTCTCAAATTATTAGTTGGCATGTGTACAGTAATAATAGAATGCTATTTTAAATTCTGCAATAGCTAAATTACTTCCTTAGTTTAAAAGTAATCTTTAACGATTGCAATTTTTTTACAAAAGAAAAATAAACTTTTCGTAGATATATATATAGCTATTATCAATAACTGAACTAAACGAAAAATAGCAATAAGCTAAAAATTTTAGCGATTAAATTATTCGAAAAAGAAGAGGGGAGTCTCATTTTACTTTTACTCGGAATGAACTGAAGGGATAGATTCCTTAAAATTTCTTTTTTTGATGATGTTTTTTAGGAGAATGTGCTTTAATTGAAACTGTTTATAGTTAATATCAAATTGGTTTTTATTGCATATAAGCTAAGCAATATTTGCAATAAGGTAAGAGCATGGTCGGAAAAAAAGTTAAATTTTCAATAAGTAAAGGACATGCACACCATTATTGTTAATCCTGAAGTCTGTTTTATGGTAAAATTATTCTGTATATTAATTTTGAGGGAACAGCCAAATGGCTCAGCTTTATTTTTATTATTCAGCTATGAATGCGGGAAAATCAACGTCATTATTGCAATCATCGTATAACTATAATGAAAGAGGGATGCGTACGGTTATTTTTACTGCAGAGATAGATAACCGCTTTGAACAAGGCAAAGTCTCATCACGTATCGGTTTATCAGCAGAAGCGTTACTCTACTCAGCGACAACAAATATGGCTGAGCTGATAAAAAAAGAAAATAACGTACAAAAAGTGCATTGTGTTCTTATTGATGAGTGTCAGTTTCTAACAAAAAAACAAGTTGAAGAATTATGTGACATAGTCGATAACGAGGATATTCCCGTTTTATGTTATGGATTGCGTACTGATTTTGCAGGGCAATTATTTGAAGGTAGCCAATACTTGCTTGCTTGGGCTGATAAGTTAGTCGAGCTAAAAACGGTCTGTTATTGTGGCCGTAAGGCGAGTAAGGTATTACGTATAGGAAGTGATGGGATACCTGTATATAAAGGCTTACAAGTGGATATAGGCGGCAATGAAAAGTATATTTCTGTTTGTCGTAAGCACTATTCAGAAGCAATAAAACAAGCCCAATTGATGAATGAGGGGGTTATACCTAAACAGGCACTTCACTTTCGATAAATGGAAGTAGCTCGGTATAGGGAATTAAATAGCTCTCTGTTATCAACTTATTATGGTCATCTACGGGCTAGACTCAGCGAGTAGAACCGTTGTATATAATATTAATTTTATGTGTCCTTGCAGTAATTCATTTTTTAATAGCTAAACAAAAGGCACTGCAATTATTGCAGTGCCTTTATTTTAAATAATGTGTGAAACATTATTTCTTAGTATTTTTCTTTTCAACTTCTTTTTTTACAGCTGTTTTTTTCTGAGGCGCTTTTTTTTCCTCTTTTTCAATCACGGGTGCGTCTTGATGTTCAACAAACTCGCGACCATAATAAGAATCCAGTAATAATTGTTTAATTTCAGAGATTAAAGGATAACGCGGGTTAGCACCTGTACATTGGTCATCAAATGCATCTTCAGACAGTTTATCCACGCGAGCTAAGAAGTCAGCCTCTGTCACCCCCGTCTCACGGATAGATTTAGGAATACCTAAATCGGCTTTTATTTCCTCCAACCATGCGAGTAATTTTTCAATTTTCTCACCTGTACGATCACCGACTTTAGTGAGCCCTAAGTGATCCGCAATTTCTGCGTATTGGCGGCGTGCATGAGGGCGGTCGTATTGGCTAAATGCAGTTTGTTTTGTTGGGTTATCATTCGCATTAAAACGGATGACGTTACAAATCAACAATGCATTAGCAAGCCCATGAGGGATGTGGAACTCTGAACCAAGTTTATGCGCCATAGAGTGACATACACCAAGGAATGCGTTTGCAAATGCAATACCTGCAAGTGTTGCTCCGTTATGGACACGTTCTCTTGCTACAGGGTTTTTAGCCCCTTCATGGTAACTGGCTGGTAAGTAATCTTTTAATAGACTTAGTGCTTTAAGTGCTTGGCCATCAGTAAATTCGTTAGCCAAAACAGAAACATAAGCTTCTAACGCATGAGTGACCGCATCTAAACCACCAAAAGCGGTTAAAGATTTAGGCATATTCATGACTAAGTTCGCATCAACAATTGCCATATTTGGCGTTAAGGCATAGTCTGCTAATGGATATTTTTGGCCTGTTTTATCATCAGTCACTACCGCAAATGGCGTGACTTCAGAACCAGTCCCCGAAGTCGTTGTGATAGCAACTAATTTAGCCTTAACGCCCATTTTAGGGAAGCGGTGGATACGTTTACGTATGTCCATAAAACGTAATGCTAATTCTTCAAAATGCGTTTCTGGGTGTTCATACATAACCCACATGATTTTAGCCGCATCCATCGGTGAACCACCACCTAACGCAATGATCACATCAGGCTGGAATGCTTGCATTTGGGCTGCACCTTTACGAACAACCGTTAATGTTGGGTCTGCCTCAACTTCAAAGAAAACGTCTGTTTCAATGTGATGTTTTTTGAGAACGCTAACCACTTCATCAACATAACCATTATTGAATAGATAACCATCAGTTACGATAAAAGCGCGTTTAGCACCGTCAGTTGCGATCTCTTCAAGGGCGATAGGGAGGCAACCACGGCGGAAGTAGATTGAGTTCGGAAGTTTATGCCACAACATATTTTCAGCTCTCTTCGCCACAGTTTTGGTATTGATTAGGTGTTTTGGACCTACGTTTTCAGAGATGGAGTTACCACCCCAAGAACCACAACCTAGGGTCAGAGAAGGGGCTAATTTAAAGTTGTACAGGTCACCGATACCACCTTGTGACGCGGGTGTATTGATTAAAATACGCGCTGTTTTCATTTTTTGGCCAAAATAGTTAACACGATCATGTTGGTTATCTTGGTCAGTATATAAGCAAGAGGTATGTCCAATCCCCCCCATTTCAACTAATTGTTCTGCTTTTGTAACCGCATCTTCAAAATTCTTACCACGATACATCGCTAATAATGGTGAAAGTTTTTCATGTGCGAATGGTTCTGACTCATCGATGGTTTTGACTTCACCGATTAAGATTTTAGTTGTCTTTGGAACCGTAATACCAGCCATTTCTGCAATTTTATAGGCAGGTTGACCAACAATCGCAGCGTTTAGGTTACCATTTTTTAATATGATATCTTGAACGGCCTTAAGCTCTTTTCCTTGTAACAGGTAGCCTCCATGGCTTGAAAAACGTTCGCGAACTTGATTATAGATTTCATCTACGACCACAACGGATTGTTCAGATGCACAAATAACGCCGTTGTCGAATGTTTTTGACATCAAGATGGACGCAACGGCACGTTTAATATCCGCTGTTTCATCAATAACGACAGGAGTATTACCAGCACCAACACCGATTGCAGGTTTACCTGAGCTATAAGCTGCTTTGACCATGCCTGGTCCACCTGTCGCTAGGATCAGGTTAATATCAGGATGGTGCATTAAAGCGTTAGATAGCTCAACAGAAGGGGAATCAATCCAGCCAATAATGTCTTTTGGTGCACCCGCTGCAATAGCGGCATCAAGCACGATTTGTGCCGCGCGGTTAGTTGCATTTTTAGCGCGAGGGTGCGGAGAAAAGATAATCGCGTTGCGTGTTTTTAAACTAATCAGTGACTTAAAAATTGCGGTTGAAGTTGGGTTTGTTGTTGGCACAATACCACAGATAATACCAATCGGCTCAGCGATAGTAATTGTTCCGAATGTTGGGTCTTCAGATAGCGTGCCGCAGGTTTTTTCATCTTTATATGCGTTATAGATATACTCAGAAGCAAAGTGGTTTTTGATCACTTTATCTTCAATAATACCCATTCCAGATTCTTCGACAGCGAGTTTTGCTAGGGGGATACGTGCGTCAGCGGCAGCGAGGGCAGCGGCTCTAAAGATTTCATCAACTTGCTCTTGGGAGAAAGTTGCGAATTCGCGTTGAGCTTTTTTGACACGAGCAACGAGTTCATTGAGTTCGGTAACGTTAGTTACGGACATATAGATTACTCCTGATAAATGTTAAACTTTTTAAGCCAATGAGCAAAATGCATCTATAGAACTAGGGAATGCTTGGAGATGAAAGTATAGATGTTATCTATAATAACGCTGCTCATGATCGCTTATTGGCTTAAAAACCTTATTCAGTGCTGAGTTAATATCCTCATTATCTCTGCCTATCAGTTAAGAGTAGATTAACAAAACGGGAATTTAATAAAGTGATCTAAATCACGAAAACATCAAGCTGACTCCTTTCAGCATGTGTATATCTGCACAAGTTGAATAAATGTTGTTCATCTATTACTTAATTTAATATTATCAAAACAATATGCGAAGATAATTTATGTATGCCTAACTAAATGCTGAGCAAATTTAGCAAGTTAAAGAAAATATTGTTTTGCTCAAGGAAATTAATAACATCAGTGGTAAAATTATAAAAGATATCAATGAATCTCTAAAGAGAACTGCTTAAGGAAATAAATGGGTGAGTAGCGCATTACTTGATTTATCGGGTTATATAAAATTCTTTATTGGCTTGTTTGCACTTGTGAACCCAGTTGGCATATTGCCTGTGTTTATTAGTATGACAAACTATCAAAGTAATGCCGGGAGAAATAAAACTAACACGATTGCAAATACATCAGTTGCTATCATTTTATGTACATCATTATTAATTGGTGACTCAATCCTGCAATTGTTTGGTATTTCAATTGATTCTTTCCGTATTGCTGGCGGAATTTTGATAGTCACCATTGCGATGTCGATGATTAGCGGTAAAATTGGTGAAGACAAACAGAATAAGCAAGAAAAAACAGAAACTGCGGTTAGGGATAGCATTGGTGTTGTTCCTTTGGCCTTACCTTTGATGGCAGGGCCCGGGGCAATAAGTTCTTGTATCGTTTGGTCATCTCGTTGGCATGGTTGGCAAAACTTTTTAGGTTTAGCCTTAACGAGTATCGCCTTTGCTTTTTGTTGTTGGTTATTATTTCGTTCAGCGTCTTTATTGGTTCGGTACTTAGGTCAAACAGGGATCAACGTGGTGACGCGTATCATGGGTCTCTTACTGATGTCGCTGGGGATAGAGTTTATTGTGACCGGGGTTAAAGCGATATTCCCAGGCTTATTGTAATCTAATTTCTTCTCTTTTTGTGGCTGCAAACCAAAGCTATTTGCAGCCATATCTATTGTTCGTTCCTATCGTATTACACACATCAATTCTGCTTTTCAGATAGTTTTAATTCGCTAATTAAAATTTTAGTTATCAATAATCACACATTAAAAAAATGATCCCTGTAATTATATGTGGCATTTTTTACTAAAATAGGGATAAAAAGTAAGGAATTGTGAGCTACGTAAATTTATTCACTATTCTAATTGGCGTTTGTTAATGATATGTTTTGGGTGTGAGTTTAAAGTCTATTTTGTGTCACATGATCGTTTTTTGTAATGCATTGTAATTTAAGAGTAATTTAATTTTTTCAACTGGTGTTTTTTAAAATTTCCAAAATTTTAGCTGGGAAATGTTAATAAATTGTTTTTAGTGTTAAGGCGTAAAGTGGGTTGCCTATAAGGAAGTAACAGTCTTAGGGCTTAAATATCAGCGTAAATAAGGTTGCTAATGAGGTTATAGCGCCATCAATGAATCGTGAGGGATAGGATGTTCAAATCAACACTTGGTTATGGTGTGCTCTCGTTATTATTTGTTGCGTTACAAGCAAATGGCACGGAAAAAGTAAAACAGGTAATCACAATTAATAATGGCTCAGAGGTGACATCTCTTGATCCCCATAAAGTGGAAGGGGTGCCAGAAAGTAATGTGATATTAAACTTATTAGAAGGCCTAGTGTATACCGATATAGACGGAAAGGCAGTGCCAGGCGTTGCCAAAAGTTGGACCAATCAAAACTACACTTCTTGGATTTTTACTTTGCGGGAAGATGCAAAGTGGAGTGATGGCTCACCGGTAACCGCTGAAGATTTTGTCTATAGTTGGCAGCGTTTATCTGACCCCAATACAGGCTCTCCTTATTCAAGTTATCTACAAAATGCGTATATTTTAAATGCAGATGCGATTTTAGCAGGGAAAATGCCTGCAACAGCGCTGGGTGTGAAGGCGCTTGACTCGCAACATTTACAGGTTACTTTAAGCCACCCAGTACCTTATTTTGTTGATATGCTTTCACATACTTCTATGAAACCCGTGAAAAAATCTGCAATTGAACAGTATGGGGACAAGTGGACACAGCCTCAAAATTTTATTGGGAATGGGGCATACGTATTGGATAAATGGGTGGTGAATGAACGTATTGTGGTCAAACGAAATCCATTTTATTGGGATAATCAAAATAGCCGTATTGAACAAGCGACCTTTTTAGCAATTAGCTCCGAAGTGAGCGATATTAATCGTTACCGTAGTGGTGAAATTGATATTTCAAATTCTGCAATCCCACCTGTTTTATATAAAAAAATGCAGCAAGAAAGGCCCAATGAATTATATGTTCGACCCTATTTGTGCACATTCTATTATGAAATAAATAATCAAAAAGCACCGTTTAATGACCCACGAGTACGCGAAGCAATAAAATTAGGATTAGATCGAGAAATAATTACCCATAAAATTATCGCGCAAGGGCAAAAAGTCGCTTATGGTTTTACGCCAAGCTTTATTAATAATGGTGACTTTACATTGCCGGAATGGGCTAATTTATCAGCAGAGCAACGTTATCAGCGTGCTAAAGATTTACTTTCACAAGCGGGTTATAACAAAGAAAACCCATTGAAATTTGATTTATTGTATAACACTTCAGATCAAAACAAGCAGCAAGCGATTGTTGCGGCATCGATGTGGCAGAAAAACATTGGTGCGCAAGTGACGTTGCAAAATCAAGAATGGAAAACATCATTACAAAGTCGTCATGAAGGACATTACGATGTTGCTAGGGCAACGTGGTGTGCAGATTACAACGAGCCTACTGCATTTTTGAATATGATGTTGTCTCAAAATAGTAATAATACCGCTTTTTATAATAATTCGGACTTTGATGCCTTACTTGAGCAAGCGTTGACAGCTCCAGATCCTTCATCTCGCCATGCAATTTACCAACAAGCAGAAGCCTTGCTAGACAAGGATTCGGCTATTGTTCCTGTTTATTATCGCGTGAGTGCTCGAATGATAAAACCGAGCGTGCGTGGATTTAAAGGCAATGACCCCCTTGATTATACGGATATTAAACGGTTATATATAAGTGAACCTAATTAATAATATCTAAATAATTATAAAAAGTGTTCACCTACTGGGTGAACATGTATCAACACACAATCATAATAATTATGTATGGGAGTAACCGATAAGATGAGTAAATTAATCAATAAATCGATTATTGCACTTAGCGTAACGGCTGGGCTGGCAATAGGCTCTATAGCAACAAGTTTTGCAGCAACGGTTCCCGCAGGTGTTGAGCTGGCTGAAAAACAGGTAATGGTTCGTAATAATGGTTCCGAGCCTCAATCATTGGATCCACATAAAATCGAAGGGGTGCCGGAATCTGCTTTAGCGAGGGACCTTTTTGAAGGGATCACGATTGTAGGGCCTGATGGTGAAATATTACCGGGTTCAGCAACAAGCTGGGAAAATAAAGATTTTACGGAATGGACATTTAAAATTCGCGAGGGTGCCAAATGGTCTAATGGTGACCCTGTCACCGCAGAAGATTTTGTGTACAGTTGGCGACGATTAGCGGATCCTGATACTGCATCACCTTATGCCAGTTATTTACAATATGCCCATATCAATAATATTGACGATGTTATCTCTGGAAAGAAAAAACCTGAAGAACTTGGTATTAAAGCTCTCGATGACAAAACCTTAGTTATTACTCTTAGTGAAGCTGTTCCTTATATTCCGAAACTATTAGCACACTCATCTATGTCCCCAGTCAATAAAAAAACCATTGAACAACATGGGGCGAAGTGGACGCAACCCCAGAACTTTGTGGGTAATGGAGCATATAAATTGAAGGATTGGACGGTCAATGAACGTATTGTCTTAGAGCGTAGCCCAACCTATTGGGACAATGCGAATACGGTTATTGACCAAGTGACTTTTTTACCTATTTCTTCAGAAGTTACAGATGTTAACCGCTATCGTAGTGGTGAAATTGATATGACATACAGCAACTTACCTATCGAGCAGTTTAAAAGCTTACAAAAAAACATGCCGAATGAGTTACGGGTAAGTCCATACTTGTGTACTTACTATTATGAAATTAATAATGAAAAACCACCATTTAACGACCCACGTGTACGTGAAGCGTTAAAGCTTTCTATGGATAGAGATACGATTACGTACAAAGTTAAAGCTCAAGGGGATATTCCTGCGTATGGTTTCACTCCACCATTTACCAGCGGAATGAAATCAGAAAAACCAGATTGGTACGCGAATATGACACAAGAGCAGCGTAATGAAAAAGCGAAACAGTTGCTAGAAGAAGCGGGATATAACAAAGGGAATCCGCTAAAATTCAATTTATTATATAACACCTCAGACTTACATAAGCGTATCGCGATTGCAGCGTCTTCTATGTGGAAGAAAAATATTGGCGCGGAAGTGAAACTAGAAAACCAAGAGTGGAAAACATTCCTAGATAGCCGACATCAAGGCAACTATGATGTTGCACGCGCGGGGTGGTGTGCGGACTATAACGAGCCTTCATCCTTCCTCAATATGTTACTTTCCTACAGCAGTAATAATACCGTTCATTATAAAAATACCGATTTTGATGCCGTGATGAAAAAAACATTGCAAGTCAAAACGGATGATGAACGCGCAGAACTCTATCAACAAGCCGAAAAATTACTTGATAACGACTCCGGTGTTGTTCCTCTTTACTACTATGTTAATACGCGTTTAGTGAAACCTTATGTAGGGGGATATAGTGGCAAAGACCCATTAGATAACCTGCATACTAAAGATTTATATATTATTAAACACTAATAAAAGTTGCTCTGGCTCCATTGATTGGAGCCAGATATTCGCCTATTTGGGCAATAGAAGTAGGAAAGAGCGATGTTGAAATTTATTTTTCGTCGGTTGTTAGAAGCCATTCCGACTCTTTTGGTTCTGATTACCATTTCGTTTTTCATGATGCGATTAGCACCGGGGAGCCCATTCACTGGCGAGCGGAAATTGCCACCGGAAGTGATGGCAAATATTGAAGCTAAATATCATCTAAATGACCCAATGTATAAGCAGTACTTTAATTATTTAATTCAGCTTTCAAAAGGTGACTTCGGACCCTCATTTAAGTACAAAGACTACAGTGTGAATGATTTAGTGGCTAAAGCATTTCCTGTTTCTGCAAAATTAGGGGCAACCGCGTTTATTGTTGCTGTTTTATTTGGGGTATCTGCCGGGGTGATAGCCGCACTCAACCAAAATACCAAATGGGACTTTACAGTCATGGGGTTTGCCATGACGGGGGTTGTTATCCCAAGCTTTGTTGTGGCACCGTTATTGGTGCTGATTTTTGCCATTCACTTGAAATGGCTCCCTGGTGGTGGATGGGATGGCGGGAACCTAAAACATATGGTTCTGCCCATGGTTGCGCTTTCATTAGCGTATATTGCGAGTATTTCCCGTATTACACGCGGTTCGATGATCGAAATTATGCATTCTAATTTTATTCGTACTGCCCGTGCAAAAGGGTTACCACTAAGAACTATCATTTTACGCCATGCCCTTAAACCTGCATTGCTTCCTGTGCTTTCCTATATGGGCCCCGCCTTTGTAGGGATAATTACAGGGTCAATGGTCATTGAAACCATTTTTGGGTTACCGGGGATCGGCCAACTCTTTGTTAACGGAGCACTTAATCGTGATTATTCGCTGGTATTGAGCTTAACAATTTTAGTTGGGGTACTGACAATTGCATTTAATGCGATTGTCGATGTTTTGTATGCCGTTATTGACCCTAAAATTCGTTACTAAGTCGGAGAAACACGATGCTATCGAACCAGAAAAATAGTGAAGCTCTGGCGAACTTTTCAGAGCAGCTCGATATTGAAGGGCGCAGTTTATGGCAAGATGCCCGGCGCCGTTTTATGCACAACCGTGCGGCCATTTTCAGCTTATGTGTCTTGTTTTTAATTACGTTGTTTGTCATTTTTGCGCCCATGTTGTCGCCTTTTTTGTACGACGATACCGATTGGGAAATGATGTCAATGCCTCCTGATATGGTCAGTGGACATTATTTTGGTACCGATGCATCAGGCCGAGATCTATTAGTGCGTGTTGCCATCGGTGGGCGAATTTCCTTAATGGTTGGGGTGGCTGCGGCACTAGTCGCTGTGGTAGTAGGGACTTTGTACGGTTCATTAGCTGGCTATGTAGGTGGAAAAGTGGATTCCATCATGATGCGTATATTAGAAATTTTAAACTCCTTCCCATTTATGTTTTTTGTGATCCTATTAGTCACATTGTTTGGTACCAATATTTTACTGATATTTGTGGCGATAGGAATGGTGTCATGGTTGGATATGGCGCGTATTGTTCGCGGGCAAACACTTGGATTAAAGCGTAAAGAATTTATTGAAGCAGCGCTTGTTTGTGGTGTGAGTACGCGGCAGATTATTCTGCGACATATTGTCCCTAACGTTTTAGGGGTGGTCGTGGTATACGCTTCACTATTAGTTCCAAGTATGATTTTGTTTGAATCATTCTTAAGCTTTTTAGGCTTAGGGACACAAGAACCGTTAAGTAGTTGGGGAGCTTTATTAAGTGATGGGGCGAACTCAATGGAAGTCACTCCGTGGTTGTTATTGATCCCTGCTGGTTTTTTAGTCATCACGCTATTTTGTTTTAACTTTATCGGTGATGGGCTGCGTGATGCGCTCGACCCGAAAGATCGCTAGAGGGAATAATATGTTAAATAACTCAATGAAAAGCCCTCTGTTATCCGTGAATGATCTCAGTGTGACATTCGCGACCCAAGATGGTGATGTGACGGCAGTGAATAAATTGAATTTTGAGCTAAGTGCTGGGGAAACGCTTGGCATTGTTGGCGAATCAGGTTCAGGAAAATCACAAACCGCGTTTGCTCTCATGGGCTTACTCGCCAAAAATGGCAAGATTAATGGCTCAGCCATGTTTAATGGCCGTGAGATTTTGAACTTAAGAGAAAAAGAATTAAACCGTATGCGCGCGGAAGAGATTTCAATGATTTTCCAAGACCCAATGACATCATTGAATCCGTATTTGAAAATTGGTACTCAACTGTCGGAAGTGCTCATGTTACATAAGGGCATGAGTAAAAGAGCGGCTTTCGAAGAGTCAGTTCGGATGTTAGATGCCGTTAAAATGCCAGAAGCACGTAAGCGGATGAATATGTATCCACATGAATTTTCAGGAGGAATGAGGCAGCGAGTCATGATAGCAATGGCATTGTTATGCCAACCAAAATTGTTAATTGCTGATGAACCCACGACTGCACTTGATGTGACAGTACAAGCGCAAATCATGACGTTGCTCAATGAGTTAAAACATGAGTTTGATACGGCGATTATTTTGATCACCCATGACCTTGGGGTCGTCGCAGGGGTATGTGATAAAGTCCTCGTGATGTATGCGGGACGCACGATGGAGTACGGTACCGCTAAAGACATCTTTTATCACCCATCTCATCCATATTCACTTGGTTTGTTAGCTGCTGTTCCGCGCCTTGATGGTGATGATGAGAGTTTAGCTACCATTCCCGGTAACCCGCCTAATTTACTACGTTTACCCAAAGGCTGTCCATTTTCACCTCGTTGCCAATATGCAGTTCAGCAATGTATTGACCAAGAACCTGCATTAACCACATTTGGTCAAACTCGGTTACGTGCCTGCTTTAAGCCGCTGGAGGAGTTGGTATGAGTACTCATGAAAATCGACCGGTATTGTTAGAAGTGAATGACCTTAAAGTCCACTTTGAGATCCGAGATAAAAAACAGTGGTTTTGGCAACCAAATAAAAGCCTTAAAGCAGTAGACGGTGTAACACTGCGTTTATATGAAGGTGAAACATTAGGTGTCGTCGGGGAATCAGGGTGTGGTAAATCCACTTTTGCTCGGGCACTCATTGGGTTAGTGAAAGCAACGGATGGTACGGTAAGTTGGCTTGGGCAGAATTTATTAGGTAAAACTGATAAAGAGTGGCGTAGCGTTCGCAGCGATATCCAAATGATTTTCCAAGATCCACTGGCTTCGCTTAATCCGCGAATGACCATCGGTGATATTATCGCAGAGCCATTAAAAACCTATCATCCTAAAATGCCACCATCACAAATCACAGAAAAAGTGAAAAAAATGATGATGCGGGTTGGCTTATTACCTAATTTGATTAACCGCTATCCCCATGAGTTTTCGGGGGGGCAATGCCAGCGTATCGGTATCGCAAGAGCATTGATTTTAGAACCTAAACTCGTGATTTGCGATGAGCCAGTTTCTGCATTAGATGTGTCAATTCAAGCACAAGTTGTTAATTTATTGCAAGAGTTACAACGTGAAATGAAATTGTCGCTGATCTTTATTGCGCACGACTTGGCGGTTGTTAAGCATATTTCTGACCGTGTATTAGTGATGTATTTGGGACATGCCGTGGAACTTGGTACCTATGATGAGGTATATAATAATCCCTTACACCCTTATACACGCGCATTGATGTCAGCTGTGCCTGTTCCTGATCCTGATAAAGAAAAAAATAAGGTAATAGAGCTTTTAGAAGGTGAATTGCCATCGCCAATTAATCCACCTTCAGGTTGTGTATTTAGAACTCGTTGCCCATTAGCAGATGAAGAGTGTGCAAAAACAAGGCCGTTATTAGAAGGAAGCTTTAAACATGCGGTGTCTTGTTTGAAAATTGACCCACTGTAATGGTTTTCTCATGATGGTCAAAAGGGGGCTTTTGCTTTAATTAATCTAAAAGGGACGAAACGTCCCTTTTAATCAACTACTTCTTCCAAAAAATATGGTGAAATGGTTTTGAAGGGTGGCGGCTAATTAATACGCGAGCAAAAATATCGTCTAATTCGGCGTCAGGGCTTTGAGCTAACCCAATAACCACCTCACTTAATTGGTTTAAATCAAGCTCTTCAGTAATCATCTCTTGCCAATTAAGGGTAACAGGAACAATTTCTGCGGCACCTAACTCTTCAAACTGCAAAGCAAAAATTAATTGGTCAGCGGGCTCTAAATTATCCATTGCTCCGTCAAGAAAAAGGTCATAAGCCATTTCAATGATGTCATCTTCATCGATTAAAGGTGTGTTTTGTATTTCAGTCATGACCTTTCCTAATTAACTTAATTTATAACAATGGGCTAAAGAAGTAGCAAATGCGCTCAACAACGCGGTTCCAGAATGGGCGTTGTTCCCACTCTTCGATTTCTAAACGCGTTGAACGTGCAATATAATCATACTGAACTAGCGTGAGATCGCTACCAAAACTTTTATCATCAATGACTACGGTGATTTCAAAATTGAGCCATAAGCTACGCATATCAAGATTCACTGAGCCGACAAGGCTAAGCTCACCATCAACCAATACGCTCTTGGTGTGCAATAAGCCATCTTCAAATTGGTAAATTTTAACGCCAGCAGCTAATAATTCACTATAAAATGAGCGGCTTGCCCAGCGAACAAGGAATGAGTCATTCTGTCTTGGCATAATAATGCTGACATCTACACCCCGCATTGCTGCTGTACAAATTGCATGCAAAAGGTCATCGCTAGGCACAAAATAAGGGGTAGTCATGATCAGTTGTTTGCGTGCAGAGAACATCGCAGTCATCAGCGACTGTTGAATCAACTCATCAGGGAAACCTGGGCCTGAGGCGATAATTTGAGTTGTATGCCCATTCGCTTGTTCAAAAGGCATAATATTACTGTCAGGCGGTGGTGGAAGTACGCGTTGGCCAGTTTCCATTTCCCAGTCAAAAGCATACACAATGCCTAATGTAGTACTCACAGGGCCTTCCATACGCACTAAAATATCAACCCATTCGCCAACCCCTGCATCTTGTTTAAAATAACGCGGGTCAACCATATTCATACTGCCTGTATATGAAATATAGTTATCGATAACGACTATTTTACGGTGTTGACGTAAATCCATTCGACGCAAGAAGAAACGCATCAAATTAACTTTTAGCGATTCTATAAATTCAATACCTGCCGCGCGCATTTTTTCAGGGTAATCGCTACGGAAAAAATGCCAACTTCCCGCGGAGTCCACCATAATTCGGCACTTAACCCCCCGTTTAGCGGCGTTGAGTAATGCTTCGGTAACCCCATCGACTAAACCACCAGGCTGCCAAATATAGAACACCATTTCAATCGAGTGCTGAGCATTGTTGATATCATTGACAATCGCTTTTAATGAATCTTCACAAGTGGTTAGAAGTTGAATTCTATTACCTTTAACCCCAGCAATGCCTTGGCGCTTTTCAATTAACTGAAATAATGGCTCAGCAACAGGGCTGTTATCAGTGGCAAAGATATGTTTTGAATTCCGTAAATTTTCTAACCAAGTAGCGACAGAAGGCCACATGTCACGCGCTTTATCAACCCGGCGTTTACCAAGGTGAAGCTCACCGAAGGCAATATATGCAATAATTCCGACTAATGGCAGAATATAAATGATCAGGAGCCATGTCATGGCTGAGGTGACAGGCCTTCTTTTGACTAAAATGCGGACGGTAATTGCTGCAATAATTAGCCAATATAGGAAGAACAAAAGCCAACTCATAAGTGTATAGACGGTTGCCATAACGGGTCAGATGCCTCACTAATAAGAAAAAAGGTTCGGAAAAAGATAATTTAGCTAAAAAAACTGTTAGCAAAATATCAACTTAATAGAATTTAGCAAAATTTTGCAGTAAAAGCTTTGTGAAATAGAGGAATTCGTTAGGAAATAATAGTTTCTTAAATTGATATTACCTTGATGAAATCAAAGGAAGCGTGCTAAGCCGACAGAAAAACTTCCTCTTGGTTCTTTTTTTCAAAGGAATATAATATTTTTTTCCACTAATTTTTAGACAATAAAAGGACACGATTAAATGAGACGTAGTAGGCATGAAGTAGGGCGTTGGCGTATGTTAAGACAATCCCTACGTCGCCGTAGACGCTGGTTAGAAGGGCATTCTAGGCGAAACATGCGCATCTATGCAATGCGTAAAATTGATATTTACCATCGTCGGCATTCCCTGCTTTTTACTCAATGGATTGAGTAAGGTTATTACAGCGTACACTCACATTTTTCACTTTGTATGACAAACCTTATTGAATATGATTGCTATTTGCATTTAAACTATCAGTCATATTCTTTTTGGTAGACAGGTGTAGGGTAGAAATTGCATATGCGTTGGATGCGTTGGACTTTAATAATCGTCATTTCATTATCTATTCATGCGGGCCTTGCGATGGCATGGATTTTTAATCAACCAAACTTGGTTAGAGACCCGGAGCCATTGACGATTGCTATGGTTTCTTTTGCCGCCCCTGAAGCCGCTTCTGAGCCCGTTGAGCAGGTTGAAACACCAGTAGAGCCAGAACCTGAACCTGTTATTGAGCCAGAACCCGAACCGGTAGTTGAACCGGTCATTGCACTGCCTAAGAAAAAGCCTGAGGTGAAGAAAAAGCCTAAGCCAAAACCAAAACAGGAAGAAAAGAAAAAAATTAAAGAAGATGTTAAGCCAGTTGAGAAGCAGCTGGCCATGAACAATCTGAAATCAGACGTCATTGCACCTAAAACGAATAATAGCCCTATCAAGACTGCAAATAATACAGGGGCAAGTAATAGTCAATCGACTAAGAAAGGCGGCCCGAGGGCTCTGCATAAACAAGCTCCTGCTTATTCAGAACGTGCGCGTCGTTTAGGTAAAGAAGGGTATGTGAAAGTTCGCTATGACATTAATGATGATGGCCGAGTGACAAATATTGAATTTGTTGAAGCTACACCTAAAGGGCTGTTTGAGCGAGACGTGAAACGCGCAATGAACCGTTGGACTTTTGAAAAGCAACCGGCAAAAGGCTACGTGACTGAAATTTATTTCAAATTGGATGGCACTGTTAGCCAAGTCTAATGGTTATAATCAGTCTGTACAAAAAAAGCACCACAGCGATGATGGTGCTTTTTGTTTTTTACATAATGAATGGAGCAAAAACTTAGGCTTCGTTAGTTTTTTGATCTGAACTTGCTAACTGAAAATGTTGTTTTTCTTTGGGTAATGAACGTGAAGTACTATCATCATTAACTGCGACATAAGTAAATATCGCATCAGTAGCACGGTAACGTTGGCCAACAGGCTCCGTTGCGACTTTTTTTACCCAAACCTCAATATTAATGGTAATTGAGCTTTTCCCCGTTTTTAAACAGCGTGCATAGCAACAAACAACATCGCCTACGGCAACGGGCTTTTGAAATTTAATACCGTTTACCGCCACAGTGACCACGCGTCCTAGCGCAATCTCTTTTGCTAAGATAGCGCCACCTATATCCATTTGTGACATCAACCAGCCGCCAAAAATATCACCATTTGCATTAGTATCTGCAGGCATGGCTAATGTACGTAAAACTAACTCACCGTTCGGCAATTGCATATCTGACTCTTATTAAAAGGGTTATTACTTTTGATTTTGCATTTATAACAAATTACATATGCAATAGTAAACCGGAACTACTCAGTTATTGATTGATAATAGCGATTTAATTGAATTGCTGCAAAAACAAGATAAATAGAGTAGCCATTGCTGATAAACGGGTTTTAAACTTGGCAATAAGATCAATTTTTGCAAAGAAAAAGCAAGAAGTGTTTTTTATATTTAGTCAATTGATTGAATTGGCTATACTCAATAGTATGAAATTTATTTATTTACTTAGAGGTATGAAATGAGATTGTTATTGGCAATATTATTACCTTGGTTGCAATTTTTTACGATAGGGCGTCCTTTTGCTGGGATCATTTGCTTAATTTTACAGATCACCCTTATTGGTTGGTTACCCGCTGCCATTTGGTCGGTATATGCGCTATCACAGTACAATACAGATAAAAAAATTGAAAAAGCATTTGGTGAAAAACGTTATTAAGATATAAAAAAACCTGCTAATCAATGTGTATTAGCAGGTTTTTAACACTATTTTTAATTATTCTTCGTGTTTTTCTGCGGGCTCTTTAACCATATTTTTAAAAATATAGACCACACTCAGTACTGTAAATATTAATGTTCCTGCTGTCAGACCAAAGACTTTGAAATTGACCCAGATATCTTGAGCCATCCAGAAAGCAACGTAAATATTCAGCAATGCGCAGAAAATAAAGAAAATAGCCCATGCACTATTGAGTTTTATCCAATAACTATCGGCTAATTTTATTTCTTGGTTACTACCTAACATTCGCTGAATTAAAGGCTTTTCAGTAAACCATTGGCTAAAGAGTAATGCACCAGCGAATGCACCATAGATAATAGTGACTTTCCACTTAATAAATGCATCACTATGGAAAATAAGCGTTAAGGCAGCAAAGCCCATCACGATTGCACAGGTAATTTTTGCAACTTTTTCAACTTTCTTATAGATAAGATAAGTTGCTAATAACGCCAAAGGAGTGGTAACCATTAAAGCACCACTCGCATAGAAAATATCGTATCTTTTATAGACAATAAAAAAGATTATCAAAGGAATAAAATCAATAAGTTGTTTCATAACAGTGAATGCAGCGCCTCAACGTAAAGGTAATAGACTAGTTTAACCGATTTTGGCTTTAATTGTTAAAAGTTTGCACCTTTTTACCAATAAACATGCTTTGTTACCAATCATATTTGCACTATTTTACGATTATTTGACTTACTTCTAGATAAACTTTATTAGTTCGGATATATATAGTATGGAAAATAATTTAACTTACTAATTTATAGGTGCTTTTCTCCCATGATAAAGGCAAGGCTATTTGTCTGGATGCCAGGTTTAAAAACACTGTTTAACTATCAACGTACAGACCTAGGCCCTGATGTTAAAGCAGGGTTGTCTGTCGCTGCGGTTGCTTTACCTGTTGCTATTGCCTATGCCGAATTAATGGGGGTGAATGCAATTGTTGGATTATACTCATGTATTTTACCTATGTTTTTCTATGCGCTGTTTGGCACGTCGAAGCAATTAATTATTGGGCCTGATGCCGCAACATGTGCGGTGATTGCAGCTGCAGTTGCTCCACTCGCAATGGGAGACGAAACTGTTCGTTGGCAGCTGATTATTGTCATGAGTTTTATGACTGGGATTTGGTGTTTGATTGCTGCAAGATTTCGTTTAGGGACTTTTGCCGATTTTTTATCTAGACCAATATTGCAAGGTTTATTAAATGGGGTTGCTCTCACGATCATCGTTAGTCAAATCAGTAAAATATTTGGTATTACGACCTTACCTTCAGGTTTTATTGAGCGATTAATAGCTTTTCCATTAGCGATAGTAGAAACACATATTCCAACATTATTCCTTGCTATTGTGACATTGGTGATTACCTTAGTGATTAAGCGAGTGCGTAGTAAGTGGCCATCTTTATTAATTGCAATGGTTTTGGCAACAGCGGCAAGTATTTTATTTAATCTTGAGCAATATGGTATTAGCACAGTAGGGGATTTAGGTGAAGGGCTACCCCATATACCAATGCCTGATTTTCCACCGAGCTTACTCCGAGACCTCGTTATTCCATCATTAAACTTAGCCGTGATTAGCTTTGTCAGTTTTATGATGACGGCTCGCAGTTTTGCAAGCAAAAATGGTTATACCGTCGATGCAGACCAAGAATTAAGAGCGTTAGGGATGGCAAATATTGCTTCTGCTTTTGGCCAGGGATTCGCAGTTAGTGCTGCGAGTAGCCGCACAGCGGTTAATGATATGATGGGAGGGAAAACACAATTGGTTTCTCTCGTTGCGGCGGTAACAATTTTAGCGGTTTTACTTTTTTCTGTGAATTTATTGGAATATATCCCTATGGCTGCTTTAGGGATGGTTTTAATTATTTCGACTTATTCATTGCTGAGTTTTCGTAGCATTTTATCAATGCGCAAACGCAATAGAGAAGCTTTTTTCTTATGTATTTTTACATTATGTGCAGTGCTGGTGGTTGGTTTGATCAGTGGTGTCGGCTTAGCTGTTCTACTGGGTTTGTTGCAGTTTATCCGAGTCATATTTAGGCCAACAGACCAATTATTAGGTGTTGATGAACATGGTATGCTTCATTCTATGACATCCGAAAATAATATTCAGGAAGTCGATGGCGTCCTGATTTATCGATTCAATTCCCCCCTCACTTATTTTAATGTGAATTACTTTAAAGAGCGATTGAATAAACATATAGATAATCAACGAAAAAGACCTGCTTGGGTGATTGTGGATGCTGCCGTCAGTTTTACGCATAATGATGTGAGCGTCTTTTCTACATTGAATGACATTGTAACGTCTTTGAAAGCCAAAGGGGTAACTTTGGTATTAGCAGGGCGTAGAACTTCGCTAAATCGCTGGTTAGAACAAAATAAAATCAATCGTTCAGATGATGACCTATTAGTAGTACCGGATATTTATTTTGCTATTCGTTTAATTCAAAGTAAGCAACAAATCCAAATGAAATGTGTTGAGGAAAGAAAAGCACAAGAGTACCAAAGGGATTCAGATATATTAGAGCATGACGGTGAAAATCAAATTACACCAACGGAAATTCTTTCAGATAACTCTTAGAAATAACATAAATAGAAAGGTACCTTTTGATACCTTTCTGTTTTATGGGTTAGATTAATTTTTAGTGACTAACATATATAAACGATAAAAGTAAATTAAAGCGAATGCAGCTACAACATTATTGAGTAGAAAAGAGATGCCATTAATAAGGATATGATTCATATTAATGTTGCCCAATAGCACACTGATAAGCATTTGAGCTGCCATCCAAATTAAAATCATCGGTAAGACAACACGCCAGTTTGCATAGGCCAATTTCCAGCTTTTTCCCATCGCACTGAATGAATTGGTACTTTCTGAGATTAAAATTGCTGGTGCTAAGGAGAAACCAATGGCGAGTACAATACCAGGTAGAACCATAATTGTGATGCCTAATTGGATAAGCAGTGAGCAAACAACCAATAGAAGAAACATAGATGGTGCTTTGTTCAGTGACGATGTTATTGCCTGAAGCCCGGTCATCTCTTCACCGCGAGACATACCAGAGATATAGGATAACGTACCACAAATAAGGAATAAACTTCCAAGAGTGACGGAAAGGATCAACCCGAAAGAAACGCGTAATATACTACTTTTATCTTCTTCGGATAGACTTAAAATCCAGTCTTGTAAGCCCGTATTACCGGATTCAATCATCTTACTTTGTGCTTGTGCTAGAACAGCTATCATCTGCTCACTAGGGATCATCACTGCATAGATCACAAGGCTCACTACGGTGGCTAAGAGCACAATAGTGAAAAGGCCACTCAATTGATTTTTAAAGAAATTGATACTATCACTAATGAGTGAGTTGGCCGAAATGGACATGACACTGCTCCTATCTACAAACGGGATCAAAATTTTAGCCCAATTGTAACCGAGTATCACGCCTAGAGGTAGAGAAAGATAATAAAAACCGGGAGGTTAAGGAAATATATTGGATATAAAAGTTCAATTTAATTAACCAAAATAAGTGGAAGTATCTAAGTTGCATTTTAAATATATATTTAAGTTTCTGGGGGAATATATATATTTTGAAATCAAGTTTTTATTTTGTTAGTTATTTTCTAAAAATTGATTTAAATCAAAAATAAAAAAATAAGAGATGAAATAATAAAGCGACATTTATTGGTTTACCTATAAATTATCAAAAGATGTGATCTTGATTTGAACATCAATTTAAATAATACGGTATATTTTCCTAAAATAAAAAACAGGAATGGGATTGATAATGAAAAAACTCACTGCGCTTGTATTAGCTGCTGCAACTTTAGCTCCAGCAATTTCTATTGCTCATGAAGCTGGCGACTTTCTTTTCCGCGCGGGTACTGCAACAGTCAGACCTAATGTTGGAGGAGATGATGTTAAAATTAATGGATTAGGTAATTTAGGTACCTTTGATGCAAATAATAATACTCAATTAGGTTTAACATTTGGGTATATGATCACTGATAATATTGGTGTTGAATTATTAGCAGCAACTCCGTTTGAACATAAAGTTGGTACAGGTCCTACAGGTAATATTGCAACGGTAAAACATTTACCACCAACATTAATGGCGCAGTATTATTTTGGTAGTAAAGAAGATAAATTACGCCCTTATTTAGGTGCTGGTGTTAACTATACCTTCTTCTTTGATGAGAAATTTAACTCAACAGGGAAAGAAGCTGGCTTATCTGATCTAGATTTATCAAGCTCGTGGGGCTTTGCAGCACAAGCAGGTATGGATTACATGCTGACTGATAACTGGATGCTAAACGCCTCTCTTTGGTGGATGAATATTGAGAGTGATGTGAAATTTAAAGCAGGTGGTGAACAGTATAAAGTGAATACTCGTTTAGACCCATTTGTATTTATGTTCGGTGCGGGTTACCGTTTCTAAGAATTTGATAGGACGCAATACAGGTAGTACCTGAATTCTGAAGGATTAGAGAGAAGTAGGAAATCCGAGAATATTCGTATTCTCGGATTTTTCAATTTTTATTAGTGTCAAACATATATTTAATAGTCAGCGATCATAAAAGTAACAATTATTATTGATAATGATGTTTTATAATATATTAATTGTTTTTATAGAGTGATAATAAAGTAAAGCTACTTATTGGCTGTCACTATTTAGGGCAAATAATAACAAATTGAGACTAATTACCTTGAAATAAAAAAGCTGAATACAGGAGCATATTCAGCTTTAAGATATTATTCAAATTTGCAATATTAAATTACCAAAACCATTGTACGTTTAACCCTGCATTAACGCTACTAGTTTCATATTCATCTGGTTTATGAAGTGGTACACCTAAAAACAAATCATAACTGAAGATATTAATATTACCCCTCATGCCTATAGCCGTTCCTAATAATTGGTCATCAGAATAGAGACCAAGTGGATATACACCTCCGAATATTCGACCATAGTCAAGTGCGTAGTATGGGTAAAAGGAAAAGTCAGGAATATAAAAGTTTAGTTCATTTCGTAAGTAAAATCCCTTATCTCCGATTAATGAAAACTCCTCATCGAAACCACGTACAGTCCAACGGTTACCTAACGAGAATTGATCTTGAATGGTTAAGCGATCTCGTGAATATTGTACAAATAGTTGTGGGTTATAACTCATAATAAAATTGTCAAAGACAAAAGGAAACATACCGGAAATATCGGCAGTATAAACACGGCCCATAGTGCTAACATCACCATACTTCATATCCCAGCTTTCTTCAGCGCCAAACCAAGGTACATTGCGTTGGTAATATATTGAAGCATCGACGGTTGAATTATTGATATTTTGACGGTGGCTAACGCCGAGTTTAAGACTGGTAAGGTCACGTTGTTGAGAAAGTAGTGCTACATCCTCCAACTTATATTTTGACTTTCTTTTAATTAACTGAATTGATGCTGTATCTTTAAATGTTTGCCCCCGTAAAAAGACATTACTGGCAGTGGCGTTATAATATTTACTATCACCATAATATTTATAACTAAGTACAGAGTCATTAATAGTTTGCTTATAGTCACTTTTACTTGCATACAATGAGAAAAGCCAATAATTATAGGGAACTGCATAATAAATAGACGCATTACTAGTGCTATTGCGTGCTTGGTTTTTTAAATTTTTCCCTGCAGAGACATATATAGTATCGTTTAAACTGGTTAAGTTGTTAGCATATAGGGTTACGCCAGCTTGATCTTTACCTGTTTGGCGGCTTCCAGGGTTATTGTAATATCCACCTACATTGAAGTGAGAAGATTTTTCTCTTTGTATGGAAATATCAGATGTGGAAAACTCTTTACCTGGCGCTAATTCAATATTCACTTTAGCACCAGGGATCCGCTCAAGGTTTTCTAAACCTTGTTCAATGTCACGGATATTCAGAATATCTCCTTCTTTAGCGGGCATAATTGCCCCCAAGGTAATATAAGTATCACTACCTTCAGCAAGTTTAACATTAGCCACTTTGCCTGGAATAATTTGCAGTGTTAAAGTCCCTTCACTGATATTTTGTTCTGGAATATTAACTCTAGTGGTAACGTAACCTGATTTAATTATTTTATCTTGTAAGCCTTTTGCTAAGGTTTCAACACCATTAATACCAATACATACACCAACAACTTGGTTTGCATATGTTTCAAGAGGACGCATAGAAGGGAGTTTAGGTTCAGAGAGCAAAATGACTTGCTTCATTTGAAAGCAATCTTTTTCATCATCGAAAACTAAAATATTATTTGACCGCTCTCTTGTTTTACCTAAGACATCTTTAGTTTCTAGTTGAGTCTGTTGTTGGCGAGAGCGATCTTGGCTGGTTTGGTTATTGATTTGTTGGTCAATAATTTGTGCAGTATTACCTGATACGTATAATGGAAAAGATAATAAAGTTGCAGATAAAAAAATAAATCGAAAATTCATGGTTACCACATATATTCTTATGATTAAAATATAATTAGAAGAGGCTTGTAGAAAATAATTTCTATCTTATATGAGAATTATCTTATCTATGTATAGCATTGTTAGCATTTTAAGACGGTTTTCATATATCCCCTTATAATAAAATTGTCGTTATGAAAATATTTATTTTTAGCTGATTTGAAATTACTAAGATTATGCTTTAAATTTAAATTTATTAAAAATTAATTATATTAACTAACTAATGAAAAACAAAATGGGAGGTTAATGCTAATATTGATTTAGTTATGGTTTTATATTTTTAGATGCGATTGTTTTTTTAATGAAATCAAAAGGTAATATTTACTCCGTTATAGGGTGAATAAGGTTTTATACTTAGGTGTATAAACACGAAAATGAAAGGGGAAATAAGATAAACATTAGTATGTTTTAACCATTAAATATTTAAATAAGAAATAATAACTATCGAGTTTTTTAGCTAAGTGAATATAAGGTTGATATTATGAATCAGGAGACCAAAGGCCTCCCGAATCAGCTAATTAGTAATAATTAGATGTGTTTAAAACGACAGTAGAGCCTAAGATGCGGCCATAAGGACCATTGTAAATTACAGGGCTTGTAATCTCAGTTTTTCCATATGAACTTAATACCCCATTGTTGTTTTCTACGCGGCTAAATGCGTTAATGGAGAGATCTTTACCAGCACGGATAAAGCCAGAATAGGTATTATTTAACCTATTCATATCCAAGTTAATGGTTTTAGACGCTAGGATTTTTCCGTAGCTATTTTCAAGGTTGTTTTTTAAGTTAATTTTAACATCGCCATCAGTTCCTGCATTTTGGAACGTATTAGCTGAGATAATTCCATATTTATTATTTAAATTAGTTCCTTTGATAGTTACAGAACCATTTTTGGCATAGATACCACCAGTATAGCCGGCAGCACCGAAGATATTTCCGCTATTATTGAATTGTGCTGAATTAGTGTTATCTATCTGACTCGAATTTATGACAACATTAGAGTCTGCAGTAATTAAGCCTTTATCATTTCCAACATAAGTTGCTTTGATATTAAGGTTGTTCCCTTTGATATATCCATTTTGATTATTTAAAGTAGTTACATTGTATTTAGATTTACCTGCATTTGAAATGAGTGAACCGTCATTGTAAAGGATATTTGCATTAATATTTAATGCCTTACCACTATCAATAACACCATAACGGTTATTTAATAAATTACTTGATAGCGTAATATTAGTTTGGCCGTTAGTTGATTTTATCAAAGCATTCTGGTTTTGTAGTGTTTCAGCATCAATATCGATTCTTCTTTTTGCGATAATTTGGCCATTACTATCATTAGTAATAATATAACGCCCTGTTAATGCAACGTCCTGTCCTGAAAGAACTGAATTATTGTTATGGAGTTTGGTAGTATCAATGGTTAATTTCCCACCGGCTCTGATACCACGCTCAGGCTCATTGATAGCGCCATGATAGATAGAATATGAATTATCTATAGAGTTTGTAGAAGTAATATCAATATTGCCTTGTTTAGTTTTAATTGAGCCGTTGTTGTTAGTTAAATGATTTGTATTAATTTCTATATCTTGCTGTGAATGAATAACCCCCCTCTGGTTGTTATTGATAGTACCAGCGGCGATTTTGATATTACCACCGTTAGATTTAATATCGATGGTTCCATTCGAATTCATTAGTGCATTTTGGTTATAAACTAGTCCAGTCGAATCTATTTTAATACCGCCTGAACCTGCTGATAACATACCTAGGTTAGAGACACCAGTTCCACTCTCAGTAGAAACTAAAGTAATTTTATCTGCGTACATACCACCCATAGCGGCAACATCAATACCAACACGAGGTGTTGAATTTGAGCCTGGTAATTTAGTGATGTTAGTTGCATCTGCATCAACAAAGTTATTACCAGTAATAACATTAATTTCTTTAGCTGTAATATTTCCACGAATAACTGCCGAACGAGCGATGATATCTGTTGGTGAGTCTGACTGTAGACGGTTGTTAATCGTGATTTGACCATTTGAAACGTTGTAGCCAAGAACTTCACCTCCAGCGACAATTGGTTTACCCGTTGTGAGTGTCACACGATCGGTATTGATAAAACCACAGTTATTACATGTGATGCCAGATGCGTTAGCAACGATAACTTGTGCTTTATCACCAGCGACTTCAATCATACCACCTAAGGTGCTTGCTTTATTTGAATTAACTTCATTTAAAATAACTTTCGCAGGGCCATTGCCATTGCCTAAATTTAGGTTTCCATTAATTTGGCCGCCTAAAATGGTATTTGTGTTGGTCGTACTGTTGTTTAAAATAACACCTTTTTGGTCAACATCAAATTGGCTATAGATGTTATGTGAGACACCTTTGTCACTTGCTCCTTTAATCTGCACAATAGTAGGGCCATTGCTTTGATTTATAACACCAGCACCATTGGTATTAATAACCGCGCCGTGAGCAATAGATATTGAACCTAAAATAATAGATACATTTAAAAAGAGTGGTTTAATTTTCATCATAGGATGAGTAATTGAATGGTTAGAAGAATGTTTCATAAATATCCCTAAAATAGACTATAGATAAAATTAAAAATAGCTAATAAAAATTCCATTAAAGCATAAGAATTATGCATGATATTAATTTTCATTAAAATTTAATTGTACTTAAGTCGGTACTGGGGAATGTAAGAAGAGTAAAATATCTATATTATAACATAAATGGTATATTATATATTTAACCTGAAAATAATTATTTAAATCAATTGGTAATGATTACTCCGCTACGGATTTAATACGAAAAAACACCAGTGTAATAACACGTAGCTATTGATTTTGACATTAGCGTATTGCATTAATAAATATTATGATTTGTGGTTTTTGATGATGTAAGATTTTTTTATTCGAATAAGGTCGAGTATATTTTAGCGTATTTTTATTGTCGAAATGAAAATAATACTAAAATAGTCAAAGTAGACTATTTTAAAAATAATTATCTTATTTTAGTAATCAAGTCATTAAATTTGAATATGACTTGATTACTCTTTATTCGTCCATCTACCTTTGTGTTGCGGCTTTCATATTTTCAACAAACTCCGTTAATGATTTAAGCATAATATCAGGTCGATTGAGGTTATTTTCGATAATTTTAACTACAGCGGAACCTGAAATCGCACCAGCGGCACCATTTTTAATGGCTTCTCTGACTTGTTCCGGTTCTGATATTCCAAAACCTTGCAAGGCAGGAGCTGCTTTATATTGGTTTAATTGACTTATTAAATGAGTCAAAGGCATTTCAGCGCGTTTTTCTGTACCCGTCACACCAGCACGAGATAACAAATAAGTATAACCTTGGCTGTGTTCGCCAATTTGCTGGAGTAACTTTTCATCAGCATTTGGTGGGCAAATAAAAATAGGGGCGATACTGTGTTTTAATGCAGCTTCACGAAAAAGTTTTGATTCAGACATAGGAACATCTGCAACGAGTACAGAGTCAACGCCTGCATTTTCGCAGCGAATATAAAAATTTTCGATACCATTGGTGAAGACTAAATTTGCATACACTAATAAACCAATAGGAACAGTAGGGTGCTTTTCTCTAATTCGACGGAGTAATTCGAAACAAATTGTCGGGGTGATTTCACTTTTAAATGCACGTAAATTAGCATTTTGGATGGTTGGACCATCTGCCAGAGGGTCAGAAAATGGAATACCGATCTCTAATGCATCAGCACCACCAGCAATCAAAGCATCGACAATTTTTAATGATAATTCAGCATCTGGGTCACCTAAAGTGACAAATGGAACAAATGCGCCTTGGTTATTATGAGCTAAACGTTCAAAAAGTTGTGTGTAGCGTTCCATTAGATTTCTCCTTTGCTGGCTAAAATATCATGCACTGTAAAAATATCTTTATCACCGCGACCAGACAAATTAACGATTAATAATTGTTCTTTGTTGGGTTCTTGCTCTGCCATTTTCAATGCATGTGCCAGTGCATGAGACGATTCTAGTGCAGGAATAATCCCTTCTTTACGTGATAATAATTTAAACGCATTCAAGGCTTCATCATCGGTAATAGAAACATATTCAGCGCGACCAATACTGTTTAAATGCGCGTGTTGTGGCCCTACAGAGGGAAAGTCCAATCCTGCAGAGATGGAATACGATTCTTCAATTTGACCTTCACTGGTTTGCATCATCGGTGATTTCATACCGAAATAAATCCCGACACGGCCATGTTTTAACGGTGCACCGTGTTGCCCTGAATCAATACCTAACCCAGCAGGTTCAACCCCAATTAATTTCACATTTTCTTCTGGAATAAAAGAGGCAAACAAACCTATGGCATTTGAACCACCGCCAATACAGGCTACTACAGCATCAGGCAAACGGCCTTCTTTTTCGAGGATCTGTTGTTTTGCTTCGTCACCAATCATGCGTTGGAATTCACGTACAATTGTTGGATATGGGTGAGGACCTGCCGCTGTTCCTAATAAATAGTGGGCTTTATCATAGCTGCCAGACCAGTCCCTTAATGCTTCATTACAGGCATCTTTTAATGTTGCCGAGCCACTATGAACAGGAATAACTTCAGCGCCCATCAATTTCATGCGAAATACATTGGGAGACTGGCGTTCTACATCTTTGGCACCCATATAGATACGGCATTTCATGTTCAGTAATGCACAAGCCAGTGCTGTCGCAACCCCATGTTGCCCAGCGCCTGTTTCTGCAATAATTTCAGTTTTTCCCATTCGCTTAGCCAGTAGTGCTTGGCCTAATACTTGGTTAGTCTTATGGGCACCGCCGTGCAGTAAATCTTCCCGCTTTAAATAGAGTTTTGTTTTTGTACCTGCGGTTAGATTTTTACATAACGTTAGCGCAGTCGGGCGACCTGCATAGTTTTTTAGTAAGTCGTGAAACTCACGAATAAATTCATCATCATTCTGTGCGTCGATAAACGCGTCTTCTAATTGGTTTAATGCAGGAATAAGAATTTCTGGGACATATTGCCCACCAAACTCGCCAAAATACGGATCTAATTTGCTCATTATTTATTGTCCATTTTTTAAGTTACATTAATTGGTGTTGGAGTTTTATCTTTCGTTGTGTATTAGTGAGCCGTTGATTCGGCTAACAACGCTGATAACACCAAATTTATTTTTTGTTCGCTTTTTATACCCGGTTCAATTTCAACCCCTGAATTAAAGTCTAATCCGTTGCACAGTAACTTTGCCGCGTCTAGGCAGTTATCAAGGGTAAGCCCGCCAGCTATCATTAATTTCTGTGTTGTGGACGAGGGGGCAGTTGACCAATCGAAGGTTTTGCCAGTTCCACCGGAGCCATTATCCAGTAGTAACACATCAATACCTTGTGTGTCGTAGTCATTTAAAGTCGTTCGTGACATATCGAGTGCTTTCCAAACTTCACAGTAGCTTGGTAGAAATGTTCTTAACGTATTGATATAAGAAATATCTTCATCGCCATGTAATTGCACAGCAGATAACGCAAGCTGCTTAGCGATATGGGCAACAAAGTCAGCGGACTGATTACGGAAAACACCGACATATTTTAAAGGCGCGGCATGAATGATATTTTTCGCCCGTGACAGCGTCACTTTTCGGGGGGAGGTTTCAGCAAAAATTAACCCGCCGTAGTATGCGCCTGCTTCAAATGCGGCTTTTGCATCTTGTTCGCGGGTCAAACCACAGACTTTATGCTCTCCAACTAATAGGCGATGAATAGCTTTATCTAGGTTGGCTTGCTCCATTAGGGCACTGCCAATTAAAAAGCCATTTGCAAATTTTCTAAGTGATTGGATATGCTGATGTAAATTGATCCCCGACTCACTAATTACGATGGTATCTTCAGCTAAGCGAGGCGCGAGTTCACGAGTTCGATTTAAATCAATAGAAAGGTCACGTAAATCACGGTTATTGATGCCAACAACCTTGGCTTTTAACTGAATCGCTCTCTCTAATTCTTCTTCATTACTGACTTCTGTTAAAATTCCCATACTCAGTTGATGAGCAACTTCAGCTAATGCTATATATTCATCATCATCTAAGACAGATAACATCAGTAAGATAGCATCCGCTTGATAGTAACGTGCGAGATAGATTTGGTATGGGTCAATAATAAAATCTTTGCACAACACGGGTTGTGTTACGGTATTACTGACAATCGTCAGGTAATCCATTTTGCCTTGAAAATATTTTTCATCTGTGAGAACTGAGATGGCGCTGGCATAAGGTGCATATGCCTTGGCTATCATAGCAGGGTCGAAGTCTGCACGCAGCAAGCCCTTTGACGGAGATGCTTTTTTGCACTCTAAAATGAAAACAGGGCGTTTTGCGCTTAGAGCGTGATAGAAGCTACGCTGACTAGGCTGAATATCATCAATAAAGCTCTCTAACGGTTGCTTGGTTTTGCGTTCAATTAAATAATCAACTTTATCATCAACAATTTTTTGTAAGACAGTCGCTTTCATTTTATTGGTTCCTTGCCGCGAGTGCTGTAACGCGGTCAAATGCTTTACCGCTACGAATGATTGCGAGTGCATGCTCGCTGTTTTGTTTTAAATCTTCATGGCCATTAATACGCATCAACATGGCAACATTGGCCGCAACCGCGGCTTCGTGAGCGGCTTGCCCATGGCCTTGAAGTAAATGGCTAAGTAATAGGCGGTTTTCATCTGGTGTACCGCCTTCTAAGTCACGTAATTGATATGGTGCTAACCCAAAATCATCTGCTGTTAATTGGTAATGTTGTACTTTGCCATCTTTTAATTCAGCAACTTGCGTGACTGCATGTAATGAAACTTCATCCATCCCCCCACTGTGTACCACAGCAGCACGGGTAAAACCAAGCATCTGTAATGTTTCAGACACGGGTTTTACCAATGACGCTTGATAAACACCGATAAGGGCAATCGGAGGGCGAGCCGGATTAATTAAAGGCCCCAATACATTAAATAACGTTCGAGTTTTTAGTTGAGTACGTACAGGGGCCGCATGGCGGAACCCACTGTGATATTGCGGTGCAAATAAGAAACAAACTCCAAGTTCATCTAATGCGTCACGAGCACTTTGTGCGCTAAGATCTAGAGCGATACCAAAAGCTGCAAGTAAATCTGAAGATCCTGAACGGCTCGAAACACTGCGATTACCGTGTTTAGCGACTTTAATACCGCATTCCGCAGCAACGAATGCGCTCGCTGTTGAAATATTGATACTATTTGCGCCATCACCTCCCGTGCCAACAATATCACTGAATGAGTAGTCAGGACGAGGAAAGGGTTGCGCATTTTCTAAACAAGCTAGAGCAGCACCCGCAATTTCTTGCGGTTGTTCACCACGCATTTTCATGCTGATTAATACTGCTGCTAACTGAGGCTCTGTCAATTCACCTTGAATGATGGCATTAAATAAGAACTGGCTTTCTTGCTGAGTCAGCGGTTGCGCTTTAAATAATTTATCATAAATATTTTGCATAATTGGCTCTTTAGTCTTCCGTTAGTGCGAATGAGAGGATTCGATTGCATTGGGAGTAGAAAGAGCCCATGCCACGGTGTTTTCTAACAACTGTTTACCTTGCGTTGTTAAAATGGATTCAGGATGAAACTGGAATCCACATACTCTATCGCTATCACTACGAACAGCCATGACCATGCCATTTGACTGGGCACAAATGGTCAAGCTTTCTGGAATTTGGCTACCAACTAGGGAGTGGTAACGAGCCACGGATATTGGGTTTTCAAGATGGTTAAACATGGCTAAACCATCATGTGTGGCGATTGATGACTTACCATGCAAAATTTCACCAGCGGCAGAGACGGTTCCACCATAGGCTTCTACGATAGCTTGGTGGCCTAAACAAATACCGATAACAGGAATTTTGCCTTTTACTCGCATTAAAACTTCTGGCATTGAACCTGCTTCGCTCGGTTTTCCTGGACCGGGCGATAAGACTAAAATTGGTGAAACCATTTGTTCTAATACAGATAAAATGTGTTCTACATTGACGGTGTTGCGGTAAATAACCACGTTATGGCCACCTGCACGCAGTTGGTCTACAAGGTTATAAGTAAAGGAGTCAACGTTATCGAGCAGTAAAATGTTGGCCATTAGAATAACTCCTTAACTTGGTGTGCTTGGGCAATTGCGCGGATCACTGCACGTGCTTTATTACGGGTCTCATCGGCTTCGGCTTGAGGGACTGAGTCTAGAACGACGCCACCTCCCGCTTGTACAGTGGCAATGCCATTTTCTACGTAAGCAGAACGAATGACGATGCAGGTATCAAAATCACCATTTCCTTGAAAATATCCTACGGCTCCGCCGTATGATCCGCGGCGCTCTTGTTCATATTGCGCAATCAGCTGCATTGCTTTGACCTTTGGTGCCCCCGTTAAAGTCCCCATATTCATACAGGCTTGATATGCATGAAAAACATCTAAATCTTGGCGTAATGTTCCTACGACATGAGAAACTAAATGCATCACGAAAGAGTAGCGATCAACCTTAGTTAGATTGGCAACGTAACGGCTACCCGCTTCACAAATACGGGCTAAATCGTTGCGTGCTAGGTCAACTAACATAATGTGTTCAGCAAGCTCTTTTTCATCTGAGCGCATGGAAAGCTCAATTCGGCTATCTAAATCAAGGTCTAATTCACCTTGTGCATTACGGCCTCGAGGGCGAGTTCCAGCGATTGGGTAAATTTCCACCTTGCGGTTTTCTGTCGCATATTTGAGAGCACTTTCAGGCGAAGCGCCAAAAAGTGTGAATGCGTCATCTTGCATGTAGAACATATAAGGACTTGGGTTTTGTGCTTTGAGTTTTTGGTACGCAATCAAAGGATGCGAGCACGGCATCGTAAATTTACGAGAGGGGACAACCTGAAATATATCACCGCGGTATATGGCTTCTTTTAATGAGGTAACAACCTCCCCATATTCTTGGTCATTTTTGTTTATCGATACAGAAAAATCGGGCGCCGTTGCTAAAGGAAGCGCCGGTAAGAAAGGCCGGCACGAAGTAATAATTTGTGAGTGACGTTGCTTCACAGTTTCGACATTTTGCTCATTTTGCGTAAATAAGACACTTTTTAGCCGAGCAGCCTGATTTTGATGGTCGATCACTAAATAATGTTCAGCAACAAAAAAACAATAGTCAGGGCACTGATTAACGGTATTAACGCTGGGTAAATCTTCAAAACTGGCGACTAAATCGTAAGCAAATAGCCCACTAACAAACATATTTTCAGGTTTTGTTGAATAAGTTTGCGCGAGCGCGGGTAGCGCACGCAAAACATCCAAACAAGATGCCGCCTTTAGACGACTGTCTTCGTCTAAATCTGTTGCTGGCAGGCTAAAGGTTACCGTTAAGCTATTTTCTTGCAGGTTATGATGTGCGATTAAATCTATTAATTGCGCTAACAGTTTTGGCAGTAAAGCCTGGCCATTTGGCGTTAACGCTTCGATTTCAACTTTTTGGCCAAAAGCACGAATACGCAGCGCACTGTTGACAACAAGCAAGCTTTGTAAGTTAGCTTTATTATTAATTTCAGCAGATTCCAACAGCATTGTTGATGGAACTTGATGACACAGATGATTAAATAATAATGTTGGATCAGGCTGATAATTAATTGGGCTATCCAGATACGTAAAATGTGCTAATGTGGTGCTTTGTTCGTTCATTTTGTTGCCTTACATTAATTTTTGACATTAAAAAACCCGCCGAGGAAGGGCGGGTCTGGCACTGAAACATACAATAACTATGCGCGTGCGGCTTCCGCCCAATTTGGGAAGTCACGCCACCAACGATTTGATAAGTTAAATAAAGTCATTGTATGCCTCACTGGATAAATTGATTATTTTCGGTTTTAGTTATCTTGCGTACTAGTTAACTGGATCATGATATTTATGTCAAGGACTTTGTTAATTTATTAGGAAAATAGTTTTTCATGGAAATTGGAGAAGATATCAATATGTCGACAACCTCGACGCCATTAGTGACTCGTTATGATTTGCATAGCCATACGACTGCCTCGGATGGTGAACTCACTCCTGCCGCGTTAATCGAACGCGCGATTGAAAAAGGGGTTAATATTTTAGCAATTACCGATCACGATACTTGTGAGGGGGTACTTGAGGCCCGCCGCTATCTTACTGAAAATGAAAGGCCAATTGAGCTCATCAATGGTGTTGAAATTTCGACGCTTTGGGAAAATATTGAAATACATATTGTGGGATTAAATTTTTCTCCTTCGCATCCAGCTATGGTTGAATTGTTAAAAGAGCAATCTGAGCGTCGTTTCGAACGTGGTATTGAGATGGGCAGGCGATTACAAAAAGCAGGCATTGATGATGCGTGGGAGAACGCACAGTGCATTTCTGGTGGCGGGCAGGTAACACGGGCACATTTTGCACAATATATCGTGCAAATAGGAAAAGAAAAAACCATTAATAACGTGTTTAAGCGCTATTTATCAAAAGGGAAAACAGGATATGTCCCTGCGAAGTGGTGCACAATTCAAGCCTCCATTGACGCAATCCATGCAGCAGGCGGTGTTGCGGTATTGGCGCATCCTGCTAAGTATCAACTATCCAATAAATGGCTAAAACGGTTGGTTGCGTATTTTAAACAGTGTGAAGGTGATGCCATGGAAGTTTCTCATTGCCAGCAACCCCCAAATGAAAAACAATACTTAGCTGAATTAGCCAATAATGCTAGCTTACATACATCCGTTGGTTCAGATTTTCATCGACCATGCTCTTGGATAGAACTTGGCCGAAACTTATGGCTGCCTAATGATGATAATGCAGTTTGGACGCTTTGGAATGCGGTAAAAAGTAGCTAATCAATTGATGTATTAATAATGCGGTGTAAAATAATTATTATAAGTGATGATTTATTCTGAGTAGGTCATCTCATGGAATTAAGAGATAGTAGCATTTATAGGTATTTTTGCCGGATGATGCTGTCGATACCCAAAAATTAGAGGTATGTATGAGCCAGTTTTTTTATGTCCATCCGGATAACCCTCAAGCAAGACTTATTAGCCAGAGTGTTGAAATTCTGAATAAAGGCGGTGTGATTGTTTACCCTACAGATTCAGGGTATGCCATTGGATGCCGTTTAGAAGACAAAGATGCTCTGCAGCGTATCTGTCGTATCCGTCAGCTAGATGCTAATCATAATTTCACATTAATGTGTAGAGATCTCTCTGAATTATCGAACTACGCACATGTTGATAACACCGTTTTTCGTTTAATTAAAAATAATACGCCAGGTAATTACACCTTTATTTTACGGGCAACAAAAGAGGTTCCCCGGCGCTTAATGAATGAAAAACGGAAAACCATAGGTTTGCGTGTGCCGTCGAACCCGATTGCTCGGGATTTACTCGAAGCGGTTGGCGAACCGTTGATGTCAACCAGCTTGATTATGCCGGGTGATGACTTCACGCAATCAGACCCTGAAGAAATTCGTGATTTACTTGATAAACAAGTCGATTTAGTGATCCACGGTGGTTATATTGGGCAAAAGCCGACAACGGTGATTGACTTTACTGATGATACACCGGTTGTGGCGCGAGTCGGAACTGGGGATCCAACACCTTTTGAGTAAATATCACTATTGGAAAGTCTAAGGTTCAGTACTGAATTAAATAATATTGTATTGAAAGTGCGATATACAGATAAGTAATAGGGGTTCAGGACAAACCTGTGTATAATGCGCGGGTTTTCAAATTCATTGCTTTTTGGTGCGGTAAAAATCACGCACCAAAAAGGTATTTGACGCCTGTGAAGGCGACAGCAGAGGGTTACATGAGCGTAAAACCGCAAAAAACTGAAAAATTACAAAAAATCCTTGCTCGTTCTGGGCATGGTTCTCGTCGAGAAATCGAAACATTCCTGCAAGCGGGTCGCATTAGTGTTGATGGCAAAATTGCTACACTAGGAGACCGTGTTGAAGTTACACCCGCAACAAAAATTCGTTTGGATGGCCGTTTATTAGCGATCAAAGAAGCTGAAAAGGAAATCTGCCGTGTCATGGCTTATTACAAGCCTGAAGGTGAATTATGTACACGTCATGATCCTGAGGGGCGCCCAACTGTTTTTAATCGTTTACCACGGTTAACGGGAGCACGCTGGATTGCTGTTGGCCGTTTAGATGTTAACACAAGTGGCTTATTATTATTCACGACAGATGGTGAACTAGCGAATCGTTTAATGCACCCTAGTCGTGAAGTTGAACGTGAATATGCAGTGCGCGTGTTTGGTGAAATTAATGATGCAAAAATTCGACAGCTAATCAATGGCGTACAACTGGAAGATGGCCCTGCTTCGTTTAAAACGGTGTCTTACCGTGGTGGAGAAGGAATGAACCAATGGTTTAACGTCACTTTAACTGAAGGGCGTAACCGCGAAGTTCGTCGCCTTTGGGAATCCGTTGGTGTCCAAGTCAGCCGTTTAATCCGTGTGCGTTATGGCGATATTGATTTACCAAAAGGTTTACCTCGTGGAGGATGGACGGAGCTTGGTTTAGCGCAAACTAACTATCTTCGTGAGCTGGTGGAATTGCCGGTAGAAACGGAAAGTAAAGTTGCAGTTGAGCGTGACCAACGTCGTATTAAAGCGAACCAAATTCGCCGTGCGGTAAAACGCCATACACAAGTCGCATCACGTCCTGCATCAAAACGTCAGTCATCAAGACCAACAGCGAAACGTCGCACTCGCATCTAGACTGATTGTAATTCTCTAATATTAAACACGCTGAGACCATCTCCCTCAGCGTTTTTTTTATCTAATGTATTGTCTATTAAAATATATTCGCTTTTATATGAGAGAAATGACCTTAGGGTAATGATTGAGTTGAACATAGCCTTATTAATAATAAGAAATTTAATGGTCTAGTTCACATTATGATGAAACCTATCAATAAAAGATAATATATATGAGATGCTCATCTCATTTTAATGTAATTAAAAGTCTTAGTATGACCCTTCTTGTGGGATGTGACTCACAAAATACTGGGTTGCTAACTGATAATAAAGACAAATTTACAGATAGACCTATTACTTACCCAGTTTATCCAGATAAATAAAGAATGGTTTAAGTGGATAAACTTGAATAAGGACAAAACATGAAAAAAATAACACTGACTTTGAGTGCGATTGCATTGGCATTAAGTTTTACCGCGACGTCTCAAGCTAAAATTCCGATGCCAGAAACCGTAAGCCCTGGCGTTACCGTTGTTGAACTTGCTCAACAGCAGCCTGTTAACTGGGTTTCTATCGAACAAATTAAACAAAGCCTAGAAGGGAAAGCCCCGATGGCTGTTGGATTTGATATCGATGATACGGTGTTATTTTCGAGTCCAGGCTTTTACCGTGGTAAATTAGAGTTCTCACCTAACGATTTTAGCTATCTCAAAAATCAACAATTTTGGGAAAAAATGAATAATGAGTGGGATAAATTCAGTATGCCAAAACAAGTGGGTATTGATTTAGTCAAAATGCACTTAGACCGCGGTGATACTGTCTATTTCATCACTGGCCGTACGAAAACCAAAACTGAAACTGTCACTAAATACGTTCAGGAAGGTTTAGCAATACCGGCAGATAAAATGCAACCTGTCATTTTTGCGGGTGATGAGCCAGGCCAAAATAATAAAGTAAGCTGGATGCGCGATCACAAACTTACCATCTATTATGGTGATGCTGATGCCGATATCGCAGCAGCACATGAGTTAGGTATTCGCGGTGTCCGTATTTTACGCGCTGCAAACTCTTCTTACCAACCATTACCAAAAGCAGGGCGCTTTGGTGAAGAAGTTGTGATTAATTCAGAATATTAATTCTGTCATGAGTCGAATGAAGAGGAGGTCAAACGACCTCCTTTTTAATCGTTACCAATTTTAGTTAGTGATCGCAGAATCAATAATCACTCGATTACCTGAAATGCTTCCAGTTGTCCCATTAGTGACGATAGGACTGGTAATTTTCGTGGTATTAGTAGAACTTAAGACCCCATATTGGTTATTAATACGGTTTTTTGAGTCAATAGTTAGGTTTTTACCGGCTATCACTTTACCAGAGTAGTTTTCTAATGAACCTACATCAAGCTTTTGGTTATTAGCGGCTGTAATTTGGCCATAATTATTATTGAGTGCTGCTTTGAGATTAATATCAACATCGTTACGCGCAGCTGCATTGTTATTTACATTTGCAGCAATAGAGCCATTGGTATTGTATAACGTATCACCTTTAACTTTTATCGTGTCATTATTGGTTTGTAGGCCACCATTTTGGTCTGTTAGGCCAAATTTAGCATTAACAAGTTTAAAGTCATTACTGTTATTGTTATTCAAATAACTAGTTTCAATGTCGAGATTATTTTCAGCATTAATTAAACCTGCTTGGTTATCAATATTATGCGCCTTGATTGTAAGATTATTTCCTTTAATGTAACCAGAACGATTGCTCATTGAATTAGTAATAATGACGGATTTACCATTATTCGAGATAATTTCTCCTGAGTTAGTGAGTTGATTTGCATTGATATTCATCAATCGGCCACTATGAATGGTCGATGTTCCCCCATTAGTGAGTGATACCGATGCATCTAAATTCATCTGGCCATTAATGGCATTTATTTCAGAATTAGTTTGCGTTAAGTTCATCGTACTGATGTCTGCATGGCGTTGTGCAATGATTTTGCTATTTGATGTGTTATCAATCGCGGATTGTGCGCTGATCTTGCTATCTCGTCCTGCAGTAATATTGGAGTTTTCATTTACAATACGAACGGCATTGATCGTGATATCACGTCCGGCATTGAACCCTTTTACTGGATCATTTGGATTGGCGAGATTATCCCTGTTGTAAATTATATTCATGGAGTGAATGTTCATGTCACCTTTAGTAGACTGAACTATGCCATTATCATTTACAAATGAATCGGAAAGCGTATTGACATTCTGTTGAGCAATTATTGAACCACGATTATTACTTAGTGCCCCTAATGTACTTAGATTAATATCATTGTTATAGGATGTGATATCGCCATTATCGTTATTAATCGTTCCCATTCCTGAAACAGTGATATTGACGTTTTTATTACCTGCAATACGGCCGTTATTGGTAAGGCTTGCTGCTTTAATATCTATATCACCTCCTGCATTCATATTACCATTGGTATTATTCACCGTTCCTGCGGTATCAATAGAAATCGCGCCATTATAGGTACCGATATCCCCTAAATTACTGACACCGACACCGGTTTCAGTCGCTATTAAAGAAATTTTATTGGCATACATACCACCAATCGATGAAACATCAATCCCAACAATGGGTTTTGTTCCAATCGCAGTAGCAGTGCCCGTCACTTTCCCAGTTGAATTGACGTGATTGTTTCCTGCTATCACATTAAGGCGCTGCGTATCAATAATGCCATTAATAGCCACTGAACGCGCAATTAAATCAGTCGGAGAATTGGTATCTAATGAGCCATTGATAGCAACTTTACCTTGCTGCACATTATAGTTAGCAATGGAACCATCATTTGCTAGCTCTACTTTACCGGTTGTCAATGTTGTACGATTGGTGTTGATAAAGCCACAGTTGTTACATGTAACACCGGATGCATTAGCAACGATTACTTGTGCTTTGCCACCGGCAACCTCAATCATGCCATTTAATGTGGTTGCCGCATTTGAATTTACTTCGTTTAAGATAACTTTAGCTCGCCCGCCGGCAACATTGGTATTGCCACCAATTTTGCCGCCAATGAGGGTATTAGAATTTTTTGCACTGTTATTTAAAATAACGCCTTTTTGGTCAACATCAAATTGGCTATAGGTATTATGGGAAACACCTGCTTGGCTTGGTTTATTAATATAAACGACAGTGGGTCCATTACCTTGATTTAATATACCAGCACCATTAGTTGGTGTAATTTCTGCTTGAGCAATAGTCGTGGTTCCAACAATTATTGAAACACATAAAAAGAGGGGGTTAAATTTCAACCTGGTGAAACTTAAATGAGAATTTGGAACGTTTTTCATATATATCCCTTAAAATAAAATAGAAAAATCTAAGATAACTAACAATCCATTATTGCAGTTTAATTATGCTTAAATAGAAAACTAAATAAAATTAATAATGTTAACATGGGTAAATATATCGTTATTGATTGTTAATTAACTAAAACTGAATAAAAGCGGAATAATATCTACTGTTATAGGTTAATTTGTTTTTTAATCAATGTATTAACTTTACTCAGATTTAGTCTGTTAGGTGGATTTTACTCACGTAGCAATACGTAATCATTTTAATTTGCGAGGGAGAGGGAACAAATAGCATTAATTATTTTTATATTTATTCTTAATCCTTATAAAATAATTTCGATAATTAATATATAAAAGTTAGCAAAAAGCTCACTCATCCAAAAAATATTTTCAATCTGGGGGGGACGCTAAATTAGTGTTGTTAATGATAAATGCTAAATAATAATTTTATAAGTTAACTAATAGTATAGTTAACTTATAATTAGCGAATAGTTCATAAGTGCAATAATAAAAATATTACTATTGCACTCTATTATCGGATTATTACCAATCAATCCCTTTTTGAGCTTTAATTCCAATATCAAACGCATGTTTCACAGGGCGCATTTCTGTTACTGTATCGGCTAACTCAATTAAGTCTCGGTGGCAACCTCTGCCGGTGATCACGACAGATTGATTGGCAGGGCGGCTTTGCAATGCTTGGAGCACTTCTGCTAAAGCGAGGTAATGATAACTCACCATGTAGGTTAGCTCATCTAAAATGACTAAATCGTACTGAGGATCGCTTAACAATTGCTTGGCGTGCTGCCATGTTTCCATACAGGCAAGGGTGTCTGTTTCTTTGTTTTGAGTTTCCCATGTGAACCCGGTTGACATAACATAGAAGGGAACCCCTTGAGGTTCGAGTAATTCACGTTCACCATTATCCCAGCCACCTTTAATAAACTGAACAACGGCCGTTTTTTTACCATGACCTACCGCGCGGCAGACTGTGCCAAAAGCAGCGGTTGTTTTGCCTTTCCCATTTCCAGTAAAGACAATCACGATACCCCGTTCAATTTGTGCAGCTTCAATTCGGGCATCCACTTTTTCTTTTAAACGTTGCTGGCGTTCTTCGTGTCGGCTTTGAGACATTGTTTTTTACTCCGCAGCACCCGGTTTTCGCCCTGGTTGAGCATCATAGCTTCCCCCTGTTTTACGCAGGCTATCATCACCCATTAAATAGATATAAATAGGCATGATATCAGTAGGGGTTTTTAACTTAAGAGGATCTTCGTCAGGGAATGCACTTGCTCGCATTGAGGTTCGTGTGCCGCCTGGATTAATACAGTTTACTCGAAGATTGCTCTGCTTGTATTCTTCGGATAATACTTGCATTAAACCTTCAGTTGCAAATTTGGAGACGGCATAGGCTCCCCAACCCGCGCGACCTTGTTTACCTACGCTTGAACTGGTAAAGATTAAAGAGGCATTAGGTGCTTTGAGCAATAGAGGGAGTAAAGCTTGAGTTAGCATAAACGTAGCATTAACATTTATTTGCATAACATCATGCCATAGGTCACTAGGCTGCTCAGTGATAGGGGCAACCACACCAAGTATTCCAGCATTGTGCAAAACGCCATCCAGATAAGGTGCAATAGAGGTAACTTGCGAGGCGAGTGCGTGGCAGTCATCAATCGTTGCAGTTAATAAATCTAGCGTAAAGTACGGTGCAGTTTTTCCACCAAAAGCGGTTATTTCATCACTCACGGATTGTAATTTATGCTGTGTTCGACCAACAAGGATAAGTGATGCACCATAGCGCGCATAAGTGAGAGCTGCTTCACGGCCAATGCCATCACCGGCACCCGTTACGAGGATCGTTTTACCTTTCAATAGGTCTTGTCTAGGCTGATATTGGAGCATATTCTTTCCTACTATTGTGATTAGTATGTAAGGTTATCATCGCACTGATTGTGATAATTGGCTAATCTAACATAGTTATTAACGAAGTTTGTCGCGCTAACTCTGTTTTTTTCTGGTTGTTTGCGCGTAATCGTGAGATTATTTTTATATTTAAGATAAACATCAAAAGGATCAGATTGTGGAGTATTTCTCATTATATGGGCTATTTTTAGCAAAAGTCGTCACAATTTTGGTGGCGATAGTTTTGCTAGCTGTTTTTGTGTTTGGTGCAGGCATGCGTCGACAAGGGACAAAAGGTGCTTTGAAAATCACAGACTTAGGTGAAAGTTATCGTGAGCGCCAACGCCAAATGCAACAAATTAAAATGAATGAACCAGAACATAAAGCGTGGTTGAAGGCATTTAAAAAACAGCAGAAAGCAAAATCAAAAAGTGAGAAAACAGGGGCTAAATTAGGCCAGACAGGGGTTAAAAAGCCTTGTTTATATGTATTAGACTTCAAAGGTAGCATGGATGCCCGTGAAGTCACGTCTTTACGTGAGGAAATCAGTGCCATTCTTGCAGTTGCTGACCAACAAGATGAGGTATTGCTAAGACTTGAAAGCCCTGGAGGAATGGTTCATGGGTATGGTTTAGCGGCTTCACAATTATTAAGGATCAAAGAAAAAAATATCCCGCTGACTATTGCGGTCGATAAAGTTGCGGCGAGTGGCGGATACATGATGGCTTGCATTGCAGATAAAATTATTGCAGCGCCATTTGCCATTATTGGTTCGATCGGCGTTGTCGCTCAAATTCCGAACATTCATCGGTTATTAAAAAAACATGATGTTGATGTTGAACTTCATACTGCGGGTGAATACAAACGAACATTGACCATGTTAGGTGAGAATACGGAGCAAGGTCGTAAGAAGTTTGTCGAAGATTTAAATTCAACACATGAATTATTTAAACAATTTGTTCATCAAAACCGCCCATCCTTAGACATTTCCGCAGTGGCAACAGGGGAGTATTGGTATGGTTCACAGGCGCTTGATAAAGGACTTGTGGATAATATTGGTGTGAGTGATGATTTTATTATTAATGCGATTGATACTAAGGAAATAGTGAGCATTCGTTATGTATTAAGTAAAAAAATGATGGATAAGTTTATGGGAAGCGCGGCAAAGAGCGTGGATAACTTATTATTGCGCTGGTGGCAACGCGGACAAAAACCACTCTTGTAACTTTGAGTTTCGCCTAGCGAATAAGCGTTTTTAAATCTACTATTAAATTACCGGCTTGTTAGCCGGTAATTTTTATATAAAGAGCAAACGTGTTAACTAGTTATTATCACTCAATTGGTATTGTTCTGATAGTACATGAGCAAGGTGTTTGTACATATTAAAAGCAGCTGTACTTTTTAAAGTGGGAATATTGTTCTCATCCAAGAAGAACTCGCCTTTAAATACCAGTGTACCTCGATGTTGCTCAACGGTATCAACAAACATACCATGGATGTAATCATCATGTTTCTTTATGATATCATTAGCTTTTTCAAGTAACTCTTTCTTTGTGATGAATGGTAAACTGTCTTGCATACGTTGGTTTCCTTGAAAAAATAATTGGTTGCTTCTAGCATTTTATCAGGTAGAGTGTGTGGTTTTCAATTGTGGTTAAACATCTTTATATGGTTAAAATCAGTCAACTAGAAGACTCTTTGTGCCTTTTAGAATAACGTGATTGAGTTTATAAGTTTTGTTTCAACACAAATAATTGTTTAAAAATATATTGATATATTGTGATTGTGTCGCAATATAAAAAAGAGATCCTCATTTTGCGCATTTTAATGTAGAAATGCGCCATTATTGATATTTAGGTAAAGGTAAATATGGGTAAAGCTCTTGTTATAGTGGAGTCCCCGGCAAAGGCCAAAACGATTAATAAGTATCTTGGCAGTGGCTACGTTGTAAAAAGCAGCGTTGGCCACATTCGTGATCTGCCGAAAAGCGGCTCTGGTTCACAAACCGGCTCACAAAAGAGTACAGGCTCATCTACCGACAAAACAAAGAAAGTAAAAAAAGATCCGCGTGATGCATTAGTTAAGCGCATGGGGATTGACCCTTATCAGGGTTGGAAAGCGAATTATCAAATTCTACCTGGTAAAGAGAAAGTAGTTTCTGAACTTAAATCACTGGCGGAGGATGCAGAACACATCTACCTCGCAACGGACTTGGACCGCGAAGGGGAAGCCATTGCGTGGCATTTACGCGAAGTGATAGGTGGAGACGATTCTCGTTTTAGTCGTGTTGTATTTAATGAGATCACTAAAAATGCGATCACTCAGGCATTTGATAGCCCTGGGGAATTAAATATAGATAGAGTTAACGCACAACAAGCGCGTCGTTTTATGGACCGAGTTGTGGGTTACATGGTTTCTCCACTGTTGTGGAAGAAAGTGGCTCGTGGCTTATCTGCTGGTCGCGTTCAATCAGTTGCAGTAAAACTGATAGTTGAACGTGAACGGGAAATTAAAGCTTTCGTTCCTGAAGAATATTGGGAACTGCATGCCGACTTAGCCGATAAAGATATCGCTAACTTACGTATGGAAGTCACGTCACAAGGTGGTAAGGCATTTAAGCCAGTCAATAAAGCGCAAACAGAGGCGGCGGTTAAATTACTGGAAAATGCCCGTTTTGCGGTTGTTGACCGTGAAGATAGACCGACATCCAGCAAACCGAGCGCTCCGTATATCACGTCAACGCTACAACAAGCTGCCAGTACCCGTTTAGGTTTCGGCGTGAAAAAAACCATGATGATGGCTCAGCGTCTTTATGAGGCGGGTTACATCACCTATATGCGTACTGACTCAACAAATTTGAGTCAAGATGCACTCGACATGGTTCGTGGTTATATTAATGATAATTTTGGCGCTAAATACCTGCCAAAAGATGCCAATGTTTATAGTAGTAAAGACAATTCGCAAGAAGCGCACGAAGCCATTCGTCCATCTAGTGTCGATGTTTTACCTGAGTCACTAAAAGACATGGAGAACGACGCGAAAAGGTTGTATCAATTAATTTGGAATCAGTTTGTGGCTTGTCAAATGACACCTGCGAAATATGATTCAACAACCTTAACAGTCAAAGCAGGGGATTTTGAACTAAAAGCCAAAGGGCGTACTCTGCGCTTCGATGGTTGGACGAAAGTCATGCCTGCACTGCGTAAAAATGATGAAGACAAAACGCTGCCACCAATACAAGTTGGTGCGGAGTTGTCTCTGGTTGAGCTATTGCCTAGCCAACACTTTACTAAGCCGCCAGCACGTTTTAGTGAAGCGTCCTTAGTTAAAGAGTTAGAAAAGCGTGGTATTGGCCGTCCTTCAACATATGCAGCGATTATTTCGACGATCCAAGACAGAGGTTATGTCAAAGTTGAAAACCGTCGTTTCTATGCAGAAAAAATGGGTGAAATCGTCACCGATCGTTTAGAGGAAAACTTTAACGACCTGATGAACTACGATTTTACTGCGCGCATGGAAGACCAGCTTGACCACGTGGCTAATCATGATGCTGAGTGGAAAGCTGTATTAGATGAATTCTTCTCTGATTTTAGTAAGCAGCTAGATATTGCTGAAAAAGAGCCAGAGGAAGGGGGAATGCGCACCAACCCAATGGTAATTACCTCAATCACTTGCCCTGATTGTGAGCGCCATATGGGTATTCGTACCGCATCAACCGGGGTATTTTTAGGTTGCTCTGGTTACGCATTACCACCCAAAGAGCGTTGTAAAAAAACGATTAACCTTATCCCTGAAGACGAAGTCCTTAATGTTCTTGAAGGGGATGATGCGGAAACTAACGCATTAAGAGCCAAACGTCGCTGTCCAAAATGCGGGACAGCGATGGACAGCTATTTGATTGATAATGGCCGTAAATTACATGTTTGTGGTAATAACCCTGCGTGTGAAGGTTATGAAATCGAAGAAGGCGAGTTCCGTATTAAAGGGTATGACGGCCCGGTCATTGAGTGTGACAAGTGTGGTTCAGAAATGCACCTGAAAATGGGGCGTTTTGGTAAGTACATGGGTTGCACCAACGAAGAGTGTAAAAATACGCGTAAAATCTTACGAAGTGGTGAAGTTGCACCACCGAAAGAAGATCCAGTGCCATTACCAGAACTTCCATGTGAAAAATCTGATGCGTATTTTGTGTTACGTGATGGGGCTGCTGGCGTTTTCCTTGCGGCGAATACATTCCCTAAATCACGAGAAACACGTGCGCCATTAGTGGCAGAATTACAGCGCTTTAAAGACCGTTTACCTAAAAAGTTCGCTTATTTAGCTGAAGCACCAGCTGAAGATGGCGAAGGTAACCCAACTATCGTCCGTTTTAGTCGTAAAACGAAGCAACAATATGTTTCTTCAGAGAAAAACGGCAAAGCAACGGGGTGGAGTGCATTCTACGTTGACGGTAAGTGGGAAGTAAAAGAGAAGTAATAGTTCTCTTTTGTTTTCAAGAAAAAAAGCCAATCACTTAATTTGATTGGCTTTTTTGTTAATTTGTCAATTTCATATCAATACCTATCGGTGAATAACCTACTGTTATATTGTCATTTCCTTTATTTCTTATCGCTCACTGTGATATAGCCGCCAATTTTTAACTAAACTCAAATGTAGCACCAAAGTGATAACTAATTTGTGTTAACTTAAGATAGAGTTATTGTGGTTATCAATTGGCAGTAATAATCCTTACCTTGATAAAATATTTAGGTAAGTCGATGGAATGATAGATAAAAGTTATCCACCGGAGGCAAAATGAAGTTAAAAATGTGTTTACTGGCTGCATTATTGACAGCGGGGACAGCATACGCTGCTCAATCTACTGTTGTATTAAAAGAAGCAACCCCAACAGGTGATGGTAAAGCAATAGGTGAGGTTGTTATCTCAGAAACAGAATATGGATTACTATTTACGCCAAAATTAACGGGCCTACAAGCAGGCATTCATGGGTTTCATATTCATGAGAACCCAAGCTGCGAACCTGCAGAAAAAGACGGTAAATCGGTACCTGCACTAAAAGCAGGTGGCCATTTAGACCCCGCTAAAACAGGTGTCCACAAAGGCCCTTATGATAACACAGGGCATTTAGGCGATTTACCCGGCTTAGTTGCTGATAGCCAAGGTAATGCCAATTATGCGGTACTAGCGCCACGTTTAAAATCACTCAAAGATGTTCAAGAGCGCGCATTGATGGTGCATGTGGGTGGAGATAACTATTCTGATACCCCAGAGGCGTTAGGCGGCGGTGGGGCAAGAATGGCCTGCGGCGTCATCAAATAATACGCGTCATATTTCAAGCTGTGGCGTTGTTAGCTGCGCTTGCTAACCCTAGTCACATACTTATTTATGCTCCTAGGGCTTAGCGCCGCTTGCTGCCTAGCCACAACTTGAACTATTTAGCGTATTGTATTGATTATAAAGTAGTTTAAAAGACAGTATTGCATTGATTAGAATATGATTTAAACAGCAGAATTGTTAGGGCTCAGCGCCGCTTAATGCCTAGTCATAAAAAGAAGGCTCACGCTAAATTTCGAGCCTTCTTTTGTCATTGATAAATTACCAAATACGAATACGTTGCTCTGGCGCCAAATACAGATCGCTATTTTTATCAACATCGAATGTTTCGTACCAGTCATCAATATTGCGTACTACGCCATTTGCGCGGAATTGGTTAGGGCTATGAGGGTCCGTCATAATCTTATTGCGTTCAGATTCTTTATTTGACAGTTCTTGCCATGTACGAGCCCAAGCAATGAAGAAACGTTGTAACCCAGTTGTTCCGTCAATAATTGGAGCCTCACCATTTGGATAGTTTTCTTTGGCGAATTGTTTATAAGCGCTTAAGGCAATATTTAACCCGCCAAGGTCACCAATATTCTCCCCTAATGTAAGTTCACCGTTCACCTTTAAGCCATCAACAGTAAATCCGTTATATTGCTCAACAAGCTTAGCGGTCTTCTCTTTAAAGTGGGTTTTAGCGCTTTCACTCCACCAATTACGTAACTGCCCGGTTCCGTCATATAAACTGCCTTGGTCGTCAAAACCATGGCCCATTTCGTGGCCGATTACAGCACCGATTGCGCCGTAGTTATAGGCTGGGTCAACATTAGGGTCAAAGAAAGGGGCTTGTAAAATCGCAGCGGGGAACACAATTTCGTTTTGAACAGGGTTGAAATAGGCATTAACTGTCTGTGGTGTCATACCCCATTCCCATTGACGAACCGGCTGGCCAATTTTGCCAATCATATCATCATATGACCAAGCTAAAACTTGCTTATAATTATCTAATAATGAATCTGGCTTAAGGTTAATTGCACTGAAATCATTCCATTGATCTGGATAACCCACTTTAACGGTGAATTGTTCCAATTTTTTAAGGGCTTCTTGGCGAGTCGGCTCATCCATCCAGTCATTAACTTTTAAGCGTGAATTAAATGTTCCTCTCACATAGCTCACCAAATCTTTAATTTTTTCTTTCGCTTGTGGGTCGAAATATTGTTCGACGTAAATTTGACCTAACGGTTCACCTTGGAGAGAGTTAACGGTTTGCAAAGCGCGTTCTTGGCGGGTGCGTTGTTTTTCAATACCATTAAGTTTCTTCGAATAAAAATCAAACTGCGCATCAGCTATAGTTTGGTTTAAATAACGCGCGTGTTCACTAATGTATTGAAAGGTTAAGTAATCTTTTAGTGTTGAGACGGGAGTTTCTGCAAAAATTTTTGCAGTTTGTTCCACTGCGCTGTCGGTTTCAACGACCACTTTTGCAAGTTGTTTATCTGTTAACTTGCGGCTAGTAATAAAATTATCCCAATCAAATCCTTGGGTATGGTTTTTCATTTCAGCTAAGGTCATTGCATGGTAATTTTTGATGGTGTCACGGCGCGCCTCAGGGCTCCAGTGTACAGTTGCAATCGCTTTTTCTAAATCAAAAATTTTCTGTGCTTTTTGTGTCACATCTTTTTCACCCGCCAGCTTTAACATGGTAGCGATATAAGCAATATAACTTTTTCGAATATCTTCCATTTGTGGTGTGTTATCGAGGTAATAAGTACGATTAGGCAGGCCTAGACCACCTTGGCCGATATAAAGTACATAGGTATCAGGTGCTTTGGCATCTAAGTCAACCCAATAAGAAATCAGTGATTTATAGTCTGGTTGGGTCATTAACTTGCTAATATCATTATGGTCTTTAGCGTTAGTAATGGCATCTAAATCAGATTTTATTGGGGCAATACCCGCTTGCTCGATAGCTTTTTCATTCAGGTAACTGAGGTATAAATTTCGAATATTTCGTTGATTATGAGTGAGTTTGTTTTCAGGGATCTGCTGTAGTTGGTCAACAATTGATTGAATTTGTTTTTCTGTGTTTAAATATAACTCCACAAAAGAGTTAATGCGTGGCATACCGGTAGGAATTTGCGCTTTATTTATCCAATCGTCATTAACATAACGATAAAAATCATTTCCGGGTTCAATTACATCAGATAAAACAATTTTTTGTTGTCCATAAGTGACTTCTTTCGCCAATAGCGTAGGGGCAAAAGAAATCGTTGACATACCTATTAGCAAAGCCAAAACATTCAAACGCATGTAACCACCTCTCTTCGTTGAGAATTACGATATCCACTTCTAATACGTTAAACCTTGCAGTGAGGGTCTTGCAAAATTCATTTCACTTATTGAACCACATAATGAAATAAAGTTAATCCGTCTTTGCAGAATCTTACTGCCTTTCACCGTTGTGAATAGCATTTAGATGAAATTTTATCATCATACTGTTTATTCTTATGATAATGATGTTATATTTGTTATATCAAACAAACCCATTATAACTTTTAGTTATATTTAATATTCTTTAGCTATAGATAGCAAAAGCACATTATTCATGTATGAGGTAGACTGAAATATGAAATTGCAGCAATTACGTTATATTGTTGAAGTGGTTAACCATGACTTGAATGTCTCCTCAACTGCTGAGGGGCTTTTTACATCGCAGCCCGGTATCAGTAAACAAGTGCGGATGCTTGAAGATGAGTTGGGGATCCAAATTTTTGCACGCAGTGGTAAACACTTAACGCATGTTACCCCAGCAGGGGAAGAAGTCGTGCGGATCTCTCGCGAAGTGTTATCAAAAATAGAAGCGATCCGCTCGGTTGCAGGGGAACATACTTATCCAGATAGAGGCAGCTTGAGTATTGCCACGACACATACACAAGCACGCTATGCTTTACCTCCGACAATCAAAGGCTTTATTGAACGTTACCCACAGGTTTCATTACACATGCAGCAGGGGTCACCAACGCAAATCGCTGAAGAAGTTTGCAAAGGTAACAGTGATTTTGCGATAGCAACCGAAGCATTACACCTTTATAACGATTTGATTATGTTGCCATGCTACCATTGGAATCGCTGTGTGGTTGTGCAAAAAGGCCATCCACTTGCGGAGAAAAAAAATGTCACTATTGAAGATATCGCTGAATATCAAATTGTAACCTATACCCATGGGTTTACTGGTCGTTCAGAATTAGATGTAGCATTTCAGAAGATTGGCCTTGAGCCCAAAATTATTTTTACTGCAACCGATGCCGACGTGATCAAAACCTATGTTAGATTAGGGCTAGGGATTGGTATTATTGCGAGTATGGCCGTTGACCCGGTGAGTGATAGCGATTTAGTTGTGATTGATATGCGTGATAAATTCAGCTACAGCACAACCAAGATTGGTTTTAAACGCACCAGTTTCTTACGCAGTTATATGTATGATTTTATGTGGCGCTTCGCACCTCATTTAACGCGAGATGTCGTTGATAAAGCCGTTGCCATTCGTAACAATGAAGAAATTGAAGAATTCTTCAAAGATATGAAATTACCTATCATATAATTTTTTTATACTTCTGTTTTGCCCGAACGTATCAATAAAAACCCTAGTGACTGTATTTCTGGGGTTTTTATTGTCAACACACCAGTCGGGTATCGCGTAATTTGAATAAACTTATTTTCTGGTTTATTTCCCTTCTTATCTCAAATTTCCTATTATTAATAGAGAAAATTTCAATATTTGGCACAAAATCTATAAATCAAATCTCTAGAGCAACTATGATTACAATTGGTTAACAAAAAATAATGGTGGTAAATACACATATTGCCATAGCCATAAAAACCAAGGAGGAGTTATGTCGTTGAGTCTAAAAACAACGAGTGCCTCGACACTCAATGTTGGAAACAAGCAGTATAATTACTTCAGTTTAGCACTAGCTGAAAAAAAGCTCGGTGCGGGAACTAAGCTACCTAAGTCATTAAAAGTCTTACTCGAAAACCTATTACGCCATATTGATGGGAGCTCAGTTGTCGAACAAGATTTACAAGCCATCATTGACTGGCAAAAAAACGCGCATGCAGATAGGGAAATTGCGTATCGCCCAGCCCGTGTTCTTATGCAAGATTTTACGGGTGTTCCTGCTGTTGTTGACCTTGCCGCGATGCGTGAGGCGGTTAAATCACTCGGCGGTAATGTTGAGCAAGTGAACCCGTTGTCTCCTGTTGATTTAGTGATTGACCACTCGGTGATGGTGGATGAGTTTGCTACCCAATCTGCTTTTGATGATAACGTTGAAATTGAAATGGCGCGTAACCATGAACGTTATTTATTTCTTCGTTGGGGGCAAAAAGCATTTAACCGTTTTCAAGTGGTGCCGCCGGGTACCGGTATCTGTCATCAAGTTAATTTAGAATACCTTGGTAAGGCGGTATGGTATGAAGAAATTGACGGTAAATTATATGCTTATCCAGATACCTTAGTCGGGACAGACTCCCATACAACCATGATCAATGGGCTCGGTGTACTAGGATGGGGAGTTGGTGGTATTGAAGCTGAAGCCGCGATGTTAGGCCAACCGATTTCAATGCTGATCCCTGATGTTGTGGGTTTTAAATTAACCGGGAAATTATCTGAAGGGATAACGGCAACCGACCTTGTATTAACCGTAACACAAATGTTACGTCAACATGGCGTGGTGGGGAAATTTGTAGAATTTTATGGTGATGGCTTAGCTGATTTACCATTAGCAGACCGTGCAACGATTGCAAATATGTCACCTGAATATGGCGCAACTTGTGGGTTTTTCCCGGTTGATGAAGTGACACTGTCTTATTTGCGTTTAACAGGCCGCAGTGACGATGAAATTGCGCTGGTGGAAGCTTATAGTAAGGAGCAGGGGTTATGGCGTTATGCAGGTGACGAACCTATTTTCACCAGTACACTTGAGTTAGATATGTCAACGGTGGAGTCCAGCTTAGCAGGGCCTAAACGCCCACAAGACAGAGTGGAACTTAGTCAAGTGCCAAAAGCATTTCGCGGTGCGGTAGAGTTAGAAGTTAACAAGAAAATTCAATCAAGCTATCCTTCTGTTAAATATCAAAATAAAACCTTTGAGCTCACTGATGGCGCTGTCGTTATTGCGGCAATTACATCTTGTACAAATACGTCAAACCCAAGTGTATTAATGGCAGCAGGGCTATTAGCAAAAAAAGCCGTTGAAAAAGGCTTAGTCCGTCAGCCGTGGGTTAAATCATCATTGGCACCGGGCTCTAAAGTGGTTACTGATTATCTTGCGGTTGCGGGTTTAACACCGTATTTAGATAAACTTGGATTTAACCTTGTTGGGTATGGATGTACAACTTGTATCGGTAACTCAGGCCCATTACCAGAACCAATAGAAGAGGCGATTAAACAAGCAGATCTTACCGTTGGTGCCGTGCTATCGGGTAACCGTAACTTTGAAGGGCGAATTCACCCACTGGTGAAAACCAACTGGTTAGCATCACCGCCTTTGGTGGTTGCCTATGCGCTGGCAGGGAACATGAATATCAACTTGAAAACCGATCCTATTGGGGTCGATAAATCCGGTAACGATGTTTACTTGAAAGATATTTGGCCATCCAGTGCTGAAATTGCGCAAGCTGTGCAGCAAGTTAAAACAGACATGTTCCGTAAGGAATATAGTGCGGTCTTTGAAGGTGACGATGCTTGGAGAGCATTACAAGTTGAAAGCTCTTCAACTTATCATTGGCAAGAAGACTCGACTTATATTCGCCATCCACCTTTCTTTGAAGGTATGCAAGTGCAGCCAGCACCGGTCAAAGATATTCATGGCGCAAATATTTTAGCTATCCTCGGCGACTCGGTTACTACTGACCACATTTCGCCTGCGGGGAATATCAAAAAAGAGAGCCCAGCTGGACGATATCTGCAAGAGCACGGTGTTGCTGTCGCAGATTTCAACTCTTATGGTTCGCGTCGGGGTAACCATGAAGTAATGATGCGAGGGACATTTGCAAACATTCGTATTCGTAATGAAATGGTGCCAGGTGTTGAAGGGGGATATACCTTGCATATCCCTACAGGCAAACAGATGGCGATTTATGATGCGGCAATGTTGTATCAACAAGAAAATAGACCATTAGCCATTATCGCAGGTAAAGAATATGGTTCTGGTTCTAGCCGAGATTGGGCTGCGAAAGGGACGAATTTATTGGGTGTACGCGTCGTCATTACTGAATCATATGAACGTATTCACCGTTCTAATTTGATTGGTATGGGGGTTATACCTTTGGAGTTTAAAGATGGGGTCTCTCGCAAAACACTCGGTTTAAAAGGTGATGAACGCATTGATGTCATTGGGTTACAGTCAATTACCCCAGGTCAGGATATCACAGTGAGAATTACTTATGGCAATGGTGATATAAAAGAAGTTATCACTCGCTGTCGTATTGATACGGCAACGGAGATGGATTATTACCGTCATGGGGGGATTTTGCATTATGTGATAAGGCAGATGCTACATTAGTCATTAAACCATCACACTTAAACGCCTGTAAGATTGTATCCTACGGGCGTTTTTGTTTTTTAATATTTAATCTTATTTATCAATCTTGTTTTTTCTCAATATTTTTGATGGCAATCTACGTTATGGTGTGCAATAGACGGTAAATTACAGGAGAAAATAGTCGCTACTCGGCTAGATGAAAATAGGGTGAATTTCGCCATAAATAAGTTTCTTTGTGCAAAATGATTGAATGTAATGGCTTTAGTACAGGTCACCATGTGACAGAGCTTATCGAAAACACTATAAAGGAAATGAGTATGGCAGATATCAATGAAACCGATTTCTATAAAGGGGCGTTGTGGGCAGCAGATATCTTATTAACCACATCCCATTTTGATGGCGCGAACGAAGAGGTTCGTGACATTTTGGAGCACATACCTAACTTATATTCTATTGTGATGAGAACACCTGAAACGGAAGTTCATGATTTGCGTCTATATGCAGACAAAGAATTTCCACTGGGCTTAAATGCAGATTACACCACTATTACGATTACACCATTACAAGACTACTTTGATATTTTGCCAATGCCAGATCAAAACCCTGAAAGTATTACGGTTGAAGTTGATTACTGGGGAGTAGTTGCAACGACATCTGCGGGTAAACAAGATTTGTTAATTGCTGGCCTAGCAACAGCAGAACAAGCAAAGCATTATGCCCAAACTTTAACTCAACAACTTGAATTGCAAAGAGCAAAATAGCTATTTGGTTATAAATAAGTCTGTTTAAGTGATATTATTCACCAAAAATGGCAAAAAACCGCACTACTGTGATTATGTACAGTGATGCGGTTTTTTTTAACGGAAAGCGATTATAACGCGTTGGCTTCGGCTAATTGTAAAGCAAAATAAGTGAAAATAAGATCAGCCCCTGCGCGTTTGATAGACCCGAGTGTTTCAAGAGCTACACGCGTTTCATCAATTGCACCTGCTTGAGCAGCAAACTTAATTTGCGCATATTCGCCACTGACTTGATAAGCCCCGATAGGTAATTGGGTATGCTCACGTAAATCACGAATAATATCCAAATAAGCCCCAGCAGGTTTAATCATTAGCGCGTCAGCACCTTCACGTTCATCAATTAGTGATTCATGTAGTGCTTCACGGCGGTTCATTGGGTTCATCTGATAGGTTTTTCTATCCCCTTTAAGGCATGAACCCGCTGCATCTCGGAATGGGCCATACAGTGCTGAGGCAAATTTTGTGGAGTAAGACATAATGGCGGTGTCTGTAAAACCAGCTTCATCAAGTGCATGGCGAATTGCAGCAACTTGGCCATCCATTGCGGCAGAAGGGGCGATAAAATCAGCACCTGCGCGTGCAGCAGCAACAGCTTGTAGACCTAGGTTATGGATAGTTGCATCGTTATCAACGACATGGCCATGCATGACACCACAGTGACCGTGAGAGGTATATTCGCAGAAGCAGGTGTCAGACATCACTATCATTTCAGGGACGGTTTCTTTACAGATACGTGACATACGTGCCACTAAACCATTTTCTTGCCATGCATCACTACCATTATCATCAAGATGATGGGAAACCCCAAAGGTCATCACTGATTTTATTCCTGCATTTGCAATTCGCTCAATTTCATAAGCAAGACGTTTCTCTGGAATACGCATAACACCCGGCATGCTATTGATTGGCATATAGTCGTCGAGTTCTTCTTCAACAAAAATTGGCAAGCAAAGGTCATTAACGGAAAGATGTGTTTCTTGGAATAAAGAGCGGAGTTTTTCAGTTTTACGCAATCTTCTCATGCGTTGAATGGAATGCAGGTTGTTCACAGTATCTCCTGGTAGTATGCGGAATAAACCTTAAGAACCCAGTTTATTCATCAGGGTAATCAGATGGCTAACAGTATAAACCTTATGGAAAGAAAGTGAATATAGTAGCCAATAAATGACACACATCGAGAGGTTATAATGCAATAGGGGAAAATAAAGGGAAGAGCAGAGCACTCTTCCTTTGGTGAGATCACTGGTGTTTAAATAGCATGTGTCCCATTTTTTCTGCTTTAACGTCAAGATAATGCTCGTTACTTGGATTACGGCCGACAATCAGTGGTACACGCTCTACAACGTTGATTCCTGCTTCACGCATGATGTCGATTTTTTTCGGGTTATTCGTCAATAAACGGACTTCGTTAATCCCCAATAATTTATACATATCAGAGCATAAGGTAAAATCACGTTCATCGGCTTTAAATCCGAGTTTGATGTTGGCTTCAACTGTATCGAGGCCTTGATCTTGTAATGCATAAGCGCGAATTTTGTTCAGTAAGCCAATGTTTCGGCCTTCTTGACGATGATAAAGTAATACTCCTCGGCCTTCTTTACTAATCTGGGAAAGTGCGGCTTCTAATTGAAAACCACAATCGCAGCGTAGACTAAATAATGCATCTCCGGTTAAACATTCGGAGTGGATCCGGCTGAGAACTGGTGTATTTCCTGATATATCGCCAAAAATTAACGCTACATGATCACGACCTGTTGCGATTTCTTCAAAACCCACCATTAAAAATTCACCGAAAGGTGTCGGGAGCTTTGCTTCAGCAACGCGTTTTAGCTGCATATTTTCTTTCATTAGTTAAAGTAACTCTTGCTTAATTAATAACGTTTATCGATACAAAGTAGCTTAACTATATTACATCGATGCTATATGACGTTTAGCATATAGAGGTTGGTATTCTTTGCACACTGCCAACACTGTATTACTATAACAGAGTTAATAATGCGTGAATGGAATATTTGTATATTTAATAGAACTTTATTTGGAATACATTGAATGAAAAAAACTGTTTTGGTCGTTTGTGCTTTTGCATTGTTATTAATAATACCGCCCACGTTGATGATGATTACAGGCTGGCACTGGTCACCAGAAAACCAGTTTCACTCAATAAAATGGCTGCTTTGGCTAACGAACACGGCAGGAGCGCCTTATAGTATTTTAACGTCTTTACTATTCCTTGGCGCTGTCGCATTGGTTTTCCGTTCAAAAAAGAAACAATGCCTGAAGATTTTGCTTATTCTTATTAGTGTTGTATTACTGCAACAAGGCTTAAAAAGCGCATTAAAGAACACATTTAAAGAACCGCGTCCTTATGTAGAATGGCTAGCAAGCGAATATCAAATTCCGACATCAGATTTTTATGAGTTAAAACGCAGTATACGAGCGAAACTAATTAAAGATACCGTTAAACAAGATGAGAATGTGCCTAAATGGCAGCGTAAGCATTGGCAAGCAGAAACAGGCTATTCTTTCCCCTCGGGTCATATGCTATTTGCAGCGGGCTGGGCATTGTTTTTAATTGCGCTTTTTTGGCAACAACGTTTATATGCGTTATCGATAGGGCTTGCTATTTGGGCTGAGGGTATTGCCTTTAGCCGTATGTTGTTGGGCATGCATTGGCCTATTGATATCATTACTTCCGTGGTCATCAGTGCTTGTTTTACGGTATTTGGTTATTATATTTTGCGTTTATGGGGGCTATTGAGTAAAGCCGATTAATCTTTCATCAAGTTCCCCCTAATTAGGGGGTTTTTAACTTTAATTTCCTATTGTATAAAATAAATTACTTTGTCTGAATGCGTTGGAAATGCTACCTTAAGAGGTAGATATTATTGGATGAATAGAACTGATAACGGGAATAAATGTGAAATATTTTCTGATTTTATTACTAGCGGTCGCTTTTTTTATTATTTCGATTACGCTAGGTTCAAGCAATGATCAGGTTATTACATTTAACTACCTGATTGCAAAAGGGGATTTCTCATTATCAACCCTTCTTGCATCACTTTTTGGTGTCGGTTTTGTGCTAGGGTGGCTAATTTGTGCTGTGTTTTATTTACGAGTCATTGTTAGCCTAAAAAACGCACGTCGTAAAATTAGACGTTTAGAATCACAATTAGGTGCTGGAGAAAATAATATTTCCGATTCAACCTCATTAGTGACGGCTCAGAACAAGGAATAATCCTGTATGTTCGAGTTGCTGTTTCTGCTGCTACCAGTTGCTGCTGCTTACGGTTGGTACATGGGGCGCAGAAGTGCTCAACAAGATAAGCAACAACATGCGAATCGCTTGTCACGTGATTATGTGACAGGCGTTAACTTCCTATTGTCTAATCAACAAGATAAAGCTGTCGATTTGTTCCTCGACATGCTAAAAAATGAAGACAGTTCCGCTTTTGAGGCTCATCTCACTTTGGGAAATTTATTTCGCTCTCGAGGTGAAGTTGAACGTGCCATTCGTATTCACCAATCGCTGGTAGAAAGCGCCGCTTTATCATTTGAACAACGCTTATTAGCAACCCAACAACTTGGCCGAGATTATATGGCTGCAGGGGTTTATGACCGTGCAGAAAATATGTTTCAGCAATTAACGGATGAAGTTGATTTCAAACAAAGTGCTTTGCAATCCCTATTAAATATTTACCAACTAACCAGTGACTGGACTAAAGCCATTGAAACGGCTGGAAAGCTGGTTAAATTAGGGGCCTCAGAGCTACGAGAGCAAATTGCCCATTTTTATTGCGAATTAGCGACCCAACAACTTGCGAGTGATGATCTCGAAGATGCGCTGACATTGTTAAATAAAGCTGAGCAAGCCGACAACCACTGTGCTCGGGTTTCAATTATGAAAGGGCGATTGTTTATCGAACAAGGTAATTACGATAAAGCGATTCATGTTCTAAAACAAGTTTATGAACAAGATAGAGAACTAGTTACTGAAACCTTACCATTACTGTTTGATTGTTATCAACATATAAGCCAAGCGGATGAATGGGAAGATTATTTACGTCAGTGTGTTGCAGGTAATTCAGGGGCTATCGCAGAACTTTATTTAGCTGATATTATTGTTGAAAAACAAAATCATGAAGCGGCTGCAAATTATATTAACGACCAAATTCAACGTCACCCGACCATGCGTTTATTCTATCGTTTAATGGACTACCATCTTGAAGAAGCGGAAGATGGAAGGGCAAAAGAAAGTTTGATTTTGCTTCGTAAAATGGTAGGAGAACAAATTCGTACAAAACCCGATTATCGTTGTCATAAATGCGGGTTTACATCGCATGCATTATATTGGCATTGCCCATCTTGTCGCTCTTGGGACACAATTAAGCCTATTCGCGGGCTAGACGGGCAGTGACAGCGTCACCTTATTAAATAATAACGACTCTTTAAAGGCTAAGAAATGATTTCCTCAACTGAGAACCACACACATTCGCCAATTATTGTGGCACTTGATTATGAAGATGCTAATGAGGCTTTGGCTTTTGTGGATCGCATTGACCCACGTGATTGTCGCTTAAAAGTAGGCAAAGAAATGTTTACTTTTAATGGTCCTCAATTTGTTAAGTCACTCCATGAACGTGGTTTCGATATTTTCTTAGATTTGAAATTCCATGATATTCCAAATACGGTGGCTCGTGCTGTTGCGGCTGCGGCTGAAATGGGGGTTTGGATGGTTAATGTTCACGCTGGTGGAGGCGCTCGTATGATGGAAGCCGCGCGTCAATCACTTGAACATTATGGTAAAGATGCACCATTACTTACCGCAGTAACCGTATTAACGAGTATGGATGAGTCTGATCTTATCGGTGTTGGGATTAACGCTTCACCAGCAGATCATGCAGAGCGTTTGGCCTTATTAACGAAGCAATGTGGGTTAGACGGTGTTGTTTGCTCAGCCCATGAAGCACAACGCTTAAAACAGCTATGTGGTGCTGATTTCAAATTAGTTACCCCAGGTATCCGGCCTACGGGAAGTGAGGTTGGGGATCAACGTCGTATCATGACACCACAAGATGCAGTGAAAGCGGGTGTCGATTATATGGTGATTGGGCGCCCGATTACACGTAGTGAAAACCCAACAGGGACATTGCAACAAATCAATCAATCTATTGAAGGTTTGCTATGAGTGATTCTAATAGTCGTCTTGTTTACAGTACAGAAACAGGGCGTATTGCTGAAGATAAACCCAAAGTTGAAAGACCTAAAGGCGATGGTATTGCGCGAATTCGCCGTGAGACTTCAGGCCGTAAAGGGAAAGGGGTTTGCGTTATTACAGGTCTTGACCTTGACGATAATGAATTGGCTAAATTGGCCGCTGACCTTAAAAAGAAATGTGGCTGTGGCGGTGCAGTCAAAGATGGTAACGTTGAAATTCAAGGTGATAAACGCGATGTTATTAAACAGTACCTTGAGGCGAAAGGGTTTCACGTTAAGTTAGCTGGTGGCTGATTAACGTAAGGTTTTTTATCGTGAGTGGCTATTAGAAAGCCACTCATTTTATAAATATTGAAATGATTAGATTTCGGCTAATTCAGTAAACAGGGCTGGATTACGCTTAATCGCGATGAGTATTTTAGCCGCTAACCCTGTTGGGTTTCGTCGTTTAAGCTCCCAACTTTTAATGGTATCGATACTCGTACCTAGTGCGTGAGCTAATTCGCTTTGTGATACATTCAGTTGTTCTCGAATTGCTTTGACGTCAGTTATTTCGTAACGTGTGATATTGGCAGCTTTTTGCTGGCCTTTTTTAATTTCAACAGCTTCTTCTAAAGAGGCTTTTAATTCGTTGAATATACTCATTTTACACCTCATTTTTTAGTAATTTCGTTAGTTTCTTTAATTCTGCTTTTTCTAAGTCACTTAGCGTGTCTTTGACATTTTTTGGGTAAGCCATTATAAAATAAATAATTTCTGCTGTAGCTAGGAAATAAATAACGCGTACACTTGCACTTTTCCCTTTATTACCCGTTGCCATCCTAATTTTACGTAGCCCACCTGTGCCTTGGATGATATCGCCTTTATCTGGCCATGCGATAAGTTCATTTTGTAATATCCTAAGTTCTTCTTGTGTCGCTATAGATTGGATTTGTTTAGTAAAAAAGCTCGTTTCAATAAATTCAATTGCGTGGCTCACAGGGTTCCCTCCCTTTGTGTTATTTGTAAGTGTACTTTGTACACTTTTTGTCGTCAATAGTTTAATCAATTATCGGATATTAAAATAGCGTTCATGATGAACGCTATTTTAGACTAAGGAGAGGTCGTAAAGGAGATAGTGGTCTTTATTTACCAACTTGGTGGCCAATAATTCCACCGATAGCCGCACCACCAACAGTTCCTATAGAGCTTCCACCTGTCAATACAGCACCACCAACAGCCCCTACACCAGCGCCGATCGCGGTGTTTTTATCGCGTTTAGACATATTTGAGCAGGCACTGACACTGATAGCGACAGTGGCTATTACCGCAAATGATAAAATACGTTTGTTTACTATGTTCATTTTATTGACCCTTAGTGCAGATTTAACAGTTAATAAAATATCACGATAGGTAAATTTACGAATAAGAATAATCAGGAAAAAATATCGGAAAACGCATACAGTTTAACGTTTAACCGAATTTGAGGTTGAAAAACAATAAATAGAGGAATAAAAGACCATAGGAATCAAAAGCTATGGTCTTTTAAGTGTAGCATAAACGTTGTTACTCGGCGGGTCTAGCGACGATATTGCGTGTTTCCATACGTACTTCGCTAATGGTGACATTGATAATATCATTAAGCTGGTAAGCAACTTCACCTTTCACAAGAACATTACCTGTTTCTTGGCTACATTGAATTTCATCACGAACGCTATGAATAAAGGGAGCCGGAACAAATGCGACAGCACCATTGTCGACTAAACGGATTCGTACTCCACCACGGGTAATATCAATAATTTCAGCCGGGAATTTTGTATCTGTACCTTCAAAAGGTTTTAAGTAACGAGAGTAGAGCCAATCACCAACATCGCGTTCAGCCATACGGTTTGCACGGCGACGTTCCGCTAGTTTGATTGATAATTCTTCAGAGGGTTTATCTGTTGAAGGTTTACCCGCAATAATAGATTTGATTAAGCGGTGATTGACGATATCGGTGTATTTACGAATTGGTGAAGTCCAAGTCGCATAAGCTGCAAACCCTAAACCAAAATGTGGTCCGGGATCCGCTTTGACTTCTGCGAAAGTTTGATAACGACGAATACGGCTATCAAGGAATTGTGTCGGCTGAGCATCTAATTGACGACGTAGTTGACGGAAACCTTCTAGTGTTAATAGCGATTCTGCCGTGGTTTCAATGCCATTGTCTTTTAGTGTTTGAACAACTTGGTCAATTTGCAGTGGTTCAAACCCCATATGTACATTAAATACGCCAAATCCTAACTTTTCTTTTAGTACTGCTGCGGCACAAAGGTTAGAAGTAATCATCGCTTCTTCAACGATGCGATTAGAACTGCGGCGACGCTCGGTCACGATATCTATCACATTTCCGCTATCATCTAATATAAAGCGGTAATCAGGGCGATCTTTGAACACGAGTGCATTGTTTTCACGCCATTGCAAACGCCTGTCAGCCATTTCTTTAAGCAGTAAAATTTGCTGTTTATCAATATCATTCTCAGGCTGCCAACTACCTGTATTTTCAAGCCAATCGGAGACTTCGTCATAAACTAATTTAGATTTTGATTCAACCCAAGCACTGAAAAATTCAATGTGATCATCAATACGTCCATCTTCTTTGATTAGCGCAATACAGACTAAAGCAGGGCGACGCTCATTTGGGCGCAAAGAGCATAGGTCATCTGACAACTTACGCGGTAACATTGGAATATTAAAACCGGGCAGATAGTTGGTATATCCACGGGCTAAAGCCAGTTTATCCAGCTCGCTTCCTTCAGGGATATAGCTTGTTGGGTCAGCAATAGCGATATATAGCTTTAAGTCACCGTTATCGATTCTTTCGACATAGAGTGCGTCATCCATATCTTCAGTGCTAGCACTGTCAATCGTCGTAAAGTGTAAGTGAGTTAAATCAATGCGTTCAATGCCTTGGTCATCTCGCTCGCTATCAACCATTTGAGGTTCATCACGGTCTAATTGGTGACGGCGTAACGTTACCCACCATGGTGCAAAATGGTCATCACCATCGGTGATAAATTCAGTAATTTCAGCGTAGAAGGTTTTATCACCTTTTAATGGGTGGCGACGCATTTGTGCAACCACCCAATCATCTTGCTTAAATTCGTGAGTAATGCCATTGACTGGACGGCAAGAAATCATGTCTTTAAGTAAGGGATGGTCAGGGATCACAAATAAGCGGTTATCATTTTCTTTTTTCTGTATTTTCCCAACAAACCTTTCTAAGAAAGGTTCCACCAGTTCTTCTGGTTCTGCGAATTCACGGTCTTTATCTGTATGAACAGCGGCGATAACACGGTCACCGTGCATGACTTTTTTCATTTGAGGCGGTGGAATAAAATAACTTTTTTGGCCATCAACTTCGAGAAAGCCAAAACCTTTTTCTGTGCTTTTCACCAGCCCTTCGACGCGTGGAGTCTGGGCATGTAATGTTTGTTTAAGTTGCGCGAGCAGTGGGTTGTCTTGGAACATACTTACCGTTTTATTGATATTGAGTTTGGCTCTATTGTTACGTAAGACAAAGTCTTAGAGCAAGGAAAAAATGCGTTACTGACTAGATTCTTCATTAAAAATATCGATTATCTGTAACCTATAAAATTAGTATCGTGGTTAATCTTCTGGATAAATTTTTTCTTTAAATTCGCATAAATCTTCGATAATACAAGAGCCACAGCGGGGTTTGCGGGCAATACAAGTATAACGGCCATGCAAAATAAACCAATGGTGGCAATCGACTTTAAACTCTGGCGGTACAACTTTAAGGAGTTTTTCTTCAACTTCAACGACATTCTTGCCTGGGGCAAAATTAGTGCGGTTACAGACACGAAAAATGTGCGTGTCAACAGCGATAGTCGGCCAACCAAATGCGGTATTAAGAACCACATTTGCCGTCTTGCGACCGACACCCGGCAAAGCCTCTAAGGCCTCTCGGTTTTCAGGAACTTGGCTGTTGTGTTTTTCAATTAAAATTTGGCAGGTTTTATAGACACTTTCAGCCTTGGTATTAAATAAGCCAATGGTTTTAATGTATTCTTTTATCCCATCAACACCGAGCGCCATAATAGTTTCAGGCGTATTAGCAACTGGGTAGAGCTTTGCTGTCGCCTTATTGACGCTCACATCAGTCGCTTGAGCTGATAATAAAACGGCGATTAACAGCTCAAAGGGGGAGTTAAATTCTAACTCCGTTGTAGGGTGTGGGTTGTTATCCCGTAGACGAGTTAGAATTTCAATGCGTTTTGATTTATTCATTGCTCACAAAATATCACTGTTAAGAAATATGGCTGCCGCAACCTTGCTGTTTTTCATATTCACGTTCTGGTTGGACACCAGATTGTCGTGCGGCTCTTTTTTTCATTTTTTCATCAATTAAATACTTCGCAGCTAAAAGTAGCGCGAGGCCAATAAAGGCACCTGGTGGTAGCATAGCGAGTAAAAATGGCGAATCAAGGTGTAACACTTCAATACGAAGGGAGGTGGCCCAAGAACCGAGTAACAAATCAGCACCATCAAATAAGGTCCCATTCCCTAAAATTTCACGAATTGAACCTAAGACAAGCAAGGTTGCCGTAGCGCCTAAACCCATAGCAAATCCATCAAGGGCGGACAACCCAACAGGATTACGAGAAGCATAGGCTTCTGCGCGCCCAATAACAATACAGTTGGTGACGATGAGTGGGATAAAGATCCCAAGAGATTCATATAAACCAAATGCATATGCGTTGATCAACATTTGTACAGCGCTGACAACGGACGCAATAATCATTACATAAATAGGGATTCGAATTTCCGAAGGAACCCATCTGCGTAAAGCAGAAACGGTAACATTAGTACAAACTAAGACTAATGTTGTCGCTAAACCTAGTCCTAAGGCGTTTGTTGCTGTCGATGAAACAGCAAGAAGAGGGCAAAGCCCCAATAATTGAACTAATGCAGAGTTATTTTTCCACAAACCTTGCATTAATAAGTCTTTAGATGAATCGCTCATTATTCGTCCCCACAGAGTGGATAATTCGATAATTGTTGTGGAATTTGTTGCATAAATACCGCTGTACGTTTAGTCGCATTGACGACCGCTCTAGGTGTAATTGTTGCGCCAGTAAACTGATCAAATTCACCTCCATCTTTTTTAACGGCCCATTTAGGGTCATTTTCAGAAGTTATTTTTTTACCACTAAAATAGGTGATCCAATCAGATATTCGTGTCTCAATTTTGTCCCCAAGCCCAGGGGTTTCATGATGTTCTGTTACGCGAGTACCCAGTACGGTGCCGTGAAAATCAGCTCCAACTAATAAATGTATAGCCCCAGAGTAGCCATCTAGTGCGGTTGTTTCTAATGCAGCTGCAACGGGTTCACCATTTTTACGGGCGAGATATAAACGCCTAGGTTGTTTGCTGCCAAGTATGGCCTCATTAGAGACTAAATAACACTCTTTTGCGAGGTCGTTGTCATATAAATCATTTGGTATCACTTGGTCGAGTAGTTTTTTTTGAACAATAGCCGCTTGCTCAGCAATAGTTCCTTTCGTTAACGTGTACACCGTAGCACTAAGCGCAGTCGTACCTGCTGCAAAGATGGCTAACGTTACCCCATGGCGTCTCATCGTGTTCAACATACGGTTATCCTTACTTATGTCCATGACCGTACGCACGAGGCTGCGTATAGTAATCAATTAATGGGACGGTAATATTGGCGAGCAACACGGCAAATGCAACAGCGTCAGGGTAACCACCGTATACACGGATCACCCAAACAAGGAAACCGATAATCACACCAAAAATAATCCGGCCCTTAGGCGTAGTCGATGCAGTGACAGGGTCTGTAGCAATAAAAAATGCCCCTAGCATAGTCGCGCCAGACAACAGATGAACCCATGGTGAGGCATGCTGGCTATCATCAATCAAGTAACTAACAACAGTTAAGACCGCCAATGTGCCTAAGAATGACACCGGAATATGCCAGCTAATAATTCGGCGCTGTAATAAGAACAAACCACCGATTAAATAGCCAATATTTACCCATTGCCAACCAATACCCGCTAAGGAACCTTGTAAAATAGGTTGCTGTAAAACTTCAGAAATAGAGTGAGTCAGTAACCCCGTTTTAAAACTATCAAGCGGGGTTGCTTGGCTCATACCATCAATGCCTGTACGTAATTGCTCGAGGGTAATACCTGTTGGCGTATGACCACTGAAAATAATGGATAGGCTATCAAGTGCTGAAATCGACATATTCTGTAATTCATATGGGGGGAGCCAGTTTGTCATATGAACAGGGAATGATATTAGCAAGACAACATAACCCACCATTGCAGGGTTAAACGGGTTTTGTCCCAAACCGCCATAGCATTGCTTAGCAATTGTTATGGCAAAAAATGTCCCTAATACGATCATCCACCAAGGTGAGAGCGGAGGTAGGCTGATGGCTAATAATAGCGCGGTCACAATGGCGGAATTATCTTTTAGTACAGGAACTACAGGTTGTTGGCGTAAACGAATAGAAACTGCTTCTGTGATAAGGGCAGTTAGCACCGCTAAAATAATTTGGTATAAGGTGCCAACGCCAAAAAAATAAACTTGAGCAACAATACCCGGTATTGCCGCTAAAAGTACCCAAAACATGACTAAACTGGTGCTTTGTTTGTTATGAGTAAATGGCGCGCTAGCAATTTTTAAACGGCGATTTTTCGCATCAATTGGCCTAAATTTCATCTCGTTATCACTTACTCTGTAGTCGTCTGTTCATGTTGTTTTTGTGCTTGCTTAGCTTTTACTCGCGCGATCGCTGCGGCAACGGCAATTTTTCGAGGATCGGTTTCCTCTTCAATGGGTTGTTCAGCTGCTGGGGTGAGCTCCTCTTGTGCAAGTTGTTGCGCTTGTGCGGCTTTTTTGGCTTTCGCACGTGCAATGGCGGCTGCGACAGCGGCTTTGCGTGGGTCAGCCTCTGCATCAGTGACTGCTTCGGCGACTGGCTCAGTTGCTGGTTGCGCTTGCGCCGCTTTTTTGGCTTTTGCACGCGCAATGGCAGCTGCGACAGCGGCTTTGCGTGGGTCAGCCTCTGCATCAGTGACTGCTTCGGCGACTGGCTCATTTGCAGGTTGTGTTTGCGCCGCTTTTTTGGCTTTCGCACGTGCAATGGCGGCTGCAACAGCGGCTTTGCGCGGGTCAACGTCTGCATCAGTGACTGCTTCGGCGACTGGCTCAGTTGCCGGTTGCGCTTGTGCGGCTTTTTTGGCTTTCGCACGTGCAATGGCGGCTGCGACAGCTGCTTTGCGTGGATCAGCCTCTGCATCAGTGACTGCTTCGGCGACTGGCTCAGTTGCTGGTTGCGCTTGCGCCGCTTTTTTGGCTTTCGCACGTGCAATGGCGGCTGCAACAGCGGCTTTGCGCGGATCAGCCTCTGCATCAGCGACTGCTTCGGCGACTGGCTCATTTGCTGATTGCGCTTGTGCGGCTTTTTTAGTTTTCGCACGCGCAATGGCGGCTGCGACAGCCGCTTTGCGTGGATCAGCCTCTGCATCAGTGACTGCTTCGGCGACTGACTCAGTTGCCGGTTGCGCTTGTGCGGCTTTTTTAGTTTTCGCACGCGCAATGGCGGCTGCGACAGCCGCTTTGCGTGGATCAGCCTCTGCATCAGTGACTGCTTCGGCGACTGACTCAGTTGCCGGTTGCGCTTGTGCGGCTTTTTTGGCTTTCGCACGTGCAATGGCGGCTGCGACAGCATCTTTACGAGGATCACCCGAGGCCGCTGTGTCAACGGGTTTTGTTTGTGCATTAGCCAGTTTTTCAGCTTTTTTTGCACGAGCTTGAGCTTTACGGGCTTCGCGAGCAGCAATCACCGCACTATTGTCTGGCAGTTCACCAGAAATAATCTTAATGGGCTCCGCGGTGGCTGCTTGTTTGGTTTTAACTCGAGCCAAGGCTGCATTAACTGCATCTTTATCCGCGCTATCAACTTGTACCGCGGCTTTTTTATGGCGTTCTTCTCGTGCTTGTTTATCACGTTCCATACGCAACTGTTTTGCTTCAAAACGTAATTTAGCTTCAGCAGCTCGGCGCTCTTCTTGAGCAATTTCACGAATTTCCGCTTTTTCTTGGCGATAATATTGCACTAACGGAATATTACTTGGGCATACATAAGCACATGCACCGCACTCTATGCAGTCAAATAAATTATGTTTTTGCGCTTTTTCGTGTTCATCCCCTTTACTGAACCAATAAAGTTGCTGAGGAAGTAACGCGGCTGGACAGGCATCGACACATAACCCACAACGAATACACGCTTCTTCTAGTGCTTTAGGTCCCATTTCTTCCATTGTGGGAACCAGTAAACAGTTACAAATTTTTACGACAGGGACATTCAGGTCGGGTAGGGTAAAGCCCATTAAAGGCCCCCCCATAATCACCATTTGTTCTGGCTCTGGATTAAAACCGGATTGCTGTAATAGATGTTTAACTGGGGTCCCTAAACGAGTCCAAAAATTACCCGGTTTGCTGATTGCTTCTCCGGTGACAGTTACCACTCGCTCAATCAATGGCTGGCCATCAACAACCGCGCGTTTAATGGCGACCACAGTACCGACGTTTTGCATCAACACACCAATTTGTGAAGAACGCGCACCAGACGGCACTTCTTTTCCGGTTAAAATTTTTGTCAGCTGTTTAGCACCACCAGATGGATATTTAGTTGGTATAACCCTGATGAATACCTGTTTATCTTGTGGCGTGATCGCATCTTTGAGTGCCTGAATAGCCTCAGGTTTATTATCTTCAATACCAATTAATATTTGGTCGGGGTTCAATAAATGCTGTAAAACACGACAGCCTTCAATGACTTCCTGTGCATGTTCTTGCATTAACCTATCATCAGCTGTGATATAAGGCTCACATTCAGCTGCATTAATGATTAATGTTTTAATCGCATCTTGACCCCCGGCCAATTTTGATGCGGTTGGGAAACCTGCACCACCGAGGCCAGCTATCCCAGCTTGTTCAATTTTTTGCAGTAATTCAGCACGGGTTAGTTGAACGTAATTAGGCTCTGGGGACAAAGTACACCATGTATCTTGGCCATCGGCTGCAATACGCACACACAATTCTTTTAAGCCAGAAGGGTGTGCCGTTACCATAGGTTCAATTGCAGTGATCACCCCTGAAGTTGATGCATGAACAGGTACAGTACGCCCAAGCCCTTTAGTCAATGGCTGGCCTTTTAATACTGAGTCACCAACCTGAACAATGAGTTCTCCCTCAGGGCCCAAATGTTGTTGTAATGGAATAAACAACTCATCGGGCACTGATGCAATACGCATCGGTGTCTGGCTAGATTGTAGCTTCATTTCAGGCGGATGGATCCCACCTTTGAAATCCCAGATATTATCTTTTTTCAACCAATTAAAGAGCTTAAGCATGAGTTTCACCTCTTGCTTTAGTCACAGGCTGTTCATTGGGTTCAACACTAATATTTTTTACAGGGATGGTGTTTAAATCCCATTTCCAATTGGCTGTGGTGGTTTTCACAGGAACAAGCTCAATACAATCGGTAGGGCAAGGGGCGACGCATAAGTCACAGCCGGTGCACAAGTCTTCAATCACAGTGTGCATGGCGCGGGTTGCACCCACAATGGCATCAACAGGGCAGGCTTGGATACATTTAGTACAACCAATGCAGTTTTCTTCATCGATAATAGCCACTTTACGGACGGGGTTTTGCGCTGCTTCATCGCCATCAATGGGTTGAGGGTCGACATTAAGCAATTCAGCGATTTTCAGCATGACCTGTTCGCCACCTGGGGCGCATTTGTTGATCATTTCCCCATTATTGGCAACCGCTTCAGCGTAAGGACGGCAACCAGGGTAACTGCATTGACCGCACTGGCTTTGAGGCAATATCGCTTTAACTTGTTCGACAATCGGGTCAGCTTCAACTTTGAAGCGTAATGAGGCATATCCTAACATCAGCCCGAAAATAAGGCCAAAAACGGCTAATATACCGATAGCAATCCATACAGACATCATTAGAATTTCACCAAACCACTAAAGCCCATAAACGCGAGAGACATCAAGCCAGCGGTAATTAAGCCAATTGACGAGCCCTTAAATGGGGCGGGAACATTGGCAACAGCTAAACGTTCGCGAATAGCGGCAAATAACACCATCACTAATGAGAAACCCACAGCAGCGCCAAAACCGTATACGGCAGACTGCATAAAAGTATGAGACATATTAATATTTAATAAGGCAACACCAAGAACTGCACAGTTGGTGGTAATTAAAGGCAGAAAAATACCGAGTAAACGGTAGAGCGTTGGGCTCGTTTTCCTGACCACCATTTCAGTGAACTGTACAACGACAGCAATCGCTAAAATAAAACTTAGCGTCCGCAAATAGATGAGGTCGAGAGGAATAAGGATAAGTGTGTCAATCAACCAAGAACTGATTGACGCTAATGTCATAACAAACGTCGTTGCTAAGCCCATCCCAATGGCCGGTTCGAGTTTTTTTGAGACGCCCATAAAAGGGCATAAGCCAAGGAATTTAACGAGGACGAAGTTGTTAACCAACACTGTTCCAACAAAGAGTAATAAATAATCAGTCATGCTATTGCCTGAAATGAAAAAAGAACAAAAACTGACCGTAGCCAGTTAAACTATCATTATGATATCAAGCAATTTATATGATGCTTATCGATCTTGTGTGAAAGTCATTTTTACACGTTGGGAACGCTTGAAATAAGGAACAAAGAAACCCGCACCAATTAGAGGCCATGCCAAGACTTGCAAAGCGGTTTCATCATCAATAGGTGAAAATGCAAAGGTTTTTATACCCAATAATAATAAAATAAGCAGCCAAATGATAAAACGGCGAGGGAAATGTTTTGAACGAGAAAACATTAATTGCAGCACATGGATACTGAAAATAGTCATCCCAATAGCAATAGCGAATGACAAATACCAAGCGACTGGAATAAAACGTGTCCAATGGTCAACAGTCGTGACAATCTCATAAAATTTAATGCAATACATAACCGTCATACTGCAAACAGCTAGAAAAGTTAACAACAAATAGATAGCTGGAACTAATAGCCAGCCAGTGATGCGGTTAGCGTCATAAACTGAAGTCATAATTAATAAAACCCATTTTGGCAAAAATCGCTGGATAATTTACAATCCTATCATAGATTTATTTGCCATTTCATTCCTTCTGATGGTACTTTTTATCTCCACTTGTGTTTATCGTTGTATGAGGTCTAAATGTCTAAACCAATTAAAGTCGCGATCATCGGATATGGCTATGCAAGCAAAACATTTCATGCACCTTTCCTTGGTATATTAGAAGGGTATGATTTAACAACGATTTCTAGCAGTGACCCCAATAAGGTTAAGGCAGATTGGCCAAATATTCATGTTGCTGCATCTCCAGAAGCTGTTTTTGCGGATAAAGATATCGAATTAGTTGTCATTCCTACACCTAATGATACTCACTTCCCCCTTGCACAAGCGGCATTGGCAGCTGGAAAACATGTGGTTGTTGATAAACCCTTTACGTTAGATGTCTCACAAGCTGAACAATTAAAACAACAAGCGGAGCAAGCTGGAAAATTACTGTCGGTTTATCATAACCGTCGATGGGATTCAGGTTTTTTAACTGTTAAAAAAATCTTAGAAGAAGGTAAGCTAGGGGATATTAAATACTATGAATCCCATTTTGACCGTTACCGGCCGATAGTTAGACAGCGTTGGCGTGAAGCCGATATACCCGGAGCCGGTATTTGGTACGACTTAGGACCACATTTGTTAGACCAAGTCTTGCAATATTTTGGTCGGCCAGAAGGGATCAACGTTGATCTTGCTATGATCCGCCCTAATGCACAGGCAGTGGATTACTTTCATGCTGTTTTGCAGTATGCCGATAAAAAAGTGGTATTGCATGCAACAACATTAGCCGCTGCACCAACGCCGATATATGTTATTCACGGCATGAATGGTAGCTATGTTAAATATGGGTTAGATACCCAAGAAGATTGCTTAAAGAGCGGCCAACGGCCAGAAGGGGCTGATTGGGGAATTGATACCAACATGGGTAATGTGACGCTGTCACAAGGTGATGAGCTCATAACACAACAGTGGCCAAACCAACGCGGTAATTATGGCGGTTATTATCAAGGGATATATGATGCGATTCGCCATGGTAAACCAAACCCAGTCACTCCGAGCGAAGCGATAGATATTATGAAACTTATTGAAGCAGGTATACGTTCGGCAAAAGAAAAACGGACAATTGAAGCTATATTTTAATGTCTAAATACTCACTATAAGGCCAGTTAATATAACTGGCTTTTATTATGGATAACTAAATGAATTTGCTAGCTAAATTGAGAATAGACCCATTTTTACTTATCATGATTGGCGTTGTCATTCTAGCCAGTCTTTTTCCTTGTGAAGGCGATATAAAAACGGCGTTTCAATATTTAACGACGGCTGCAATTGCATTATTGTTCTTTATGCATGGGGCTAAATTATCTCGTGAATCAATCATGGCGGGGATAGGGCACTGGCGCCTACATCTCTTGGTTTTTGCGAGTACATTCATTATATTTCCTATCGTAGGCCTAGGGCTTGCCGTGATTGTTCCGAAATGGATGTCACCCACTGTATATATGGGCTTTTTATACCTATGTGCTTTACCTGCAACTGTACAGTCAGCCATTGCATTCACATCGGTAGCGGGAGGAAATATTGCTGCAGCTATTTGTAGTGCATCAGCATCGAGTATTCTTGGTGTTTTTCTTTCACCAATCTTAGTGGGCTTATTGATGGATGCTGATGGCAGCCAAGCCATGGATACGCTTAATGCGATAGGCTCCATTCTGATGCAATTGATGCTGCCATTTATTGTGGGGCATTTATCTCGGCCGCTGATCGCCAATTGGATAAACCGCAATCGTAAATTAGTTAATATGACTGACCGGTCTTCAATATTGTTAGTGGTTTATGTGGCATTCAGTGAAGCGGTGGTAGAAGGGATTTGGCAGAAAATAGATGCATTTTCACTCTTAATGATAGTGGTGGTTACTTGCGTTATTTTATTTATAGTCATTGTATTTAATACGTTAGCCGCACGGCTGTTAGGTTTTAGCAAAGAAGATGAAATTACTATCGTTTTCTGTGGCTCGAAAAAGAGTTTAGCTAATGGAGTTCCAATGGCGAACGTGTTGTTTCCTGCTGCGACAGTGGGGGTTATTTTATTGCCATTGATGATTTTCCACCAAATACAACTGATGGTCAGTGCTGTACTTGCTCAGCGCTATGCCAAGCGGTTATCGACGAAATAAGTATCTAAGGTCGAGGGGGATTTTCTCCTCGTGTTCTGAGAGTTATTTATTGGCCATGCTATTTTAGTTACAACATACTAAAGGGGGTTGATAGTCCTTAAATTAACTACTGTGTCTATACATAAGATTCAGTAAGCTCAATAGTCGCGAGAGAGCTGTGTGTGCGTGTAGAAATATAAAATGCAGGATATAGAAAGTGATTTGAAAATTTAAAAGGGCGCTTCATACAAGTGCCCTTAATAGATTTGAATTAACGCGTTGCGGCTTTCTGTGAAAGTGCTTTTTTCTCGCTATCGGATAAAAATGCCATACTCAGACCATTACGTTGCGCTTGTTCTATCTCTGCAGCAGTTAAACCGGCTTGTGGGGCAGCCACTTCATATTCATGGCGCAACTCAATTCCTTGAACTGCCGGGTCATCTGTATTAATTGAGGCCACTACACCTTGTTGTAAAAAGGTTTTTAACGGATGTTGTGCAAGGGAAGGTACCGTACTCGTTTGAATATTCGAGGTTAAACAGCTTTCCATACCTATTTGATGCTTTACTAAATACTCAATTAAAGCAGGGTCTTCTATTGCCTTAACGCCATGACCAATGCGTTGTGCACCTAATACATTGATAGCATGCCAAATACTGTTCGCTCCAGCGGCTTCACCTGCGTGCACCGTAATATTTAATCCAGTATCCCTAGCCTTAATAAAATGTGCCTCAAATAGTTCCCCAGGGAAGCCGAGCTCATCTCCAGCTAAATCTAAGGCACATAAATGGTTCCGATGTGCTAATAAACCTTGTAGTTCAGTGGTACAGGCTTGTTGGCCAAAAGTACGGCTCAAAATACCAATTAAATTAATTTTAATATCGAATTGTTGGCATCCAGCACGCACGCCATCAATAATAGCTTCAACGACACCTTCTACAGGTAGCTGGTGTTTCATGGCCATATAGTATGGAGAGAAACGTAGCTCTGCGTAATCGATACCTGCATTAAAGGCATCTTCAACATTTTCATACGCCACACGGCGACAGGCATCTAAATCTGCTAAAACAGCAACCCCCCAATCGAGTTTTGCTAAGAAACCCACTAAGTCAGCTTCTTGCCCTATAATTTGAACATGAGGGCGCAATGCTTCAATCTCTGTCGCAGGTAATTGAATATGGTGTTGCTCCGCTAAGGAGAGAATTGTTTCTGGACGGATATTGCCATCGAGGTGGCGGTGTAAATCGGTTAAAGGTAAATGTGTATTAATCACGGAATGATCCTTTATCTATTTTCTATCCTTATTTTGACTTTTATTTCATTAAAGGCAATCTTGAATCACGAAAAATGTGAAACGAAATCAATTATTACATTTATATTGTGATTTGAATCACGTTAATTTCATGATGTAATAAAAAAGCCAGCTAATATTAACTGGCTTTCGTCACTAGATGGTATTGAGTAAATTAGTTAGCTGGTGCTTCTTGTGGAGCTAACTCAGGCTCAACTTCCATTTCTGGTGCTGGCTCTGCGTCTGGAGCAGGTACAGCTTCATATTCTAATGCATCTTCTGGGCTAGACATCATTTTCATCTTAGTGAGGAACTCAGCTAAGGTATATTTGTCATTATTGAATGTCAGGTCATTACCTGCAAATTTGATAGTCATAGTTAAATCATTTTCACTATCAATCATCCATGGTGATTTTTTCTGCTTAGCTTTTTCAGCACGTTCTTCATCAGTCATAAACATTTCTTCAAATGGCGAAGAGAACATATCTGAAGTCAGCATTTGCTGAACACCTTCAAACTCAGAGGTGATCATGCCTTTCATTTCTTTTTTAGCTTCTGCATCAACGGGTACACCTTGATCTAAAATCATGGCTTGAGTCATTGATTCGATCATCATTGGTTTATTCAGTTTTAAATTGAAATCAAAAGACGTAATGAGTTGTTTAATAGCTTCATCAACTTTGTTAGACATTGCTAACGCAGTCATTTCATCTTGGTTCCATTTATTGAATGTAATATTTAAGTCAACTGAGCTTTGGCCCGCTTCATTTTTCCAGTAGAAAGGGCTAACCGTAAATACAGGCTTGCTTTTCATTAGCTCAGGCAATGTTGTAGACATCATCTCCATCGCTAAACGCTCTGTTGCTTCAGTAGGATCTCCGCTAGCTAAACCTTGCGCTAGAGCTTCGTTATATTGCTCAACGAATTTACCTAACGCTTTAGCATCTAATTTCTCAATAGCAACAGTCAGTTCACCCGAACCCAAATTCTGTTCTAATGCTTTTAGGTCATTGATACTATATGAAATATTCCCTTTTGCATCTTCGCCGGTAATAGACGTGTCACTGGAAATCTTGAAATCTTTAAAAGAGAATTTCGTTTCAGGAATATTGAAATCTGTGTCTGCAATAACAAATGACTGGGTACCTGTATAGAAGCCATATTGTGATTTTTCAACATTAGAGACTAATTTCAAGCCTTTTAATGTCATAGATTCAGAATTATCTTTTTTACCAATAACTAAATTATCCGTCACTAAAGTAGCATCAACAGCAGCAAGGTCCGCAGTTGTTGAAACATCAAACTTAGAACCACTGAATGATAATGAAACATCATCTTTCTGATATTCAACAGGGATCAGCTCTAAACTGGTATCAATACTTTTGCTATAGCCAATAACAGCGGAACCATGAACAAAAGGTTTGCCTTTAGTCGCTTCAAACAACTCTTTTGTTGTTGCGTTGTTAGCTAATTCAATTTGTGTCGCTGCTAATTTAGGTAATAAATTAAACTTAGCAACTTGTGATAATGGGAATGGACCATGATCAATATTCGTTTTGAATACAATAGAGTCGTCTGGTGATACTGAGTCCGCAGAGGTGATTACAATATCTGCTTTAGATGAAAATACGCCTTTTTCATAATTTTCGACTTTAAAGTTCAAACCTGACTCAGGCACATTTACAGCAAAAAAATCGTTGGTTTTGAGGATTACTCGATCAAGTTCATCTTTTACTTTAGAACCTGTATACCATGAAGCTCCGGTCCACACGGCACCAAGAGCAACAATAACACCAACCGCGACTAATGACTTTTTCATTATAAACATCCATCCTTTCAGTACGTTATTGCCGTACTTATAAATTTATAAAAGTTTTAAATAACCATCTTCATACATTGAAGACGGTTAAATACAGAATATGACACTATTTGTTAAATACTCGGGCTAGTTTACCACTGCCATTAATGGTTATGCTTTTCTCATAAGCCGGTAAAAAAACAGATTCACCTGAATTAATGCATATTTCATCATTACCTGAATGCAAAACTAACTGGCCGTCAATACAGAACAAAATCGAGGCGCTATTGTTAGATAGTGCAACTTCCGAGTGGTCTATAGAATATATATTAAATGCGAAATCTTCTACTGGAATATTATATTTCCAGATATTTCCAGATTTTTCGGGGGTGTTCAATAAATCCTTTGCAAACGTAGGCTTAAAGTCAATATTCGCAATCAACTCTGGAATATCTATATGCTTATTTGTTAACCCTGCACGCAGTACATTATCTGAATTTGCCATAACCTCTAACCCGACACCTTCTAGATAAGCATGTGGCGTTCTAGCATATAAAAACATCGCTTCACCAGGTTCTAGTTCAACGATATTAAGAAGAAGAGGGGTAAATAACCCGTTATCTTCAGGATACAAGCTAACCATTTGCTTTATTGAGTTCCATGGTTCACCTTGTCGGCTGTTCAATGCAGCTTTCAATACACCAAGCGCTAAATCTTTTTGTTCACCCGTTAGGTTAAGAATTTGTGCAAATAAACGTGATAGTTTTTCTTCAGTGGGGTCCTGAACAAATAACTGAATATCAGGATGGGCAGCAGAAACAAAATCCAGAAGCTGAGCGATTTCATTGAGTGGGCGAAAGGCATTCATCGCTTTAAAAGGTGTTAATGCGAAGATCAATTCAGGTTTGTGGTTATCATCCTTATAATTACGTATTGGGGAATCTAAAGGGATCCCTGCTGAATTTTCTTTGGCGAAACCAACTTCAGCATAAGTTTTGTTTGGATGCACCTGAACAGACAACGGTTGAGCTGCACATAGCACTTTGAATAAATAAGGTAAACGATGATACGTCTGTGCAACATGTTGACCTAAATAAGCTTCAGGATCGCTATCAATTAAGACATTAAGTGGAATACTTTGATTTTTTTCCGTATCGAGAACTTCCGAGCTTGCTTTTGGATGAGCCCCCATCCAAAGTTCAGCCATTGGTAAGTTATCGGGGTTTGAAATCCCATATAACTTAGTCAGGGCCGTTTTACTGCCCCAGTCATAGTTTTGGACTTTATTTATCATTTTCAGCATAGCAAAATTCTCTTTTTCATAAAAATCAACTGATTTCATTTCCACTACAATACAATAAGCACGACCAAGTCTCATAAATGAAATCCAATTTGTGGCATTATACTGCTCGGTTATTTGCTTACCTGCAAGCAGATGATTCTAAAATCAATTATTCTGTGTATGTACCTAAGGAGATAGTAATGGCAGCCACTCGCATTGAAAAAGACTCAATGGGACCTATTGAAGTACCTGCTGACCACTTGTGGGGCGCGCAAACGCAGCGTTCTTTAGAACATTTCCGTATATCTGTAGAAAAAATGCCTGTTGCGTTAATTCACGCACTCGCTATCACAAAAAAAGCCGCTGCTAGTGTCAATATGGATCTTGGATTATTAGCCAAAGAGCGCGGTGATGCAATCATTGCTGCCGCTGACGAAGTCTTAGCGGGCAAACATCCAACGGAATTTCCTCTCGCTATTTGGCAAACAGGTTCTGGTACGCAAAGTAACATGAACATGAACGAGGTTTTAGCTAACCGTGGTAGCGAAATTCTCGGTGGCCAACGTGGTAATGATCGCCTTATTCACCCTAATGATGATGTGAATAAAAGTCAAAGTTCAAATGATGTTTTCCCAACGGCAATGCACGTTGCTGCGGTCGTCGCAATCCGCGAGCATCTTCTTCCTGAACTGAAAACATTGCATCAAACATTAGACGCAAAAGCGAAAGAATTTAAAGATATTGTTAAAATCGGTCGTACCCATTTACAAGATGCAACTCCGCTGACGCTTGGCCAAGAAATTTCAGGTTGGGCTGCAATGTTAGCGAATAGTGAAAAACACATTGAAAATTCTGTCCCTCATGTGTGTGAATTAGCGTTAGGTGGTACTGCAGTGGGGACCGGTTTAAATACGCATCCAGAGTATGCTGTACGTGTTGCGAAAAAAATCGCAGAATTAACCGGCCAGCCATTCATTACAGCGCCGAACAAATTTGAAGCATTAGCAACCTGCGATAGCCTTGTACACGCACACGGTGCTTTAAAAGGTTTAGCTGCTTCTCTAATGAAAATTGCGAATGATGTTAGGTGGTTAGCATCTGGTCCTCGTTGTGGTATTGGTGAAATCTCTATCCCAGAAAATGAGCCAGGCAGTTCAATTATGCCAGGTAAAGTTAACCCAACACAGTGTGAAGCACTGACAATGTTATGTGCTCAAGTGATGGGTAACGATGTTGCTGTGAACATTGGTGGGGCATCAGGTAATTTTGAGCTGAATGTATTCCGCCCAATGTTAATTGATAACTTCCTGCAATCTGTTCGCTTGTTAGCGGATGGCATGCGTAGCTTTAATGAGCACTGTGCGATTGGAATTGAACCAAATCGTGAGCGCATTGAAAAATTACTTCATGAATCATTAATGTTAGTAACGGCTTTAAATACCCACATTGGGTACGATAAAGCGGCAGAAATTGCTAAAAAAGCGCATAAAGAAGGGCTGACATTGAAAGAATCTGCATTGAAACTAAACTATTTAACGGAAGAACAGTTCAATGATTGGGTTCGTCCTGAAGATATGGTTGGCAGCATGAAATCTTAAGCTAGCTAAACTAGCGACATATAACACCCATACTGTTTTACAGATGGGTGTTTTTTTAGCGTTCAATATACAAATTTAATCGCGGAATTAATAATTCAACCTGTTTTGCTTTTGGTCGATTACGAAGAGCAATATGTCCTGCATGGTAATCGGGCAGTTCTCCGACTTTAATTTCTGACACTGTTTTTTCGAGCGCAAAAACAAATAAAGGCGTTGCACAAGCAAACTGGGTTTGTTTCTGTTGTTCTTTATCCCACACACGAGCGATTGGCTGAACTTTGACAGGCCGTTGAGTTTTTAAAACCGCATTGTAAGGTAGGGAGTCAATTAAGCGAATTTCATTTTCCAATTGTAAGCGCCAGTGCTCTTTGGGTAAATGAAGAGGGCAGCGGCCACTTTCTAAGCTTGTTTGTAAGCGGTCTAGCATTGCTTCTTTTGTGACTTTATTGATAACTTTTTTATTAGCCCAGCCAAAATTAATCGTATCGACATCAACTAATGAGGTGAGGGTGCGATAGGTATTTAATGTCAGCAGTCCATGCAAACTGTCACGGATAAATTCGAATCGATGAGGTTCATTCACTTGTGTAACGATTGCCTTTATATGCATCTTTAACTCATTGATCTTTGCTATTAACGAATTAAAGTTACGATATGTCTGCAAATTAGTTTGCAGACATATCACACCGGGTAAGCGGATAGCGGCTTTATTGCTAATTTCTTCGGGTTTATTCTGTAAAAATAGCAAGTTAATTAACTTTATTGTTTCGCTTATTGCATCATGACTCACGAGTGTTTGTACTGAAATTTGTTCTATTTCATTGTTTTCCTCGCCTTTAATAACAGAAGGTAACTGAAATACATGGGCGGTAAATGGAACCTGTTTTGATTGCTCCAATAGTAAGAGGCTGAATTGGTTTATTTGTGACTCCAATTCATTAAACGTATCAATCAAGTCTTGTTTTGGTGTCATTTAGTTACAACATTCAATGGAGTGAAACTATATTTACCATTAACTCTTGCGCTTAGCAATAATAAATTAAAGCTAAAAAGGACAAATGGGGTAGTTTAGCACTTGTCCTTCTCTGATATACGATGTCTTTTTACACTAATTTATTTGTGTATCAATGACTTGATAAAACGCATTTACCGTATCATCTATCGTCCAAATGGCTAAAATGACATGATAACCTTTTTGGCTTTTCGGCAATACGCAATGGTGCTCCACTATCTCTTTTGGGAATTCTACTCGTTCAAATTGACAAAATGGCGTTAGCGTAAATTGATCGCGAGATAATAGGGCATTTGGCTGCCAGTCTGGCTTAGTTATGAAGTATTCCCATTTTGTCGTTTTATGTCTCGCGGTAATACGCCACTTAAATTTAACATTAGGTGAATTTAAAATAACTCGCTTCCAGCGGTTGTCGGTTTGAGTATCTAAAGGAGAAAATGCAGCAATACCGGCACTGGCAATTTTGCCATCAGCGGGACCGTATTGGGGGAAGCCTTTTTGGCCTTCAATCGATTGAGGCTCGTATTGCACAGGCCCGCAGTGAGTATTTAGACCTTGTTTACAATAATATGAACGACTTTCAGGAGATTCGACATAGCCATGGGACCAAACCAAAAAACTACAACAAAAAAGTAACGGTGCTAATAAAAATGATTTCATTGGGTTTCCTCGTTATTAATAGACATTTTTATCATCCACTAATAACGAGAAGGTGTGGTAGTTTAAGCTTTATTAGTTCCTAATCTATTGGTTATAACAAATAGATTTCAAACGATAAGCAATGATAATACCGATAAATAATATTCCAGCGATGAATAGAGCGACTCCATTCCAGCCGAAGTGTTGCCAAAATAAGCCACCCACTGTACCTGCAATACTGGACCCTGCGTAATAACTAAATAAATACAAGGAAGATGCTTGTCCACGCGCTCGTTTAGCTCTACGTCCCACCCAGCTACTTGCTACAGAGTGCGCTGCAAAAAAGCCCGTTGTCAGCATGGTCATTCCAAGCAGAATTAACCAAACATTTGAATGTAATGTGACTAAAATACCAACTAACATCATGGTAATAGACGCTATGAGTACTTGTCCAAGTCCATATTTGTGAATTAGGCTTCCTGTTTTAGTTGCACTGTAAGTTCCTGTTAAATAAATGACAGATAATAACCCAACTGTAGATTGAGAAAACGAATAAGGGGCTTCAAGTAAACGATACCCGATGTAGTTATACATGGTGACAAAGCCACCCATCAAAACAAAGCCTTCAATAAACAGAAAAGGCAAGCCTTTATCTCTAAAGTGTAGATGCAAATTAACCCATAGATTTTTAGGTTTTAAAGAACTCGCACGAAAATGTTGAGAAGGGGGCAGTAATCGCCAAAAACCAATAGCGGCAACCAAGGCTAATGAACCTAGAATGATAACAGCAACACGCCATGAATAAAAATCAGCGATCACGCCCGTTACCAAACGGCCGCTCATTCCGCCCAGTGAGTTACCACTAATATACAAGCCCATGGATAGAGCAACATAGCTTGGATGGATCTCTTCGCTTAAATAGGTCATTGCAACCGCAGCAACACCACTTAACGATAAACCAACTAATGCTCTCGCAATTAAGATCCCTTGCCAGCTCTGCATCACGGAACTAAGTAACGTAAATAATGCAGCACAGGTCAATGCAATCACCATCACATTTTTTCGACCTATTGCATCTGAAATTGGCCCGGTAATCAATAAACCTAATGCCATTAATCCAGTACTCAGTGATAATGATAAGCTTGCAGTTGCAGGGGAAATATTAAAATCCTCTGACAACATAGGCAAAATTGGCTGCACAAAATACAGTAATGCGAATGTGGCAAAACCCACCGTAAAAAAAGATAAAGTCACACGTAAATACAGCGCATCATCTCTTTGTATGTAATGTTTTTTTGGTGTGGTATTTCCCTGTTGGGGTGTCCTTATTCCTTCATTAGGTTGCTCAGATGTAAGGCTATTCTGTGAGTGTTCCATGTATTTTCCTTGTCATACCAACACGTTTGATTTCGATCAAAGAATAGAAACTTTATAGTTTTTTGTCTAATATATTAATTATTAATAATGATATTTTAAACATATCAATGATATTGAGAAAACGATGAGTATAGAACTTAGGCACTTGCGATACTTTATTGCTGTCGCTGAAGAACTCCATTTTGGCAGGGCTGCTGAACGTTTACATATTTCACAGCCCCCATTAAGCCAGCAAATACAAATACTTGAAGAGAAAATCAATGCAAAATTGTTAGAAAGGAATAACCGAAATGTTGCCTTAACACCTGCAGGTACGATGTTTTTAAAAGAGGCATATCAAATTTTAGCGCAAGTCGATGCGGCTGCGACAAAAGCGGCTCGCATGGAAAAAGGCGAACTTGGGGAGTTGTCCATTGGATTTACGTCAACTACGCCGTTTATGCACAAGGTCACAATGAGTTTACGGCAATATCGGGAAACATACCCTGAAGTGTCTATTCATATGCACCAAATGAATACGAAACAACAGATAGCGCCCTTAATTACGGGACGAATTGATTTCGGCATTATGAGAAATACGGTGTTACCAGAACAATTGGATTACCAGCTATTATTTAAAGAACCATTTATGGTCGCTGTCTATGAAGGACACCCATTATTAGAATTTATTGATGTTGGTGTCGATATTCAACAGCTTGCTGATTACCCCTTTATTTTCTTTGAACGTGATGTCGGTACTGCGTTATATGATGAAATAAACCAATTGTTAACATCTGCGGGAGTAGTACCGACCATTTCTCAAGAAGCAGGGGAAGCAATGACTATCTTGGGATTAGTTGCCGCAGGTATGGGGATCTCAGTGATTACAGAATCATTCACTCGTATGAAAATTGATGGTGTGAAATACTTAAAACTCACAAATATTAATGCTTCATCTGAAGTCTGGTTAGTCTACAATACGCGTAGAGCATTACCTGCTGTCGCCAAAAAATTAACAAATCTTTTGATGGCCAATATTGTTGGTCAACAAAAGTGAGTAAGCTCACACTTTCAATGCAAACGAAATCATTCATACACAGATTAAGGCATAATAACTCATTGCTTTATAAAGGAATTGAATTATTACCATGGTGAATCAAACAGGCCATATTGACCAAATAAAACAATTAAATACGGGGATTGTATATCGTATTATTGATCAACATGGTCCAATTTCACGTATTGCCTTGTCAAAACAAGCACAGCTTGCGCCTGCAAGTATCACTAAAATTACACGCGAGCTTATGGATGCCCACTTAATCAAAGAATTAGAGTTCCCTGTGCTCGGTTTGCGTGGACGCCCAGCGATAGGGCTAGTGATTGAAAGTGAAGGGTGGCAATTTCTAGCGATCCGTATTGAAGAGCAGAAACTTACTATTTCCCTGAAAGAAATTAATGCGGTTACCTTAGCGCAAACAGAATATCCATTTACACCGCTAGGGAATAGCGAATTTATGGATTCACTTTCTGAATTAATTAGTCAATTTTTTGCTAATCATCAAAACATATTAGAAAGAGTCACCGCCATTAGCATTCTTATTGATGGTATTTTAGATCCCCATACCGGTGTTATTTATCAGCATCCTTCTTTTAAAGTCCATCAATTGGCCATTGCAGAGCACCTTACCAAGCAAACGGGTTTACCCACCTATTTACATCCGCCAGTGGATGCGTTGGCGTTAATGGACCACTTTTCTCATCAGGAGAAAAGAAAAGCAAAAAATATCATTTACTTGCAGTTACAAGATGTTGTTAATATCATGGTGTTAAACCATGGAATAGCCTTAGATACGAATACCCGTCGACCTATTTTGTTTGGCCATACCCAATGTGAGACAGACCAACATAGCTTTTGCTATTGCGGTAACAACGACTGTTTAGAAACCCAAACATCCATTCCTGCAATATTGCGGCAAGCTAATAATTTCCTAATAAACTACCCTGATTCTTTTTTGCATCAGCACGGTATTTCAATTGAAAAAATTTGCACTGGAGCAACCTTAAACGACAGATTTTGTGTTTACCTTATTAATCAAGTTGCCCAGCAATTAGCTAAACCATTAGCACTGATGGTGAATTTATTTGGTAGTGAGTTAATTTTAGTCAATTCACCTTTGAATCAAGGTTCTGAGCTGTTTTTAAAATGTTTACATGACCATATAAATAAATACGCAGTTCCTCTGTATTTATCAAATTTATCGATAGAAAAATCTCTATTTACAGTAAAAGAGAGTGAAACATCATTAATACAGAGAGCATTATATGATGGTTCACTGCTACTACAACTATTACAAGGTTAAAACAATTCGATAATATTTATACTATCGTACACAAAATTGAGCTAACGCAAACTTCTCACTTACCCATTCCAATAAACTGAATCCATATCATTTTTGCAGCTTATTGCTGTATAAGTCTGTCACTTCAGGATAGAAAAAGACCATGATCAATCTATTTGTTACCGGGACAGATACAGATGTCGGGAAGACAGTATCGACGCTTGCCATCTTGCAAGCACTAAATAACCAAGGAATTAAAGCCGTGGGCTACAAGCCTATTGCAGATCAATGCATTGATACCCCTGAAGGAATCAGAAATAAAGATGCATTACTCATCCACAGTGTGTCTCAAGACCTTGTTTCTTATGATGAAGTTAACCCTGTGCGTATTACAGACAATTACAGCCATGAAAATAGTATTGATTTTAATAAAATAAAGCATGGCCTGGACCATTTACATCATCAATGTGACATGGTTGTTATCGAAGGTAATGGGGGATGGCGCTATCTACTTGATGATAATACTTTTTATGCGGACTGGTTAAAAGGTCAGCCTGTCGGTGTGATCTTAGTCGTCGGCATTCAACATGGTTGTGTTAATCACGCATTACTAACAGCGGATGCAATTCGAGCTGATGGTCTACCATTAATCGGTTGGGTGGCAAACCGCATCAATCCAGGATTGGCGCACTACGCACAAATCATTGAACGGTTACAACACCATATTAAAGCTCCATTAATTGGGGAGATCCCGTATTTATTAAGGCCAGAAGAAAAAGAGTTAGGTCATTACCTTAATACAGATAAGCTGCAAGAACTTATTGCTATTCCTAACTAATTGAGTTTTAAATCAAGAAATAGGGCGCCATCATGAGTAGCGCCCTGTTTTTTTACTTATAATTTATAATTAATGACGGGTATAAATGATTTTATAAGAATCATTTTGGCAGTGACCAACAACTTGGCCTTTAGACGCATCGACTTCATCATTAGGCACTGCAACCAAACTAAAGTTATCTGCAGGAACACCATTATTGATAATCTTTTGTTTGATTTCCTCAATCACGCTTTCACATGAAGCCTGCGCCAAAGCTGGCGCTAGCGCTAGTGCGAATAAGGGTAATAATAATTTCTTTTTCATATTCTCTCCTTGATCAACAGCTCCATAAAACAACCTACTATAAGGTTATGGATTACTAATTGGACGGCCATTACTTACATCAAGGCAACGTTTAGTGCTCGGTTCCCAGTAAGCATTCAGATTGAGACTTTTCTCGCATTTATCTTTTGCATCAAAAGCCTGATCTATTTTATCAAACTCTTTTTCGGTACGAGTATTAACCTTCTTGCGCAACATACGGGTATCATCCCATTGTTCCTTTTCTTGACGAGCTTGCTCTTTATTAAGAGAGTCATCACCTTGACCTACTGAAACACACGTACTGCCTGCAGTACATGATGTCGTTGATTGTGCAGCGGAAGATGATGTAGCCCAAAGTAAAGGGAGACAGAAACATATTGCCGTTAAGCCAGTTTTCAACATTTTATGTGAACTCATGTAAATTCCTTACTGAATAGGACCGATAATCTCAGTATAGCTAAAAGTACGTTAGTACGTCTTATAGAATAGTACTAAAAATTAAAGTTGTTTATATACGGTTAAACCCGCAAAAGTTTGGCAAACAGGCATCAATTCTAATGTATTTACATTCATGTGAGCCGGTAGAGTGGCAACCCAATAGACTGTTTCTGCAATATCTTCAGGGGTCAGAGCATCTGCGCCCTGATAAGTGCTAGCTGCTTTGTCGTCATCCCCTTTAAAGCGAATATTTGAAAACTCTGTTCCACCAACGAGGCCCGGCTCGACATCGGTAACTCGAATTTTTTTCCCTTGTAGATCAGCACGCAAGCCAAGTGAAAATTGTTTTACAAAGGCCTTGGTTGCACCATAAACATTACCACCTTTGTAAGGCCAGCTCGCCGCAGTCGAACCAATATTAATAATATGACCGTGATTATTTGCCACCATTCCTTGCAATACCTCGTAGGTCATATTAACTAAACCTTTGGTGTTTGTATTAATCATCACATCCCAATCGTCAGGATTGGCATCAAATGCCGGTTCTAAGCCTAAGGCCAAACCGGCATTATTCACTAAAACATCAATATTTTTGAGGTGCGCAGGTAAATTTGCAATAGCATCTTGGATGGCTGTTCTATCTTGGATATCCAATGTTAACGGGTAAAATTTATCACCTAACTCTTGATGGAGAGCCTCTAAACGCTCGGTTCTACGTCCTGTTCCAATAACGGTGTAATTATGTTTGATAAATCTACGGGCAATTGATTCACCAAAACCGGAAGAAGCACCTGTTACTAAAATAATCATGGAAACCTCATAGTTATAATTGTCGTATCAGTGTGGGGTTATTCTAACGCCATCGAAAAAGAACTACAAAAATTGTTACAACCCTAATATCTGTTTATCTTTTGGATAGCTCAACGTATAACTAAATGAAATTTGCTTTTCTTCGTTCGGCTCTAAGGCAATATCCCATGTTATTTCACCCGTGCTTTTATTGGTGACCGCATTTTTATCCTCTATGGCAGACACTTTTATATCGCTATCCTCACTCACTGGGATCTGGTCATAAACAGTTAATTCAATGGGTTTCATATGTGTGTTTTTTACTTTGACCAAGTAACTTTCTGTTTGTTGAATAGTCGACCCTATAAAACTCGGTTTTTTCTTTATTTTTTCATTTGGTTCACGAGAAATTTGAATACTCTTATCAACGCCAAAAGGGACCCTCAATGTGTCAACCAATTGATTCGCATTGATCATAAAATTGCCTATATAAGTGTTCCCATAATAAATATTAGCGTTTCCATTCAATAGATTAAGTGATTGCCAATTGTCAATATCCGCTTGTAAGAATACTTCTTCAGCCAATTTTGGTGTGGCGGTATATTTGTATTTCACATCAAGTGCTTGTTGTTTGATGGTGAGCGTATTCGGCTTGATAGCACTTTTTAATGAATAAGGCAGGGCGATTTGATAATTTAAATTGATACCGTTGCTAGATGTTGTGACAAAGTCTGAAATACCTGAATTGATTGTTTGTTTCTTCTCACTGACGCTACTTTCTTCATACATTGCCATTGGCGCTGCAGGCATTTTCATTCGAATCTGACGCGCTATTTGAGCGTTATTATCATAAACGGACAAGCGCCAAGGCTGTAAAACAGAAGGCGTGATATTTTTAGACGGATTAATCGTTGAAAGTGTTAAGTTAACTTTATCCCAATCAATGCCTGTATTTTGTACTATGTCCGCTTTGTACGTTAAAACAAGAGGGGATTGCGAATTCAGACTACGGATATCGTAACTTGGAGACCAAGCCGCATCGGGTGTTAAATAAGAAATTTGCAACTCTGTTGTCAGCGGTTTTTGTGCATCAATAGACAAGACAATTTGAGTTTGCTTGCCAATTGAAGAGGGCATATTTTCATCAATTTTCGCCTGCAACAACACAGACTTTTCTTCTAACTCAACTAGTTCCAGCTGATGTTTTTGTTGCTCTTGTAAAATATTAGACATCTGCTGACGAATAAAATTTAATTTCTGGGCTGATTCTTCGAGTGTTTGCGCTGTATTTTCCCCAAAAAAGCGGTGATCTTTCAATAAACTTAATTGTTCTTCACCCACATTAATTGCAATATTCAATGTTTCTATCTGCTGACTTAGTTGTTTTTTCTGTTCCAAAAGTTCAACAATCGCCATTGGATAATTAGCTTCTGTTGCTATATTTTGGATATTAATAGAACGAATAACCACATCATCCTGTTCAAGATTAATCGATAGCGTACGTGGGTCAATATTACTTGCAATATTGGTGAGGATGACTGAGTTCGCCCCTTTATTAAGTGACAGCGTCACGGTATTATCTAATTCGGCGCCACGTAAGAATACAGTTGCATGGCTAATTTCGACAGGTTGATTTAATAGGGTTTCAGCAAAAACATAATGAGAATGAAATAGTGAAGTAACCAGCAGGCCACTTGCTAATCGAACCGGTATCGTCATCGTTGAGCTCCAAGAACCAGTTATTGGTATAAAATCGAGTTAAGTGCATGGTATTGTATTTTTATATCTGTTGATAACAGATAAAGCTTAAAGTCACTTTTAAAAATTTTTCAAAGAAAATCAAATGACAATTCGCCGATACAATGGGGGCTTATTAAGTTCCACGAAACCGCGCTTGCGCCACTGATTGACAAGATTTTAATTGTTCGATCTAATAGCAACTCAATAGTTTAATAGTCGAAGACGAAAGGATCTTTCCGCGATAATGTATAGGGAATAAATTAATGAAGGCTATTTAGATTAGTGAGAAATCATTTTTGAAAATGGCTAAGATTGTCTGGATTGATTATAACAATGCGCGTTTAAGCAATAATAAACTTCTTGGCGTTGGATTACCTGAAACACGTTTTCATGGACAAGGAATCAAAAACCCACACATACAATTACATGAAGTAACAAGGCTCATGAATGACTATGACGAGGCTCAAAAGAACCAACACGATTAACCAGTCAGATCGCTGGATTTCTTCATTTCATACTTAGATTCGCATAATGCATATTATGTTAAATAGAGTTTGGTTATCAATAGCACCACAATATGAACAGCTTCTAGTGCATATATGATACGCCCTTCATCCACCCTAACTAGAGACTTACTTTACTAAATAATCTACCGGCTAAGAAAATATGCTATGTATCACTTGGCCACTTTCTTTACCAACAGTGCTTTGGCATCTATCATTAGTTAGTTTATTAGTTTTCATTATTTGATGGATAACGCATAAACACTCTTACTGACATCCCGGATATTAATCTCTTCGGGAATATTCCTTTTATCTGTTGAAGTACCCTAGTCAATAAATAAAGAAAAGCGGCTAACAAATGCTGCCGCTTGATAATGTAAAAATAGATTAGTTATCGATGAGGAAATCCTTTCTCATCGGAACAAAAATATCTAATATTTCCCCGCTATCTAAACACTCACACTGATGCTTTTCAAAAGTTAATTTCAATCAGGCCGTCGATAAAAAAGAGAGCAATAAGGCCAGACACTCTGGCCTTTGACGTTATTGCCGTTTAATAATTTTAATTGAGCGGGCTTTTTGGCTATAGCCCAATGTATTGTGCGAACCACCCATTTCGGTATGGTATTTGCCCGTATAATTATCCCCTTCGTAAAAGCGTACTATCCAGCCATCAGGGATATCATAAGAAGCGATTTTATCTGCAAAATGGTGGCGGGAAAGGTACGGAATATCGTCAAACACTTCAATATAATCGCCCTTTTGCCACGATTTAGCGTAGACAATCAGACTTTCTTCAATATATTGCTCACTAAACGATAATTTGCTAGTACTGCATTTCGCATCTTGCGCTTTACAGAAAATACTGCCTTTCCCTTGCCCTAATTCGCAACGACGAGAGGTTTTTTGTCGCGCAGCTTGTTCAGACATTGCAGCTTCTGCATAGAAGTTAGAAAACGGAGATAAAGCGCAAACATGCACAACAACAGAATCATGACGGGAGGGTTTCCCATGATAATTGGATTTTGCGACAGTTAAGCTACTGAATAACAATAATAATAACGCAATTTTTTTCATTTTTGAGGTCTTTAAATGATTTGAATGGCATAAAATTACAATTCCTTAATACAAATCACTAGCGGAACACTCTGATTAAAAATTAGCGATACCCTCTTTTGTGATTTTGAGAAGACCAACTGTAACTTGCATCGCTGGGAACTAATTTGTCTTTTTTCTTTTCTGCGCGTAATTTTTTAGCTTGCTTTTCAACTTCTTGGGATATTTCGGTAATGATTTGTTTCCTTACTTTGCTCTGCTCGGAATTCGTTAATTCACGGCCGAGCTTTTTTCTTTCTTGTGCGAGCCTAGTGCGCACTTGGATTTTTTGAGTTTCGGTCATTTCTTGAATCGTTAGCATCTTCATAGTATTACCCCTTACTCACATTAAAATACCTACCAGCAATATATCATCATTCCGCAATAAAATACTAACCATCGTTTTAAGCCTAACATTAATGCCAAGCAATAGGATTAAGAGTATAGTAATCCTATTGCAACTTTAAAGAATCTCGCTGTTATTATGGAATTAACCACTTCTTCGCAAAATATTCGCCAAATTTTAATCACTGACACACCTCTCATCGATGTCAGAGCACCTATCGAATTTCAGCAAGGGTCAATGCCTAATGCCATTAACCTGCCTTTGATGAATGATGATGAGCGGGCTGCAGTCGGTACATGCTATAAACAACAAGGGTCAGATAAAGCCATTGAATTAGGCCACCAGCTTGTCAGTGGTGACAGTAAAATGGCTCGGATCACTGCGTGGAAAGAGGCCTGCCAACAAAATACACATGGCTATATTTGCTGTGCGCGTGGTGGAATGCGCTCACATATCGTGCAATCGTGGTTAAAAGAGGTGGATATTGAATATCCACTCATCAACGGTGGTTATAAGACATTACGACAAACAGCAATTGATGCCGTCAATGAATTGGTGCAACGCCCTATCATTTTAGTGGGAGGCTGTACCGGTAATGGTAAAACTACCTTAGTTCATTACTTAGCGAACGGGATTGATTTAGAAGGTCTTGCACATCATCGGGGGTCTTCGTTTGGCCGTACATTACAACAGCAGTATTCCCAGGCCACGTTTGAAAATTATTTAGCGGTCAGCTTATTGAAAAAAGCTCAACATTGCCAACGCTGGGTACTGGAGGACGAAGGACGTGCCATTGGGGCAAATAGTCTGCCCCTTGAACTACGAACACAAATGGAAAAAGCGCCCATTGCTATTATTGACGACCCCTTTGAACTGCGTCTTGAGCGTTTAAAATATGAATATTTTGACCGTATGACTCAAGATTTTTTAGCCGCTTTTGGTTTTGAACGCGGTTGGCAGGAATATAGCGACTACCTACACCATGGTTTGTCTGCTATTCGTAAACGTTTAGGATCACAACGTACAATCGAATTGACTCATTTACTTGATCTTGCTTTAGCAGACCAAAAAACAACCGGCGATACCCGAACACATTTTTCGTGGTTAGTCCCATTGTTGAATGAGTATTACGACCCCATGTATCGCTATCAGTTAAGCAAAAAACAAAATCGCATTATCTTTCGTGGTAATTATCAAGAAGTTGAATCTTGGCTAACCCATCAATAATCCGTCATGTTACGACTATGAATAGCTTCATTTTATAGAGTTTGAAGCTATTTTCATTTATCAATAGATTCATCGTCAGTTAATTTAGAACGGTGATTTTTTTATAACCAGTTCGCTGACACCTTGGTAAATCAGCCTTGTTGCCAATGCCCCTAAAATTAACCCAACGCCTTTACCGACAACTTTATGAACCCGTGAATAAGTTCTACGCACAGAAGTTAAAGAAAATGTTTGACATAAAATAATTCGCCAAATTAATGACGCAATAACAATACCCATCCAAATGACTAACTTGGCCCATAGTGGTGTTGATGGCGAAATAGTCGTTGAAAAAATACTCATAAAAAACAAAACGGTTTGGGGATTTGATAAATCAGAAATCAAGCCCCACCTAAAATAAACACCTGAAGGAAAACGTTCCATGGTATTTTCGGTGGACAGATTAAGTTGCGTTTTATTAGTAAACACACTGACTGCGTAATAAAGTAAATATAGGCCACCAAGGATCTTAATGATTGAAAATAATGAGCCGAATTCCGCCATTAATGTGACCAGACCAAATAAGCCGAGCCCTGAATAAATAGCATTGCCTAACACCACGCCATAACCACACGTTAACCCGGCTTTTTTACCTGAGCTTAATGTGGTTTGTACCACAATAAACAAATTTGCCCCAGGATTAAAAAAGGTCAGTATAAATAAGAAAAGTGTGATGATAATGCTGTGTAATGGGTCCATCATTTTTCTTCAAAAAATTTAAGGTTACCCATTATAGACACGGTATAGGGTGTAATTCTGTTTTGCTATGCACATTTTCTGAGCTTAAATCAGAAAATGTGCCGACTTATGATGACGCTAATGCTTTTTTACGTTGTAACAGCCACTTATCTAATTCATTGGCAAATTGCTGCCTGTCTTTCTGGTTTAAACTTGCAGGCCCACCCGTTTGGATGCCACTGGCTCTCATCGTATCCATAAAGTCACGAATATTAAGACGCTCACGAATAGTCGCTTCGCTATAGCGTTCCCCGCGAGGATTTAATGCATTCGCGCCCTTTTCCATCACCTCTGCAGCTAAAGGGATATCAGCGGTGATCACTAAGTCATCTTTTTGAGCTCGCAATACAATTTCATTATCCGCAACATCAAAACCCGCAGGCACCTGCAAAGTTTTTAAAAAAGGTGATGGTGGTACCGTTAAACGCTGGTTTGCAACAAATGTTATTTGCACTTTTTCTCTATCTGCCGCACGGTATAAAACTTCTTTAATTACTTTTGGACATGCATCCGCATCAACCCAAATTATCATCATTACGTTCCAAATAGTGATTACATATGATGAGGTATCATAACAGACAACAAAACCGCACGTTAGATACCTCGTATTGAAATGCCCAAACTACCTCATACAGCCCTAAAATAGTCAGCTTGAGAAAAAAGACTTTACAGTTTCATCACCATTTCATGCCACGTCATTCCACCATGGTCGGATTCTGATGGTTTCACATATTGGTAGCCAAAATGCTTATACAGGTCAATATGACGTTCTTTGCACATCAGATGAATTGTTTCTTTATGCATTTCTTCCATAGAATTAATAAACTTTTTCATCAGTAAAGATGAGTACCCTTTACCTTGATATTTGGGATGTACCACCACTGACATAATAACGACATTGGGTGCCTGTGGGTCATGCCCAATAAGCTCTTTAAATTCTTCATCGGACATCATAACGTCCCATGCACAACCCGCATTAATAAAGCCAATCACTTCCCCGGCTAATTCCATGCATAAAAAACCATCTGGATATTGTTGGATCCGCGTTGCTATCTTTTCTTTTGTTGCGGCTTCATCCCCTTCATAGGATCCGACTTCAATCGCATAACAACGGTCGATATCATCAAGTGTGGCGGCACGAAAGACAGGAGAATGCATTGGATTACCTCATTAAATTATTTTTGATGATTTTATCACTACATGGCTTATTTTTTCGTTGTTTTTAATGGCCATTTTCGCATTCAACGGCTATTTTTTGTTGGGTTTTATCGCGTAAGTAACTCAGCCATGTTGAAATTAAAACGAAAATCCCCCCAGAGATAGCAACGGCGTAACCTGCATAAGGGCCATAAGTATCCACCATTTTACCCGTTAACATCGCGCCAATAGCAACACCGATATTTAGCCCTGCGAGTAACCAGGTCATTCCTTCTGTCAATTTATTTTGCGGAACAATTTTCTCAACTAATGTCATTGCAATGATCATCGTCGGGGCAAAGAACAACCCGGAAATGAACACCACCACAGATAGAGAATAAACCCCGACGACCCACCACATCGGCACAATAGAAAGAAACGTCATTAAGCCGCTGAGGAATAGTAAGCGAGGCAAAGGCGTGTTAAAGGTTACCCCCCCAAAAACAATCCCCATTGCACATGAACCGACTGCATAGGCCGACAGCACTAAACTGGCCATCGCCGGTTGCTGTTGTAATTGAGCCAAAGTAACACTCAAAATATCCACACTCCCGACAATCACACCTAAAGCAATCATCAATACAACCAATAACTGCAGTCCAACCATTGTGATAATTGATTTATTCGGCATTACAAGATGATCAGATGCTACGACTTTAGGTTCAGTGCTGCGCTGTGAAATAAACAAAGCCATTCCCACGGCTAATAAAACTGCGGCCACCAGCAATCCTGCTTGGGGAAATAAAGCGACGGTGATCCCGACAGACAACGGAGGGCCAACGATAAAAGTGGCATCATCAAAGACAGTTTCTAATGAATATGCCGTTTGTAATATGGGTTGATTTTTATACAGCGCCGTCCACCTTGCCCTGACCATCGCTGACATACTGGGCCTCGCGCCCGTTAATAATGCCCCGATAAATAAACCGATATCAGGTAACGATAACCACGTTGTTATGATAATAATAAACACACCGAGCACACTGATGACCGTCACCACGGGCAAGACGCGAAATTGGCCATATTTATCCACTAAACGGGAAATTTGTGGCGATAACAACGCATACGTTAATACAAAAGTTGCAGAAACAAGCCCTGCCAAGGTGTAACTCCCTTTTAGTTGGGCTAACAAGGTGATGATCCCGATCCCCATCATCGGTAACGATAAACGCGCCAGTAACCCTGCTATCACAAAGCGTTGGTTTTCTTTTGCCTGAAATAACTGCTGATAGCGACCTATCATATGAGCTCCAATATGAAATTTAATTATACATACTTTGCGTATGTATAATCATGATATAATCATACACATTGAATGTAAATAATTATACGCCCTGTATGTAAGAGAGTTTTTATGGCAAGAAGAACACAAGCGCAAATGGCAGAAACACGTGCGAATTTGCTAACTACAGCGCGAGAGCACTTTAGCCGGCTTGGTTATGCAGAAACTTCAATGGATGAAATTGCAGCAAGTGTCAATCTCACACGTGGTGCCCTTTACCACCACTTTGGCGACTAACAAGGCTTATTTATTGCCGTTGTTGAGCAAATTGACTCACAGATGAATGCGCGTTTACAAGGTATTACTCACCATACTGAAGACCTATGGAACAGTTTTTGTCAGCGTTGTCATGCTTACTTAGAAATGGCATTAGAGCCCGAATATCAACAAATTATTTTGCGTGACGCAAAAGCCGTATTAGGCGATTTCTTAGCTAAATCAAACTTGCAATGTACCGAACAGATTGAACGTTTACTCTATGAGCTCGCCCAAAAAGGCATTATTAAAGAGATTGATACCCATGCATTGGCTTTTTTAATTAATGGCGGTCTCGCTGAAGCGGCCTATTGGATTTCACAAGGTGATAGCCAACAGCGATTAAAGAAAAGTATCAGTGCCATTGATATCATGTTATCAGGGCTATTACTCACAAAAGATTAGCGTTGTGTTGCCTTTCGCTGACGTTGATACTTTATCAGTGCAAACAATATACTGGCCATAAAGAAAACAGGAACCAGCAATGTCAGCTCTATATACACAAAGCGATTGAAATTAAAAACAGCCCCTGTAATGGCTAAATTATAAGCAAATGGTAAGGAAACACACGCTGAAATAATGGCTATTATGAATAATACCATTAATTTTTTAGCATACTGTTGCTGCTGAACTGCAGATTGCCGACGGTAGAACTGCTTGTATTTTATCAACAAGTACAACGCCCCCAATAAAGAGCCAAGGTGTTGCAGTAATTTATAAATAGCAATTTCTTGGCTATCTGTCATGTTAAATACGACAAACTGCAAGAATTCAGCGTGCCGAACAAAAGCCCCCGACTGATGAGTAAAAGCATCCCAGATAATATGGCTTGCGGCACCAATATAAAAAGAAAGCACGACAATACAGAATTGTCGAAGTGAGCTTACACTTCTGCTTTTTAGAGGAAATGGCACAGCATAGTGGAGAAAAAAAGCACTTTTTTGTACAAAAATAGTGATGAGTAAACATAATGGTAAGCCAGTATATAACCAGCCGATCAAGTCATGAGCCGTAGTGGCTGCCGAGTACCACATCATTGAATAAAATAGATCTGGGCTTAAACTGCCTAAAATTAAAGCAGGCAAGCTTAAAAAGCGCCCAAATCGACTTTGTTTAATCGGAAAAACAACCGCAGGATGGGAAAAAGTCCAAGGCATGGCAAATTGCTCATTAACGTCATCAATATGCCGCCATCATGATAAATAAAACCCAATAAATATAGGCGAAATATCGGAAATATTTATTGGGATGATAATTACCTAAAGTAAAGCTTGGAAAGTCTGCTTTAATTTGTCTACATCTTGCTGAGTTGTTGACCATGAGGTACAAAAGCGAATACAGGTGGTTTCCGGTGTCGGCTGACAAATTAAGCTTAACTGGTAGTGCGTTAATAATTTATTCGCCAATGCATTGGGAAAAATAACAAAAACTTGGTTTGATTCTACAGGCGCAAGAAACTGAAATCCCTTTTCGGTAAAAAATGAAGCTAATTGTGATGCCATCTCATTAAGGTGGCTTCCCAACTTAAAATACAAATCATCATTAAACAGCGGCTCGAACTGGGCAGCGAGTAGCCAACCTTTTGCTTGTAACCCACCTTTTTGCTTAATACTAAAACGAAAATCTGATTGCAATGCAGGGTTTACAATTACTAAGATCTCCCCGGTTAATGCGCCTATTTTCGTTCCACCGATATAAAAAATGTCGGTCAATTTCGCGACATCTTCAATGGTTAAATCACTATATTTCGACATTAAACCAGAAGACAAGCGAGCACCATCCATAAATAACAACAAGTTATGAGCGTCACAAATCTCGCGTAACGCAACTAACTCTTGTTTACGGTAAACAGTGCCAATTTCAGTTGAATTACTGATATAAACAAGCTTAGGCTGGACAGTATGTTCATCACCGTGCTCAGATAACACTTTAGTAATATGTGCGGGGGTTAATTTACCTGATGGTGAGTCAATGGTAATGACTTTATGGCCTGTCGCTTCAATTGCCCCCGTTTCGTGGACTGCGATATGGCCACTCTCCACGGTGATCACCGCTTGGTGAGGTCGCAATACATGGGAAATCGTTGTCAGGTTAGTAATTGTACCGCCATTAAAGAAATGAACATCCGCACTAGGTTGGCCAATTCTTAATCTGATTTGAGCCGCGACCCTGCTACAAACTTCATCAGTGCCATAACCTTTGAAACGTTTCCCTGATAAATCATTTAAAGTCTGCATAACTGCAGGGTGAGCTATCTCATTATAATCATTTAAAAAGCTATACATTCACTTACCTACCAATACCTAGTTATATTAATTTATAATCATCATTTATAGGTGTATCCAATTCATTATTCAATGGTATTTTTTCTATATAAATACCAAATTTAACGAATAATATTATTTAATCTACTGAAATGAAATATTAAGTCATTCATGGTTTATTTAATGGATAAATTGGCATACTGTAAAAAACGAATTTAGGGTTGAGAACGCCTAAACGTCAAGTTGTAGCGGTAAGGCCCTAACAATGGGTGTACACCTGATTTAATACGACGTACTCCATGATAATTTAACCGCGACTGACCGCCCCATACCAAGACATCCCCATGTTCTAAATAAACTGCAACTTTTGGCGCTTCTCGCGTTACCCCACCAAAATCAAACATGGCTGGTAATCCTAAAGAAAAAGAGACAATTGGCTGAGTGAAGTCTGATTCGTTTTTGTCTTGGTGCAATGACATTGCAGCGCCAATTGCATAGCGGTTAATCAAACAGGCATCAGGGATAAAATGGTCAAAGCCAGCCGCGCTCGCGGCAGAAATGGCCAATTGAATAAAGGGAATTGGTATCGGTTGCCAAGGCTCATTAGTGACAGGGTCACGCTGACTATAGCGATATCCCTTCTCATCGCTTACCCAACCCCACTCACCACAGTTAGTCATTGCGGCAGACAGTTGATAGCCATTTGGGGTTGCCATATGCCTTAATGGATTCGCAGTAATAACACAACTTAATGACTGCAATAGTGCATCACTTTGCCCCAGTAAAAAACCTTTGAGTAAAAAAGCGTCTGGTGCAATTTGCACCGTATTATCTTCATCAGGAAATAACATATTAGCCACTCATTTATAGGCCGCGCGAATGTTCTAATGGATATTAACACAGGAAAAAGTTGTTCATTACATTCAATGAACAACTTAGCAGTAATGAGCAGCCTATAGGGTTGACTTTAACGTTGATAAGCTAAAGTCACTTTTCTTGTTTCCGCTCGCTGACTCGCCCACACACTGAGCAAAATGACGACCATGCCAACGAATTGCAAGATACTCAGTTGTTGGTTGAGATAAAACCACCCTAGAACCACCGCACTGACGGGGCTTAAAAAACCAAGAGAAGCAACGGAACTTGGGCCTAATATGGCAAGTCCACGGAACCATAAGGCATAAGTTAATGCCCCACCAATAAGTGTTAGATACCCTAACCCAATTAAATTCAATGAACTCAATGTTGGTAACGCTGGCTCAAAGATAATGGCAAACGGTAATAATACTAGCCCACCCGCGGTTAATTGCCATGATGTAAAGGTTAATGCACTGACAGGTGGCTGCCACCGGCGACTCAATACGGTTCCTGCAGCCATTGATAATGCACCAGCTAACCCCGCAATAATGCCTAGCGGATCTAAAGTGGCATTCGGTGTTAAGAGTAATATCGCTACCCCGAAGACCCCTGCAATTGATGCCATAATGGATACCGATGATAAACGGTTATTTAACAACCAACGACTTAAAAATAAAACAATTAATGGCTGTACAGCACCAACCGTTGCAGCCACACCACCGGGTAAGCGATATGCAGCAATAAACAATAACCACCAAAATAACGAAAAATTTAAAACTCCCAATATCACCACACGTAACCACCAAATACCCTCGGGTAGCTTTCGTAGCACGAGTATCAATAGCAACCCTGCAGGTAAAGCGCGCAATACCGCCAATGTTAATGGTATCCCTGCGGGTAACATTTCTGTTGTCACTAAGTATGTGCTCCCCCACACGATCGGTGCTAATGCGGTCAGCCCTAAAACCGTTATACGATTCATATTTTTACTCTCTTAATTTATCTTGACGTCAAGATATGTGGATTTTACCTTGACGTCAAGATAAATAAGCGCCATTATTTGCCTATGGATAGAATAGATAAAATCACTCAACAGTGGGAAAGAGAACGCCCTGACCTCGATATTAGCCCAATGGGGTTAATTGGTCGGTTGGGTAACGTCGCGTTTCACTTAACTCGTGAAATGGAAAAGGTCTTCACACAATTTGGCCTTAACCGCTCAAGCTTTGATGTGCTTGCGACATTGCGCCGAGCAGGATCCCCTTATACGCTGAGCCCGGGGGAAATGCTATCGACGTTGATGGTCACATCGGGGACAATGACCAACCGAATAGACCAATTAGAAAAAGCGGGGTTAGTCAGCCGCCATGCCAACCCTGATGACGGCCGCGGTTTTTTGGTTTCACTAACAACCGAAGGCTTAACGCTAATCAACCAACTTATTGAAGCACATACACAAAACCAAGCCCGCCTCGTTGCTAAATTATCGCAAAAAGAACAACAAGCATTAGATCAGTTACTGCGGACATTCTTAGCGTCATTTGAGTCTAATGAGAAGTAACACACTGTTGATACATAATGAGGGAGTGATCTTACTCCCTCTTATGTTATTGATTAAATTGAAAAGGCAATGGCATTTGTAACCTTTCAAAACGGTCACATAAATAGACTAACTGTAATAGTACTTCGGGTTGTAAGTCACTGGAGGCAATCAATGGTTTGAATTGTTTAGCCAACCAAAGAGCCCCCAAATCCTCAAGCGTTTTAATGACATATGCAATTTCATTTTGTTGATTTTGGGATAAGCACTCTCTTCCTGTACACGCTTGCGTTTCTAATACTGAAAGTATTGGCCGAACAAGTTGGCTCGCCAACATTAATTCAGGCACAAAAACTTGGCTTTTTTGCTGCTTTTTCGCCATATATTCGATAATTTTATTAAAAAAGCCTGAACGTTGTTTCTTACGTGGTGTACTTTCAAAGTCTAAGTAGAACAGCTCAATACCCTGTTCCTTTTTTAACCATAGCGTCTTGGGCACCAACTGGATCGCCTCTTGCGAATAACTTACCTGCACCGTCACAGCACAAATTGGCCATTGCTGTTTCGTCATAAACCGCAACTCTTCAATTTTATGGTCATCACTCCCTTGCCAGTTTAACCGTAAAAATGCCCGATTTTGTTGTGCATCAGTCACCGTCCACAAGACACATTGTTCTGTTTCATCCCAATAGAGCGGCTCATAATTAGTAATATGCAATAAAACGGGAGAAAACCGATTGTCCTGTGTGAGTGTAGGTAACTCGTTAGCCACTAACTGCCAATCGGTATAACCGAATTCAGCTTTAATATTAAGGTAATCATCGGCTGTTAACCCTTTTTCTTTGCCGCTAACGGCGTAGCTTTCGCCACTAGCTGATAACTCACCCTCTTCAGATAACCTTGGTGAATGCAATCTAAAGGGGGTTTTCATCAAATGTTCTGCAGTATGTTTCCATAACGACAATGTTTGCCAAACATTTTGTCGATTAAATGTTGGGTCAAGGCTATTACTACGACCTTGCGTGCATTGAATGATTTTTTTATTTTGTCGATCCCAGAAACTCAATGTAGCCCCAATCGCACCACTCTCGGTTTTCCACCAGTTTGCATCAATAGGCAATAAATCAAATTCTGTCGGTTGCTCGCTATACTGCCGTCTTTGTAACCCTTTGAGCTCAATCAGCTGCTGTTCATTTGCCGCTGATAATTGGTACAAATAAGCTGATATTTCTGCAATTAACCGCAAAACTTGCCCTTCATCCATCGTAAAATGTTTATCAGCTAAGCGTTTAACTTGCTGGCTAAGGCGTTTCATATCCTTAGCTAAGCGAGGCAACCCTTCAGCACGCGCTGACATATTCAGTAATTGCAACTGGCTAGCACTACTTTGGCTAATATGCGACAGCCCTTGCCGTAACATATCCTGAATAAATTGTTCGATTGAATCCATCACCACTTTATCGTCTTGGCTAAGTCCCTGTTGCTGAACTTGACCTGCGGTGAGTTCTTCTGGCCAATGCCAATCTTGGCCATGCTGAAGCTTCAGTTTTGCAATAATCGCGAGGTGAATCGCCTTTTTTTGTTTTTCGGGGAGAGATGAAATCATGCCCTGCAAGCCACTATTACGCATATAAATAATGGGCTCATCATATTCTGGCAGACTTATTTTTAACTGGTTGGGTTGCGCGTCATAAACCAGTTCGTTGTCTTGCCATTGTGCGACAAATTTCAACGCTAAACGAAGTTCAAGCTTAGTGGCTTGTGTGATTAGGCTCTCTGGTTGCAGTGCCAATAATTCGCTTAGTACTGTGTCACTTTCACTGGCAATCGACTCTTCGGGATCACTTTCTTCGATTGTATTCGACTGCACCCACAAAACTGCTGCCAAAATGTGTTTACAACACCCTGTTGCAGGGCAATCACAAGTGGCCTTTTGGATCCCTTGCGCATCTAAAGAAACGCTCTGCCCATCACTCGTGAATGTTCCAGCACCTAAGTCCGTTGGAATAACCTTTTGGTTTTCAACATCTTTGCGGGCACGTCTCAGTAACCCCACATTCGCAAATACGGCTAATGCATCGTCGTCATACTGTAAATAACTGTTTTTCCAACTCATTGCATGACCTCTGCTAACCATTGGGCAAAATGTTCCGGGGTTAATGCAGCAACATGCATCCCTCTATCTGCGAGTTTTTGGGCAATTTCAGGATCATAAACAGGGAGTGCTTCATCATCTAGCGCTGCTAAACCTAATAATTTAACTTGTTGGCTATGCAAACGTTGTGTGCAATTGAGTAAATGATTCAGCGCGCCACCCTCTTCAAAATCACTGATTAAGCTAATCACCGTGCGTTTTGGATTACGTATCAAACTTTCACAATATTGCATCGCTTTAGCGATATCCGTTCCGCCACCCAATTGCACGGTCATTAACACTTCAACAGGGTCGTGTGCAAGGTGGCTTAAATCAACAACTTGAGTATCAAAAACGACCAAAGATACGCGTACAGTCGGTAATGCCGCTAAGATACTCGCGCACACGGCCGCATACATAATAGAACTCGCCATCGAGCCACTTTGGTCTACACACAGGATCACATCCCAGGGTAAATGTTGTTGCTGACGAGAGTTGAAATGAGGTGTCTTTATCACTAACCGTTGATTTTGCTTATCGTAATTTTTCAAATTAGCGGCAATCGTTCCTCGCCAATCAAAATTACGGCTATTTGGGATCAGTGAACGTTGAAAGCGGTTACGTCGCCCTGTTAGTGCTTGGCGAAATTGGTTACGCATTTGACTTAGAATATCATCCACAACTTTGCGGATGATATTTTTAACGGCATCACGGGTTTCTTCATTCATCTTCCCGCGCAGGCTTAACAACGCTTTTGCGAGGGACTTTGTTGGTTCCATGGCATTGAGCGCCTGTGGATCCTTTAACAAACTACTGATCTCATAGCGTTCTAAAGCCTGAGATTGCATCCGCTCAAAGGTACTATTAGGAAACAATTTACGGGCTTGGTTTAACCAATTAACTGCAGTTAATTGAGATGCATCTAAAGAACCATGGCGTCCTGCTTCTTGCTTTAAGCCTCGGCGTTGGTATTCTCGTCGATATAAAAAATCCAAAGAACGTTCTATTTTCAACTCTTCAGCACTGAAGGTGGCTTGGCCCAGTGCGTTATCGGCATATTGCCCGAGTATTAAACGCCAGCGCTTAGCCAGTAGAAGTTGTTCAGGGGTTAATGTGACATTTTTTTGACTCATTATTTACCTTCCTGAGCGCTAGAAAACCAATTTTGCAACCCTAATTCAATGAGCTGGCTTTGTAATTGTTGTTCGAGTTGAATAGCTTGCATCATTTGTTGCTCATTAAATTCGGTTTGGTGCAATGTGAGTTCTTTGGCCTCAATCGCTAAGTCTTGTGCCACATATTCTGCCATTTGTGCATTTTGTTTAGGTGTTAATTGGCTAAATGCAAACCGTAAATCGGGCAACACTTGAATAAAACGCCCCTCATCCCATCCATTAAGCAGCTGATTTAACATATCAATAAGTAATGGTATCCGTAGAACCAACTCTGGCGCCGTTCGCATAACACCAATAAAATAGCCAATAGCCATTTCAGGATCACTACCCGTACTGAACGCACGTTTAATTTCTTCTGTCAGGACGGATTCATCTATTTTTGCCCCGAGATAGCGCAATGCATCCACCGCGCCTTTTAAAAGCGGCGTATGATTTAATTGACCTTCACAACGGTCTAATTCCTGATAAAAATCATTGGTATAATCATGATTTTTATTGATTTCAGGCATGAAAGTGATTAATTCACGGCAAGAGAGCAAAGCTGAAAAATGGGGTTCTTGCTGCTGTTCATCCCCCTGCGTAATTTGTGCAAAGCAATAAAATGCTTGTTGCAACAGAGCATCTAAACGTGCTTCGATAGCAAAACCATCGCCAATATCAAAGAATTGGCGACCCCGCCACAGATGAACAAGTTTATGACCACACGCGATCAATGACGCAAACTTTGTATCCTGTTGAATATAACCATCTAACAAGGAAAATAATGCCGGCATCCGTTGATGCAAGCCAATCAATGCAGCTTGCATGAGTAACCCGACCGCACTTTGGCTTGAACGGCTAACACCTTGTTGCTCTAAATTTTTTTCCATTTCAAACAAACGATTTAGCGCTATCGCTTTGAGTTGCGTCCCTTTTTCTGATAAGGCAATCAATTCCCCTTCAACATTGGGCGTCCACGCGTATTGCCACTCTTCAAACAATAAATCCATTTGGTTGCCCGACAAAAAATTTGGCCCAGACAGATGTTTCGCAAAATGGATATCGAGAAATGCTAATAAATGCAGGAATCGGCTACGCGCACGATGTTGTTGATTACGATAGACATCTAAGCGACTCACCTTACTTAAGGTATCATCAAGTTTGAAACGAAAACTTTTTGCGATTTCATAAGTTTCAGTGACCAGCGGAGGCGTTGCTGTCCCTTTGGGGATTTTCCCGAGCAAAAAACCCGAAAAACAGGTTTTTATTTCCTGCCAAAGCTCGATTTGGCTCTCATCTAAGCTACCTTTGATAAAAACACTTTGTAACCCATCTAACAGATCATAGCGCCCAGGACCTGCATGCCCACGAAAGGCAGCAAGGCGAATGCTTTGCTCTGCGGCCAGTTTAACCGATAGAAAGCCAGGAGCGGCTTCAAATTGTTTTTCACGTAAGACATGCGCAACTTTAGACAGATAGGCAACACCTAAACGATTTCGATAAGCTTGCGTAGGTTGATTGTCGCCTGCCATCTGGGCTTGGCGTTGCTCTAATAATGATAACCACGATTGCTGGTAAAATGCGGGGGAAGGCATCCCTGATGCATAGCCATTCAATGCATCGAGTTTGTCATAGCTATAGCGAATAAACCAAGCCTTGTCTTGTTCGCCCAGTTTTTGCTGTTGGATAAACGCTTTTTGTTGTGCCGCAGAAAGCTTAAACTGCTGTTTGCGCGCCTCTTCCAACCCTTCAAGTAACGCAAGGGTATGAAAGCCCCCCGTTACCACCACAATTTTAGCTTCTGGATATTGAGATTTGATGGTTTGGATATGCGATTGCATATATTGCTCACGTTGGATGGAACCTTCTGACTCAAGAACTTGGGGTTCATAATCAAGTCGTGCCAATGCACACCAAATGAAGCTATCCATAAAAAAAGCGGGCCAATCCGCAAGCTGTTCAATCGCTCGTAATTCAAAAGTCTGTTCCCATAATTCATCATGGTCACGGCAACCACTTTTTTTCGCAAGCTGACTAATAAACAAGCTATGTGCTAAGTAGCGCTCTTTCTGTAAGCTTTGAGATTGCAGATCATTGGCTTCGTCTTCATTGACTTGTGCTGTCCAAGGTAAATCAATAAAACGTAATTGGGCTTGGTATTGCTGGCCGATGTGCAAAGCTTGCCATTCGGGGGAATAGTCACAAAAAGGAAAATAGGCAGAGCGAGTGACAGCGTCACTTTTGTCGTCCTCTTGTGCGCGTTTTAACTCTGTTTGCGCCATAATCGCGACAGGTGGCTCGGCATCATGATGTAGCAAACTTGTCAGTAGCCCATTAAAACTATCAGGCCCTTCAATTAAAACGTAGTCGGGTTTTATGTGCTCAATCAAAGAGAGTGTGCTGTATGCACACGCAGGACTATGATGGCGAATTGGCGCGAAATAAATACCCACTGACTCAAGTTGTCGCCTATCTTGTAATGCTTTTTCAATGCGTTCTGGTAAAGGTATCGATAGCAAGCTCACCGCTGTTTCCCTAGGGGTTATTCGCCTTAAATGGCCTTTGCTGATTTAATTTTCATCAAGATGAATTCGCAGAGCCTTCGCGGCTCTGCTATTGCAATAAAAAATTTATTGCCAAAACGCCCTTGATGCATCAAAAAAGGCTTTCCACTCTTGGCTGTGTTTTGCCCTTTCTCTCGCGACATTATCAATGTAATAGCGCATCCGTTTGATATCATCTGCATTATCTTTTAACACCACACCAATAAGCTGGCGTGCAACTGCGCCTGCGTTTAAAGTGCCATCGCCTAAGTAATGGGCTTCAAGCGCACATGCGTAAGCAATATTCACGGCTTCAGCTGTCGACATCACCGCATCTGGGGTTTTAATATTGCCCCCATCTTTGGTACTTCCTGAACGCAGTTCTTGAAAGGTGGTCACTAACAGTTCAATAACGTTGTTAGGGATTGTCACTTGGCCGTTGAGGTCGGCTAACTCTGTGGTTAATTGCTTATTAATCAGCTCAATTTCAAAGGCGGGATCTTGGATTGGCCGTACTGTTTCAAAATTAAAGCGACGTTTTAACGCTGATGACATTTCATGAACACCACGATCACGTAAGTTTGCTGTACCAATCAAATTAAAACCTTGCTTCGCGCTGATCCGTGCATTGTCTTTCATTTCCGGGATCATCATTTGTTTTTCTGACATTAAACTGACCAGCACATCTTGAATTTCAGGTGGGCAGCGGGTTATCTCTTCAAAACGAACAATTTTACCTTCTTGCATGCCTTGGTATAACGGTGAACTCACCAGTGCCTTTTCTGTCGGGCCTTCTGCCAGTAACAAAGCATAGTTCCATGAATATTTAATATGATCTTCAGTTGTACCCGCTGTTCCTTGGATGGTTAGGCCTGAGTCACCACTAATTGCAGCAGCTAATAACTCCGATAACATGGATTTTGCTGTTCCGGGTTCCCCCACTAACATTAACCCTTGTTTGCCTAATAACGTCACAATTGCACGGTCAACTAAAGCATCATCACCGAAAAATTTCGCAGAAATATTGAGTGTTCCATCACCTAAGATAAATTGCCTAACCGCACGAGGGGATCGCAACCACCCTTGCGGTTTTGGGTTCTGTTTATCCGCTTCGGTTAAACGGGCCAATTCGTCGGCAAAACGAATTTCTGCGCTTTCACGCAGAACATTCCCTTCTGTTTTTTTATTGTCAGTCATTCTAAAATCCTACGTTAATCCCGCTTACCAAGGTGTTTTCTTTTCCCACTCAGGATCAAAACCTGCACACGCATCCGCAACTTTTAAATAATCCGCATAGCTTTCAGCTAACAAAATAGGTGGGATATCTTTTAACTCGATATAGCTGCGGTTCCATGAGCTTTGTTGTGATTTTTCAAAGCTTAATGAATATAAGACAGCTGGGATATTTTCTTCAGGTACATAACTGCCACTAAATTCGATATAGACATAAAACCCTAAGCTGGTGAAATGTTTTGCGTAATGGGTGAAACTCCCACCGTCTTCCGCCTGCCCGCGTTGGTAACCCATTTTCGTCAAGACGCCACGCAAGGTGTAGGTGTCGGTTAACCACCCTTTGCGGTCTTCAATTTCGGTTAATTTCAGATCTAAATCAGGGATTTTATGCTCCATTTGTGAAAATAAAAATTTCACTTTGTAATCTTTAAAGTGTGCTATCCACGCTTTACGTTCATCTTCACTGACCAATGCCGCATGGGCTAATTTGATATAAGAATCAGAGGATAACGTCACTTCATCATCATCCAAATTTAATAAACTGCCATCGTCCGATGGACGAAATACATTCAGGGTATTGTTGTCTTTGGTTTCTATCCAGACTAATTTTTCAATAAGACCACGCATCACCGGGTGTGCTTGAATATATTCCTGCCAATCTGCGGTTGTCCAAAGGCGCTCTGCACACATCGCTTCATACAAACGTGCGGTTTGTAGTTCAATCACTTGTTTGAGCTCTTTTTTACTCGCAGTGAATAACTTTTTAGATTCTTTAGCCAGCTCTTCATTGTCTGTTTTGCGTGCAGCAGGTAATGCTTTGATTTCTTTACCTTCTGGATTAAACAAAACTAATTTTTGCTGTGCATCCAGTTTCGCCGTGAACGTGCGGTCACCGTATTCAAGTGACAAAATACCGGTTTCATCCATTCCCGCTGTTGGTATTGTTCTATCCGCAAGTTCATCGGCGCTCCAACCATTACGCTCGGCAATCTGAGCAACCAGGTTACGCGCTTTTTCTTGAACTGATGCGGTACGATAACGGCGAGAAAGCGACAATAATAATTGAATGATAAGCGGGTCATTGCTTGTCGCCACCGCATCAATCATGGCTTCAATTTGTGCACGCCGTTGGTAGTGATCACGCATATAATTACGCAGTGTAGTCACGGCAAGGTGCCCTTCAATACCACAAATCAGTGCTAACATTCCTTTATCACTAATAGCGGAACCTAAATAACGGCGCAGAACTTCATTTTTTATCTCATTAAACGTCTGCTCTAATGTATAGTTTTCATATTGGCTATAATATTCAGGCCAACGTTTCACCCAATCTTGATAATTCGCTAAGCGTGCTGGCGCATCGCGTTCGGCTTCCGCCATTGCCGCTTCTAATGATGGCCCAGCAATGTCCTGACCGATAAAACTATTTAAAATAAAACTGCCGAGTTTCTTTTGGCTCTCCACCGTAAGCAAACCAATATAACGTTGTAGCAGCCCATTACCTGCTGGCATTTTTAATTTAACCGCCAAGATCACCCACCAGCGAATAATATCAGCTTCGACGGGTTTATTATTTTGCCACGTCAATGCGGGCAACGTATCTAAGTTAAACCACGCCATACTGGCAGGGGCTTTCGCTTTTAGCCCTTTTTGCGCTTTCGGCACGTTGTTTTTAGCTGTATAGGTTTGTACATGAATAGATTTAGGAAAACAAACGACTTGGCAGCTCATACAACCCGTACAACGTTTTTCATCTATCAAAAATTGGTTATTTTCAATTTCTATCGCATGCTCATCACACATTTTTGCACAAGCACCACAGAGAATGCACTTTTCCGTGTCTAACTCGACTTTAAACCAACTATCTTCTGGATAAAATTGCTTTCTCGCATTTAGCCCAGTTTTCACCTGCCCTTTGTCCAAAGGTTTCGAATCCAATTTTTGACGAAATAGCATCATACGGCGACCACTATCGACTTGTTCCGGCTGAACAATACGTAATTGCCAAATAGGTTCTTGTAACGCTTTGAGCTTTAAATTTAATGCTGCAATCGCTGGCAACCATTTATCAACCCAGGGTTCAGCAATTTGCATGCCACGGATCCCATATTGCCGATGCCAAACAATCAATTCATCCTCATTCGCAATAGGCTCATCATGGTTTACTATCAGATACTCCCCTTGATAACTACGTTCATGGGGGCTGATATTTTCAATAGCATCTACAGGGCACGCAAACAAACAATTACCACATTGAAAACATAATTCATTATTAATTTCTGCATTCATATGGCTAAACGATACCGCACCGACGGGACAGCTGGTGGCACAATTATCACAAATACTATTTTTCAGGCGTTTTCTTACGCACTGGCCATTAATTATAGGTTCAGGAGGCAACTCTAAACTAATAAAACGTCTCATTGCTATATCCCCTCCCGTTACAACAAAAAATAAAATATTTTAAATAACTTGCTACATTTAATCGTTAAATTCTAGCATTAATTTTAAAACTATTTTAGTACAACACGTTGTAGATAAAGATGATTTGGGCTAAATAATGATTTAAAAACCACAAAACTTCCTGTATTTTTACGTTTTGTGGTTTTCCTCGTCTCGCTAACTAGCTTTTTTCATGTAATTATCCACAAGGTTAACAGGGGCCCAATCCACCTGTAAATGTTCAATATCCTGCATACCAATGCCGCTTTCTTCATCTTGTAAACGCAGCGTAGCTAGGGACTCGACTAAATTGTCCAATTTTTGTTGAGTGGAATGCGTATTTTGCCCCTCTAAAGACTGCACATGAACAACCGTAGGCGCTATCGTGTTCGGATACTGAAATATTTTCACGCTACGTCCCTGCTCTGAAGTATAAATATATCGAGTTGCATTACTTCGGTGATCTGGGTCTTCTCGAGTAACGTCCTCATTGAAATTAATGAGGTAAATCGTGTTTTCACCGCCAAGGCTGTACAGCGAATTCCAACCGGAAATTTCACCATTGATAATAAAGCTATTTTTCCCACTGGCATCTGTTAACAACCCATTTGAACCATTGGAGATGAAGACATCATTCCCTTCACCACCATATAAATTGGTATCACTTGTTGACGCATAAAGAACATTATTCCCTTCGATACCATCGGGTATTGAAATAGCGCCTGTGGCCGCTTGCCCTTTAAATACCCGCCCAACGCCACTTCTATCCCAAATTTTTTGCTCGGCGCCACTTGTCCGAATAAACAAGCGCCTAAATGGCATGTTTTCACTAATATGTATATTTTCTGCCTCTGTATCAATAATGGATGAAAAACTTAAATCGTTAGAAAAATGTTTAAACTCATCCATAGGGTGCCAAACCTGCTCAGGCGATAATTCTTTTTTATATTGCTGTTGTTCAGCAAGATAGCGAATTAAATGTGCCATACCATCATTATGAATATGGATTGGCATATGGGAAGGTAATCGTTCGTGGTGATAAACGTGATTATTGTTGTTTTTATTATTTGGAGGAATTTTTACTTTGACTGTCCGCAAATTAGATTCCGAGGTATAAAGATGGTAAGTCTCTTCTCGTTGTTCTATGACCTGATACTCGGTTTTAAAGTTAACTAAATGAATACGATTAAGTCCAATTTGGTCTACTATCTCGGTATTACCGACGCCTTTGCTTCCATCGATCAAATAATGATCTCCACCACCTTGTCCATCAAGTTTGTCATTACCTAAATCAGATAAAATTAAATCACTCTTCTCACCACCGTAAATATAATCATCACCGTTCCCCCCATACAAAACATTCGCCCCTCCATTGGCAATCACAATATCATTACCCTCTCCTGAATTGATGATATTTCCTGTCATGCTATTATCTTCAATGAGGTCATCACCATTGTTTGTATCTAAAATAGGATAGCGGGAATTATATCCCTTAGGGATTTTTATATAATCATCCCTTTCCGTGGGTAACTCCAAACATTCAACGACCTCTACATCATGAAACTCTTGCCCCACTATTATTTTAAATAGATTTCCATGACCATCTTTAATGTAAATTTTTTCACTCATTGGAAATGATAAATTAATAAGGTTAATTTCAAGTTTTTCATTACTAAACTTATCACACAAAAATATTGATGTTCCCAACGTTTTAATATTAAAACCGTTCTCAAAAGGTAACAGAATTAGCATATCAAAATTATCTTTCATTTCGGATTTCATATTTATAAAATCAAACGTTATTTTACCTTGAAAAATCTGTTCTGGGCTAACCTGATAAATATCTCTCCCTTTAGTAACCATAATGTGACTATTTCTACTTACCATTAAAAGGTGGTCATCACTACTGCTACCCTTATATTCTAGATGGCTTGCTAGCCCATGAAATTTGAAATCCCCCCATCGTGGTTGATGGTATATTCTATTATCAACTGTAATTGTTTTTTCATTCTCATCAATGCTCATTGTAGAACCAACGCCCTTTTGATAAGTAATATTGAAAATATTTTCACTGATAATGTGTAAAGCGCTTGAATCTAAGTCATTTAATTTGGTATTTAATACAAACCCATCCCGTGTATGCAATTGATATCGATGAACAATTTCCCTACCATGACGATGGCGTCTATACATATTTTTTAAAGTAACATTCAATATTAATTTTTTAGTTTCTGACTCTGCTAAGTTCATTTCAACCGTTAAGATGAGATCATTACCAGAAATATTCGCCCCTTTGATTTCATTCAATGTATACCCTAAATTTACTCGGCTTTGACTTTGGGTGTTTTCAATAATGACAGCAGATAACTCTAATAGGTTATTATTTAATTGTTCTTGCTCATTGTACCAATCAACACGACGTAGAAAATAACTATCATCCCCTTCACCACCATTAACTATGCCAGATTCAAATATTAGCTGGTCATCTCCCTCCATACCTTGAATAAAGGCAACCGCTGCTCCAGCATCCAATGTATTAGAACCTTTATTCCCTAATAGTTCCGCTTTTGTCGTTCTATCTCCAATTAGCATCACATCATGTACATTACGTAGATGGACTCGCCTAACACTCTGATTTATTAACGCAACCTCTGATACCTTATTGTTCAAATTGATCTCAACTTTAGATTTAGATGGAATATCTTTAATGATTATGCCATTACTGCCGCCGTTACCATCAAAATAAACGTCGTTATCTTCTTGAACATCATATTTAAATAATAAGGATAAGTTTGTAATGTCATCCTTTTCTCCTCCGACTAAAAATTTACACCCTGTATTGATATTAAACAAATTCCGTGAATCTTTTTTACCAACGATAATATCTGTCCCATTTCCCGGGTTAAAACTGATGTTTTTTTGCTTTGATTCTTTTTCATATCGAAAACCAATATTTTGCATGCCTTCATAAATAACCCTAGGGTTCTTACTTAATAATTCCCTAGCGATATCAATAGGCTGGTTTAAAAACTCATTACCTAATCTATTAACTGCGATATTGCTATTAATATCTGGGTGAGTAATATTGGTGTAATTGTTCCTGGCTTGGAATAACCGTAACTCTGATGCTGATAAAGAGCTTAATTGTGTCGCAACTGACTGCCTTTTTTTTAGGCGATAAGACGTATCCAAGTTATTTTCATGTAAAAAGTCTTTTAATAATGAACTATCATATTCAGGATTAAGGACAATAATATCATTGGCAACCTCCTCACCAATGTCTTTATAAGCGATAGGTGCCGTTTTATTCACAAGTCTAAAACGATAATTAAAATTCAGTTCATTAATGCTTTGAGGTTGTGTGTTTTTTACCCAGAGATTATATTGAGAGTCAAAATGATAATTTTCTCGAATAAAATTGATTTGCTCGATAGTATAGTAAGGCCCGATTTCATCACTATCAATATGATGAAGGAATACACTGTTATCCGAATCAGAAAATGCTGTGCTATTAATTACTTTTGAATTATCCCTATAATAAATATAATATTTTGCGTGTTCCACAAGGATCGGTTTTCCAACTAATTGTAAGTGTTCATCAAACCCCTGATATAAAAATGATGACTTGAAAGTATCTAAATCTTGTTGCCAATTTATATTTTGAAAGTAAGTTAAATGCTGTTTATAACTAAACCGATTTAATATGTTGTCTGAAGGGGAAAAACCCAGTGCGGCACGAATACCTTCTCTGGCTTTTTCATCCCAGTCTAGAGACTCACCGAGTTCCTCTTCAATTTTTTCTACTGCACGAATACCTGTATATACCATCCCTCCAATTAATAAGGACCCCGCAACAATTAAGCCAACAACGGGGATTGGGGTTGTGTGCCCATTTCATCGAAAAGTCCAAAGTTTGCTCCTAGCCCTGTAATATCAAGGGCTACAGATAGTGTGTTATACGACAGTATTAACACTTGATACTATTACATTGAAAAATTAAAGGTTCTAATTTCCTCAGTAAGGAATTATCAATAAATAAAGATAGCGTTCGTTTAGATAATTCATAGGCCAATATATATGTTTTGACGAATGTATTTCCTTGGTATATCTTACACACATTAAATATAGGAGAAAGTATGGAACCACTACTGCTGTTTAAAATTTTAGCCGACCAAACCAGACTGGATATCGTGCTACTGCTAAAAGCATCTGGTGAACTGTGTGTTTGCGACATCTATACGGCCTTGAATTTATCGCAACCAAAGACTTCTCGACATCTAGCAATGCTTAGAGAGTCGGGTCTTTTGCTCGATTCAAAACATGGTAAATGGGTTCATTATCGATTATCTCCAGCATTACTACCGTGGGTGAAAAGTATCATTGATGTCACCTATGCCACAGAGAAAAATAGAGTTGCAGATTTACTCAAAAGCTTAGAGACAAAAGAACCTGCGAGTAGCTGTTCTATATAAAAATTTTTAAGTTAACATATTCGAAAAAACATATATAAGGTTGAGATATGAAAAAATTAGAAGTATTTGATCCCGCATTATGCTGTAGCACTGGTGTTTGCGGAACCGAAGTCGATCAAGCATTGGTAGACTTCGCAACAGATGTGGATTGGTTAAAAAAACAAGGGGCAAGTATAAGGCGTTTTAATTTAGCGCAAGAGCCTATGGCGTTTGTTAACAACACAAAAGCAAAAACATTTTTGGAAACCGCAGGTGCCGAGTCACTTCCACTATTGATTCTTGACGGTGAGATTGTGCTGACCGGTCGATACCCAAAACGACATGAGATAGCCAGATGGTTTGGTATTCGACCGAATATTGAAAAAGCTGAAATTGTTAAATCGTGTTGTGGTAATGGTAAAACGTGTTGTTAACAGGAGCAATAAAATGAAATTTTTAAATAACACACCTAATTATTTATTTTTTACTGGAAAAGGTGGTGTGGGTAAAACCTCTATTTCCTGTGCGACCGCAATTAAGTTGGCTGAAAAAGGGAAAAAAGTTTTACTGGTGAGCACTGATCCAGCTTCTAACGTTGGGCAAGTATTCTCTCAATCGATAGGCAACAATATTAAGCCAATAACATTGGTTCCAAATCTATTTGCTATTGAAATAGATCCTCAAGCCGCAGCCGAAGAATATCGAAACAAAATTATTAATCCAATCAAAGAAAGTTTACCTGAAGCGGTAATTCAAAGTATTACGGAACAGCTATCAGGTGCCTGTACCACAGAGATTGCCGCTTTCGATGAATTTACCGGGTTGTTAACCAATACCGAAATTACAGAGCAATTTGACCATATCATTTTTGATACCGCACCAACGGGGCATACCATCCGTTTATTACAACTCCCGAGTGCATGGAGTGATTTTATTAGTGACAATCCTGATGGCGCGTCATGTTTAGGGCCAATGTCTGGTCTTGATAAACAACGTGAGCAGTACAGCATGGCGGTGGAAGCGTTGAGTGATAAATCACTAACAAGGCTAGTCTTGGTTGCACGAGCTCAGTCTGCTGCATTGAGGGAAGTCGCGAGAACCTATAGCGAGTTGTCATCTCTGGGTATCAAAAATCAGCAATTGATTGTCAATGGTGTTTTCCCTGAAACGGCGATGACTGAAAATGATAAGTTATCCCATGCGCTCTACTCTCGTGAACAAGCGGCATTAGCGTCTATGCCTGAAGCATTACGTTCGTTACCTATCGATATTCTTTATTTACAAAATATCAATATGGTTGGAGTTGATGCACTGAAACAGTTGTTATCTAATGATATGCTACAAGTTCCAACTATTACCCCGACAAAACAACCTATTTCTTTACCTACCTTGTCAGAACTGGTTGGCGAAATATCTCAGCAACAGCACGGGCTGATTATGTTAATGGGCAAAGGTGGTGTAGGGAAAACAACGATTGCGGCATCAATCGCGGTTAAATTGGCAGAAAAAGGGCTTGATGTACATCTGACGACATCTGATCCAGCCGCGCATATTGAATCAACCCTCGATGGTGTTTTACCCAATCTTCAATTTAGCCGAATTGACCCTATCGCTGAAACTGAACGTTATCGTCATTATGTATTAGAAACCAAAGGGAAAGATTTAGATACACAAGGCCGAGCATTACTTGAAGAAGATTTACGCTCTCCATGCACAGAAGAAATTGCGGTGTTTCAAGCCTTTTCTCGCATCATTAGAGACGCGGGTAAACGTTTTGTCGTCATGGATACTGCACCGACTGGGCATACATTATTACTTCTGGATGCAACAGGGGCATACCATAAAGAAATTGCTAAAAAAATGGGCGAAAAAGGCCACTATTTAACGCCGATGATGCAATTACAAGATCCTGAACGCACCAAAGTTATTATTACGACACTCGCTGAAACTACGCCTGTGCTTGAGGCGGAGAACTTACAAAATGATTTAATACGGGCAGATATACATCCGTGGGCGTGGGTAATTAATAATAGCCTATCTATTACGGAAACAACCTCACCATTGTTACTTTCAAGAGCAGAACAGGAAGTCGCTCAAATTGAAAAGGTGACATCAACATTGGCAAAACGTGTTGCACTTGTTCCTTTGCTTGAAACAGAGCCTGTGGGGATATCAGCATTAAGTCAGATCGCAGAATAAGTTTCATTTTCTAAAAATAAAAGGTGCACAAAAGCACCTTTTAAACGAGGTTGTTATGTTTATTGCCGCATTAATTTTTGTTCTAACAATTACGTTTGTTATATGGCAACCCAAAGGATTGGGGATTGGTTGGAGTGCATCGGCAGGAGCGGTATTAGCACTGATCTTTGGTGTGATCAGTTTTCAAGACATTCCGATAGTTTGGAACATTGTTTGGAATGCCACGGCGACATTTGTTGCCGTGATTATTATTAGCCTACTTTTAGATGAAAGTGGCTTCTTTGAATGGGCTGCATTACATGTTGCCAAGTGGGGTGGGGGTAAAGGAAGATTACTATTCAGTTATATCGTGCTACTGGGTGCAACGGTTGCGGCCTTATTTGCCAATGATGGCGCAGCATTGATATTAACGCCCATTGTGATTGCGATGTTATTGGCACTTGGTTTTAACAAAGGTACGACATTAGCATTTGTCATGGCTGCCGGGTTTATTGCAGATACGGCGAGCTTGCCGCTGATTGTTTCGAACCTCGTGAATATCGTTTCTGCGGACTTCTTTAATATTGGATTTACTGAATATGCATTGATTATGGTGCCAGTGGATATTGCAGCAATTATTGCAACATTAGCGATGCTGCATTGGTTTTTCCGCAAAGATATCCCTAAACAATATGATGTTACCAAACTGAGTGAACCGACTTTAGCCATTAAGGACATGACAACGTTTAAAGCAGGTTGGCTGGTATTGGTACTGCTACTTATTGGTTTCTTTTTCTTAGAACCATTAGGTCTTCCAGTGAGTGCAATTGCGGCTATTGGCGCCTTAATTCTTTGGGGGATTGCAACCAGAGGCCATACGATTAACACCAAAAAAGTATTACGTGGCGCACCGTGGCAAATCGTCATTTTCTCTTTAGGTATGTACTTGGTTGTTTATGGTTTAAGAAATGCAGGGTTAACCGATTATCTTTCTGAAACGCTCAATTATCTTGCAGACAAAGGGTTATGGGTAGCAACAATTGGTACGGGATTTATAACTGCATTTTTATCCTCAATAATGAATAATATGCCAACGGTATTAATTGGTGCTTTATCCATTGAAGGGAGTGAAGCGTCAGGGCTAATTCAACAAGCAATGGTTTATGCCAATGTGATTGGTGCCGATTTGGGGCCTAAAATCACACCGATAGGGAGTTTGGCGACATTGTTGTGGTTACATGTTTTATCACAAAAGAACATGACGATTACGTGGGGATATTATTTTAAAACGGGAATTATCATGACGATCCCTGTACTCACCGTCACACTTATCGCTTTAGTACTTCGACTCTCACTGTTAAATTAAGGGTGATCCCATGAATGAAATTACAATTTATCACAACCCGAATTGCGGTACATCACGTAATACCCTTGCCATGATCCGCAATAGTGGCGTTGAGCCGACGATCATTTATTATTTAGAAACGCCTCCAACTAAAGATGTGTTAGTGCAACTTATTGCCGATATGAAAATCACGGTAAGAGCGTTACTACGAAAAAATGTTGAACCGTATGAACAATTAGCTTTAGAAAATGATATTTATACCGATGAGCAACTCATTGATTTTATGTTGCAGTATCCAATACTGATTAATAGACCGATTGTTGTTACACCAGTAGGAACTAAGCTTTGCCGACCTTCAGAAGTCGTTTTGGATATATTACCTCATCCGCAACAACGTGAATTTATCAAAGAAGATGGCGAGGTTATTGTTGATAAACAAGGCATCAGAGTAAAGTAAATCACTGACGATATTTATCATGATGAGTGTACCGATGCAGGGCATCAGTACGCTCATGTTAATCCGGTACTTGCTTAAGGTCGTTGATATTGGTATTTTAAAAAACATACTATTCATAGGAACAGCTACATAGGAACAGCTAATCATATTATGCGCCTTACGCCACCCTGAGATACCTCCTTCCTTTTAGGTTGATACTAAATCAGCTAATTTCCACATCCCTTCTTTGGGATAATTTCGTTTATTTAAAATATGCTCTCCCATCTTGGGATTGATAGATTACAAGGTAGTCTAATATGCTTTTGTCCTCATCTCGTCAGGACTGGCTGGGTAACATCCGTGGGGATGTCCTAGCCGGTATTGTTGTTGCTTTAGCGTTAATTCCTGAAGCCATCGCATTTTCAATTATTGCAGGCGTCGACCCCAAAGTCGGGTTATACGCTGCTTTTTCTATTTCAGTGATTATTGCTTTCATCGGGGGACGCCCCGGCATGATTTCATCAGCAACAGGTGCCATGGCGCTCTTAATGGTTGTTCTGGTGAAAGAACATGGTCTTCAATACTTATTAGCCGCGACGGTTTTAACTGGGATATTTCAAGTGATCGCAGGATATTCAAAATTGGGTAGTCTAATGCGATTTGTTTCACGCTCTGTCGTAACGGGATTTGTTAATGCGCTGGCTATCTTGATTTTTTTAGCCCAACTTCCTGAGTTAACCAATGTGAGTTGGCATGTTTATGCCATGACCGCGGCAGGCTTAGGGATTATCTATTTGTTTCCATTAGTCAATAAAACCATTCCTTCGCCATTAGTGTGTATTGTTGTATTAACGATAATTTCAATATGGCTTGGTCTTGATATCCGAACGGTTGGTGATATGGGCGTTTTGCCTGACAGTTTGCCTATTTTTCTTTTGCCCGATATTCCCTTGAACATTGAAACGCTACTTATCATATTGCCCTACTCATTAGCTCTAGCTGTTGTTGGCTTATTGGAATCAATGATGACCGCAACGATTGTGGATGATTTGACGGATACAACCAGTGATAAAAATCGAGAATGTAAAGGACAAGGCATTGCCAATATAGCCACTGCATTTATTGGTGGGATGGCGGGATGTGCGATGATCGGTCAATCCATTATCAATATAAAATCGGGTGGCCGAGGTCGATTATCGACACTGGTTGCGGGTGTTGTTTTATTGCTAATGGTGGTTTTTCTTAATGATTGGGTATCAAAAATCCCTATGGCGGCGTTAGTTGCTGTGATGATTATGGTGTCAATTGGAACCTTTTCTTGGCAATCCCTTGCCGATATACGAGTCCATCCGCTATCAACCAGCATCGTTATGATAGCCACCGTCATTGTTGTCGTTTGGACCCATAATCTGGCTTACGGGGTACTTGTCGGGGTGCTCATCGCAGCGCTTAATTTTGCCAATAAAGTCGCGAGATACATGACAGTTACATCAAGACTAGACAGAAAGGTACGTCATTATGAAGTTCGGGGACAAATTTTCTTTGCCACATCGGAACGCTTTGTTAATGCCTTTGATTTTAAAGAAGACATTGATAAAGCGATTATCGATGTGAATCATGCTCATTTTTGGGATATCACTTCCGTCAGCGCGTTAGATAAAGTGGTGATTAAGTTTCGACGTGAAGGCATTGATATTGAAATTAAGGGGATGAATGAAGCCACTGCAACGTTGGTTGATAAGTTTGGTATTCATGACGACCCGAAAAAAATTGAAAAATTCATGGGAGGTCATTAATTATGGCAGCAGATATCATTCAAAAAACTTGCGTAATTGGGTGTATAGACCGTTCGTCCTCGGCGATTGCCGTTTGTCACGCCAGTGCTTGGATAGCCCAAACACTTAATCTTCCACTGACACTGTTACACATGAATGAAAAAATCCCAACATCGGCACACCATGACTTAAGCGGGATCATCGGATTTGACACCCGAGAAACCTTATTGAATGAACTTGTGGATATTGAAGAAAAGCGAGCGCGTTTAACCCGTGAGGAAGGTCGACAATTATTAATGAGTGCAAAAAAAATCACTCAAGATTTAGGTCTTCATGATGTTAATACACTTCAGCGGCAAGGGTCTTTAGCCGAAATGCTTAATCAGGAAGATGCGCATATTGTTGTACTCGGTCGTCGAGGCGAGCAATCTGAATTAACGGGTCATATCGGCAGTCAGCTAGAGGGGATCATCCGTCTTCAAAAAAATTCAGTACTTATCTGTAAGCGAAATTTTGCCCCGCCGAAAAAGATTATGATTGCGTTTGATGGCAGTGAGGAAGGTGAACGAGTCATCCATCGATTAATACAAGTGAAATTATTAGCGGGTCGTGATTGCCATCTGGCGATGCACGGTAGTCAAGACAGTCAACTCAAAAAAGCACAAGATATGCTTCATCAAGCAGGCATTGAGGTGAAAGCTAATTTACTTCAGGGTGGTGACAGCACTGTTGATGAGTTATGTGGTTTTGCAGTACAAAACCACATTGACTTAATCATTATGGGGGCTTTTGGACATTCGCGATTGAGGCAATTTTTTGCAGGGAGTCATACGACAGAAATGATAGCGAAAACTCCGGTATCATTACTCATCATCCGTTAGTCTTTTCGTTTACTTTTATCATTGCAAGGAGAGGTGACTCACTTTCGTCAGCTCTCCATCTCATAATATCGAGCGGGGTTTGTCTTTATAAATATAATTAATTGAATTTTGATGTTATTTAGCAAGTGTTTATACTTGAATATTTCTCATTTCATTCCGTTTTGTATGTCAAAATTTGGTAAAATTGGAAGGTGCTTAACCCCTGATAAGCAAATAATGAAATATTTATTTCTTTATTTTCATCGCTTTTGATACTTTCGAAATTGTGTGTCTTGAGCAACCTATTAGGTTTTCTATCTGGCTATAACTTTTCCCCTCCATCAGCAGACCTTCAATTTTTTGATGTAATATTTTGTTGATAGGGCGACCTTTATACTTGCCTTCTTGTTTGGCTTTTTGCACTCCTTGGGCTTGACGACGACGTCTATCTTCGTAATCCTTTCTCGCAACCGCTGCCAGCATGTCTAACATCATACTGTTAAGGGCTGCAAGCATTCGTTCCGTAAATTCATCGGTGCGATTCATAAATTGGTAACTGGTTGGGAGATCTAACGAAACAACCTTTAACCCTTTGTGCCCAATGAGATATTTTAATTTTTCCCAGTCATCCGTATTCAAGCGGCTAATTCTATCCACCTGTTCAACTAAAATAATATCGCCTGACATGGCCACATTAAGTAAGCGAAAGAGTTCGGGTCGGTGAAGCTGAGCACCTGACTCATTCTCTTCAAACCAGCAGGCTATTTGCAACCCCATTCCTTCAGCAAATTTCAACAGTTCATTTTTTGCTCTCGACGCATCCTGTTCATGCGTTGATGCGCGAAGATACCCATAAATTCGTGTATTTGTATTCATCGGTGCATTATACATTGGTGTTGTTATATCAGTGCATTATACATTCATTTTTCATACTTACTACACTAGAGTTTGCTTAGTGGAAGTTAAGGTAGACTTAAATTGCACTTTTATATCGATTACGCGCGCGTCCATTATATGATGTTGTTTATTTTTAGAGGATAGAACATAACCACAATGAAAGAGATTAAATCAGGCCGTATTCAAATTTTGACAGAACAGGAGATTCATGAGCTCTATTCTCGTCCAATATTTAATCAAATTGAGCGTGAAGAATATTTTTCATTAGATCCGAGTATAAAAAAAATCCTCACTAAAATGGGAAAAATTGAAACGAAAATATATTTAATTCTTCTGATTGGTTATTTTCGCGCGAAGCCTGTTGTCGCTCAATTTAAACTACGAGAGGTTAAACAAGATGTCGACTATATTTATGCGACACATTTTCCAAATAGAAAGCCGAAATACCCCTTTATTGCTAAAAGTACTCGAGCAACATTGATCGCTAAAATGCATGAAATACTGGGTTTTTCGCGGTTATTAAGACAAGATAAACAAGCCTTGATAGAGCGTTTGGGTGATGTCGCAACAATCTGTACATACCCCAAATATATTTTTGATGAATGCCTCGCTTTTTTAGGTCAAAACAGAATTGGATTAGTGGGTTATTCCACTTTGCAAAATATGATCACCACGGTTTTAGCTAATGAGAGGCATCGTACCGAGTTGATCCTTTCAAATAGCGTGCCACCAATAATACATAAAAAATTAAAGAAGATACTGCATACAAAAGGGGTTTTAAATAGTCTATCTGGCCAACAAGGCGCAGCTAAAGATTTTACACCGACAGAGCTCGCAAGTGAAATTGAAACGCATAATGCCATAAAAAGTGTTTATCCCGACGTAAAACGTCTTGTTGGTGAATTGGGATTATCATTAGGTAATTTAAGCTATTATGCATCGATTATTCAACATCAATCGATTTATAAAATTCGTCGATTTCCCGAATGGCAAGGCATGTTATATCTGGTTTGTTATCTATTTTTTCGCTACCAAGAAACTAATGATAAATTGGTAACAGCTTTTTTATATGTGACGAGAAAGCAAAGGGAAGCTGCGAGTGCTTTAGCTAAGTTACGCATTGCAGAAGAACTGGAAATTATTCGTGAAAAGTTAATGCATGCGGGTAATATTTTACACCTCTTTGTTGATGAAAACGTCAGTGACAATACGCAATTTGGTGATATTCGCCAAAATGCATTTGCAATGATGTCTAAAGATGAAATTCAGTTAATAAGTCAACATCTTAATAAGAATAGTTTTGATAAAACCCATTATGAGTGGCTATACATTGATACACAATACAGAAAAATTGCGAATACAATGAGGTCACTCTTTCTCGCGATTGATATCGAGTGCGAACCAGGATTACAACTACTATCTTCCCAATTATTAACAGCAAAATCAGAACTTCAAAAAGATAAGCACATTTCTACCGTCGATCAGCGGTTACTGTTAAAAAACGATAAACCTTTTATCCTGATAGATGAACAGGTTAATACTCAACGATTTGAATACTATTTATACCAAAAAGTGGCTCGGATGATTGAGAGTAACAATATTTACATCAATGAAAGCGCCAGCAACAAGCGTTTAGACGATGATCTGATTTCAGCCACCGAGTGGAAAAAAAGCCATGTCATCATTCAAAAAACAGGATTAACTCGGCTCAATACACCGATACAACAAACGCTTTCGGAATTAACGCAAAAACTGAGAGACCAAATGGAGCGAATTGGTCGCAATATCCATGATGGAGCCAATGATTTCGTGACACTTCAACCGCGTTCAAATCAGTTAACATGGAAACTGGCGAATAAACGCTGGAAAGATGACATTGATAATCCCATATATAACCAGCTCCAACATATGGGGATCATTGAAATTATGGACTATGTTCATCAAAAAACGGGTTACTTAGATGCATTTAAAAATATCGCATCAAAAAAGAAAAACACTAAGGCCAAAGAGGGCGATTTACTCGCTTGCATATTTGGAAATGGCTCAAACTATGGTGTTCATCATATGTCATCAATATCAGATAGAGCCATCGGTGTGCTTAGAGCCGTCAATGATGGTTATATTAGGCCTGAAACAACGAGTGAAGCTAATGATATGATAGCTGATGCTTTAGCAAAACTCCCCATTTTCAAATATTATACGATTAACGAAAGTGCCCCATTTGGTAGTATTGATGGCCAAAAACATGGTTGCCGAATCAATACATTTAAAGCCCGTTTTTCTGCTAAATATTTCCGAAAAGGGAAAGGCGTATCAGCACTCACATTAGTTTCAAATCATGTACCAATAAATACGAAAGTGATTTCAGCCAATGAATATGAGGCTCACCACGCATTCGATTTACTCTATAATAATACCAGCCATATTCAGCCCAAAACATTAGCAACAGACACGCATGGCGTTAACAATGTAAACTTTGCTATCCTTGATCTCTTTGGGTATCAGTTTGCCCCGCGATATGCAAAATTTAAACACGTTTTTAATGAATTGTTTGAGATCGAGTATGATGAAATCCTTTCCCTGAAACTTAAAAAATCGCTCAACTTATCACTCATTCAAGAAGAGTGGGAAAATATTCAATGGATAATTTGTTCATTAAGCCGTAAAACGACGACACAAAGCACGGTGATTACTAAGCTTTCTAACAGTAAGAAAAACAATCGCACCTTAGCGGCTCTTCGTGAATATGACCGAATAATTAAGTGTTTATACGTTCTCGATTATGTTGATGACAAAATGCTCAGGCAGTTTGTCCAACAAGCACTTAATCGGGGTGAGGCTTACCATCAATTACGGCGTGCAATTGCGTCAATTAATGGTAATCAATTCAGAGGTGGCGATGATTACCAGATAGAACAATGGAATGATTGTGCTCGTATCATTGCTAACTGCATTATTTATTATAATTCTGCATTATTATCCAGTTTGATTGAAAAATTTGCGCGTGAAAATAATCAAGAAGCGGTGAATATGATAGCTGAGTTATCACCTGTCGCATGGCAGCATATACAGCTGGCCGGTAATTACACCTTTGGCCTTAAAAAAGATAATATTGTACTGGAAAGATTACTGGAGAATTTAGATCCTCTTATTTCAGAAGAGTCGTTAAGCTTAGCGGCATAGTCTATTAATATTATTAAACTATATATCGGCTGTAGTCCTTGATATCAAAGGGCTACAAGCAAACTTTGGACTTTTCGATGAAATGGGCACACAACCCCGGATTGCGGATGAGCCAATGATTATGCCAACCATGGTTACTCCACCCACAACAATATTGGCAATTGACAAGGAACCATTCACCATTAAATCTTGCCGATCTTTATCATTTGTAACTTTATCTAGCTGTTCAAATGCTTCACACGCTTGATATACATCTAACCCCATTCCAATTAAATTAAATATGATTGTAATACGAGCTGTAATTTTTGATGATACATTAAATGACCCAGCTTGTTTATAAGCAAGCTTGAGTAAAATAGGCTGTAAAACCATATCTCCATAATTAAAAAATGCATTTGCACAGGCCAGATCAAGATTTTTCTGTATTTCTCGTCTCTCTTTCTCCGATAAATTAGGATTATCTAATTCATCTATCAACTGATAAACCGAATTGACCGTCAAAAATATTCCTGTAGAACCAATTCCTTGCCCGAAATAATTAGCCATTCTGGCATAGACGGGTAATTTAACACCGACACGCCGTAAATCTTCCACGACTTTCTCTACTCCATCCTGATGACCAAATTGTAATTTTTGAATAATCTGGAGTTGTTCTTGTAGTATCGCTCTTGGCTGGATCATTGAATTAGCACCAATTCGTCTTGCTATTTTATCCCCTTGTAAGATCTTATTGAGCATTTTAATTAAATTAATATCCTTTTCATTCCCAGTTAAAAAGGTTAACTGAAATACTAATTTGTCAGGATTAAATTTAACATTATCCCCCCAATTAGGGAGTTGAGTATGTTTAAAATCTAATGGTTCGTTATCTATCGTAGCCCCGATATCTCTAAGTGTTTTCAGTGATGTGACCTGTTCGCCAAAAATAACTTCAGGGCCATCAGTCACTGATATTGCAGATCCCCTGAAAACGGTATCCAGTTCACTCATCATGTTTTTCTGCATACTTTGATATGCTTCACTCTTTGTATTTATAGATTTCACTTCACCAAACAGGGCTTCACCTACTCCATGCTTAAATCCTGCAATATTTCCTCTTGTTGATACAGTACCATCATCTTTGATTATTTCTTGGTTAATATATTCATTAAAAACATTAAATAACTGTTGTTTTGCTTGGTTAAATTCTGAATGACTAATAATCAGCTCGATCCCTATCGAATCGGATAAGGTCAAAATATACTTATCATTGCGCGAGTAGCTTGTGATTGTATATATCTCTTCATCACTTTGAAACGTGATGATTTGGTTATTCTCCATATTCTCAAATAATACTATGTGAGATTGTTCGCTTATTTCACTAGAAATGGTGCCTAATAAATCAGAATTACATTGATATATTTCATCAAACCGATTGAGTGCTTCCTGCTCTTTGCTTGTAATATTACCCAATCCATTTTTTCGTGTTAGCTTTTTTAAGACCCCCAGCTTGTCCTTAAGTTGCAAACGTTGTTCATCAGTTAAATTACTGTGCTGAAAAAGATGTAAAAAGTAGAGCCCTTCAAAGGAACTTATTTCAACGGGTAATTTGTTGAGTGTAATATCAAGCCCGTCTTTATATGATAACTGAGAAAGTGCTGCATGATTAGATTTTATTTTTTCGTTTAAATCAAATATCAATTTAAACTCTTCACTTAATGATTTTTTATCTGCAAATGATATTTCAATATCTATATAGATAGTTAAAAAATCATCAATATATTGGTTATATTCCCTTAACTTTATTGGATCTTGGACCAATTTTAAAACATCTGAATGATTAAAACCTTGCCCGCTCGGGAATAACTCAGACAAACGGCTTATAGACGGCTTACTTAGGTAGTGTATTTTTTCAGGCTGATGACTTAAAAATTCCAAAATTTCTTTTACTTCAATAGCCTGCTGCTTAACCCTCGTGGAGTTATCGTCAGAAAAAATTGAATCCCACATCTGAGCAAAATCACTTTCATTCTCAGCCTCACATATTTTATTAATTTTTTTACTGATAATGGGATCATATACTGCAACTTTTAATTTATCTTTATCAATACTTCCATCTTGTAATGTAAAAAAACCTTTTAAACAAGAATTTTCATTTATGTCAATATTTTCTATTAATAAATTACCTATGCTAATATCCTCAAGTAACGCCCTTATTCTATGCCTTATTTCAAAATTACTCTCCAAAAAAAATTTTGTATATACTCCATTTATTTTTAGCTTACTTGTTAACTCATCAAAAAAACTCACCTTCTCATCTTTAGTTAATAATGATTTTGTATCGGTTAAATACAGTGAAATACTTTCTGGGATTTTAAAATCATATCTTAACTTTAATTCATGTAGCGAGTTAGCATAGTTTTGTATATAACCAGGTTCAGGATGAAGATTATCTATTAATATCCACTGTTGTTTGGGTACTTTGAGTAACCGCTCTATGTCCCCATGTTCTAAGAAAAACTCCATTGTATTCGGGTTTAATTGAAGCAACAGTGTGCTATTAGGGGAGCTATTCAGGAGATCTTCCGCATATTTTTTCCCTACAACGCCCCTTCCTGTGCGAATAATAATTTTGATATTATCTTTATTTTTCTGCGAGTTAATATACACATTGTTTTTATTAATCATTAACCACAATGGTGATTCTAATATTCCAACACTCTCATATTCATGAAGTAACTCACGTCTAAAATCACTATTAAATAGAATGCTCTTCATGTTTAATTTATTTTTAAAAATAGCGTATGCATCATGATTAAAAGCCACTTTCTTAATCAAATCAATGTCGATTTTATACTCATTATTGGGTTCCCTAAAAATATCCATTGAAGTAGAGTGGTCATCTTTTATTAACTGCCATACGTCTAGCTCATCACGTCTTAATTCATCGATAAAATATAAACTAGCATGCTTACCATTAATATAGGCTTGTTGGTCAGTTTGGTTAATATTAACTTCTAACCGCCAATTTTTAGTCGATTGTTTTTCCCCTGCGAGATCATATGGCCACGTTATTTTTTTACTGTCACTCGTGACACCGATAAGCCGATTATACCCCACCACAGGAAGGTATATTCCCTGTTTAGCTAACTCGACACTTGCTCTGAAGACAAAATTTTCATTTACGCCCCCGCGGCCTAATTGGCAGCCAGCTAAGACAATCTTATTTGGTGGGTATGCTTTTAATACATGATTTTTAAGGTACTTCAGCCCTGCAATAAGTTGATTTGCTTGGTACCCTTCAAAGTAACTTTGTTGGTTGCGCCCTTTGTACTGTCCATGACCAATAACCGCCCAACGTATTTTCCCATTAACTTTGGTTTTTAAATCACCATGTAGTATCTTCCACTGTTCGTTTGCAACATCAAACTGTATGACAAGTGAGTTATCAGGGAATTTTGCTAATAACCGCCCCGTTGATTTAGCTGTTGTATCGTCACCGCCTATTTGGATTAAAACGTGATAATCATATATAGAGTCATTTATTGGCTTACTCATTAAATACTTGGAAGTTTTAAGTCTTGTGTATTCATCTATAGGGTTAAACCAATTGGATATATTTTTAAGCTCAGAGGATTGTTCCCCCACTAAGGGGTTTTCATCTAAGTGTTCCATCAAAAACATTAAATCTTCATCTTTATCAATTACGTTATCATTCGTTTTTTGATTATTTATATTTATCATCTAATTTTCCTTTCCATGTTAAATTAAAATCCATCATCAAATTAACAAGATTGCTGTATCAATAAAATATAAAAATAATAATTAAGATTAACTACAATTAAATATTGTTAATATAATTCTCCCATTGGAATATAAGCAATCAAATATATATAACTCTTAATTATTTAAAGTTATATTATGTTTACTTATAATTGTATGCATGTAATCATGAGGTTCGTTTCTACTTTCGACGAAGGTTACATATGAACAATTTCGAATTTTATAACCCTACTCGTATCATTTTTGGTGAAGGTAAAATCTGCGAACTTGATCGAGTTATCCCTAAAAATGCTAAGGTTCTTATTTTATTCGGCGGTGAAAGTGCAAGAAAAACAGGAACCTTAAGCGAAGTTGAACAAGCTTTAGGCTCTCGGACATTCGACCATTTTGGTGGGATTGAGGCTAATCCTCGTTATGAAACCTTGATCAAAGCCGTCGATAAAGTTGAAAAAGAAGGCTTTGATTTTTTGCTGGCTGTTGGTGGCGGTTCCGTCATTGATGGCGTTAAATTTGTCGCTGCTGCAGTAAATTATCCGGGCGATAAATGGGAAGTAGTCACAAACAAAGGCGCGACCATAAAAAATGCGCTGCCTTTTGGGACTGTATTAACATTACCTGCAACCGGTTCTGAAATGAACAAAGGTTCTGTGATCACTCGTGAAGAATTACATTCTAAACTTGCGTTTATGAGTGACCACGTGTTCCCTCAATTTTCTATTCTTGACCCAGTAAAAACCTATACATTACCCGCTCGCCAAATCAGTAATGGTGTCGTTGACGCTTTCGTTCATGTTATTGAACAATATTTAACGTATCCAGTAAATGCTTACGTACAAGATGCATTTGCGGAAGGCTTATTAAAAACATTAATCGAAATTGGGCCTAAAGCGCTTGAGGCTCCAAAAGATTATGATCTTCGGGCCAATTTAATGTGGACTGCCACATTAGCTTTAAATGGTTTAATTGGTGTCGGTGTGCCACAAGACTGGTCTACACATATGTTAGGCCACGAAATCACGGTCTTATATGGCTTGGATCATGCACAAACTCTTGCCATTGTTCTTCCATCCATGCTGACAGAAAAATTACCACAAAAACAGGCCAAGTTAGTGCAATATGCCGAACAAGTTTGGGGGATTACGACAGGTTCAGAACAAGAGAAAGCATTAAAATCCATCGAGTTAACCCGAGCATTCTTTGAAAAAATGCAAGTAGGCACACGCTTTAGTGACTACCAGCTCACTCACGATGTTGTTGAACCATTAGTAAAAAGCTTAGAAGCTCACAGTATGACAAAATTAGGCGAGCACCAAGATATTAATTTGGAGGTTAGCCGTCGCGTATATACGGCTGCTTTATAATTTTTATCTTCTTCGAAAAGGTGCAAAATTGCACCTTTTTCCTGTTTTTCATCTGACCTCCTAAATTCATCGATAATTACAATAGCATATAACGTTTTATTGGCCTGATTGTATTTCATATCCCCAGATATTTAATTGAAAATGGTACATTAGCATTAGCAAAATATCGTTTTCAGTTTTGAGCATTATTCACCATATCTCACCACTGTAATTTTAGATATTTTATAGCTTACAAATAATCCGAAACAAATATATAACAACAATTAATAAGCTAGGTAGTGGGCCATGTTATCTAAATTTAATATATCAAACAGTGCATTACTTGCATCGTCACTGCTCTTAACGATTGGCCGTGGTGCAACATTACCCTTTATGGCTATTTACTTAACCCGTGAATATAAAATGGCTATTGATATTGTCGGTGTTGCAATGTCAATGGCTATGGTGGTCGGTGTTTTATTTAGCATGGGCTTTGGCATGCTAGCTGATCGTGTTGACAAAAAACGCTGCATGTTATCTGCAGTTATCGCTTTTATTTGTGGGTTTATTGCAATACCTATCGTTAATAATGCAATTCTCGTCATTATTTTCTTTTCGCTAATAAATTGCTCTTATTCCGTGTTCTCAACGGTACTAAAAGCGTACTTTGCCGATACCCTTACGGTTGCATTAAAAGCAAAAATATTTTCCTTAAATTATACATTCATTAATATTGGCTGGACCGTTGGGCCCCCTATTGGTACTTGGTTATTAATGTATAGCATTAACCTACCATTCTATTTAGCTGCAATTTCTGCCGCTTTCCCAATATTCTTTATACAGAGGTTTGTGCAGAGCATAAAACCAATACCTTTAGAAGAAGGACAGAACCGTAAATGGAACCCTGTCGCTATGCTAAGAGATCAAGTCCTAGCATGGTTTATTTTATCCACTTTCTTAGGCTCATTAGTTTTCGGTACTTTTACGACTTGGATATCGCAGTATGCCATTACCGTTGCTAACAGCGATTTTGCACAAGTGGTTATTGGCGTTATTTTACCAGTGAATGCGATTGTCGTAGTAACTTTGCAATATACGGTTGGCAAACGGATCACGCCAGATAATTTAAGAAAATTAATGACATTAGGTAGCCTATTTTTCATTTTAGGATTGGCAACCTTTATGTATTCCCATGAAAATTTATACCTTTGGGCTCTTGGCGCCTTTATATTCACTCTAGGTGAGTTAATCTATGCCCCTGGAGAATATATGTTAATTGATAGTATTGCCCCAGACGGAATGAAGGCCAGTTATTTTTCAGCTCAATCTCTAGGGCTACTTGGTGGTGCATTTAATCCGATGTTAACAGGTGTTGTACTCACGGAACTTCCACCCTATTTTATTTTCATTATTCTTATGTTTGTTACGTTTTTAGCCTGGCTATCCATGTTAAATGGAATGCGTTTAAGAAAAAAACAAATACTAATTGCTCAATAGCACTTTTTCTCCACTAAAAAATAATCTTAGTGGAGAAAAGCAATCAATCTACAGCCTCTTTTTTCTCTCTTGTTGGTAAAACTAAATAAATAGCTGTACTTAACAATACAATAATTATGATTACAGAAGTAACCATTAGACCTTTTGAAAAAAACAAAGAAAATATCGGTAATGCAGATAGTAGAACCAAGTTGTTAACACTCTCGGATATAGACAGAATAAAACCTTTATTCTCTGCACTTTTTCTTGCTAACATTGCTGTACTTATCGGTGATGCCAGACCCAACATCCCCCCTAAAACAGCTAAACATAATCCATGACCAATTAACGGAAGCCACCCACTGAGAAATAAGATAATCGTTACCATAATTATTAAAATAATAACCACGAGTTTTGCATTATTTGATATTTTAAGTTTTTCAATTTTTGTAACTAAACCATTACCACATAATAGTCCAATCCCAAATAGTCCCATTAAGCTACCAACCTCTACACTTTCTAAGTGAGATCGTTGCCTTAATATTTCACCAGCAAGCAAAAACATGCAAACCGACACGCCATTCCATATGCCTTTAGCTAATATGAACCTGACAATACCTACGTGCTTAATCGCTTTAAACGATAATTTTCTTCCGATCGTTTTTTGAGAGTGCGGTAGTGTAAATAACGCTATGATAAATACCAATAAGCATCCTACAGCGGTATATACAAATGGGGCATACCAAGCAAAATATTGAACTAATATTCCAGCAACAATAGGCCCCGTAATAATACCTACCGTCATTCCCATCATAATGCTTCCCATTGCTGCAGCTTGCTTTCTTTCACTAACTGCATCAGCAATAAGGGCAAAAATAACTGGGACAAGCGCTGCTGATGCCAATCCACCGAATCCCCTTAAAACTAGAGCAATCAATAAATTAGGTGAGAAAATGATGGCTAAACTGTCGAGTGATAATAACAAAAGAGCTATGAGCACAATTTTACGCCTATCGATTCTATCCGATAAAAAACCAATAATAGGAGCAGCCAAGGTATAGGACAAAGCATAAGCTGATATCAACCAAGTAATTTGTTCAGGTCGAACATTAAACACAGTCGCTAACGGCGATATAATAGCCGACAACATAAATTCTGCGGTACCAACAAGGTATACCGCTACTGCGGATAAAAGCAGCAAGTAATGAGTGGAAATCATAATTTTCTCGTTTTTTCACATACATTAAATCTCCCAATCATTATTATGATTGGAGTTATTGTCATTTGTTTTTTTAAAGAAATTGAGGGAATGTTTTGGCAATGAGTTGCAGGATGCAAGTGGCATTTAACCACTGGAAATATTGAGATAATGGATTGAGGCAGTAAATTAGAAGATAAGCGTGAAGAGACAGCCATTAAACCTTAAATTTTAATTAAATTCAACTAACCTATAAAAAAGTTGAATCTACAGCATCTACTCTTTAGGCACTTTAAACTCAGAAAAGCCAAATATTAACCAATTTTATTATTCCTATGTATATAAATACGTAATACCCTCTATATAAACAGGCTAATTCCTACTATTAATCGATGATTACCCGCCTCCATATCAAAAAAAACTCTCATTAGCTATTTTATAATGCACAAACAATAACAAGATAGATGCTTCCAGACTTGGTTATTAAATTAATTGAAAAGAACAGTTTATTTAATGATTAGATTAAAGCATGTTTAAGCTAACGGAAGGTATATAAACATGAATATCACGACTCGATTGAAATTTGTTTCATTTCTGCAATTTTTTATCTGGGGATCATGGCTAGTTACGTTCGCGTCTTATCTCTTCAATACATTGCATTTCAAAGGCGGTGAAATTGGCCTAATTTTTAGTACATTAGGCATTTCAGCTTTATGTTCACCAATTATCATTGGATTTATTGCAGATAAAATTAACAACCGAAAGCTTGTTTACGTTGCATCACATATTATTTCTGCTGTATTTTTGATTGCAATGGCTCATAGTGATTCAATAACCCTGCTATTTATTATGACATTAGTTCATCTAATGTTTTATATGCCCACGATTTCTGTTTGTAATAGTATTGTTTTTGAAATGTTGAGTGCAAAAAAACTCGATTCTGATATCTATTTTCCAAAAATACGCGTTTACGGTACCGTAGGCTTTATTGTCGCTATGTGGACAATTAGCTTATTAAAATTGGAAATGAGTTTTTATCAATTATATGTCGGTGCAATTGCATCAGTTATACTCAGTATTTTTTCTGTGTTCTTTATTTCCACGCAGAGCTGTAAAGTTGAGAAAAAGAGAGAAAAATCCAGCTTTAGTTGCCAAAATATTATTCTTCTGTTTAAAAAAGGGAGAGTGGCGGTATTCTTATTTTTTGCCATGCTATTAGGATCCGTCTTACAAATTACCAATACCTTTGGTGTTCCCTTTTTACAAGATATGGCATTAATGCCTGAAGCGAGAGGCTCTATTTTTTCTGAATATCCCACTATCTTTTTATCAATATCGCAATTTTCTGAAATCATCTTCATTTTGCTTTTACCTCTGTTACTCAAAAAATTCAAAATTGAAACCATTTTATTCATGAGTATGATTGCGTGGATTTTACGACTTGGTTTATTTGCTTATGGTGATTTCACAGCAATTGGTACCATCGCTTTATTCTTATCTATGGTTGTATACGGCTGCGCATTTGATTTCTTTAATATCGCTGGCGCGTTATTTTTGGAAAAGGAAATTGCTGCTGAATTCCGTTCAACAGCGCAAGGTGTATTCACCACATTAGTTAACGGTTTTGGGACTTTTTTAGGAGCTGTATTATGTGGTTGGGTTATCGAGCTTAATACCGTCAATGGTATAGTAGATTGGAAAACCTTTTGGATGATTTTTACAGGTTACACTGCCAGTTTTACGCTTCTCTATGTTATTTACTTATTCTATTCTAAAAATAGTCATTCGAATACAAATAGTTAATGGCTATTACTCCCCTTATTCATGTAGCATATTGACCGAGTAAGGGGATTCCTATTATCTCAAATAGGCGAGTTTGAAATAGTCACATTCGGGTTACTCTTCATTTTCTAGTACTATTTAGTTAATTATTATCTACCTTATACTTAGCTTCTTTTAGCAATAGCGCTTGTTTCCGGTCAATACCCCAACGATAGCCTGAAAGGTCACCATTACTCTTAACCACTCTGTGACAGGGAATAGCGACAGCTAACATATTTGCACCGCAGGCGTTCGCTACCGCTCTAACGGCATTAGGCTGACCTATCTTCTCTGCAATATCAGCGTAACTGACTGTTTCTCCAATAGGGATCTTTTGTAAAGTTTGCCAGACACGCTGTTGAAATGCGGTACCTTGGATATCAAGTGGCAAGTTTAAACCAATTTCAGGTGCCTCGATAAAGCCAACCACTTGGGCTACCAATAGTTCAAAGTCACCATCTCCCCCTATCAGCTCTGCTTTTGGGAATTTGTCTTGTAAATTATTCAGTAATTGTTCAGGGTCGTCTCCTAATAAAATTGCACAAACACCTATCGGACTTTGTGCAACGAGTAGTGTCCCCAATGAGCAAGCCGCAAGAGCAAAATAAATTTTATTACCACCGCCACCTGATTTCCATTCACTTGGTGTCATACCTAATCGTTTAGATGAAACTTCATAAAAGCGACTATTTGATTGATAACCCGCATCATAAATAGCATCAGTAATTCGTTTTTTTTCTTGAAGTCGTTGTTGCAAGGTTTTATGGCGAAATGCATCTGCATAGGCTTTTGGTGTTAACCCGGTTTGTGCTTTAAATAAACGATGTAAATGGTAACGACTCATACCGATATAATCAGCTAAACTTGCCAAACTCACTGCTTGCTCCTGCTGTTCAATATAACGGCAAGCTTTTTCAATTTGTTCTTGATAAAATTGGCTTAATCGTGAGGTCTCTGCACGAAAGCGTTTTCCAGCACGATAGCCTTGTTCAATCGCTTGCTGCTCACTATCAAAAAACTCAACGTTATTTCTATTTGGTAAACGCCCAGCAGCAGACGGATGGCAATAAATAGCAGAGGTTCTTACACCGTAAACAAAGTGACCATCTGCAGCTTTATTCCTTTCAACCACCGCTTGCCATCTCTGTTCTGGCGTATTCCACAAATTTTTAGTTGTCATCATGTCGTCCTTACTTTAGTTAATTGCATTAATTATGACAAACTACAATTGCAAAAAACTCCGAACATTGCTTTTTAATTCACTTTCTGTCCGTTAAGCGCTTAGTTATAAATAATTGAATTATATTGATTAATTAAATTCATAAAAAGAATTCAACAAAAATGAACCATACTACTGGTATTGATTTCCCAGCTCTCTTTGTGCAATCCGTTTTTTAAATCCCGTTAACGTCATCCCTGTATGCCGTTTAAAATAGCGACATAAATAGGATGTATCTTCAAAATTTAATTCATCAGCAATTTGCTTAATGGACAGATTACCAACTTCTAATAATGCTTTTATTTCTAGAATAACTTGCCTATCAATTAATACTTTTGGCGGGTCATTAAAGAAACTTTGACTAATCTTAGATAAGTAAAATGGCGTAATAGACAATTTTTCAGCATAGAATTTTACTTCTTTATATTGTTTACAGTAAATTGTAATTAAGTCCCAAAAACGCCAGCATAGTTGCTCTTGGCGGCTTTTATTTTCTGGTTTACTAAATGTGTGTTGAGTATGATAATTAATTTCTAAAAATAAATTTTGCAAATAATTTTTTAACTGTAATAACCCATGTTCGCCCCAGTTATGCACTATCGCTAGCAGAATATATCTCCAGTTTTCAAGCAGTTCCACTTTTCCTAATGGCGTTGAAATAACAGGAAAGTCATTCAAAAAAGCAAACAGTTGACGTGGTAATGCATAAGCAATTTCTGTTGCTAGCTTTTTATCAATCAACCAATATTCCAAACGAAATTTGCGTGATTTGGCTTGTAGCATTGCAAAGGAATCATCGTACAAAACGATTATGTCGTTTTTGCGTACTGGCTGTTGTTTAAAATTAATATTAAATACGCCATATCCTTGCTTGCACATACAAACTGTCACATAAGATGTTTTAATCGGTTTATATTGCATTTCATCCATATTGCTTTCACCAATCCGAATAACTTTTGGCAAATCAATTTGATAATTTTTTAAATGTAGCATGATCGTTGTACTTTAATTTGCGCCATATCGCACTACCATAACAGATAAGTTGCCATAAGTACCTAAAATGAACAAATTATGCCCTTATTTTATTTCCATAAATACCTAAAATAGCTTTCAAGTTAGGAGATGCCATAATGAGGAGCTGATAAAATGGTTCTTACAACAAATAGGTTAGTATTGCGTCCTTGGCAAGAAACAGATGCCGCTGATTTATATTTCTATGCAAAAGATGAAAGAATTGGCCCAATCGCAGGTTGGCCTGCTCACAAAAACGAAGAAGAGAGTCTTTCTATCATCAAGAATATTTTTATGCGTGATGAAATTTACGCTGTAACGTTAAAAAATGAGAACCAAGCTATTGGCTTGATTGGTTTATCATTCAGCCATGAAAGTAATTTTTCTATTGGTGAAAATGATGCAGAAGTTAGCTATTGGATAGGTGTACCGTTCTGGGGTAAAGGTATTATCCCAGAATCAATTAACGCCATCATGCACCATGCTTTCACTGATTTGAAATTAGATAATTTGTGGTGCGGTTACTTTCAAGGCAACGAACAATCTAAAATTGCTCAAGAGAAATGTGGTTTCAAATACTATGCAACTCTTGAACCACAATTTATTGAATTAATTGGTGAAACTAAAACAGAAGATATTAGTAAAATAACGGCTAAAGAGTGGCAAGCTCGACAGTAATATTTGATTCTATCTGTACATATGGCCAGCATTTATCTGTTTGGCCTTTTTCTTATTAATTTATTGTCACAACTCATTTCAAACTACATAAAATTATTCTACCGTGTTCCTATTAATGCTATGATTTTTCAATAATTATAAAATTCATATTTTCTCTCAGATCACAGGTAAACACATGCAGGACTATGGTATTTGGACCGTTATCACTCCCATTGTGACTATAATATTGGCGATATTAACTCGCCAAGTCATGCTTTCATTAATGTTAGGAATACTCGTTGGTTTTACTGTCATTCATGACCACAACGTATTATTAGGTGTTCAAGGTACCGTTGATGGTATTATTGATACATTTTCATCTGCAGGGAATACGCGAACAATTGTCTTTATGGTTATGATCGGTGGGATCATGAGGCTTGTTGTGGTTACCGGTGGTGTTCGTGCGTTAGTTCAGTTACTTACCAATAAGACAAAATTAATTAAAAACCGTAAATCTACCCAGTTGCTTGCCATCATCATTACTTCTCTTATTTTTATTGAAAGCTCAATTAACCAATTAGTCGCCGGCGCCTCAACTAAAAATCTAGCACGGCAATATGGTGTTGCCCCTGAAAAAATGTCCTATATTATCCAAACAGCGTGTGTTTCTGTTTGTTCCTCGGCCATCATCAATGGTTGGGGAGCGGTAATAATGGGGTTAATTGGGGTACAAATATCCCAAGGACTGATTCAAGGCGAGCCTTTTGATATTTTAATTACGTCGATTGGATACAACTTGATGGCATGGCTATCCATTCTAACTATCCTATTCTATGTATTTACTAACGTTTCATGGGGTCCCATGAAAAAAGCAGAAGAAAAGTATCAACAGAATTTTATTGCTGGAAATATATCTCAATTACAAAGCCAAGATAGCGAAGAAGAGATTATTGACCATCCTAATGCTCATTCCTCATTAAACTTTTTTATTCCTATTTTATCGACGGTGTTAATGGTACCTATTGCTCTGTATATTACAGGCGACGGTGACTTTAGCAAAGGAAGTGGATCGACATCCGTATATTGGGGTGTCATGTTTGGTACCGTAGTTTCTTTCTGTTGGTTTATAAGCCGACGTCTATTAAATATTGATGCATTTTTCAAAGAGTTGTTTATCGGTTATGCCAACATGCTAAAAATTAGCTCAATTATGATTTTAGCATTCTTAATGGGTAATGTTTCTGCAGAATTAAATACTGGTGCTTATATTGCTGAAGTTACTCAAGGGGTTATGGCTCCAGGGTTTTCTATTGGCTTTATCTTTATCATTAGCGCCATTATGTCTTTAGCAACGGGTACCTCTTGGGGTACTTTCGCTATAATGATCCCTATCGGCGTCCAATTAGGACTGTCAGTAGGAATGCCTGTAGAATATATGATAGGTGCAGCAATTTCTGGTTCAATATTTGGTGATATGACCTCTCCAATTTCTGCAGATGCTATTGTTGCCTCCATGGCGACAGACTGCGAACATATTGAACATATCCGAACACAGATGCCTTATGCTCTTGTAACAGCCAGTGTTGTACTTGCTATTTACCTTTATCTTGGTTTCTCTTATTAATTATTGGGAGTTTAGATGTCTCTTCAACAACAATTAGCGCAGTTCGCAAAAATAGATTTACTTAACGCATCGACTCCTCTTAATCGATTAAATAATTTATCGCATAAGTTTGGCCGTGAGATCTATATCAAGCGTGATGATATGACCCCTCTTGCTATGGGGGGAAATAAATTACGTAAACTCGAATTTTTAATGGCCGATGCATTAGCCAAAAATGCAAAGATTATTGTTACTGCGGGAGCAATTCAATCAAACCATGTCCGCCAAACTGCGGCTGTTGCTGCCATGTATGGGCTTGAGTGTGTCGCTTTGTTAGAAAACCCAATTCAAAGTGATAACCCTAACTTTCTACATAATGGTAATAAACTATTAACTGACTTATTTGGCACTCGCTGTGTCATGTGTGATGAATTAACCGACCCGCAATCTCAAATGGAAGCACTAATTGAAACACTGTCTCTAAAAGATGCCTACATTGTCCCTGTGGGTGGGTCAAATACATTAGGTGCTTTAGGCTATATTCAGTGCGCTATTGAAATAGCTCAACAGAAACCAGCACATATTGAATTTGACAAAGTGATTGTTGCCTCTGGGAGTGCTGGAACGCATGCAGGCCTTGCCATTGGTTTACAAGAACTATTACCGCAAAGTCAAGTAATTGGCGTAACCGTTTCAAGAAAGCAACAAGACCAGGCCCCTAAAGTTGAAAAATTGCAATCCGAACTGGCTCAATGGTTGTCTCTAGATAAAACCCCAAAGGTACAGCTATGGGATAACTTTTTTGCTCCAATGTATGGAATGCCAAACCAAAAAGGCCTCGCCGCAATCAACTTATTAGCGCAGCAAGAAGGTATTTTATTAGACCCCGTTTATACGGGTAAAGCCATGGCTGGGCTAATTGATTACTTAGAAAACGCTGAAGAAAAAACACCCATTCTATTTATTCATACAGGTGGAGCCCAAGCGTTATTTGCTTACTCAGATATTAGCCAAACAATTAAATAATCATTTTCAGATAAAAGGGTTAGATTGCCCTTTTATCTTCCCCCTAGTACCAAGAATGCTCTACTTTTCCTCTTCTATAACATTTATCAATTGATTGCTATACACTGATAAAGCTCAGGAGAATATGTTTATAAACCAAGTTCCTCTTACATTAAGAAAAGCGACAAAATATAACGCTTTATTGCTCAATAATATCTTGAATATATTATGAGCAAAACACTTTAACTGAATATATTGTCACTATAGGATATTCATGAAAAATACAATTCTTATCACTGGTGCGACAGGTCAGGTTGGTCACTACCTCGTTCAATCATTACAGGAAAAAGGCTATCATGATGTTGTTTTAGCCGTTAGAGACGCCGCTAAATTAAAAAATACATCTTATCGCACTGTGTTAATGGATTATGATAAGCCAGATACTATTGAAACCGCTTTACAAGGTATCGACTCTGTTTTCATGATGACAGGATATACCATTGATATGCTTGTACAAAGCAAGGTTTTTGTTGATATCGCAAAAAAATCAGCCGTGAAATATATCGTGCATTTAGGTGCATGTGGGGACGATGACGCGCAAGTGGCACATTGGGCATGGCACCAACTTATTGAACGCTATATTGAATGGTCAGGAATACAATTTACTCACCTTCGCCCCGAATCTTATATGCAAAACTTATTGGGTTACCAAGGGGATGAGAACTTGCAAAAAGGTGTCTTGCGCTCTTATTTTGGCAATGCGGTACTCAGTTGGGTAGACTGTGCCGATGTTGCTGAACTTGCGGCTTATTGCTTACTTAACCCGCAACAGCACGCAGGCCAAATTTATCGCCTTGGTTATGAAAACAGAAATTACACACAAATAGCTGAGTTATTAACAGAAGAGTTGGGGATCCCTTTCAGCTATCAGGCAGAAAATCCCGATGAATTCTGGCAACATGCCCTTAAAAATAATTTAGAGCTCGCCTATATGAAAAGTATCTATGACCATTATGTAGATTTTACTAATGGAACATTAGACCGCTCAGGAATGGTTTTCGATAATTTTCAAACAATAACAGGCAAAGCACCGACATCACTTAAAGAATTTATTTTGAAGCACCAAGAACAATTTAAATAAACGTAAAATAGGCCTCTACTTGGCCTATTTTTATATTAATTTTTACTCACAGTCAGTATTCCCAAAATGATTAATATTCCGCCAATGAAGATCACCGTGCTGATTTGCTCATCTTCGAAACATCGTGATTAATCAGTGCTATTCAGCAATTGGTAAGTGATTACGTATAAATATTGCTCGTTTGGGTAAATCTCTTTGATAAGCGTTTTCAACGTCTCTAGACTCATGGCTTCTTGCTTAGCATGGTATTCAGAAATGTCATCATAAGAAATTGGCTCTACCGACAATATTTTAATATCAGTATAATATTCACCTGTTTCCAGCGCGTATACCTTCACAATAGTCCCAGGAATATAGTGGCTTTCGCTTTTATCACGGATAGTGATAATTTTTTTACCGGAAACCACCAGTGGAAGTAGACGCTCAAAAAAGGTTATCGTGTCAGGGGCGTTATTCATAATATTTCTCTTATTTCTTATGCAATACCTTTGTTAGGAGCCCCTATTTTCTTATAAACCTAATAAATTGCAATAAAATGGTTCTTTTTGTGCTTCTAATTTTACGAACACTATAGTGATCAATCAGTCTTATATACAATCAAACTATAAAATATTATCTACTACAATAAATTGAGTACACATAATGAATAACAATGAAAATTTATTCTATCAACAAGAGCACTATTTTTGGTCTGCAATATGTGCGAATGCGGTGAAAATCAGCAACCAAACTAGCGCTTATTTTTCTGAGCTACCATTACCTATATTTAATTATATTTATCTCCACCAAGGCGCCCTCATTTCAGATTACGAAAAGGCCGAAGCGTTATTCAAACAGCAAGCTAAACCTTATGTATTGGTTGTTCATGACCAGGTGCTTTCAGTATTTGAGACGGAAATAGCAACACGCGGATTAGTCGCAGATGGTGAATCAACCGCGATGATTTTGCCGCAAGAGGTTTTATCACAATACAATTCACCACCACAGCTTAGTTCTGGTTTTCAGGTAGTGTTGAGCAATAATCAACTTAAAGATTGGGCTCAGCCTTTAATTACGGCATTCCCTGTCGATTCTGATACAGATGAAGATGATTCAACGGTTACCGACGAGTATATTCGGTACCATCAAAGAGCCCTTGATAAGCAAACTAATATGGTGCACTTAGTCTTATTTGCAGATCAGCAACCAGTTTCAACCTTAACTATGACATTTAATAATCAAACAGCTCGACTTGATGATATTGGCACTGATATTCAATACCAAGGTAAAGGGCTCGCGACTTTACTTATTAAACATGCGCTATCCCTTTGCCATCAGCAAGGGATTAAACAGTGTGTATTAGAGTCATCCAGTGATGGTTTGTCTATTTATAAAAAGCTGGGTTTTGAACCTATATTTAATTACTACAGCTATATTGCAGAGTGATTTTATTGAACGCATCTTAATAACCAAGATACATAATTGTACAGGGTGACATCATAGTTGGGAGTCACCCACTAATATATCCACTTTATTTTGTCACCATTTGGTACCAATCTTGAATATCCGCCACAATGTGATCTGTCTGCAATTGCCCATCTTTATCTTTGAAAAAATGGTCTAAATCTTGATATGCTCGATAACTAACATGGGGATTACGGATTTTTTTCATCATATTATCTGTACCATGAGCATCCACGTTGGTATCCGTCATCGTTTGTATCACCAAATGTGGTGTTTTAACTGACTGGATAAGTTCTAAATTGTCAATGGTGAGCATCTCATACCACCATCTTGAGCCATGGCCGCTGACAAATTGGTCGTTATTTAATTGTTTTTGTTTTACTGCCTCTGCAAATTGTTTAAAACCTTCTTTTGAGTTTGCAACCTCTTCTTTAGGTGTATTATTTTCAATACTGTACAATACGTCATTGATAAAATATTGACCACCAACATTCAATGCAACGGATGCGGTAATAAAGTTTTCTTGAGCAACAATTAAATTAGTCACCAACGCACCTTCACTTCCGCCTAATAGCACGATGTGTTGGTAATCATTTTTCAATTGTTTTAATACCACGATATAATTATTGGCGCGTTCTAATGGCGAGTCTTTCGACATATAGTCAACAGGACATTCTTCTTCCGAAGCTTCTTCATCTTTAGTCCCCACATGATTGTTTAGCCCTGTTTTTTCAACTAATAAAATATCATTATCAGGGAATACAGCACCGAAATTTTTCAACATATTGGGATTATTAATAACACTTTTACAATCAGAACCCTGTAATAAAACTAATAAATCCTTTGATTTTTCTGCTTGCTTTTGGATTAAGTAATAGTTTATTTCTTTGCCCGCTAGGTGAAGAGTTTGCATATTCACAGGTAAATCCTGAGCAAATACACTTAACGAATAAGTTGAAAATAACAGAGCAGCAATTTTAAATTTCATCATACACTCATTATGTTTTACAAGAGCCTTTCGACGACATTATATTACGTTTTTTATAATAAATAATTACCTGTTATTCCCTCCCCCTCCATCATTGTGCATATAAATGATTCAATCGAACAAACATTGGTTCAACATATCATTTCGACACCACAAATGGAGCTACGACCGGCAGGTTCAGGTAAAATACTCTGTGCTGAAGATTATATTAGTGAAAAGCCCGAGCATTGTGCGATGGCTATCGCACAAAATGCCCTTACAACGATTAAAAATTCATTTATAGGTAGTCATACGTTAAATTTTGAAAACGCTTTCATAGGAATGCGACCTATGCCTAAAGATGAGATGCCAATTGTCGGAAAAGTTGCTGATTTCGAAGGTTTATATATTATCAGTATGCACGCTGCGATCACGCTAGCGCCTTTGATATGCCAATTGGCTCAAGATGAAATCTTGCATGGAATAGAACAAGCTGCCCTTGGCCCATATCGATTAACTCGTTTTGCATCAGGTAACTGACAAATGAATATTCCGTTGTACTATTTAAGACATTACCAATCCATTGAAAAAACGTTTTGGACATCTATTTGTGAACATAGTATCCAGATTGCACAACACACAATTTGCTATTTAACGCCCCTTAATTCGCCGGCGTTTAACTTCATTTATTTGCAGCCTGACTCGACCAGTCACGCCTTTATGCAGGCTCACAACCTGTTTGTTTCACAAAAGAAAAACCATACCTTAGTGATCCCCGAAGAGATGCTCCCGCAGGTGGTTAATGAAGCCGAATCTTTAGGGTATAAACGTGACAGCGTCACCACTGCGATGGCATTAACCTTAGCGAAGCAAAATGAAGTTGAACTGCCTGATAACCAAGTCGATATCGTCTTAGCGAATCACGATTTGTCATTATGGGCAAAACCGCTGGTTTCTGCATTTTATCTGTCTGAAGAACACGACCAGGTTATTCAGGAATATGTGCGTTATCATGAAGATGCACTACAGCAAGGCGCCCCACAGTTTCACCTTGTGTTACTCGTCAATGGCGAGCCTGCGACCTCAATGACTGTGACGATTGAAGGAACGTTAGCCCGTTTTGATGATATTGGGACTGAGCCAAGCCACCAAGGTAATGGTTACGCTTCACAACTCATTGATTACGCACTTGCATTTTGCCGCCAGCAAGGCGTAGAGCACTGCTTCCTAGATGCATCTGAAGCAGGTTTTGACCTATATAAAAAATTTGGCTTCGAGCCACTGTTTCGCTACATCAATTATGTTTGGTGCAAGTAATTTACAGCGATTCCGTTACTTGTAGATGCATCTAATCTGGAACTATTGCTCAGGCAATGGTTCCACTTTCTGTCATTCCAAATCAATCCTAATAACAAAATCCGTCTGATGTTTACATATGAAGATTAATATTATTGGCACGAGTGGCAGCGGTAAAAGTACCCTTTGCCAGCAACTTTCTTTGTTATTAAATGTCCCTTCTATTGAGTTAGATAGCTTATATTGGCTAGCAAATTGGCAAGGTTCTTCGGATGATGAGCTTAACCAGAAACTCACCTCTGCATTAAATAAAGCGGGATCTGGCTGGGTCCTTGATGGCAACTATACACGGACTCAACCTATTAAATGGAAAGAGGTTGATATGGTGGTCTGGTTGGATTACTCCTTTTCTCGAACCCTTTATCAGTCAATTACGCGCACATTATCACGCATTCGTTCTGGGCAGGAGTTATGGGAACATACAGGCAATAAAGAATGTTGGAAAAATGCTTTTTTCAGCCGTGATTCGATAATTTTGTGGCTGCTAAAAACTTACTATCCAAATAAGAAAAGAAACTTAGGTCATATGGCTAATATCAACTTACGCCATATTCAGTTTGTTCGGCTCACTTCTCCAAAAGAAACAAATTTATTTTTGCAACAGATGAAAGCTCAAGTTTCAGGGTAAAGAAACATCTCGGTAGTCATAAAGACCACCGAGACAGTATTTTACTCAGCGATTAAAGCTCATCACATGCTGTTTTTAACATCGCAGTTTGTTGGAATTTTTCAATTCCTAACTCAATCAATCGGCTGATTAATTGCGGGTATGTCATACCACCTTGCTGCCACAATTTTGGATACATACTGATATTTGTAAAGCCAGGCAATGTGTTGATTTCATTGATGACTACATCATTGTTTTCCGTTAAGAAAACATCTACACGGGACATGCCACTGCAATTTAGTGCACGGTACGCAGATAAGGCAATCTCACGTATTTTATCACTTACTGCATCATCTAATTGCGCAGGAGCCACGACAGAAGCGCCATTTTCATCAATATATTTAGTGTGGTACGCATAGAAACTGTCGTGTAATACGATTTCACCACAAGGGCTGGCAAGCGGTTCTTCATTACCCAATACGGCGCACTCAATTTCACGCCCTTTTACTGCGCTTTCAATAAGGACTTTCATATCAAATAAGAAGGCAAAATCCAATGCCGCGTTAAATTCCGATTCAGTGCTGACTTTACTGATCCCAACGGACGAGCCTTGGTTCGCCGGTTTAATAAATAGCGGTAAGCCTAATTGCGCCACGGTTGCTTCATATTCAGTTGTTGCACGTTCATTTTTGAGCACTGTTATAAATGGAGCAATATTTAAGCCTGCGTCTCTAAGTAGTCTTTTGGTAACGTCTTTATCCATGCAGGCAGAGGAGCCTAAAACACCTGGGCCTACAAATGGCAAATTCGCCATGCGCAATAACCCTTGCAGCGAGCCGTCTTCGCCTAAGTTACCGTGAACAATAGGAAAAATAACATCGATTTGTGGCAATGGCTTGGCATCTTCTAACGAAATAAATTGCTCGCTCGTTTTACCTGGAACAAGTGCGATGGCTCGCTTAGGCGTATTTAACGCAATACGAGAGGGATCATCACCATGCAATAAATAATCAGATTCGTTATATTCATGCCATTGCCCTTCTTTATTAATCCCCAAAAGGCATACATCAAATTTATTGCGATCTAACCCATTGATAATATTTTTAGCGGACTGTAGTGAAACTTCATGTTCTGTTGATCGACCACCAAAAATAACACCGACTCGTATTTTGCTCATTATTTGCTCCGACATAAAACACCAAACCTAGCCGAGAAATATAGCATGCAAAGAAAAGGTTATGACATAAATTATTTATTTTTCATTAAGACTCGCTGGCTTTATAACCAAACCTTCTTTTTTTGATAGCTAATTATCTTTTATCTATCAGAGTTTCAATACTGATATTCACCTGTTCAATTAGCCACTGCGTAAAAATAGCCGCTGCACTACCTTGCTCAACAGGTTTCGATGACAATAAATAGTACGCTGAATTATCTTCAATAAAACCATATGGCGCGGCTAATTGTTTCGATTGTATTTCGTCGGCAACCATCAAAAATGACGCGAGAGCCGCCCCTTGCCCAGCTAAGGCCGCTTGAATACACAAGTAAAAATGCTCATATGTAATCGTTTTACTATTTTTAAGATCTATTTCTTTTATACTTTGCCAAGTTTCCCATGCATTAGGCCTAGAGGTGGTTGATAGCAGTGCTATATGATTAACGTTTTTCTTAAAATCAAGTTCAGGCCGAACCACAACGCCCATTCGTTCTGCACACACTTTTACCGCGAAAAGATTGTCATTCCATTTAAAATCATTACGCCTCAATGCTAAATCAACATTCGTTTTTGTGAAATCAATGACACCACCAGCCGCGACTAAATGTACCGTAATATGAGGATATTGCTGATAAAAATGCGTAAGTCGAGGTATTAACCATTTCATTGCAATGGTTGGCTCACAAGATAAGCTAACAACATCCGGAAATGCGCTGTTTTTTATCTTTTCAACCCCTTCTTTGAGTTGCTCAAATATCGCACTAGTGGTTTGTAACAATATCTGGCCGTTCGCTGTTAAAAAAACAGCACGGTTCCTTCGTTCGAATAACTCAACACCAAGGTATTCTTCTAATAAACGAATTTGTCGGCTAATTGCGCTGTGAGTCACATTCAGCTCATGTGCCGCTTGCACAAAACTGCCTGCTTTTGCCGCAGTATCAAAAAAACGTAATGACGTTAATGGTGGTAGTTTCATATATATATAGGTAACGAAAACTGACAGATTTGTGTCAGGATAAATCGCTTTTTAGTTTTATTCAATCTATTGATAATAAAAACAATAAATAAACAAACATTTTCAAAAAAAACACATTTTTGGTCTGTTTTTATTACCTTTTAGGAAATTAATATGAATGAAATTATTGCAGTAGCGACTATAACCATTTTAGCTGTCATTAGTCCGGGACCGGACTTTGCTATGGTAACTCGTAATAGTTATACCTATGGAATTAAAATAGGCTTACTGTGTGCGCTAGGTATCGCCATAGGTGTGCAAGTTCATGTGTTTTATACCGTTTTCGGCATCACTTTAGTCATTTTGAGTTCACCAACATTATTCTTAATCGTTAAACTTATTGGTGTATTTTATTTGGTGTACATCGGGTTTAAATCATTGACCAATAAAGTCAAAATATCCTCAGACAAAACCGCCTCACAACCATTATCTGCCTTAAATGCGTTTAAAAATGGTTTTTTAACGAATGCATTAAATCCAAAAACCATGTTCTTTGTCGTTTCTGTGTATAGCCAAGTGATCAGTACACAGAACTCAATTTGGTTAAATTTGAGTTATGGCCTATTTATTTCGTTCGCTCATTGGCTTTGGTTTAGTCTAATTGCTATTTTCTTTGCAACACCAGTAGTACGTAACAAAATTCTTAACTACCAATTTATTATGGATAGAACAATTGGCGCGCTACTCATTCTATTGGGATTATCTTTATTATTTTTTAATGTAAATTAATCTTATATTCACATAAATTATCGCTATTTACCCTGCGACCGATAGTATTCATTAACCACTTTCGCCAGCTCAATGACATCTTCAGGAATATTGAGTTTGGCGAGTTTCTCAAATGGTACCCATTCAAATGGAGCAAAAGGCAGTTGTGATGAGGGTAATAGCTCACATAAGTAAATCATATCAATATGCCAATGATTTCCTCTCTTTTTATCTGCAATAAATTCTTTCAAAATAGCAATGGGTAACGGTAGTACTTGTGTATGAGATGAATCATGGATTTGTGAGGCAAATGGGAAACCGCAACTAATCACTTGGCACTCTAGCCCTGTTTCCTCAAGAACTTCTCGAAAAACCGCATGTTGTGGTTCTTCATTCTCTTCAATGTGGCCACCTGGGGGTAACCAAAAACCAAGTTGTTGATGTTCGTGTAATAAAAACTCACCATGCTCATTGCGGATCATTGCTGTTGCTGTAAAATGTTTAATTTCCCCACTCATTCCATCACATTCCTTTTTTCATTTTACTTCTAATACAGAAGCTACATAGTCACTTTCTATATAACCATTAAAGATTAAAGGGTTAGCGTATTATCTTGTTACTTTAAATGTTATCGCTACATTAGCTATTTATACTCGCCAAGCATATAAGCACTATACCGTCAAATGGACTGGGAGGACACAGAGCAGAGATAGGTGAATGTTAAGGGAGTAACCGTCATAAAACGTTAGAGGTAAAAAAATAGCCAACCATGGGCCAGCTATTTCTAATAAAACCATTATGCGGTTAGTGCAAGTTTTGCTCCAAACATCAAGAATACGGCACCAATACAGCTATTAGAGAACTTAGACAGTTTTTTATTATGTTTGACCATATTCGTTACGGCAATCGCGCCAAAAATCAATAGTGATAAATAAATCATGCTACAGACTTCTAAAATGACGCCAAGGATAAAAAATGGCACGCCTGCACTTGGGTAAGCTGGGTCAATAAATTGGATAAAAAATGAAACATAAAAAATGATCATCTTAGGATTTAGTAAACTTAAAAAAACAGCTTTTTTATAGATACCCTTGGTTTCTAAGATAATTGAATCAACATCACCTGTATTTTCTTTCTTATATAATACGCTATACAGGGTTTTCATCCCTAAATAAAATAAATAAGCTGCCCCTGCGTATTTTATAACACTAAAAAAGATAGGTGATGTTTTTACTAAAGATGCAACGCCTAAAAATGAGAGAAAAATGAGGATAGCATCTCCTGTAAAGACACCTAATGCGGCTTTATAACCATTTTTCACACCATATTTTGCACTGCTAGTTAAAACAAATAAAGAATTAGGGCCTGGTACCAGTGTAATAAAAATAACACCGATAAGATAAGTCCATAAATTTGTAATACCGAGATTTTCAAGCATAGGAAACCCGCTAACTCAATAAAAGTTATAACAAAAAATTCACATTGTTTCTTTATGGTTATTATGATACAGGCTTTATATGACTTGTAAAAGATATCACTGCCTGATAATTACATTACAAGACATAAAACCAATTAAATACAAAATACTAGATGAACACCATTGAATTGGAGGGTTAAATCGAAACAATAATCCAATATAACCATCTTAATCAGAAGCTAGCTATAAACAGCTAGTCAAATAGCAATAAACACCAAAATTTAAAGTTTAGGTGGCATTTAATGCCATGAGGCAAATAAAAATAGCAGTAGTGATTTGATTAAGGTTTCGCGTTATAACATAAAAGTCGGTGCTATTTAGAAGTAAAATCGGATAAAGCCTGTATGAAACTAAAATATCCCACCACTAATTTTAAAATCAATCAAATTATATAAGTGCTCATAACTACAATAAGGTTAGCTTAAATGGCGTCACAACAAAGTAATCAATGGCAAAAATCGATGATGGCAGGCGCGGTTCATACCGCTCCTCTCAATCTCGCTGTTATTCCTTGGGGAGTTTTAGCGGGTTCAATGGCAGTTGAAACTGGTCTCGATTTCTGGCAAAGCGTAGCGATGTCTGCAATGGTATTTGCAGGCGCAGCACAGTTAGTCACTCTTGGGTTGCTTAACTCGGGTGCTGGCTATATCACAATTGTTATTTCTGTTTTTTTTATTACTTCCCAGCACTTACTCTATGGGCTGACTTTGCGCCCCCAAGTTAAAGACTTTACAACGCCTCAGCGCCTTAGCATCGGCTTTTTGCTGACTGACGAACTATTTGCGATTAGCGCTGCTAAACGCCAGGGTTTAAGTTTTCCCTATCTCTTTGGTGCTGGGTTTAGTTTTTATCTTGTTTGGTTAATTACTAGCCTTTGTGGTATTGCCATGGCCAATATTGTGGGCGATTTGAGCCGCTTACATCTCGACTTTTCTGTGGTTGCAACTTTGCTCGCGATCGTCGTTCCATTAACCAGAAAAATTAGTACGCTTTGTGGCGTTATCTTTTCGCTCGTTGTCGCTATCGTACTTTCAATGTACTCCTTTAGCAGTGCTATTGTTATCGCAGGTGTGGGTGGGATGTTTGTATCAGTGGCTGTTTCACGTATATTGAAGGAAGAAAAATGATTTGGCTTTTAATTATTACCTTAACAGCGGTTGTTTTTACTCTACGTTATATTTTTCTAATACCACAGTTGCCAATACGCCTCCCACTTGTAGTTCGTCAAGCGTTAGGGTACTCAGCACCTTGCTTATTAACCGCAATTTGTGCCCCTGTTATCTTATTGGAAAACCATGAGCTACGTTCCTTCCCAGATAATCCTTATTTATGGGGGGCGTTATTCTGTGTCGTTGTTGCCTTAGTATTGAAAAATATGCTGTTAACTGTCGGTCTTACCTTAGTATTTTTCTATTCCCTTATTTATTTCATCGGTTAACTTATTATTCAGGATAAAGCATCGTTTAGCACTTTGCTTTATCTTGGTTAATCCCTCATAATATGCCCCTCTCAAAATACATTCCTTTTCAATTTCACCCTGTCATTGATTGTCATAGTGAATACTTTATTGGCCTTACTCAATAAATAGCCAATTAACTTTTATAGATAATGGATAATACAATACCATGCTTAATAATTATGTTTTACGCAGCGTTCGCTATATGTTGGACTTAAGCGACGCCCAAATGGTTAAAATCGTAAAACTTGCAGATTTGGATGTTACAAAAGAAGAAATGGTGGCTTGGTTAAAAAAAGATAATGAGCCTGAATATGTTGAATGTAACGATAATGTCATGGGGCATTTTCTAAACGGTTTAATTTATCACCGTCGTGGAAAAGATGAAAACCATCCCGCACCTGAAGTTGATAGCCGCCTTAATAACAATATTATGCTCAAAAAATTACGCGTGGCTTTTGAATTAAAAGATACAGATATGATTGAAATTTATCAGCTTGTTGACTTTCGTGTATCTAAGCCTGAACTTAACGCTGTATTTCGCAAACCAGGTCATAAAAACTACCGCGAATGTGGAGACCAATTGCTGCGTTACTTCCTAAAAGGCCTGACAATTCGCCTACGTGGTAATAAGTAACCGTATCCTGCTCGTTTTTTATTCGTTTATTTTACATCCCCCTGACATTTGTCTATAATAAAAATGACAAATGTCAGGAGGTTCAAATGAGAAACTATATCCCCACAACGCCAATTCAACCCGCAGCTTCTGCTTTTAAGCCACTATGGCGCCATGTCGGGTTACCCGCTGAAAGGGGTATTGAATTGACCCACTATTTACGTCAAGGCCTGTCTGTCTCTGTCTTAGACAATATCCAAGAGTGGTCAGGGGTGAGCAAAACAGAACTATTGCGGATATCTGGCATCAATGAACGCAATATTGCTCGTCGTAAAAATGCTGGCCAGCCCCTAAATGCAGATGAAAGTGAACGAATTGCACGTCTAGTACGGGTATTTGATGCCGCAGTGCGTTTATTTAATGGTGATAAACACGCAGCAAGTGATTGGCTCAATCATCCAGTGAAAGGCTTGGGTCACTTACGCCCTATTGAGCTTATCGCGACAGAAAGCGGTGCTATTGAAGTAATTGATTTAATTGGCCGCATTGAACATGGTGTATTTTCATGATTTTATATCGATTGGTGAAATCCAGTTTTGTTCACGATGCATGGTCGGGGCAAGGAGCTATGTTGTACGGTGGCCGGTGGAATCATAAAGGGACTCCTGCTGTTTATACATCGACGAGTATTTCATTAGCAACCCTTGAAATACTCGTTCACATCAATCAAGACATACTATTAAACCAGTTCAGTTTACTATCCATAGATATCAATGATAAGTACGTTATGAAGTTGTCGTTAGACCACCTTCCAACGGATTGGCAGCAAGACCCAGCGCCAACCTCTACTATGGATATTGGCACTACATGGCTTAATAACCAAGATAGCTTGGTATTGTTAATTCCCTCTTGTATTATTCCCTATGAATACAACGCAATACTCAACCCATTGCATCCGCAATTTCAAAAAGCCATACAGACGGTTAAACCACTGGATTTTAACGTTGACCCACGCTTAGCATAACTAAATGTTTGCTAACAAATATTGTAAAAAAGCATCTATCTTCGGTGATAATGCACTACGGCTCGCATAAACCGCGCGCAGTTCTATTGGGGCTGGTGATACCTCATCGAATTCTATTCGCACTAATTTATTTTGTGTAATCTGTTCGGCACACCCTTCTAATGCCAGGATGGCATAACCAACACCGTGCATTGCAGCAGCGTGAGCTAGAATGCCACTATTTACGCGATAGTTACTGTTAACTATCACTTTTTGCTGTAATCCCTCTGAATCAATAAATATCCATGGTTGTCCCTGCAATGCACTCAAGCTTGAAATACATGGCATATTAGCTAAGTCCGTATATGAATGCGGTTTTCCTACTTGTTCAATTAATTGGGGAGCGGCAACTACAACACTTTGCCATGATTTGATTAAACGTGAGTGATAGCTACTGTCCTCAAGGTGACCACGGTGAAATGTGAGTAATAAATCAATATCATCACTAATAACATCTTGAGGCATTAATTGTGTATCACAGTGAATATTTAATTGTGGGTGTAGTAATGCAAACTTCGCTAATAAATCCGCGAATAGTAGGCTACCAAATTCACTGGGGATAGTTAGCCGTATCGTTCCGGTAAGTTGTTGTGGATGACAAATTTGCACCACAACCTGTTCTAATTCACTGACTAGCTTTTGACTTTGCTCAAATAAAATGTTTCCCGTCTCGGTCAACCGCATTTGCCGGGTCGTTCGTTCAATTAACTGACTATTAAGTTGTTGCTCCAGCTGTTTAATATAACGACTCACATTCGATGTCGGCATTGAAAGTAACTTTGCTGCATTGGCAAAACTCCCTTGTGTCGCAACAGCAATAAACACTTTCAATAAATTCAGGTCAACAGCCATATTTAACCCCTACAATTTTCTATTAACCTGAACTAATAGCATTAGCAGTAACCAAAATCCATTATTTTTTGATACCGTTCCGCCAACAATACTTCCATGTCTAATTGAGTTAGTTCATTCAAATCAGTCAGTAACTGTTGTTTTAATTGTTGTGCAGCTAATTGATAGTCGCGGTGCGCTCCCCCCAAGGGCTCAGAAATAATAGTATCGATAATACCAAGTTCTTTTAACCGTGGCGCAGTCATGCCCATTGCTTCCGCTGCAATTTGTGCCTTTTGGGGATCTTTCCACAAAATAGAAGCGCAACCTTCCGGGGATATCGCTGCATAAGTACTGTATTCCAACATATTAATACGATCGCCAACACCAATGCCTAACGCACCACCAGAACAACCTTCACCTGTAATAACACAAATAATGGGCGTTTTTAAGCGCGACATTTCGATAATATTGCGTGCAATGGCTTCTGCTTGTCCACGCTCTTCAGCGCCAACACCGGGGTAAGCCCCAGCAGAATCAATAAATACCAAAACAGGTAAATGGAAACGTTCTGCCATTTTCATTAAACGGAGTGCTTTACGGTAGCCTTCTGGCGACGGCATACCAAAATTACGCATAACTTTCTCTTTTGTTGTACGCCCTTTTTGTTGCCCCAGCACCATAACAGACCTACCATCCAAACGAGCAAGCCCTCCCACCAGCGCCTTATCATCAGCAAAAGCACGGTCACCGGCTAATTCTTGAAATTCAGTAAATATTAATGAAATATAATCAAGGGGATAAGGCCTTAGTGGATGTCTCGCTAACTGGACAATTTCCCATGCCCCAAGAGATGCAAATATCGTTTTCGTCAGCGAATGACTCTTTTTTTTCAAGAGCAAGATCTCTTCTTCTAACTTTATTTCTGAAGGATGCCCTTTTTGTTTGAAAGCAATAAGTGCCTCAATTTTGTCATTGAGTTCAACGATGGGTTTCTCAAATGCAAGAAAATGGTTAGTCATAACTTTCCTAAAATGGTGACGGTAATCTTAGGAGTTTAATCAGAGAATCAATCCCATTCTATGCTTAAAAATAGGATTGATTATTATCAATAGTGGGATAATATTTAACGCTGACTTTTCTTTAGTGAGTTTAATTTTAAGCTGTTTTCCATAATTTTTTTAAAATTAGGGCATAAAAAGTGATTTTCTTCAGGGCAGTTCGCAATATGCAAAAATACCCTTTTTTAAGGCTAATAACCCCTGTATGGTTTGCTCAATCTCTTCAGCTTTTTCAAGTAAGCTCGCACGTTCAATATTAGGGCCATCCTTATGATTGAGCATGATAGCAATTTCGTCGAGTGTAAATTTAGCTTCTTGCCCTAATGCAATTAAAGATAAGCGGGTGATAACATCTTTCCCTTGATAAACCCGTTTTAACCCCTTGCGCCCAATCGGTTTAATCAACCCTTTTTCTTCATAATAACGTAAGGTTGATGCCGCTAGACCTGATAATTGGCTAACTTGAGAAATATCCAGTTCATCATGCATGAAATTATAACCCGCTCTAACATTCACAACTTAAGCTAATTGTTGCCGTAATAATACCGTGATTGCGCCATTCATAAAAATTTCACGGTCAACTACGTAACCCAACTTTTCAGCCACCCGTAAAGAGGCTAAGTTCCTCGGCTCAATAAAACAAATAGATTGCCGGAACTTATTTTCTTTTACTAGCCAAGACAATGCGGCCTTCATTGCTTCTGTTGCGTAACCTTTTCCTTGAAATTCAGGTGCAATGACCCAACCCGCTTCTGGAATACCTTTAACTTGGGGTTCAACCATGCGATGGAAATCAGCAAACCCTAAATCACCAATATACTGGCCACTTGCTTTTTCACGGACAGCCCAATAACCAAATCCTAATAACGGCCATAAACCACCATAAGCTAGCATGCGCATCCATGATTCGCGGTCGCTAGATGGCATACCACCAATGTAGCGAACCATCGACTCAGTTGCCCATAATTTCGCAAGTGCAGGAAAATCACTCACTTGGTGTTTATTTAATATCAATCTTTCTGTTTCAAGCACAGGTATTACAGCCATTGATTGCATCTCCTTGCTATCTAAATGGGGGTTCATCAAATGTTCTCAATTTCCTTGAGTGTAATTTATCCCCTTCTTGCCTTAATAAATCAATAGCACGAATACCTATTTGCAAGTGTTCTGAGATTGCACCTTCATAAAAACTGTTGGCTTGACCGGGTAATTTAATCTCGCCATGCAATGGTTTATCAGAAACACATAACAGCGTGCCATAGGGAACCCTGAAACGATAACCCTGAGCTGCAATTGTGGCACTTTCCATATCCACTGCGACCGCGCGGCTTAAGTTAAAACGGCGAGCTGTTGCAAAAAAACGTAATTCCCAATTTCGGTCGTCGGTTGTAACAACGGTTCCTGTTCTGAGACGTTGTTTTACCAATTCCCCAGGCATATTACTAACTTGTTTTGTTGCGTCATATAAGGCGCGTTGGACTTCCGCTATACTTGGAATAGGAATATCTGGCGGTAATACATCATCAAGAATATGGTCATCACGCAAATAGGCATGGGCCAAAACATAATCGCCAATTTTTTGGCTTTCTCTTAACCCGCCACAATGGCCAATCATCAACCAAGCATGTGGTCGTAAAACCGCTAAGTGATCACAAATATTCTTTGCATTTGAAGGCCCAACACCAATATTCACTAAAGTAATTCCTGCACCATCTCTCGCGATTAGATGATATGCAGGCATTTGAAATTTTTTCCAGGTTAAATCAGAAGTGGCAATTTGTGGGTCTGCATTCTCATCAGTTAAATAATTATGTCCTACACAAGATAATGCAATATAACGACTTTCAGGATCACGGACTTGTTCACATGCCCAATTCACAAATTCATCAACATAGCGATTATAATTGGTGAATAAAATGTACGGTTGGACATGTTCAGGAGGGGTTCCTGTATAGTGTTTCAAACGCGCTAATGAAAAATCCACACGCAATGCATCAAAATGAGACAGCGGCATTGCATCCGTAGCAGAGTACAAACCATCTGTAATATCATCGCTGATATGAGATAAATCGGTTATCGGAAAATGTGCAGCTAAATGACTGCTTATACTCCTATCCAACACTAAGTCTGAACCATCAATGACAAAAGGATAAGGAATTTCAATTTTTGAAGGGCGAACAGCAAAAGTGACATCATAATCTTGCTGCAAAATAGACAGTTGCTCAACTAAATAAGCACGAAATAGCTCTGGCTGAGTCACTGTAATGGTGTAATTACCGCGTTTAACAAAGCGTGCATAAGCACGTGTTTTTTCACAGTGATCGACTTTCCCTTCCCATGTAACACACAGCTCAGGGTAAGCAAATAACCCATTATCCCTTTCAGTAATATCTGGTATGCGGCCTTCTTCTACATAAATAGCGATAGCATCTCTTAATGAATCAATTGCATTGCTATATAACAACGAAAGTTTATCTAAAACATCGTCAATAGATAAGTTTTCATATTTCTGGCATTTTTCCAAAGACACACACAACTCCTTATCATCAGATAAAATCATCTCCGATAACATAGAGTATCAATGTGATAGTTGCAAAATATATTGCGATTAATGTACTTATATCTTCAGCAATGCATTTATTATCATGATCAATGCACTACAAAGGATAGAACAATTGGTAATGTAAACACCGCTGCCACGGTTTGTAATGTAATTATACCTGCCATTAGTTGGCTATCTCCATTTAACTGACGCGTTAAAATATAGGCTGTTGGCGCCGTAGGGATAGCAAAAAATAGTACTAATAGGACGGTTTCAAGATTTGGCAACGAAAATAGCCCCGCCACTGTTACCGCTAAAATAGGCATAAGAAATAAACGTAGCAATGTCGATGCCATAATAGGTTTAAATTCATTTCTTAGCGTTGCTGTTTGTAATGCGGCCCCAATACATATTAACCCCAGTGGCAAGCTGGCGGCTGCGAGTAATTTTAAAAATTGGTCAGAGCCAAATGGCAATCCGATAGGTGATATATTTAATAACACACCAACGACACAGGAAATGATTAATGGATTTTTTATGATCGGTAATAAAATTTGCTTAACTGAAACCTTTTGCCCCGAAGATAACGAAAGTACCGCAATGACATTACAGCTTGGCACCAAAACAGCCATAATTACCGCAGCAATAGCGATCCCTTCTTTGCCAAATAAATCAGCAACAATAGCCAACCCTAAATAAGTATTAAACCGCGTAATTCCTTGGATATACGCACCAAACCTCGGGATAGGTATTTTGAATAAATATTTACAACCTAGAGTTAGTGCAGAGCTAATCGCTAAAACACAAAGGAGAGCACTCGCTAGATAGGGTAACTTAGGATTATCCAAAGGCGCGGTGGCTAAACTGTTAATTAACAGTGCGGGAAACAAAATAAAGTAGTTTAATTTTTCCGCACTCGGCCAAAAATCAGTCGTCAATATTGTTGAGCGTCGTAATACAAACCCCATTGCAATGAGAGCAAATAATGGCCACAAAACTAATAGAATCTTATCCATGAGAGCGTAATCTGTTTTTATTCGAGTATTGAGTGAGTTTGCTAATTAGTCTATCGTTAAATTTTTGTAACTGATAGGTAAAAAAAGCGCTATTCCTATATTTTACTTTTATCAATTTATTTTCGATTTAATCAACTTTCACTTATTTATCTTTAAATAAATACTTTTCCACCCATAAAAAATTAAACCCTAAAATTATCCACTTTCTTATATAAAAAATCATTTGCCTATAACAGAAATATTATGTATTTTTATTCACTATAAATGCATAATTAAAGAGGTTGGTATGTTTAAAAAACTCGTTTTTGCTGGCTGTATGTCATTGGCAGCCTTCGCCGGGAATGTTTACGCAAAAGAAAGCTATACCGTTGGTGCTGGTGGGACTTACCGTCCATTCGAATATGAAAATAGCCAAAAACAGCTTGAAGGCTTTGATATTGATATTATTAAAGCGGTTGCAGAAGCAGAAGGTTTTGACGTTAAACTTGTCAATACACCTTGGGAAGGGATCTTTGCAACCTTGTCGTCTGGTGATAGAGACATTTTAATTTCAGGGATCACGATTACAGATAAACGCAAAAATATGGTTGATTTTTCTAACCCTTATTTTCCTGCTGAACAAGCGATCGTCATCAGCGAAACCTCTGATGTAAAAGACTTAAATAGTTTAAAAAACCTGAATGTGGGTGTCGTAAACTCCAGCACTGGTGATATCGTTGTTTCTGACGTAATCGGCAAAAATAGCACTGCAATTAAACGTTTCGACAATACCCCGCTTTTATTACAAGAACTGTTTGAAGATGGCATTGATGCAGCTGTTGGTGATGTCGGTGTCATTAAATACTACATAAAAACTCACCCTGAGAAAAAATTTAAACTGATCTACGATAACCATTTCGAAAAACAATATTTTGGTATTGCTGTCGCAAAAGGAAATAGTGAATTACAGCAAAAAATTAATAATGGTTTAAATAAGATCATCGCAGATGGTACGTACAATAAAATTTACCAAAAATGGTTTGATGAAAACGTTCCTCAATTACCAAAACAATAATTTAATCTAACTTAAGGCCATCCTTGGATGGCTTTTTCACGTTATAAATCAGGGTGAACACTAAGATGTCTGCGTTTCGTTGGGAAATAATTGAAGAATACGCTCCATTATTTGCTGAAGGCGCAATGATGACGATAAAAGCGACCATCATCTGCGTTATTTTAGGCTCACTATGGGGGTTAACCCTCGGCTTAGGAAGAACGGCCAAAGCTGAACAAGGAATTTGGAAACCAATTTTACATTATTTTGTGCAATGGCCAGTTCGTTTCTATGTCAGTGCCTTTCGTGGTACCCCGCTATTCGTTCAAATAATGGTTGTTCACTTTGCCTTAGTGCCATTATTCATTAACCCTCGTGATGGGTTATTTGTTACATCTGGGATAATGTCCGTTGACACCGCTAAAATGCTTCGTTCCGATTACGGCGCATTTCTATCTTGTGTCATTGCAATTACTTTAAACTCAGGGGCTTATGTCTCTGAAATTTTCCGTGCGGGTATTCAATCTATTGATAAAGGACAAATGGAGGCTTCTCGTGCTCTTGGCATGAGTTGGGCAAAAACAATGCGGAAGGTTATTCTTCCGCAAGCTTTCCGTCGCATTCTTCCCCCACTGGGAAATAATGCCATCGCGATTGTCAAAGATTCCTCCCTCGCTTCCGCTATCGGCTTGGCAGATCTCGCTTATGCAGCGAGAACCGTGTCCGGGGCTTATGCAACATATTGGGAACCCTACTTAACGATATCTGTGATTTATTGGATGCTGACATTTATACTTGCTCAGTTGGTGCAATATATGGAAAGAAGGTTGGGCAGAAGTGATTTACGTTAATAATTTACAAAAGAAATTTGGCGATGCCCATGTACTTAGAGGCATTTCTTGCGAAGTTAAACCTCAAGAAGTGATTTGTGTCATTGGCCCTTCTGGTTCAGGAAAAAGCACCTTTCTACGCTGTTTAAATGCACTAGAACGTCCAGATGGCGGTGAGATTAAAGTCAATGGCTTTGACGTTCATGATCCTAAAACTGATTTAAATAAGATGAGGGAAAATGTGGGGATGGTGTTTCAGCGTTTTAACCTATTCCCTCACATGACTGTGTTAGAAAACTTGATGATGGCCCCTACCTTAGTGAAAGGGATAAAAAAAGAAGTGGCGCTTAAGCAAGCTGAGCAACTCCTGATCAAAGTAGGACTATTAGATAAAATTGATGCATGGCCAGCCAGTTTATCTGGAGGGCAGCAACAACGGGTTGCTATTGCCCGAGCGTTAGCTATGCAGCCATCCATTTTGTTATTTGATGAGCCGACATCTGCACTTGACCCCGAATTAGTTGGTGAAGTGCTTTCCGTGATGAAAACCCTTGCGAATGAAGGTATGACGATGGTCATCGTCACCCATGAAATGGGATTTGCGCGTGAAGTTGCTGATCGAGTCATGTTCATTGACCAAGGTATCATTCAAGAAGAAGGCACACCAGAACAACTCTTTACTGCACCTAAAAACCCACGAACTGCGGAATTTTTAAGTAAAGTACTTTAGTTTTATTACCTGCTTAGCATGCTAAGCAGGTTTTTCTGATATCCAAATCTTTTTATTATCGATATGCTAAGAATATTATTACTTAATAAAGTTTAATTTATGGATATCACAAGCCTCTGCAAACAATATCGCTCAGGGAAAAAATTTAAATATGTTTTCTTCTGGGGCCACCAAACCAAACAAAATCAAATAACAACAAGCTGTTTCAGCCAATGGTACCCTTCCCCATTTATTGTCAATAACCACCGCTTTGCCAGTGCAGAACATTTTATGATGGCCGAGAAAGCACGCTTATTTGGCGATTTTGAAACGCTGGATAAAATTATTTATGCACCAAATCCTGGAGCGGCTAAAGCATTTGGCCGTGAAGTTCGTGGGTTTAAGCAAGATGTTTGGGATGAAAACCGTTTTGCTATTGTCGTTGCGGCTAATATGGAAAAATTTTCTCAGAATAAAGAATTGGGACAATTTTTACTCTCCACAAATGAGCGCGTGCTCGTTGAAGCTAGCCCTGTCGATAAAATATGGGGAATAGGCCTCGCTGAGGATGCGGAAAATATTGAAAACCCATTAACATGGAAAGGGTTAAATCTGCTCGGTTTCGCATTAATGGACGTTAGAAGTCAGTTAGCCCATTTAACACGCTAATTTTTGCTTATTTTCTGATAAGACAGAAAAGCCCGTTGTTGTTAAACCGCGGGCCTGCCAATATTTTAATTAAAATATAGGATATACTACTGAGCTTTATTACAAAGGCATCCTATATTCAATCACACCAGGTTTTTCTGCCACCCAGTTATACAGTTTTTGCCCACGTAGATTGGTTTCTTGTGTATGCCAATATAAGCGGCCACATTGTTTTTCTTGTGCCTGTGCATGTACAAATTCAATTAGTTGCTTCCCGACATGCCGCCCTCTCATTTCTGGCGCCACATATAAATCTTCAAGGTAGCAAAAATCATTTTCAGCCCATGTTGACCGGTGAAATAAATAATTCACAAAGCCAACAACTTTGCCATTTTCAAGAGCAACAGCACAATACATCGGTTCATTCTCATCAAAAAAGCGCGCCCATGCTTTTAAGGTAATCTCTTCACTTAAATCGACTTTATAAAATTTTTGGTATTCCAACCAATATACTAACCATGCTGAGTAATGATCAGGAGTAACGAATTCTACTGTCACTGGTAATGCCGTTTTATTCATAATAACCCTTCCATTTATAGACATATTACATAATGGCGCTATAGTACATAGCAATCTGGCTCTGTATAAGAGACACTTTTGTTATTTATTTAGGATCCACTTTATGCGCCGCCAACAGCATGCACAGTTTCCATTACTTTTACTTGAAGAAGGCTATATTAAGGAAAATGTTTATCACACAATACGTAACGCTATTTTAGATGGTCGTATTGCTGTCGGCATTAAACTCCCCTCCTCTAGAGCATTAGCCGAAATGATGTCGATCTCACGAAACTCGGTCATTGCTGGGTTTGAACGATTAATTGATGAAGGATATATTTATTCCAAAAAAGGCTCGGGAACTTATGTTTCTCCCCACATTCCTGATGAATTAGTTGGCACCATAGATAGTACTAAGCAAAGTGACCAATCTAGATATTCTGCATTAAATCTGAATCCCCAAGTTTCTACTTTAACGAACTTATGGGAAAAATCGCGCCCAAACACCAACAAGTACCAAATGTTTAATATTGGTATTGGCTGTGTTGACCAATTTCCACATGAATTATGGGGACGACTATTAGGCCGTGTTTGGCGTAAATCCAAACAAACGATTGCACATTTTAATCATCCTGATGGCTATACACCGCTAAAAAACTTATTGGTAGATTACGTCCGTTCGACTCGCGGGGTTCACTGCAAACCACAACAAATTATTATTGTTAATGGGACGCAACAAGCCATTAATTTAGTAGCAAAAATCTTATTACAGCAAGGGGACAAAGTATGGTTAGATGACCCTGGCTATGATAGCGCCAGAGCTATTTTCACCGCCGCAGGTGCTGATATTGCTGCTATTCCATCTGACAGAGAAGGGATGGATATTGCCTACGGTGCAAAACACCATGAAACAGCAAAATTAATTTATACCACGCCTTCTCACCAGTTTCCGTTAGGCACAACCCTCAGCTTACCGCGGCGTTTAGCATTATTGGATTGGGCCCAGCAAAACAACGCATGGGTTTTTGAGGATGACTACAACAGTGAATTTCGCTTTTTATCAAAGCCTATTCAAGCGCTACAAGGCTTAGATAATCATCAACGTGTTATTTATGCAGGGACATTTTCTAAAATGATGTATCCTGGTTTTCGTTTAGGCTTCTTAATTGTGCCAGAAGTTCTGAGTGAGGCATTCACCATGATGAAATATTACAGTGATAGCCATTGTGGTTATTTAGAACAGGCCGCTTTAGCCCAGTTTATCCAAGAAGGCCACTATGCACGCCATGTCAGAAAAATACGGAAGATATGCTACGATAGGCAAAATACGTTTATCAATGCCATTAATCACTATCTCCCTCACCTATTTAATGTGCAAATGACGGATTCAGGCATTCATACTGTCTGCTGGGTTAAAGACGGTTATGATACTAACGTGATCCTTAACCAATGCCGTCTGTTAGGCTTTGGAGCACAACCGTTATCGCGCTACTGTATTCAAAGTTCTCACCAAAATGCGCTCCTTTTCGGCTATGCCGCTCATTGTGAAGACGAGATAATTAGCAATATAAAATTACTTAGTGAACAATTGACTAATATATACCCTAGTTAAACAAGAATGATTTTCAGCGTTTATCCGATAGCGAGAATTTTTCTAGTCTTTATAACTGTACCTTAATAGCATTGTTTATATTGAGGTACTTTTATGACAAAAATAAATTATCCCCATGAGTACGAAGTTGGCGATGTTGTCTTTACCAGTATTGGAACCGAGTTATTTCGGCAAATAGCCTCGGCGTCTTTATGTTGGAGTAACCATGTTGGTATGATTGTCGGCCATAATGGCGAAGACTATTTGATTGCAGAAAGTCGCGTTCCGCTTTCAACAACCACGACCCTATCTCGCTTTATTGCCCGTTCATCGGATAAACGTTACAGTGTACGTCGATTTACTCATACATTAACCAATGAACAAAAATCTGCATTAGTTTCCGAAGTTCCTGCTCGTTTAAATAAATTTTATCACACTGGATTTAATTATGAGTCTTCTAGGCAGTTTTGTTCAAAGTTTGTTTTCGATATTTATCAATCTGCGTTATCAGTTCAAATAGGGGAATTAGAAACCTTCAAGGAATTATTAACTAAAAACCCGAATGCAAAATTAACTTTTTGGAAATTATGGTTTATTGGTCAAATTCCATGGGAACGTAAAACAGTGACTCCTGCAAGTCTATGGCATCACCCTGAATTATCGCTCATATACCGCAGTCATGAGGATATACATTAACAACCAATACGGATGTAAACTCACACAAGAAAGCACTCAATCGAGTGCTTTTTGATATAATCGACTGAATTTACAATGAGACTTATTTTTTCTTATTTAACATCGATTTCAAGTCAGCAAACGGGTTATAAGTTGCTGCCTCAACGTCATTTTGCGCATCTTCCCCTGCCACGACATTCGTGCCATACATTTCAGCTTCTGTATACTTCGAATGCTCATGGTCATGACAAAATAGGCATAATAGCTCCCAATTGCTGCCATCTTCTGGGTTATTGGTATGATCATGGTCGATATGATGCACGGTTAATTCACGCAAATTTGAATACACAAACTCGCGGGTGCAGCGTCCACAAACCCATGGGTAAATTTTAAGTGCTTTTTCACGATAGCCACTTTCTAATCGCGCATAGTTTTTAGGGATCAAAGCCATTGCCGATATTCCTGTTGAAAATAGTAATTTTGAGATAATACGCCTAATATACCTCAGTTTAGAGCAAAAAAAGAAACTCAAAACAACAAAAAACCCAGATATGATGACAACGCCTATTTTATCGGGCTCGTCATCAACTCTGGGTCCTTTTATTCGTTAATTTATCCTTAGATTACTTATTCAATAATTCTCTGCGGATAATCTCAGCCCCTGCGCTTAATGCATTAAGCTTACCCGTTGCAACACGACGAGATAACGGTGCCATACCACAGTTAGTGGATGGATAAAGCTTGTCTGCATCGACAAATTGGAGCGCTTTACGTAATGTATTAGCGACTTCCTCTGGTGTTTCGATGATATTGCTCGCTACGTCAATCGCCCCCACCATCACTTTTTTGCCGCGAATAAGTTCAATTAAGTCCATGGGAACATGAGAGTTATGACATTCCAAAGAGATAATATCGATATTCGAGGTTTGCAGTTTTGGGAAAGCCTCTTCATATTGTCGCCACTCAGAACCCAGAGTCTTCTTCCAATCAGTATTGGCTTTGATGCCGTATCCATAACAAATATGAACTGCGGTTTCACATTTTAGCCCTTCAATGGCTCTTTCTAATGCAGCTACACCCCAATCGTTCACTTCATCAAAAAATACATTAAAAGCAGGCTCATCAAATTGAATAATATCAACCCCCGCTGCTTCAAGCTCTTTTGCCTCTTGGTTCAAAATCTTAGCAAATTCCCATGCCAGTTTTTCACGACTTTTGTAATGGTTATCATACAGTGTATCAATCATTGTCATTGGGCCAGGAAGCGCCCATTTTATCGGCTGGTTCGTTAACTTACGTAAAAATTTAGCATCTTCCACAAAAACAGGTTTTTGGCGTTCAACCGCTCCAACCACCGTCGGCACGCTCGCATCATAGCGATTGCGAATTTTAACCACTTCTCGCTTTTCAAAATCAACGCCATTGAGATGCTCAATAAATGTCGTCACAAAGTGCTGACGCGTTTGTTCACCATCGCTAACAATATCAATTCCTGCGCGCAGTTGATCTTCTAGGGACAAGCGCAGTGCATCTTGTTTTCCCTCTACAAGTTCTTCGTTTTCCAACTTCCAAGGAGACCAAAGAGTCTCTGGCTGAGCAAGCCAAGAAGGCTTTGGTAAGCTGCCTGCGGTAGATGTTGGTAATAATGTTTTCATAATAATTGACCTTAAATTTTTATAATGAATCAAAGCGCGTAGTTAGCAGACCATTGCTCTAGAATATGCTTATAGGGTTCAATAAAGTGTTCTTCTGTATATTTTCCCTGCTCAATAGCCAATCGGCTACGTTCTTCGCGGTCATAAACAATTTTTGTTAATGAATAGTCTTGGTTCGTCAAACTCGGTTGGTAACATGGCCCCGCAACAGAGTTCGCATTGTAAATCTCTGGCCGATAAATCTTCTGGAATGTTTCCATCGTGCTGATTGTACTAATCAATTCAATATTGCTGTAATCGCTCAGCAAGTCTCCCGTAAAATAAAATGCCAACGGTGCAACACTATTTTTAGGCATAAAATAACGAACCTGTAATCCCATCTTTTTAAAATATTGATCCGTTAATGAAGCTCCATTTTGCTGATATTCAATACCCAATATAGGATGGGTATTACCAGTTCGGTGGTAAATATCTTTATTTGATACACTTAAGCATATCACTGGCGCTTTACTAAAATGTGCTTTGTATTCGTCCGAATTTACAAAATATTTAAAGATATTCCCATGCAAGTCACCAAAGTTTTCTGGGACACTAAAGTTGGCTTGGTCTTTATTGTGATCTAGCAATAAAACACTGAAATCATAATCACGCACATAAGATGAAAAATTATTTCCAACAATACCTTCAGTACGTTCACCCGTTTTATGATCAACAATATTGGTTTTTAATATTTCAATCACCGGAAAGGTGCGACCATTCCCTTCCACACTCATCTCGACAGAAATAATTTCCAACTCGACTGAATAACGGTCACTTTTAGGGTTATCCCAATAGGCCAAGGTATTGAAACGGTTGTTCATCATGACAAGCGTATTACGCAAATTTTCTTGGCGATTTTTCCCTCTGGCTAAATTAGCAAAGTTAGTTGTAATACGTGTATTTTCAGAAGGATTATAATTTTCATCAAAAAGACTACTTTTAATCGTAAATGTAAAATTTTTGTTCATCGTCTCGTCACACCCTAAATTCCAAGATGGAAACTCAATTGACTTCTTGATTTTCTAGAAGTTTTAGCTACCCATTCATCAATCTTTATGTTGTAAATACGTTAATTCGTTTGCGTTATCTAATTTATGCCAGAGCTGCTGACTGAGTGAAAGCGACTTAATTTCATTTCAAACATGAACGATTTTCATGATCATCTTTTTCACTTATTTTAATTATGTGACAAAGAACAAATAAACATTATTTTTCCTGAAAAATCATTGTATTAAGAGATTTACTTTTCTAAATTTTGAGAGAAGCGAATAATCGTTGCGAAGGTTTGAACATTGGTTAGTGAAATAAATTTATTTGATACATAAAGAAAACACTTGGGTTATACAGTAAGAACCATTCGCTACAATAATAAAAGGTGGCGTATTATTATGCACAAAAAAAAGCACTCGCCCCCGAGTGCCTTTTGACTACAACTCACTGAATATAAAGTAAATTACACCTATTCAGCGGTTCTGGTACTTGTGCGGATTAGGTAATCAAATGCGCTAAGTGCGGCGTTCTAAAAGTGATTTAAATAATTGATTTAAATGGATTTAGTCAATGGTTAGTGTCCACATATTGACCACACTTATAAAGCCTCTTTTGATGAGAGGCTTTATTTTTGCTTATTTTTCAATGAGTGGGAGGAGTTTTTTACTATTACAGTAAAGAAACAATAACCTCATAAAGGATATTTAATTCGAAAAAATCACTTTCAATAAAAGATTAATCATTAAATATTAACCTATTTTTTGCTAATAATTTCTCTTTGTTTATTTTAATTTTCCCTTGCGTTATAACAGCGCCTTCTAAGTACCGTTTATAAAAACAATCATCTGTAAAATGTATAGCCATTGAATCAGGATCTATAACCATAATGCCTTTATCGAAAAGTCGATGTAAACCAACAGATAACATAATTCCATTATCAATAGAATTGTCATAATAATCACTATGAGTTTGAATATGAGCGGCTTCAATCGCTATAGAATCACCAGTAATACAGCACCTATGATTATAGTTAATACTAATAGCTCTTCGAAAAGCAGCTTGCTCCGAAGTATCACGGCCTATAGTGCTAATCTCTACCTTTTTCCCACGTTTATTATGAATAATGATTGACGATGAAGGATTATTTGCGATAACTCCCGTACCCTTTGAAAGAGCTATAGCCTCATCATTTTCGACTACTGCAACGTCTAGGTTATGTTTATACGAGTCAATAAGAGCATTAGATTTAAGTTCATTCTTTGCTAATTTATATGCTTCACCAGTTGTCATAGTTCTTATTGCTAATTGATAAGCTTCAATATTGTAGTAAGGACGTTCATCAACGGCTAGCTGCTCTCTCAAAGCCTCTCTCAATTCTTCATTACTTTTTCGTTTAGTTTGCTCTTGAGACATTGAAGTATACACTTCTTGCTTATGTTTTCTGATTTCAAGGTCAATTGATGATTTGAGTCGTTTCTTTGGTTTAATCTTACTATATTCAACATTTGCATGTTTACCATGCTTTTGTGTCCTTTGATGAGAATATAATCCCATTGTAGAACTAAAATGTTTTCCACATACCTCACAATCATAAGGAGATTGTGATTTAAATTTAAACTTACTTTTTTTAGCACTCAAAGCTAGCGTATCCTTAAGAATAAATTATTTAATAACTGTCACAGCTAATACTTATTTTAGCCTAAAACTATTACCAGAATAGTGAGCAATTCTAAGTATTTAAAAAATGTTTCAAAACATCTCCATCTGTTTCTCCCCCCGATGTGATCTAGGTAACTTTTCCATCGGGATCTCAAAGCCTTCTGGTAACTCTTGAGGGATAGTTTTTGTAAGATAAATCTCCACTGAGGTTATTGTCGTAAAAGAACAACCACACAAAATATTTTGACATTGGTGATAGCTTCTACGGGTTTCACTACTCATGGATTTACTGGTTTTGGTATAGGTCACAGCGCCACACAGGGGACAATTGAACGCCATTTTTTAACCTTGGGTTTGGAGTATGCCTTAAGTTAGGTTAATCTATTCATCACAAAAATCAATTAAAAGGATTTTATTATATGTCTAAAGGTTCATTTTCTTCTAAAATCACATTATTGATATCCGTATCTGTCCTTATATCACCCATAATATTATTTATTTATCTTAGTACACTGAATGCTCAAAATTTCTTTTCTTTTTTATTACAAGAGAGCTACTTATTCCCTTATCTGATATTTATTTCTATCGCTTGGTTTGTTTTTACGTTTATATTTTATAGTCTTCCATTTTTAACATTTAAATTTATTAATCTATCTATTGAAATAACCAATGATAATAATATAAAGCAAAACTTTAGATTATCTATTTGGAGTTATTTATTATCAATATGTATAAGTCCAATTGTAATATTTTCTATGATTTATTTAACGGTGGATCATCCCAAATATGTGACACTCATGGCATTCATGACATTTATAGTAATGGTACTACTAATATTACGATACAAGAACAATGTTAAAATCATAAAAATCAAATTAAATTTTTACAAAATTCTTTTATACAAAGCTATTAGCATTTTATTTTTAACAATTGGTTTTATTATAGTTTATAGTTATTTTAGCGAGAAAAAATATCATTTAGCATCTGTGCCTTACTTTCTTTGCCTTTCATTTGTACTAGCCGAAACTGTTTTTAATTTCAAAAAAGCCCAAAAAGCATTATTCAGTTTAGTGAAAAAGACCTTCCAAACAATAACAAAAACACCTTATTTCATGACACACCCTAATGAATTTAAAGATATTTTCAGAAGTAAAAAAGGCAACAACCGAATAACAAATCGTGATAGATTTATAATGCTATTATTGTTTTCACTGCTTATCATTCCTATGTCTATACTATCTATCTCGGCATTAGTAAATAACCTTGATGGTGAAATGCAATTAGAAGATGCTTTCATACCATTTGTTAGCTTGTGCCTTATCTTATATACAATTCCAAACGTGATACTTCTACTCCCAAACATTGGAATCATAAAAAAGACTGTTTATCTCTCACTGTATTTAATATTTTTATCCTTCACCACTAATATTCTTAACCTTCTGGCTTATAAAACCTTTGACTCCATACATTTCATTAATAAAAACAAAATCGAAATAACAGCAAAAAAATGGCATGATGCTGACACACCTATTCCTGCAACACTGAATAAAATTCAAATGACTGCTTTCAATGCATTTCAAACACCAACGCATTCTATCTTTTGTAACTATGATGATATTAAATCATTAACCACAAAAATTGAATTTATTTTCTTTAAACATGAAAAAACGCCCCCTAAATGTATATTTGTCAACAATAACGATGTGAGTCTAGTTGAAAAGGATTAGTTTATAGTATTAACATAAACTCTGATGAGTTTACTCCTCATTCAATACCAACATCTTTGATCTTTATTTCTAACTCCAAACTTGTGATAAAGCCGTGGCCATCGATTTGATGAACAACACGGCTAATCACCCATTGATGGCTGTCAATGGTCGGTTTAAAACCAGTTACCGTGACAGGCATTTCAGGGTATAGGTCTGCTCGCCCCTCGGCCAATGTAATATTAAATTCTGCTACGCCCCTTTGCAGTTTTGACCACTTGGCCGCGGCGGCACGTTTAGCGGATTGTTCGTTTTTAAAGGTTTGTCGCATCACAAAAACGTTACCCTCGGCACCCTCGATGTAATCGCCCTCTTTTTTGCTCGACTTCTCTTTTTGGGGCTTTTGCTTGCGTTTAAGATTGGTTTTCTTTTGTTTGCCGTAGTTCAAATCTAACCAGTAAGCTTGTACGCCGGTGTACGCTTGACGGTCAGCCAATCGTGGCTATCGCGCCGAGCATTTCACGTTTTTGACCAACTGGGCTAAGGAATTCGAATCATGGGTATGCCTAAAAAACTCTTTTTGTTTGATCTATACATTGATGGTCAAACCTACCTTGGACAAGTAGAAGAAGTCACCCCGCCAAAGCTGTCATTAAAAGCAGAGGATTATCAGGGTGCCGATATGGTGGGCTCCGTCGCTGTCACGATGGGCTTTGATTCTGGTGCATTGAGCTTTTGCATTATCTTGCCGATAACGCAAACAACCATGAGCATAGCTCATGATATAGAACTTTATAATGAGTGACACAGCTCAATTAATGATAAGTTTCTCTAATAATATTAGAAGTTCAATCCTATTGTTATGTTTAGTTTACTCTATTTGTGCTAGCCTATGCGGCAAAATTTAAGAGTGAATTTTTAAAAAGCGAGTTATGATCCAGAAAATACAGAATGTAATTTTAAGCAAAATAATGCTGAAGTTTATCGCATTATTTTTTCTCTTTTCTATGTTACACAAAGTAATGGGGTACCCATTCAAGCCACTGTATATCTTTTTTATAAGCATTGGTTTGCTTTATGTGAAAAATAGCGCCTACCGTTTTGTTGTTTTATTTTTCACCATTTTAGCTGCTATTTATTTACCTGTTGGGTTGATCTATGGCCCCCCTACATATAATACAGTTGCTTCCTTTTATTATACTGATATACAAGAATCACGAGAATTTATATCAAATATAGATAACAAATATTTTATTTATTCTATCTTAATACTCGCTTTTGGAACTTTAGTTAGCTTTATTAAAACAAACCCGGTGAACTATCATAAAAAGACGATGTTAAGCATCGCAATGGTGGTTTTTTTCTTCACTCCTTCAAAATATGCCTTAAGTGGTAAATATGAGAGAGCGGCTAATTCAGGAACACCAGAAACACGTTTTTTTACAGAGCTGATTTATTCTGTTTACTCTTTAATCAACGAGGTTGAATTATATACAAGCAAGGACACTTTTAAGATCACTGTAGTTAATAACCAATATGATACTTACGTTATTGTTATTGGTGAAAGTGTCCGAAAAGATTTTATGCAAGAATTCGGTTTTAAAATACAAAACACACCATTTATGAGCTCAATCAATGGGACTTTTTTTACTAACTACATCTCTGCAGCGAGTTCGACACAACCGTCTTTAACGCATAGCTTATCCTTATATCCTGAAATTGGCAATAATATCATGACATTAGCTAACAAAGCGGGTTTTGATACTTACTGGTTATCTAATCAAGGATTTGTTGGTGAATATGATGGTTCAGTTGCCGCTATAGGACGAAGGGCAAATAATAGCTTCTTTGTTAAGAGAGGAAGCTCAGATGATAAATTAGTCTCTCCAGACGGTGCTTTATTACCTGAATTTAAATTGGCGTTGGAATCACAAAAACCCAAAAAACTTATTGTTGTTCATCTTATGGGAAGTCATACGCCATTTTGTACCAGAACAGAGGAGCAGTATGACCATTTTTATCAGAATAAAAAATTCTCTTGTTATGTCCAAAGCATAAAAAACACAGATAAATTGTTATCAGAAATATATTCTGATTTAAGTAAAACCAAGTCAAAATGGTCAATGATGTATTTTTCTGATCATGCGTTATCTTTAACATATGACAAAAATGAATTGGCACATAGTGATAAATACAAACAGAACTATGAAGTGCCTTTTTTCATCACATCTTATAATTCTAAGCATAAAGAAATGATAAATAGTCGTCGTAGTGGGCTAAATTTTATGTCTTTATTTTCACAGTGGACAGGAATAGAAGAAAGTAACATTGAGAGTCATTGCAATATGCTGTCTGAAAATGACTGCCCTAACCAAAATAGAATAATTGATTTTAATAGAAATCATCTCATATTTGATGATTTACCCGATGATTATTCCAAATAAAAATAAAATGGGGTGCCTTCACTCATAAGGCATCCTTAAAATATTACGGATAAACTGGCCAAATAATATCCGGTGCAGTTGAAGTGTCTACTCGATTTAATATTACTCGATATTTTTTCCAAGCGCTTAATTGTAATTTCTCACTTTCTAAAGCAATCCCTAAATCTAATGCATCTTGTAATGGAATTATGATTTTATTTGCATGATTAATCAGTTTAACTTTACATTTATTGGCTGTATAAACTTCTTTTTCTTTCAATTCAGCCTCCTCAAGCTCTTTCCATTCTGGAAATCCGTTAAAGTTCTGTACAACTTTGAAACCTAAACACCACCAAATCAGCGTTTAGATCGTCCACAAGTTGTCCACACTTGAACACTTTTAGGCACTTTTGAGCCTTTTTTGTACAGATTATGCACAAAAAAAAGGCACTCGCCCCCGAGTGCCTTTTGACTACAACTCACTGAATATAAAGTAAATTACACCTATTCAGCGGTTCTGGTACTTGTGCGGATCAGGTAATCAAAGGCGCTAAGTGCGGCTTTGGCCCCTTCTCCGGCTGAAATAATAATTTGCTTATATGGTACGGTTGTACAGTCGCCGGCAGCGAAGATACCTTTAATACTGGTTTCATTGCGTGCGTCAATTTCAATTTCGCCCATACGGTTTCTGGCAACGGTGTCACCTAACCAATTGGTATTCGGCAATAAACCGATTTGTACGAATGCTCCCGCCACTTCTAATAAATGTACACTATCATCAGTACGGTCTTTATACTCAAGGCCAGTCATTTTACTGCCATCACCTTTTACTTCTAAGGTTTGCGCATTAACGATAATATCCACATTTTTCATGCTACGTGCTTTTTGCTGCAATACGGAGTCCGCTTTCAGTTCTGGCGCAAACTCCAGCACAGTCACATGGTCAACGACACCCGCTAAGTCAATAGCCGCTTCAATACCTGAGTTACCACCGCCAATCACGGCAACACGCTTGCCTTTAAATAATGGGCCATCGCAGTGTGGGCAGAATGTGACGCCTTTCGTGCGGTATTCTTGTTCCCCTGGAACGCCCATATTTCTCCAGCGAGCCCCCGTTGAAATAATAATACTGCGTGATTTTAAGATCCCACCTGATGCAGTTTCGATTTGGTGTAATCCACCTTCTTCTGCCGCAGGGATCAGTTTTGCAACTGATTGGCCATCAATGACATCAACATCATAGCTGTCCACGTGGTTCTTCAATGCGCCTGCAAAAATAGCCCCTTCCGTTTTGATAACTGAAATATAGTTTTCAATATCAACCGTATCCATCACTTGCCCACCAAAACGCTCGCCTATCACGCCTGTGCGGATCCCTTTACGTGCGGTATAGATTGCTGCTGAAGCCCCAGCTGGGCCACTACCGATTACGAGGACTTCAAAAGGCTCGCGCTCTGTCAGTGATTTCGCTGCACGCGCATCGGCATTCGAGTCAACTTTGCTCACAATTTCACTGAGTGTCATACGGCCTTGGCCAAACTCTTTTCCATTCAGAAAAACGGCAGGAACGCCCATGACATTGCGTTCATCAATTTCATTTTGGAAAAGTGCACCATCAATAGCGGTATGACTAACATTTGGATTTAAAACCGCCATTAAGTTCAGTGCTTGAACAACATCTGGGCAGTTATGGCAAGATAAAGAATAATAAGTTTCAAAGTGGAACTCGCCTTCAAGCCCTTTAACTTGCTCTAATAACTCTTGCGCTTCTTTCGATGGATGACCACCAATCTGCAATAATGCCAGCACAAGAGAAGTAAATTCATGTCCCAGAGGTGAGCCTGCAAAACGCAAACCACTATCTGTACCTGGGTTAGTAATTAAAAAAGACGGTGTTCTTAATGCGCTGTTGCGTTCTTCACGTACAGTAACTTTATCTGACAGTGATGCAATTTGTTCTAACAGCTGTTTGATTTCATTTGATTTTTGGCTGTCATCTATATTAGCAACTAATTCAACGGGTTTAGTTAAACGTTCTAAATAGGCTTTCAATTGTGCCTGTAAATTATTGTCGAGCATGTAATCCCCTTTAATTTTTATCGTAAAATCGGGTACATATACCCGTCATGATCCAAGTTGCAGGCCTAAACACCTGCAACCTGAATTATTCAGTAATTAATCAATCAAGTTAGATTAATTAGATTTTGCCGACTAAGTCCAAAGATGGAGACAGCGTTGCATCACCTTCTTTCCATTTAGCTGGGCAAACTTCACCTGGGTGGCTAGCAACATATTGCGCCGCTTTTACTTTACGCAGTAAATCTGAAGCGTCACGGCCAATGCCTTCTGCAGTAACTTCAATCGCTTGAATAATACCTTGTGGGTCAACAACGAAAGTACCACGGTCTGCTAAACCTTCATCTTCACGCATGTTTTCGAAGTTACGTGTTAATGCACCTGTTGGGTCACCGATCATGGCATATTTGATTTTACCGATAGTTTCTGAGCTTGCGTGCCATGCTTTATGGGTAAAATGTGTGTCGGTAGAAACAGAGAAAATTTCAACACCTAATTTTTGGAATTCTTCGTAATGGTCTGCAATGTCACCCAATTCAGTTGGGCAAACAAAAGTAAAGTCTGCTGGATAGAAGAAGAAAACGCTCCATTTACCTGCAACATCTTTTTCAGAAACTTCGATGAATTCACCGTTTTTAAATGCTTGATTAGTAAATGGTTTGATTTGAGTATTAATTAATGACATATGATGTTCTCCTGTTTGGTTGCCTATTAAGTTACTGTTTTACAGCAGCTTTATCCAATCATTACCCGCTATCGATTTGATAGGCACAACCTAACTATGTCATAACAATTAATAGGTGAAGCATTAAAACGCTTGCTGAGCCATTCAGCAAGCGTTTTATTTATAAGATCTATTTATAAAGGCTATTTTATGTACAGTCCGTTATGCCATGGTGGCAATCGTTTTACGAAAACGAATGAGTGCGAGGGAAAAGAAAACAGCGCCAATCACCACGAGCACCGCAAATTGAGGCCAAACAATTTGGAAGCCAGCACCGCGATATAAAATAGCCTGAGCTAGGCTAACAAAGTGCGTTGTCGGCATGGTTAACATAATATCTTGAACAAGCTGAGGCATACTTTCTCGCGCTGTCATCCCACCAGAAAGCATATTTAATGGTAATAGCACTAAGATCATCAATAAACCAAATTGAGGCATAGACCGCGCAATCGTCCCCATAAAGATACCAATCGACGTTGTCGCGAATAGACTCAGGGCTACCCCACACATAAATAATAAGATAGACCCTTCGATGGGGACTTGTAGCAATGTTTTTACCACCAAAATTAAGGAAACGCCTGATGCAATCAGTACCACTAATCCCATTGACCATATTTTCGACATCATAATTTCAAATGGCGTGAGTGGCATAACCATCAAATGCTCGACTGTACCGTGTTCCCGCTCGCGGATCAGCGCCGCTCCCGTTAAAACAATTGATAACATGGTGATATTATTAATAATTGCCATAACAGAACCAAACCACGACTGCGTCAAGTTGGGGTTAAAGCGCATGCGCACTTCCAAATCGACAGGTAAACTCGCATTACTACGGTATTTTGCTAGAAACTCATTCACTTCCCCTAAAGTAATATTTTGAATATAACTATTTCCTAAGAAAGCTTGGCTCATCCTTGTTGCATCAATATTTACCTGAATTTCTGGGTGCCGTCCGGCAAGCACATCACGTTGAAAATTAGGCGGAATATCTAATGCAAATGTATATGAACCACGGTTTAACAAACCATCGATTTGGTCTGGCGTAATATCAACAGGGGGTAAGAAATAAGGCGCATAAAAACTATTGATTATTCGATTTGATAACTGTGACTTATCTTGGTCAGCAATCGCAATAGGCGCATTATGTAAAGATCCAGGCGTCACGGTTGCTGACGAATAAATCGACACCGTAAAAGCAAAAACAATCAAAGCTAACATCGCTTTATCACGGCCTAAACTACGTAATTCTTTGACGCCTAGGTTAAAAATATTCTGAATTTTACGGATCATCCCTATGCCTCCTGCTTTTTCAGGAATAGAACACTTAGCCCAATAACCAAAGGTATGGTGATCAGTAATGGGATAAATGATGATTGTAAATCGAATAAATTTAATCCCTTAGAGAAAGTTCCTCGCGTGATAGTCAAAAAATGTGATGTTGGATAAACCATCCCAACCCAGCGGCCAATACCTTCCAATGATGAGACAGGGTCAATCATTCCTGAAAATTGAGTTGCGGGTATCAACGTAATGATAGAAGTCCCAAAAATTGCCGCAATTTGGCTTTTCATAAAACATGAAATTAATAACCCCATGCCTGTTGCAATACTGATATACAAAAAGGCAGCCAACGTTAACGTCAGAAAACTGCCTTTAAATTCAACACCAAATATATATACCGATAATATACAAAGTAGCACAAAGTTAAACATACCCAATAAAATATAAGGGAGCTGTTTTCCAAGCAAAAACTCTAATTTGGTGATCGGAGTAACATAAAGGTTGATAATCGAACCGAGCTCTTTTTCCCGAACAACACTCAACGCGCTCAGCATGGCTGGGATCATCATTAATAATAATGGAATAACCGCGGGAACAATTGCCGGCAAGCTACGAACATCTGGGTTATAACGATATCGAGTCTCAATGTCGATAGCCGGTATCCCTGCAACGCCAGCTGGTTGGCGTGCAGCCATCGTGCTCAGCCATGCTAAGTGCATCGCTTGTACATAGCCACGAACAGTTTCAGCACGGTTTGGCATGGCACCATCAATCCACACACCAATTTTAACGTTACTCCCTCGGGCTACATCCCTTGCAAAATTAGGTGGAATTTCTATCGCAACAGTAATATTACCGCTACGCATACCCGCTTCTAAATCATCATAATCCTTGATTGGTGGTTGTTCGATAAAATAACGTGAACCAGCTAAGTTCAACGTATATCCCTGGCTTAGCCCAGTTTGGTCACGATCTAGCACTGAAAAACGTAAGTTTTCCACATCCATACTGATACCGTAACCCATGATAAACATAAGAATGACCGTTCCCAATAACGCCAATGTTGAACGTACTGGATCACGACGTAACTCCATGCCTTCCCGTATGGAATAGCTGAATAACCGACGCAAACTAAAACGTTTTTTTAACGCTTCGGTCGCTTGTTCTTTTAGTTCAGGGTCAACATGGAACTCTGGCGCGGTCTCTTGTCCTTGTCCTGCATCCCCCACGGCATCCTGTAAATAGGCGATAAAGGTTTCTTCAAGCGTGCCAAGCCCTCTTTTCTTGGTCAGGTTAGCGGGAGTATCACAATCTAAGACTTTACCTGCATGCATGAGTGAAATGCGATCACAGCGCTCCGCTTCATTCATAAAGTGGGTGGAGATAAAAATTGTGACGCCGTCACGTCTTGATAAATCAACCATTAAATTCCAGAACATATCTCTGGCAACGGGGTCTACGCCTGAAGTTGGCTCATCCAGTATTAGCATCTCTGGTTCGTGGATCACCGCTACGGCCAACGATAAGCGCTGGCGAATACCCAGAGGCAGGTCATCTGGCATGGTATCCCTGACTTCTTCAAGCTCAAAACGTTGGCACATTTCGTCAACTCGCTGAGGGATTTTATCCTCAGATATATGAAAAAGCTTGGCATGAAGCACGAGGTTCTGCTCAACACTCAGTTCACTATATAACGAGAATGCTTGTGACATATAGCCGACACGCTTGCGTGTTTCGATATCCTTCGGGTCTATTTCTTGGCCAAATAGCCATGCCTGCCCTTCACTGGCTTGTAACAAACCCGTCAACATTTTCATCGTGGTTGACTTGCCACAACCATTCGAGCCTAAGAAACCAAAAATCTCCCCTTTTGGGATCTTAAAATTCACATGGTCAACCGCCACAAAGTTACCGAAACGCATGGTCAGGTCTTGGGCTTCAATGGCAATAATATTGTCTTTCGAGGTATCACGCGCAGGGATCACGACCTTTTTGTGCCCACTGCGTTTTTCTTCTGGCAGTAATTCAATAAATGCAGCTTCAAGGTCATCACATTGCGTTTGGGCTTTTAATTCAGAGGCATGGCCTGTAGCGAGCACTTTGCCATCATCCATTGCCACTAGCCAATCAAAGCGCTCCGCTTCTTCCATATATGCGGTTGCGACCAAAACACTCATATTGGTTTGTCGCAAACGAATGCGATCAATCAAATCCCAAAACTGTGCGCGAGATAAGGGGTCAACCCCAGTGGTAGGTTCATCCAAAATCAATAAGTCAGGATCATGAATTAAGGCGCAACATAACCCCAGCTTTTGTTTCATTCCCCCTGATAACTTGCCAGCAGGACGATCTTTAAAGGGTGCTAAGCCAGTACTTTCAAGTAAGTCTTGAATGCGATATTCACGCTCAGCTTTTGATTGGCCAAATAACCGGCCAAAAAAATCAACGTTTTCATAAACTGACAACGTATGGTAAAGGTTTTTTCCTAACCCTTGAGGCATGTAAGCGATACGAGGGCAAACTGCACGACGGTGTTCAATATCATTCATGTCACCATCAAGTACTGTTATTTGGCCTTGTTGAATCACTCTTGCCCCTGCGATCAGAGAAATCAGGCTTGATTTCCCTACACCATCTGGGCCAATCAACCCAACCATTTTTCTGGCTGGGATGGAAAGTACAATGTCATCCAACGCACAATTATCACCATAATGTTGGCTGACATGCTGTATATCGATAATCACATCATCCATCAGTTTATTGGTCATTGTGGTAATCTCACCTCAAGTTCAGCAGGCCAAGATTCATTCGGATCTAAACGCACATACGCTTTTCCAGGTAGCCCAGTTTTCACATATTCGAGGTGTTGCTCTAATAATTCAGGAGAAATACGCGCACGTACTCTGAACATTAATTTTAAGCGTTCATTTTGTGTTTCTACGGTTTTCGGCGTGAATTGTGCGACACTTGCTACAAAGGTGGCTTTCGCTGGGATCACGATATTTGGTGCGGCATCGAGTATAATGTGGACATCACTCCCTAAAGCAACTTTACCTGCGTCTTCTGTTGGTAAGAAAAAGGTCATATACACATCACTCAAATCGACCATATTCAAAACTCGTCCACCAGCACCAAGGACTTCACCGGGTTCTGCTACACGATATTGAATACGTCCGTTTCTCGGTGCTTTGAGAATACTGTCATCTAAGTCCGCGATAATACGACGTTCCGTTGCTGTCGCTGCATCAACACGGTTTTTAGCTTGAACAATACCCGCGCTCGCAGAATCAATCGCTGATGTCGCAGCAGCCACTTGGGCTTTCGACGCTTCCAGTGCTGCGCGAGCACCTTGCATCTGTGCGGTATCATCATCCACTTGTTGTTGGGAAACTGCGTTTGTTCTCACCAAAGCTCTAGAGCGATTTAGTCGTTTCTGTGCAGCATCTAATTCCGCTTCACGTTGACGAACAACCGCTTGGGCTGCAACTTTTTCGCTTTTACGTTGCGCTAATGCTGATTCGGCTGTCGTCACCGCGCTAACTGCTTGGCGTAATTGAGCTTGTACTTCATGGAGCTGTTCCTGGAGGGCTCGCGTATCCATACGAGCAAGTTCTTGCCCTTCTTTAACAAAATCCCCTTCTTTAACATTAATCGTCTCAATGCGCCCGGCAGTCTTAGTAGCAATATCAATTTCCGTTGCTTCTATGCGACCATTACTTTGCGCGAACCCAGCAGGTAGCCCGCCTGAATTAACATTCCAGTAATAAAGACCACCTGCTACAATAATTAATATTAAAATGATGTAAAAAGATATTTTTTGCTTATTTATTTTCATACCATCCCTTTTCTTTATATGAAAAACAACATTCAACAATTATTTATGATTATTACCCCAGGTGAATTAATAAAATGGAATAACTGTTTACAGCTGAAATACGTATATCTCAATAGGTGATGCTATTCTTAGATCCGATAAAAAGCAGATCTGGTTTATTATTATATTTTTTTATATTTTATAAAATTTTATCAGTTAACTAACAAACATATACTGTCTTTCATCACAAAAATCATTGCATAAACGAATATGGTACAGATACCGCATTTAATGCCCAAAAATGTTTTATATCATGCTAAATGGCTTAACTTTTCGATACAATAAATTATCTAAATTTAACAAATACTTTATGCGTAAATACCATAAATAATAAATTAATGACTCAAAATACTTTTGCATTTATTCCGCAAAGAAAATACATGTTAAATTTTATCAACTAAATTAGATAGCTCAAGACCCATCATTTTAGCCACTTTTTTGCACTCATTGTGCTTTTCGTCTTCCTCATATCTTTAACCAATCGTTTTAAGACTATAATTTGACTTAGCTCTCATTTTTAATCCGGTAATTAGCGCTAAATTTACTCATAGTAAATCCAATATGGCTGTTTTTTTTCTTTATAACATGAGTGAAATATAATGAAAATCATACGAATAGAGACTATTCCTTATAAAATTCCTTATTTAACACCACTTGAGTTTGCCACAGGTAGCATTACTGAAGTGGAAAATGTATTAGTCCGTATTCATACTGATGAAGGGATAATAGGCTGCGCAGAAGCCCCATCACGACCTTATATTTATGGCGAATCCCAAGCGTCTATCATTTATGCTATCCAATCTTGGTTTTGGCCTTCACTGACAAATATTGATCTTAGAAATATTGAACGTGTCTATCATGCAATGCGGTGGGTTACTGGAAATCAAACCGCCCGGGCGGCAATAGATATGGCCATTTGGGATGCATTAGGTCAGTTATACCAACGCCCCTGTTATCAACTTTTGGGTGGATGGGATAATAAAATCGCAGTTAGCCATATGATAGGTTACGACCAACCACAAAAAATGGTTGAACACGCGTTGATGATGAAAGACAAATATGGAGTGACAACATTTAAGGTAAAAACGGGTCGTAATGTTCATGCGGACATCACTGCATGCAAAGCATTACGCAAAGCTATGCCAGAAGCCTGTTTATATCTTGACTCTAATCATGGCTGGCCTGCTCATGATGCTATTTATGCAGCTCAATCTTTGCGTGATGAAAATTTTTTATTTTTCGAAGAACCCTCCCCAGCCAGTGATCGTATAGGTCGCAAAAAATTGGCGAATGTGCTGGCTCAACCTATTTGCGGTGATGAGAGTTGCACATCTCTTAATGATGTTGCTCAAGAAATCAATGACGGAATGGTTTCATTTATTTGTATCAAAACAGCGCGTACAGGCTTTACTGAATCCGCTAAAATTGCAGCATTATGTGAAGGTTTACAAGTGCCGGTATACGTGGGTAATCAAGGAGATACTCAGTTAGGTACGCTAGCTAATATCCAATTTGCCTGCGCAAGAAAAAATACTTGCCAACATGCAGCAGAACTAACAAATTTCCTTGAAATTGCAGATGATTTGAGCGCAGTTCCTTTAGTCATTAAAGAGGGTTTCGCGGAGGCTTCAACGGCACCGGGGACGGGTATTATGGTAGATGAAGATAAACTAACCTATTACCGTTGTGATAAATAATTTTAAAACTAGTTAACTTCCCCCGAGAACATCGGGGGGTGAGCAAGCTAATTAGCGAATTGCGCAATTGTTTTCGCATCCATTCGGTAGCGAACCCATTCATCTTGAGGCTCTGCACCAATACTTTTATAAAAATCAATCGCAGGCTGATTCCAATCTAACACACTCCATTCCAACCGTTGGCACTTTCGTTCTACGGCTAGCACTGCAATATGCTTTAATAATTTTTTTCCTGCTCCCGCACCTCGAAAATCAGGGGAGACATATAAATCCTCTAAATAAATACCGTTATTGCCTAACCATGTTGAATAGCTAGTAAAGAATACGGCATATCCTGCGGGCGTCCCATCCACATAACAGATTAAAGCTTCTGTGCTTGAATTAGCGCCAAATAGGGAGTTTTCAATATCGGCCACCGAGGCTTTAACTTCATGACGTGCTTTTTCATAATCTGCCAATTCAATGATCATATCTAATATCAAAGCAGCGTCATCACGGGTTGCGGTTTTTATTTCTACATTCATTTGGGGCTCTCTTGTTATTTGAATCATGATTTTAAACGTTACATAACAAGAACCCAATTCACAGCAATATTATTCATCTCTTCGCGCATGATATAAGTATCATTTATACCTGCGAATATACTTACATCTACAACAATACTGCTTTTACAATAATCATTAAACAACGCATTTCTAGACATTGTTGATTAAATAATATATTTGCTATAATTACCTCATCGATTAACTAGATGAATATTAAGGAGGCTAATTTATGTTGTTGTGTGATCTTATTGAATATTCACACTTCTTTGGTAATCGCCAGAGCTCAGGCTTTCACAGTTTTATACTGCGATAACCCTGCCTGAGCGAAGTCACTAAAGAAAATCTTCCCTCAGCTTACTGGGTTGTCGTAACGACTATACCCTGGCATTTTTATGCCTAAAATTTGAGTAAGCTATGAGCACTTTATTAACTGTAAAATCATTAAATTACGATACCTCAACCTCTACCTTATTGAATGACATCTCTTTTACTGTTCAACAAGGTGACCGTATTGGTTTAATTGGCCATAACGGAAGTGGCAAAAGTACATTGTTGAAGCTAATAACCCAACAACTCTCCCCCAATAGTGGCAGTATCACTTATTCGAATCATTGTGTAACTGCTTATATTGAACAACACTTACCCGATGATGTTGCCAATTTGACACTGCTTGATGCACTTGTTCAAAAATTACCTGAACAAGATAAAGTCACTGACCGTTGGCGGGCGGAAGTTATATTATCAGAATTAGGTTTTACGTCTGAGCAATGGGAACAAAAAGCGAATGCAATCAGTGGCGGGCAACATACACGTTTGCTTCTTGGGCGTGCTTTAATTGAACAACCCGATTTACTGTTACTCGATGAACCAAGTAATCATTTAGATTTACCCACACTTATTTGGTTAGGCAATTTCTTACAATCATGGAAAGGTAGTTTTGTGCTAGTTTCCCATGACCAATCGTTATTAGATAAGGTCAGTAACTGCACTTGGATCTTACGAGATAAATCACTGCATTTTTATCGATTACCTTGCAGTGCAGCACGGCAAGCATTGAGTGAAAAAGACATCACAGATGCACGCCGTAATCAAGCAGAGCAAAAAGAGATTGACCGTATTGCATCAAGCGCCAAGCGTTTAGCGATTTGGGGACATGTCTATGATAATGAAGCCTTATCACGTAAAGCTAAGCAAATGGAAAAACAGATTGACCGCCTTAAAGACACCCAAACTGAATTAACCGAAGGCTATCAATGGAGGCTTGCATTAAATGGCAAAGCCATTCCAGCAGATAGAGTTTTGGAATTGGAAGGCGCCGTTGTCTCAACACCGAAAGGAAATCCGTTATTTAAAACGGCATTTCATCAAGTAAAAAGTGGTGATCGCATCGCTATCATGGGGGCCAATGGCTGCGGTAAATCAACACTACTGCGTCTACTTTGGCAACATTATCAGCAAGATTTACGCTATAGCGCACAATTGAAGTTTCATCCGGCAATTAGTGTTGGGTATTATGACCAACAATTAGAGCAGCTAAATGATAATGATAGCCTATTAGATGCATTACGACATTTTGCACCTTTAACCGATGAACAACGAAAAATGGCATTGATTGGCGCCGGTTTTTCCTACTCTCGCCATCAACAAAAAGTCGCTACACTCAGCGGTGGCGAACGCGCTAGATTGTTGTTTATTGGCTTAAGTTTGGCCCAGTACGAGTTGATTTTGTTGGATGAACCGACCAATCACCTTGATTTAGAAGGTAAGGAAGCACTTTGCGAGCAAATTAGCTTATTTTCAGGGGCGCTATTAATTGTAAGCCATGATAGGTGGCTCATTGAAAATAGCTGTCAACGATTCTGGTTTATCGATGATAATCGGTTAGAGGAATACCTTAATCTTGATGATATATATCATAAAATCGAGCAGCAAGCACAACCATTATTAGCGCCTACGCTTGGGGGAGATGTCCCGATTAAATCGACGATTGAAATTCCTCGAGGGGAAACGGCTCATGAGGATGCGTTATTAGAGACATTGCTAATATTGGAGCAAAAATTACTTGCGGATCAAAAACGCAAATTAAGCCACCAAAAACCACAGTTACAACAACAATGGAGCAACGAAATAGCCAAAATACACGCTAAATTGGGATTGTAACCAATACCCCTGGTCACATTAGTGACCAGGGGATTTTCTGAAGAAGTTGTATATTAATATAGGATGATAGTTACAGTTTACAAAATAATTATATACACCCTGAAATTTACCTTATTGGCGACATTACAGAAATTTAAATCCCGTTATTTACCAATAATGAAAATAAACAAAGTTTATTCTTTATGCATTTTATGTGAATAAAGATTTTGTAAACTATCCAAATTGTTATTTTATTTTTTGTTTCTTAGCTCGCTTAAAATATGAAGTTGGGACACTCGGACATACAACCTCTTTAAACTTAACATCTTTATTCGTATTTACAGGCTGTTCATTTTCAGATGAAACCGGGACGTCAGTTTGTGGTATTTTACTTGTTTCTTTCATATATAAACGCTCTTTTGCTTGTATAATATCATTCGTTTTAGCCATTTTATTTTTCCTCTGCCACTAACACGGCATTGACTTGCTCTATTCGTTCCACTGCTCGGTTAATGATCTCAACGACTCTTGTTGTCTCTTCTTTCGTCAACTGTTGTATCACGATTTGGTGTCTTAACAATGACTTAAATTTGTCTACAGCACATTCAATTTCATTTGCAAATTGATTACCTGCTTTTAATTCCTGTGCATATTTTAATTTTAGTTGAACTTCTGCCAATATTTCAGCCTTGAGTAATAAAAAACAGCGGCCTTCAGGTGTAATAACATAACACTTTCGCCCTTTTCCATTATCTTTACCTGCTGAAATAAACCCTAACTCCTCTAGCAACGTCAGAGTTGGATATATCACCCCTGGGCTTGGGCAATAAAAACCTGCAGTCTCTTCTGCAATTTTTTTTATTAGCTCATAGCCGTAATTAATTCCCCCTGTCAGTAGATGCAGGATATAAATCCTCAACTGTTTAGGGTTAAACATACGGCTAACACTTTTACCGTTACACAAACACGGGTCTAGTTGTTGTTCACTTGCCATTAAAATTCTCAGTGGTTATTCGTACTAAAACCGATATATCTAATATAATAGTTACTTTTACAGAAAATGCTAGCTTTAGATATATCTGTTTTGTGCATAACGTGCTAATGATAATCATTCTTATATGGATTATACCGACTAACTGTCGATACAACAGTAAAAATGTGCGGTAAATTGTCTAGCTGAGTAAATTATGCAGTAAATTTAGGAAAGGCTTTTAGGAATTGAGCCAGCCATCAAGAGATGGCTGGCTGGTATACATGTATTCTATTAACCAATATTTGGTAATATGTTGAAGACAATCCCTAACTGAACACCAATAACGATAATTCCACAAATAAATACCAATGATAGGCCTAACCCACCCCCCAATACTTGATATTTCCGTTGATTTAATGATCTTGATTTGAATGCCATTGCGCTAGGCAACAATAAGGCCAGTATTGAAAGTGCAATCGCAGCATACCCTAACGCCATCACAAACCCTTTCGGATAAAATAAGGCAAAAACTAGCGGTGGTCCAAAGGTGAGTAACCCCGTTTGTATGCGCCCAGAGGCGTTATCTTGGCGTTTAAATAAATCAGCTAAAAAGTCAAATAACCCCAAAGCGACTCCAAGGAAAGAAGTTGCTAAAGCCAAACTCATGAACATCTGTGCGATTAATTCTGTTTTTCCTGATTGAGCTACATCCTTAATTGCATCGAGCAACCCATTAAGCCCTGCGTTTTCAGCCAGAATACCAACAAATGTTGTTGTGCCAATACTCCCTAATGTTGCAATTTGCCATAAAATATAAGCGATTAACGGGATAGCACTGCCGATGATAAAGATAACACGGAGTTTTTTGACATCTCCCCCCATATATTTAACGATACTGGGAACGCTGCCATGAAAACCAAATGAGGTAAAAAATACGGGGATCGCCGATAAAATGAGGACTTTTTCAGTTGGTGCTGCTAATAAATTCTGTTGCTCAACATGAGGTATCATTAACGCCAATATAATGACTAAGAAAACAATTTTCGCAGCAAATAAAATACGGTTGATAAAATCTACTGATGAAGTCCCAAAACATACAACTCCCCCACCAATAATGGTAAATACAACAATTCCCATCCAATCAGCCATATCAATGGCAAAACTACTTTTTAAATTTGAAGTAATAATTTCCCCTGCGCCACTCACATAAGCCGCTGTCAATGCATACATAAGGAACATCATGCTGAAACCTGTAATAAATTTACCGCTGGGCCCTAAGTACCGTTGAGCAACACTACCGATCCCAGTTTCGTGAGATTCATGTTGGTAAACTTCAACCAAAAGCAATGCCGTGTAACACATCAATGCCCACAATACTAATAACATCGCCAAACTCACTAAAAAACCATTACCAGCGGCAGCGATAGGCATAGCTAACATACCTGCGCCAATCGTAGTACCTGCAACAATAAATACACTACCAAGTGTGCGATTTTTCATATTGAGATCCTAACAAGTAATTAAATTTTAATTTTATAATTGGAATGATTTAACTTATTTTCTTCATTAATGAGATGTTGCAGTTTGTCTTCAAAAATATTTTTTAATTCCATCCAATAGGTTTCAAAATGAGCCCTATCGCGCAAGCAATGCGTCATTATCGCTGCCCGTAGCACATAAATTGACCGTACTTTATGCCATTCATTATCAGAAAACTGTGCATCTCGGCATAAGCTCAGTGGGTTATCGCCATACTCTTCATGTGTTAGTGAGGTTGATGAGGTGAGAAAATCATTAGAATAACTTCGACCTGCGGCATAAGAACATAATTCGTATAACCGTTTATTTAATTGATTTTGTTTTTCTAAAGATGTGTTACCGATTTCACGAAACATAAAATTAATCATGTGAAAGTCCGGTCTGGGCATCGCAATAATTGAAAACTGGCGCTCTTCAATAATAAAGGGCTCACATTGGTTTATCTTGTCAATCATCCAATTGGCTGTGGTGATCCCTGCCGCAATTACTTTTCCATACCCTAAAATATTTAACGGGACTAAACGATGTGCAGCCCATACCGCTGCTGCAGTTGCCCCTGCTTTTGACCCTTCCATAATAGAAGAGCCAAGTAATACATTCTGCGCTTTTTCTGTTTTACGCTGTTTTTCTTGTACTTCTTCAAATACATATGCGGCATGATAAGACACTAAATCCACAATCCGCTTATCCTTCATACAGATTGCACCTGCGGCATACGGAATAAACCCCACTTTATGAGGATCAACAGTTATAGAGTCAGCTTGGCTTAATGCTTTAAAGCTTTCATAAACATCGCGCTTTGGCCACACCATGTTTTCAGGAAAAATTCCTTCACTATGATAACGTTGGATTACGTTCTCATACTCCATAAATTGATTTTCTTCATCACGAAACATCGCGCAAGCGTATCCCGCATAAGCGGCATCAATATGCACATAGAAGGAAACCCCAAAACGTTCTTCACATTCACGTCGTAGCTCAATGACTTCTTTTACATTGTCTATTGCACCAGTCTCTGTGGTTCCAACAACGGCAACTACGGCTAAAATTGGCTCCCCTTGCTCAATCAATGCAAATACGGTTTCCCGCATTTTATGCACATCCGTTCGATAACTTGCATCAACGGGTAGTTGCACAATATTCTGTTGGCCTAAACCAAGAATATCCATCGCTTTCATCCATGAATAGTGTTTAGACTGCGGTACCAATAACTTACCGAGTTTTCCTTGCTCTATTCCAACACCACGGCAGGTCAAATCACGAATTTCTTCGAAAATGTGCCGTTTCTTTAATTCATCAATTAAATCTAAAACCTCAGAAACAGAGAGGTTGAGTAACTCTTTTTCAGTTTTATCCTTTAATAGATCTTGGGATTGCGGATGTTGCATAATTGCCAACGGAAGGGTTTTAATATTTCTAGCTACCCATAGCCCTTCGTAGTTAGCTACCGTTCCGCCAGATGTAATATGCCCCCAAGCATGTTGTACGTCATAACCAAACATGGCACATAAATCTAACCCTGCTTCTATTTCCAAAACCGTTGTCGTTGGTGACGATTCTTGTGCACAATTATTGGGGTTATACATCATTGCCATGACATAAGCCAAATTAGAAATCATCAACGTGTCTGCATTCATATGTCCCATATAACGGGGAGAAAACCACGGAACCGATGTTGTTTTTAATTTTGAAGAGAGTTGATTAAGAATGCCTTCAGTACGATAAAGCGTATCTCGGTATTCGGGAGCATAACGGTCAACGGTAGAGATAAGTTCAGGATCTTCAGGATGGTAGCTAGAGCGCCAATGCATATGTTCACTAACTGAATACTCCATCATTTCTTTGAAAAAGACAGCATTTTCAGATTTAGGACCTAAAAATAATGCATCAACATTTATTTTTGAGTTTTTAAAATTATTCATCATTACTACACCTTCAAACTACAATTAACGCGTGCTAATTGCACTTAAGTTAGTTAACTTAATATCATTGGAAAGTGCATAACGGACTATGTTTATAAGATATATCAATATATTAATGATATGCATTTAAAAATATCATTTAAACATTATTTATTGATAAACAAACCGTTAATGGCCAACTTATTCATAGGTATAATCGATCTCTATTAAATTATTAACAAACTCCTTCTAATTTCGTTCTGATTTGTGGGCAAGCACAAAAAATCAAAATTTAGTCAACTGTAAAGAGATTTTTACGCTAAAAAAGCTTGAATATGTAAAAAGATTGTTATAGAGGATGCGGTTTTTACTATTCTGTTTTAGTTATTTTTAAATAGTAAAAACCATAAAAAGTAGAGTCAACTAACTGTTTAGTAAAACTATCTTACCAATAAGATCCCCAGACTCCATATGCTTATGAGCATCTTTCACCTGTGATAAATCATAGGTTTTGTTAATGATAGGTTTAATTTTACTATTTTGTAACAAACCCCAGACTTGTTTTCTCAGTTCTTGGGCGATCAATGCTTTTTCTTCAATAGTCCGAGAGCGCATAGTTGAACCTGTATGAGTTAGTCTTTTTACCATTAAAGGCATCATATTTAACTCTTTAGGGTTACCTTTCATCATCCCAATTTGGATAATTCGCCCACATTTCGCGGCAACTTGATAATTTTTAGCGACATAGTCTCCACCAATAATATCAACAACCATATCAACACCTAAAGAAGAAGTGTAATTAAGCGTCGCCTCAACAAAATCATCTTTTTTATAGTTAATAACACAATCTGCACCAAGTCGTTTTGCTGCATCCACTTTTTCTTCAGAACCAACCGTCGTTAATACTTTTGCACCAAAAGCTTTCGCTAACATGATCGCCACACTGCCAATACCCGATGTCCCACCATGGATAAGTACAGTTTCATCTCTCTTAAGTTTTCCTATTTGAAAAACATTTGCCCATACAGTAAAAAAATTTTCAGGTATCGCAGCCCCTTCGATAAAAGAAAGACTTCCTAATGGTAATGCGATGTTTTTATGTACTAAACAATATTCTGCATAACCTCCTCCAGCCACCAGCCCACAAACCTTATCGCCTAACTGCCATTCATCTACATCATCCGCTTTGGCAACAATCGTTCCTGCGATTTCAAGTCCCATAATCGGTGATGCATCTGCCGGTGGAGGGTAAGATCCCTTACGCTGAAAAATATCAGGGCGATTAACTCCAGCAGCTTCCACTTTAACAAGCAAATATCCTGCAGACACTCTAGGTAATGGTTTATCAATTAATCGCAGTTTTTCTGGCCCGCCAGGCTCTATAATGTCAACAACCGTCATTGAAGTGGGTAAAGACTGTTGAGTAAGTGTCATTATATTCTCCTTTTTGAGGTTAATTTGAAAAATTGATATTCATAAATTTATTTTCGTGTTAAATTAATGCTAATTAGTTTAATATTTCGTGCTTTATTAGCATTAATTTAAGTATTAATCACAATAGCACTACATGTCATTTTTTTATCGTTTAAAGGTTGAAATTTAATCTACATCAAACTTTATATTTAACAATTTTCTTTAAATTAGCATTAACATCTAAATTCACGAATCTCTTGCAGTTTCTCTGATAGGCTTTTTTGTTTATTAAGTCGATTCTGTCATACTTTACTACTTACCAGTTGCATCATCTTATGTTAAAATTGACTCATATCAATAATTTTAACTTGATTGAGCCTTAAATATGATCCCAGAAAAAAGAGTTGTTCGTCGCATCCAGTCTGGTGGTTGTGCTATTCATTGCCAGGACTGCAGTATTAGCCAACTTTGCATTCCTTTTACGCTGAATGAACATGAACTGGATCAACTTGATAATATCATCGAGCGCAAAAAACCCATTCAAAAAGGCCAAGCTTTATTTAAAGCTGGTGATGAATTGCGTTCATTATATGCCATCCGCTCAGGTACAATAAAAAGCTATACAATAACCGAAGAAGGCGATGAGCAGATTACCGGTTTTCACTTGGCTGGAGACCTTGTTGGTTTTGATGCTATCATTCATACACAGCACCCAAGTTTTGCACAAGCATTTGAAACCTCAATGGTTTGTGAAATACCATTTGAGACTCTAGACGATTTATCAGGCAAAATGCCTAATTTACGTCAGCAAATTATGCGTTTAATGAGCGGTGAAATTAAAGGCGATCAAGAAATGATCCTTTTATTATCCAAAAAGAACGCAGAAGAACGTTTAGCTGCATTTATTCTTAACTTGTCCCACCGCTTTGCAGAACGTGGTTTTTCACCAAGAGAATTTAGATTGACCATGACTCGTGGGGATATCGGTAACTATCTTGGATTAACCGTTGAAACCATTAGCCGCCTTTTAGGTCGTTTCCAAAAAAGTGGCATGCTGAGTGTTAAAGGTAAATACATCACTATCGAAGATATGACAAAACTGACTGATATTGCAGGTAAAGTTTCAGCCATTACATGTTAATATCCCTAAACGGATCACGTTATCAGTGATCCGTTTCCATTTTTTTTCCCAGATTTCTTGCCTATTTAATCTCAATATCATAGTTTATCTATATGGAAACATCCGTGTATCAAGAGGATTTCAATATGGCAAACTATAAAAATCTGCTAGTTGCAATTGACCCAAATCAGGATGATCAACCTGCATTAAGACGTGCTGTCTACATCGTGCAGCGTAATGGTGGACGGATAAAAGCGTTTTTACCTATTTACGACCTTTCCTATGATATGACAACATTACTTTCGCCTGAAGAACGTAATGCCATGCGTAAAGGTGTAATAAGCCAAAAAATGGCTTGGATCAAACAGCAAGCTCATTTCTATCTTGAAGCGGGCATCGATATTGAAATTAAAGTTATTTGGCATAACAAGCCATATGAGGCCATTATTCAGGAAGTAATAAATGGTGAACATGACCTGTTACTGAAAATGGCACATCAAACCGATAATTTTGAGTCGATTATTTTTACCCCACTAGACTGGCATTTACTCCGAAAATGCCCTGCTCCCGTTTGGATGGTAAAAGACAAAGTATGGCCTGATCACGGTTCCGTGGTTGTCGCCGTTAACTTATCAAATGAGGAATCTTATCACGATGACCTCAATATCAAACTGGTCGAAAAAACAAAAGACTTAGCAACGCGTATTATTAAAGAACAGGAAATCCATTTAGTGAGTGCGTATCCTGTTGCTCCTATGAATATTGCCATAGAGTTACCTGATTTCGATCCGAGCTTATATAACAATGCACTACGCGGCCAACATTTAATTGCCATGAAAGAGTTACGGCAAAAATTTGGGATTGATGAAAAATATACCCATGTCCGTGAAGGCCTACCTGAAAAAATTATTCCAGATATGTGTGAAGAATTGCACGCTGGGGTTGTGGTACTGGGTATTTTGGGCCGTACAGGCATTTCAGCGGCTTTCTTAGGGAATACCGCGGAGCATGTCATCGATAAGCTAAAATGTGATTTATTAGCGATTAAACCTGACGGTTTTGTTTGTCCTATTAACCCTGCTGATGATGATTAGCTAATCATCTAAAACTTATTAGGTCCCAATAATATTTATGTTATTGGGACCTAATTTTATCATGGTTAAGTTATTGCTGAACTGAACTTTGACTAAGTATCGGCCAAGCTTGCATAGCATTAAAAATGACTTGATTAAGTCTTTCAAGATCAATTCCATCACAAGCTTGTATGGTAAAACCATCAATTACCGTTATATAAAAATCAACGATAGCTTCAATCGGCGCATCTGGAGCAACATCACCATCATCAATACCTTTACGCATACGTGCCAGTAAAATTTCCTGATAACTTTTCCGTTTTTCTTGGACGTTTAATTGCACATCTTCGATTTGCTTTGACCCATTCATTGTCGCTGTAATCAGCATACAACCTGCAGGCTTGTTTGGCTGAATTAGCCTTTTAGCGCTTTCATACATCAGCAATTCAATTGCAATTTTCGCTGTTTTGGCTTGCTTTACAATAGACAAAATAGGACAAGCTTCATTCATCAAATAATAATCAATACATTGATTAAACAACGATGCTTTATCACCAAAAGCACAATAAAGGCTAGGCGCTGTGATACCTAGCTCTTGAGTTAAATCGCTGATTGAGGTTGCAACATAGCCATTTCGCCAAAACAATAGCATGGCTTTAGCTAGTGCATCTTGTTGGTCAAAGCCTTTAGGCCGCCCGCGTTTTATTTGATTCATATTCTCACTTTACTCGCAGTCAATTCACTATGCCACAACTATTTTATAGTGATCATTATAAAAATAATTGACAACGCCTAAATTCACATAAACAATAGCGCCATGATTTTATAGCGATCACTATAAAATCATTCTTTTTTGTAAACTACTTAATTTTCATGGAAAGCGCATGACAACAACTCATATTTCTTCGCACAATGGTAACTGGCTTTCACTATTATCTGCAACTTTTGCTTGCTTCATTATTGTTACTGGTGAGTTTTTAGCCATTAGTGTGCTAAATAACATCGCTTATGATTTTCAAATATCAACAGGTACCGCAGGACTTACAGTCACTGTCACATCTATCGCAGGTATGGCATCCTCTCTATTTGTCCCCATCTATGCAAAAAATATTGATAGACGCCAAGTCTTACTTTTCTTAGTTGCTCTCATGATATTAGCTAATGCAATTACGGCTTTCGCATCTAATTTTAGCTTAGTTTTATTAGGTAGATTCGCATTAGGAATTGCACTAGGGGGTTTTTGGGGAGTTGCAGCAGGCTTAGTAATACGTCTAGCACCTAAAAATATGTCAATTACCACATCCGTAACAATATTCTTTTCGGCCGTCACATTAGTTACCGTGCTCGGAGTACCTCTAGGCGCTTGGTTATCTGATAACTACGGTTGGAGAATGCCTTATATTGCGTTGGTTATTGCAGGTGCTGTCGCATTTTTAATGCAATATTTCTCTTTACCATCATTAAAACCTTCTTCGTCTATGCAATGGAAAGAACTGTTATTGATGCCTTCGCACCCTATTGCACGTAAAGGGTTAATTATATTCACACTGATTTTTTTAGCACATTTCTCTGCCTATAATTATTTTACGGTGTTCTTTAAACAAACCGCAGGTTTTATCGAAGGACAAATTTCAGCATTATTGCTCTTTTTTGGGGTAGCCAGCGTAGTTGGCAATATACTGGCGGGTTATGTCGGAAAATATAATGTTCGTTATAATTTCGCGATTAGTGCACTTTTATTAGCCTTAGCGTTTCTCGCATTATCTGTTTTAGATTTTAATTGGGCGACCAGTATCATATTCGTTTCTTCATGGGGGATCGCTGCGGGTATGGTTCCTGCAACAATCAATATGTGGATGCACGTTCATGTTCCAGAATTAACCGAAAAAGGTTCCGCCCTTATTACCTTTATGTTTTTAATTCTAATTACCATTGGTAGTCTAGTGGGAGGATACGTCATGGACCATTTCAATGGCGGAGTTCTCATGATGAGCATGCTGACTATATCTGCATTTGCGTTTTTATTAGTGTTTACTTTTGCTCGAGGGCTAACCAATTGTGCACGATTTTGCCTCAAATGATGCGTTTATAAGACTGCATCATATGAATTGATTTAGCTCTCAAATATCAAGAAGGGGTGATTGGAATTAACCAATCCCCCCTTCTTATTTACTTTACTAATTATTTTTAAATGAATTAGTGACTCATTAAATTACAATGCACGTAAGATTGCATCGACGCTATCTTTCGCATCACCAAACAACATCTGTGTATTTTCTTTGAAGAATAATGGGTTTTGTACCCCAGCATAGCCCGTATTCATTGAACGTTTAAATACAATGACATTGCTTGCTTTCCAAACTTCAAGAACTGGCATACCTGCAATTGGGCTATTTGGGTCATCTTGAGCCGCTGGGTTAACCGTATCGTTAGCACCAATGACAAGTACAGTATCGGTATCAGAGAAATCATCATTGATTTCATCCATTTCTAATACGACATCGTAAGGCACTTTAGCTTCTGCGAGTAAGACATTCATATGCCCTGGCAAACGCCCAGCAACAGGGTGAATACCAAAACGCACATTGATACCACGCTCACGTAATTTAGTCGTAATATCTGCCACAGGGTATTGTGCTTGTGCCACGGCCATACCATAGCCCGGAGTGATTATCACTGATGTTGAGTTTTTCAACATTTCAGCGACTTCCTCTGCTGTAATTTCACGGTATTCGCCCATTTCTTCCTCAGAGCCTGTTGAAGAGCCATCTGTACCGAAGCCTCCTGCAATGACACTGATAAATGAACGGTTCATCGCCTTACACATAATATAAGACAGAATCGCACCTGAAGAACCGACCAATGCCCCTGTGACGATCAGCAAGTCATTACTTAACATGAAACCTGCAGCTGCAGCAGCCCAACCTGAATACGAGTTCAGCATTGAAACAACCACAGGCATGTCCGCGCCACCAATTGATGCCACTAAATGCCAGCCAAAAACTAAAGCAATCGCTGTCATGATGAGCATCAAGAAGACTTGTAAGCCGACACTTTCTGTTTTAACGAAAATGACTAACAGAATAAATGAAACAACTAACGCCGCTAAATTCAGTTTATGGCGATTAGGTAACATCATCGGTTTTGATGACATTTTCCCTGATAATTTACCATAAGCGACCACTGAACCTGTAAAGGTAACTGCACCAATGAAAATCCCCAAGAAAACTTCAGTTAAATGAATGTTTTCCATAACAACATCAGCGTGCCCTTCACTTGCAATAAAACTGTTAAAACCAACCAAAACTGCAGCTAAACCGACGAAGCTATGTAAAATAGCCACCAGTTCAGGCATTTCTGTCATTTCAACTTTTTTCGCTAAGCGAATACCGATAACCGCACCAATAACCATCGCAACGATCATCCAGCCCACATTAGCACTGTCAGGACCTAAAATAGTGGCTATCAATGCAATAGCCATCCCGATGATGCCGTAAGTATTCCCTCGTTGGGAGCTTTCATGACGTGATAGCCCTGCAAGGCTGAAAATAAACAGGATAGCAGCAACTATGTAAGCTGCTGTCACAATTCCACTCGACAACATAAGTTACCCCTTATCCTTTACGAAACATTTTTAACATGCGTTGAGTTACAGTAAACCCACCGAAAATATTGATACTCGCGATCAATATGGCGATAAAGGATAAGAAGCTTACCCAGCCACCGCTTCCAATCTGAAGCAAGGCGCCCACGACGATGATCCCTGAAATAGCATTAGTGACTGACATTAACGGTGTATGTAATGCATGAGTCACATTCCACACCACGTAATAACCAACCACACAAGCTAATGCAAATACAGTAAAGTGCGATAAAAACTCTTTTGGCGCTGAATTAGCGAACCAACCAAACAAGATGATAGCTAATGCCATCAAGCCATATTTTACCGTCGGTGACATCTTTTTCTCAGGCGCTTTAACTTTTTCCACCGCTTGCGGTTTCGCCTGCGGCTGAGCAGATACCTGAATTGGGGGCGCTGGCCACGTGATTTCACCTTGTTTAATCACCGTAACACCGCGAATAACCAAATCGTCGAAATCAATATTAATTTCGCCATCTTTTTCTTTGCACAGTAGTTTCATCAGGTTAACAAGGTTGGTGCCATATAACTGGGATGATTGTGTTGGCAAACGGCTTGGCAAATCTGTGTAACCAATAATTTTCACACCATTGTCGGTCACGACTAATTTGTCAGCTTGGGTTAATTCGCAGTTACCACCCGTTTGAGCCGCTAAGTCGACAACCACACTTCCCGGCTTCATTGATTCAACCATTTCCTTGGTAATCAATTTAGGCGCTGGTTTGCCTGGAATCAGTGCCGTGGTCACAATAATGTCGACTTCTTTCGCCTGTGCAGCGAACAGTTCCATCTCCGCTTTTATAAATGCTTCTGACATCACTTTGGCGTAACCATCGCCACTGCCAGCCTCTTCCTTGAAATCGAGCTCAAGAAATTCAGCACCCATACTCTGAACCTGTTCTTTTACCTCAGGCCGAGTATCAAAGGCTCGTACAATGGCGCCCAAGCTACCCGCAGCACCAATTGCAGCAAGGCCAGCAACCCCAGCACCAATAACCATAACTTTCGCTGGTGGCACCTTACCTGCCGCAGTGATTTGCCCCGTAAAGAAACGGCCAAATTCATGAGCAGCTTCAACAATTGCACGGTAACCTGCAATATTTGCCATTGAACTCAGCGCATCAAGCGACTGAGCTCGTGAAATACGTGGTACCGCATCCATCGCCATCACGTTAATATTCCTAGCTTTTAAAGCTTCCATTAGCTCAGCATTCTGTGCCGGCCAAATGAAACTCACCAATGTTGCTCCTTCTTTTAACAAAGGAATTTCATCATCCAGAGGTGCGTTGACTTTAAAAACAATATCCGCAGCAAATGCAGTGTCACGATCAACGATTTCGGCACCCACTTGCTCATATGCTACATCATCAAAACTGGCTAAATGACCCGCATTTTGCTCTACACACACAGAAAAACCCAACTTAAGTAGTTGAGTCACTGTTGATGGCGTAGCAGCAACACGCGCTTCATTGGCAAGTCGTTCTCTTGGTATACCAATACGCATAATGTTCCCTTTTTAATGCTTGAAGTAATGTTGTTAATAGGCTGTTTGCTAAAATAATGACCATCATCACAGAGAAAAGTCTTATTTTGTGCATAAACAGATTTTTAATGTTCTAATAACCTACTGAAAATAAGCGTCCTGATCCATAATTGATCTCGATTCTTAGACAGTAAATGGAATTCGCTGTGAAAATCTTAGTTTTAGGTCAATAAAATACTGGATACTTTAAAAAATCTGGTAAATTTAACTAGTCAATAAATATTTATTTCTCATAAAAAGAAAATCATGAGACAACGGGTTCTGTTACGTGTAATAATCACGTACATGTGATACAACTAAGATTCAGCATGTTTATAATAAATTGCGCAAGGCGGAAGGATTTTGTATGAAGCTGAAAACTACGGTCATCGCAGCCGCGGTGCTGTCATTAACTAGTATAACTGCTACTCAGGCGGCTGTTGAATTGACGCCAAAACAGGCTACTGAATTAAAACCTTATGAGCGTATAACAGTTACCGGGCGCTTTAATGCTATTTATGAAGCATCCGATGCAGTCTCCCGTAGGGCTGATAAAATGGGGGCATATGCCTTTTACATTCAAAGCCTTGATGATGTAGGTGATAGCGGCAACATGCGTGTTGTTGCAGACGTGTACGCAAAAGATGCACCAGAAGTTGATTCACCGAAGCGTCGTGTATTCGGTGGTGTTGAGGAAATGTCAAAAACGGATGCAACCGAATATGAGCCTTTTGATACCGTTACGGTAAGCGGTTTCTATCCTTCCCAACCGGATCTGTATGAGGCTATTGCTAAAAAAGCCCTTGAGAAAAATGCAGCTTCGTTCTATGTGGTTCGTAATATCGCAATGAATGATGGCGGAAACACACTAGCGACAGCTTATATCTATAAGAAAGATGCGCCGAAGCGACAAGTACTGAATGAAGACGCAGTGGTTCCTGCTGATTCAGACGCTGGCCGTGCTCTATTAGCTGAAGGCGGTGAAGCGGCTAAAAAAGTTCGCATTCCTGGTGTTGCATCTTCTGAAGAACCAACAACCGCAGTCGGACGCTTCTTTGAAACCTCTAGTAGTCAACCGGGTCGTACTAGTGTAACCCTGCCAAGTGGTTATGTTATCGAAGAAGTCAACAAAACAGCCGCGGCTCAAATGGTTCCATTTGACTCTATAACATTCTCTGGATATTACACCAATACGCCTGAAGTACGTTACCAAATAGCAAAACGTGCGGAAGCAAAAGGAGCTAAATATTTCCATATTACAAGAGAATGGCAATCTAATGGTGGAAGTGTCACCATCAGTGCTGACTTGTTTAAATAGTCCAATATTCTGTGATACTAAAACCAGCCTCCTCGGCTGGTTTTTTTGTTTTTATTCACTTCATTTACGTTAAATCACATTTTACACGCTATCCATCTTCTTTTTTCAAACAAAGTGCATAAAACACCTTAAAAAATGCATACATTACCATTGCATATCTGTCATTTCGTTCGTAGAATCCACACACTGAAAACATGCAGTCATTCTGTCTACTTTTTTTATGGCTTCTAGTTAAACTAATTATTGTAATGGCATTTTAACGTCATTTTAACTTTTGATTTCTGAACGTTCAGGATTTACTTTGAAAAATACTTTGAGTCTTACCGCTCTAACGGCGCTAGTTCTTAGCTCGATGGTTGGTGCCGGTGTTTTTAGTCTCCCTCAAAATATGGCTGAAGTCGCCAGCCCGCTCGCATTAATAATCGGTTGGTCCATTACTGGTGTGGGTATCCTCTTTTTGGCATTTGCCTTATTGTTGCTTTCGCGTATACGCCCTGACCTTGACGGTGGAATATTTACTTATGCAAAAGTCGGTTTCGGGGAATTAATTGGTTTTTGCTCTGCGTGGGGGTATTGGCTATGTGCGGTAGTTGCCAATGTGTCTTATCTCGTTATCGTATTTGCCGCGATCAGTTTTTTTACTGATACTCCTGATAACATCATTTTTGGTGATGGAAATACATGGCAAGCACTGATCGGAGAATCAATACTTCTCTGGTTTGTTCACTATTTAGTGCTTCGTGGAGTACAAACAGCCGCTGGAATTAATAAACTCGCTACAATGGCAAAATTAGTTCCCCTTGGCTTATTTATTGTATTAGCTTTTTTGGCCTTTAGACTTGATATTTTCAATGCAGATTTCAGCGGTATCGAATTTGGCGTTCCTGTTTGGGAGCAAGTCAAAGATACTATGTTGATTACATTGTGGGTATTTATTGGTATCGAAGGGGCCGTTGTTGTTTCAGCTAGAGCAAAAAACCGCCGAGATGTTGGCTTAGCAACAATTTTCGCTGTGAGTTCTGCTTTAATTATCTATATTCTCGTTACCTTACTTTCTCTTGGGATCATGCCAAGAGCTGAGCTTGCAGAAATAAAAAACCCATCCATGGCCCCTCTTATGATAGATTTAATTGGTTCGAGTGGTGATATTATTATTGCGGCTGGCCTCATTATCTCTGTTTGTGGTGCTTATTTAAGTTGGACTATTATGGCCGCTGAAGTGCCTTATATCGCAGCACAATATCAATCATTTCCTAAAATATTCAACAAACTAAATAAAAATGATGCGCCATCTTCGTCTCTATGGCTCACTAATGGTGCAGTACAACTCTCTTTGGTTCTTATTTGGCTTAGTGGAAGTAATTACAATACATTACTTACTATCGCCTCTGAAATGATATTAGTCCCCTATTTCCTAGTCGGTGCATTTTTAGTCAAGGTTGCTTTTGAACGTCATAATAAGGCATTACTTGCTGTTGGATCTATTGCTAGCCTTTATGGCCTATGGCTGATTTATGCTTCAGGGTTAATTAATTTACTATTATCTGTCGTTTTATATGCCCCCGGTATTTTGGTGTTTTTCTATGCTCGCCAGCAGCAAACCAACCAAATACCATTAAAGATGATTGAAAAAATCATGGCATATGCTATTGCTATCGCTGCTATTCCAGCACTCTATTATTTGGTTGTTTAGCTTTGTACCAAAGGGCTTAATTTTGATGCGTAAATTTAAGCCCTATTTACTGTAATTTCCTATTTTCCACATACTCAATACCTCAATAACCTTCTAGTATTAACCCCCTATTACAATTTCTCTTCCCTTATACTGGTGAAAATTACTGTTGTACGATCTTCGGTGCTCATATGATTCCCCCTTGCTTGTATGTTGTAACTAAAGCGCCAGTTAAACTAAAAATAAAAAACGCTTCACATACAAAATACGTGAAGCGCCAATTAGTCAAAATAATACTTACAGTTGTTGGGACAACTGTTCCATCGCCTGCATAATTCGCTTATCCGAAATTGGATATGGCGTTCCAAGCTGTTGGGCAAACAAGCTAACTCGCAGTTCTTCAATCATCCAGCGAATTTCTTGAACTTCTGGCATATTTTTCTGAATCGGAGATAATTTTACTAGCCATTGTTGCCACATATTCTGAACATGCTCGACTTTACTCATTTGAGCACGATCTCGGTTAGGGTCAATAGCCAGCTTTTCTAGTCGCCGCTCTATCCCATTTAAATAACGAAGAATATCAGGCAAGCGTTTCCAACCATGAGTGGTCACAAAACCTTTAAACACCAGATTCGACATTTGTGTTTTTATATCCGATAACGCTATTGCCATCGAAAAATCGACCCGCCCTTTTAGACGTTTGTTGATCGCAAACACCGCTGTTAATATTTGTTCAACTTGCTTAGCAATATTAACAACCACATCATTTAATTCTGCTCGTGCAAACTCTTTCAATTTTTCAAACTGCACTTCATTCCAAACCGCACCACCAAAATTAGCAATTAATTGGTCAACACCACAAGCAATACAGTCATCAATTAACTCTAATACCTTGCCATAGGGGTTAAAATACAAACCTAATTTTGATTTGTTTGGTAGTTTTTCATGCAAATACTTAATTGGCGATGGAATATTTAACAGCAACAATCGACGTACTCCGGCCCACATTGCTTGCTGTTGTTCCAGTTCCGTTTCAAATACCTTGATACCTACGCTATTTCTTTCATCAACTAATGCAGGGTAAGCCTTAACGGAATATCCCCCCCTTTTTTGCTCATAACGTTGAGGTAATTCACCAAAACTCCAAATATGTAACCCGTGTTGCTCAATGCCATCATCCACAACTTCAGACAACGTTTCTTGCACTTTTTCTTTTAAGCTATTTTTTAACTCATCAAGGTTTTGCCCTTCCGCAACAGTTTTATTTTTGTCGCCCACAACACGATACGTCATTTTCAAATGAGCTGGGAGCTGCTCTAATTGCCATAAATCACGTTCAACAGTCACACCTGTCATACGACGTAATTCACGTTCAAGTTTATCTAATACACTCCCTTCAGGCTCTGGCACTCGTTCTAAAAATGCAGAAGCATAATTAGGTGCAGGGACAAAATTTCGTCTAATTGGTTTAGGTAACGATTTAATTAAAGCAACGATTAGCTCATGACGCAAACCAGGAACTTGCCATTCAAAGCCAATATTCTGAACCTGATTTAATACAGCAAGAGGTATATGTACTGTCACACCATCAGCATCAGTTCCAGGTTCAAATTGGTAACTCAAGCGAAATTTTAAATCCCCTTGATGCCAATAGTTAGGATAATCAAGTGCTGAAACATTACTGGCGTCATCTTTAATCAGCATGCTTTTTTCAAAGCTTAACAAGTCCGATTGTTGCTTAGATGCCGTTTTCCACCAATTATCAAAATGACGGGAGGAAATCACATCATTCGGGATCCGTTGGTCATAAAATGCAAATAATGTTTCATCATCAACTAAAATGTCTCGCCGACGTGACTTATGCTCCAAATCTTCAACTTCAGATAATAACTTCAGATTTTCTTTAAAGAATGCGTGACGAGTAACCCAATCCCCTTCAACTAATGCATGACGAATAAACAATTCACGGCACAGTAATGGGTCAATATTTCCATAATTAACCTGCCTTGATGCAACAATAGGTAGCCCATATAGCGTCACTTTTTCTGATGCCATTACCGCACCTTCAGATTTTGACCAATGAGGCTCACTATAACTATGTTTAGTTAAATGTTCAGCTAAAGGTTCAACCCACTCAACATCGATGGATGCGGCAATTCTTCCCCATAATTTCGATGTCTCAACAAGTTCCGCGACCATTGCCCATTTTGGTGGTTTTTTAAACAGACCCGACCCTGGAAAAATAGTAAAACGTGCATTTCTAGCCCCAGTGAACTCGTGTTTATCCGCGTCTTTTTGGCCAATATGTGAAAGCAAGCCAGCCAATAACGAAACGTGAATACTCCGAAAATCAGCCTCAGAGCTATTAATGGCAAAACCTTGTTCTTTCACCACTTGCCGCAATTGGGTATACAAATCTTGCCATTCTCGAATACGTAAGTAATTGAGAAAGTCTTGGCGACACATTTTTCTAAATTGGGCGTTAGAAAGCTGTGTTTGTTGTTCCTTTAAGTAATCCCAAAGGTTTAAAAAGGCTAAGAAATCTGATTGTTTATCATGGAAACGCCGATGTTTTTCATCAGCAGCTTGCTGTTTCTCTAATGGCCTCTCTCTCGGGTCTTGAATTGATAATGCAGAAACAATCACCATTGTCTCACGTACTGCACCATGTTTACGTGCTTCAATCACCATCCGAGCAAGCCTTGGATCTACAGGAAGCTGGGCAAGCTGCCTACCGGTATCCGTTAATTGATAGCCTTTATCTGCCTGTTTATGGGACTTAATTGCACCTAGCTCTTCCAGTAATTTCACACCATCTTGGATGTTACGTTTATCAGGAGCCTCCACAAATGGAAATGCAGAGATATCACCAAGACCAATAGAAGTCATTTGTAATATAACTGATGCCAAATTCGTCCGTAAAATTTCTGGGTCCGTGAACTCTGGACGTGATAGAAAGTCATCTTCTGAGTATAAACGAATACAAATCCCATCAGAAACACGGCCACAGCGCCCTTTACGTTGGTTAGCTGAAGCCTGAGAGATAGCTTCAACAGGTAGGCGTTGCACTTTAGTACGGTAGCTATAACGACTAATACGCGCATAGCCAGTATCAATAACATATTTGATACCCGGTACAGTTAATGATGTTTCTGCTACGTTTGTTGCAAGAATGATCCGCCGCCCCCCATGAGGATGGAATATGCGATTTTGCTCACTATTAGAAAGCCTTGCGAAGAGAGGTAATATTTCAGTGTGGCGTAAAGAAAGTTTTGATAACGCATCGGCAGTATCACGGATCTCCCGCTCACCGCTCATAAAAATCAGTATATCGCCATTACCTTCAACCGACAGTTCATTTACCGCATCTATGATCCCATCAATTTGGTCACGGTCACTATCGTTTTGCTCTCCAATAATAGGGCGATAACGAACTTCAACGGGATAAGTTCGCCCAGATACTTCAACAATCGGAGCGTGACTAAAGTGCTTCGAAAAACGCTCAGGGTCAATGGTTGCCGATGTAATAATCACTTTTAAATCAGGGCGTCTCGGTAATAATTGACGCAAGTAACCTAAAATAAAGTCGATATTAAGGCTTCTTTCGTGAGCCTCATCGATAATAATAGTGTCATATTGCAACAGCAATTTGTCATTTTGTAATTCTGCAAGCAAGATACCATCAGTCATCAATTTGACTTGAGTCGTTTCACTCACTTGGTCACTAAAACGGACTTTATAACCAACATTTGAACCTAATTCACATTCAAGCTCTTGAGCAAGACGTGTTGCGACTGAACGTGCAGCTAACCGTCTTGGTTGAGTATGCCCAATAAACCCTAGAACCCCTCTGCCAAGTTCAAGGCAAATTTTTGGGATCTGCGTTGTTTTACCTGATCCAGTTTCACCTGCAATAATAACAACTTGATGCTTTTTAATGGCATCTAAAATAACGTCTTTTTTCTGGCTAACTGGTAAATTATCTGGATATACAATTTTAGGTGAGTTTAATCGTTTAAGTTCAACTCTTTGTTTGGCTTTCTCAATATCTATTTTAATAGCGTCAAGTACCGCAGAGCGCGATTTTTCGTTCTGGATCTTTGCAATACCTTGCACTCTTTTTTTCAGTAACCATTGGTCACGTAATGAAGTTTGTCCAATATCAGCGGTTAATGCTGTCAGTATGGATTTCACCTGTTAAATCCTTATCTTTAATAAATTTCAATGCACGCTAGCCAATCCACTTCGCAATTTGTGAGGGCTAAATTTTGTTTTTATTTTTAATTGTTGTTATCACATAAAAATACCATCAATTTTTTTGAAGAAGGCTATCTAATTTTTTTCCTATCAATCAGTTACACCTCACGTATCATTACCAATGAAATTTCACCTAAACATAGAGGAACACATGAGTAAAGTATTACTATTGAAATCAAGCATTCTGGCTGACTATTCACAAAGCAATAAAATGGCAGATTACTTTATTCAACAATGGCAGGAAAAACACTCAGCAGATACAGTAACTGTACGAGATTTAGTCAAAGAACCAATTCCAGCGATTGACGGTGAAATTTTAGCAGCTTTTGGCCCAAGTGACACGAAAACAGAACAACAACAAGCACATTTGGACCTGTCAAATGCGTTGATTGAGGAAATTAAGGCTCACGATGTGATTGTTATTGCAGCCCCAATGTATAACTTTACGATTTCTTCCCATTTAAAACATTACTTCGACTTTATCGCTCGCTCAGGCCACACGTTTAAATATACAGAACAAGGTTCTGTCGGCTTATTAAAAGACAAACGTGCCTATATATTAACGAGCCGAGGCGGTATCTACAAAGACACACCAACAGACACCATGGTGCCTTATTTAACACTATTTCTAAATTTCATTGGTATTACCGACGTTGAGTTTATTTTTGCTGAAGGCACGTCGTTAGGCCAAGAGTCAGTCGAACGAGCGCATCAACAAGCACAAAGCCATATAAATACGATTATTGCTTAAGATCTAGACTTTCTAAGTAATATATTATTAAGACTCAAAACTACCATTGTTATATTTTGCGCACTTTCTGAGTGTGCTTTTTATTTCTTTTGTAGCCATTGACCATTAATTCCACGTACAAATTCCCCAGAGTTCGCCCTTTCTACGAGCTTCTGCCCTGCTATCCTTGCAACGTCATTAGTTTTTAGGTTATTTTTTGCCGCAATTTCACTATATCTTTTTTCCCGTTCTTGGTTTATTTGTGCTGCTAGCTTGGTGGCCTCCTGATTATTTGTATTAATTGGGGCTAAATACCCTGACAATGTTTCCCCCAATAGACCCGTTTCTTTGGCTTCATCCACTGTAATTGCTACAGCCTGAAAAGTAGTCAATAATGAACATAGCGCTAGTACTTTGATAATTCGACTCATTTGGGATTTACCTCTCCGAATAAATCACTATTTTCTTTTAATAACTCTTCTACTTGTCTATCCGCTTTTATTTGGATTTCATGTTCAATTTTTACGTTCATATTAATATTGATGGGCTTATCCGGTGTTGCGACCTCAACTCGTAAGCAAGCTGATAACAATAACGCAATCGATATAGCTGTAGTAAATTTTAATATTTTCACGTTCATTCTTATGCTCATTATAAATTTTTTTCCAACCACTCTTCTAAAGAGCTACCAAATCGTAAACTACGCCATAATTGAAAGATATTTTCTTCATGTTGATAATGCAAATGAACTTCACGTTTTTTCTTTTCTTGCGTGTTATACCCTTCAAGGATTGTTTTCATATTTAACAACCCTAAGTTTGTAACATTAACGTCTGTACGGCTGCGTTTTATTTCCAAATATTGTAGCCACCCCATAGCGGAACCCGCAGATATATTATCCTCTCGGATGGAATCAACAAATTGAGTATCTAACCGTAACGTTAATGGCCCACTATTTTCTAACCACCCATCTTTAACTATCCACTCTGGATTATTTAAATAAAAAGGTAACTCACCATTAACTTTACCTGAAACAGCAAACTGTGACACTTTTAATATGGTAAATAACTGACTAAGTTCAATCTGTCTTAATTTTATCGAAGAGGCATGGGTTTGTGGCCAGCGTAGTAAATCCATCGATACCTCACCCCCTAAGGTTTTAAAGCCCACATTAGTCAGTTTTAATGGCCTGTTTTCCGTTGGTGGATATGAACCAGCAAGATCGGCTTTAATATCCGTCAATTCAAATAAATTATTGAGCTTTTTAATACGTAACTCAACAGGTCCCTTCCCCCCTAAAGTCCAGGTACTTTGTTTTAAACGCCATGGTAAAACAAAATCTAATCCTGATAACTCACCATCTTTTAACCAAAGGCTCGTATTTTCTACACGCCAGTGTCCTCCTGCAATAAAACCATCTTCTGGTGTTATTGAGAAAGCAGCTTGAGAAAATAATTTTCCTTGTTTTAATTCAATTCCAAGATCAGCAGGAATTAATGTTTGAAAAGCCGTGACTGACTGCTCAGGCCAACGAGCTTCCCCTCTTAATCTTTCACCATCCCAGCGCCCAAATATGACGATTGGCCCGACATCTTTAGTGCTTAAATCACCTTTAAGTTGAAATTCAGCAGGAGATTTTCCACTAAGATCCGCATTTAATGTAACTTTTGGTAGATAACTTTCAGTACCAAATTGCATTCGTTCACTGGTAAGCTGTAATTGTCCATTAAAATTGGCTTTATTCTGATCACGTTGCCAAACTAATGGCTTACTTAGTTGTAAACGCGGAGCCCTCATCGATAAGAGCCCATATTGTATTTGGTCAAAACCTGTATTTAAGCTATTTAATGTGATTAAAGTGTCCTGCCAACTCCCATTACCCTTAATGTCCCAATTAGCCGATAATGACGGCAAGTTGGCATTTCCCCAATAATTCCAAATCCATTTTCCCTTATCTAATGCAAATTTATTGGCTTTACCATCCAAATGAATATCGAAATCTCCCCAGTACTGTTCTTTAACCTTAAGGATAGCTTGCAAACGCCCTGAAATACCTTCTTCACTTAACGATGTCCCTGCGAGTGGCAATCTAACTTCATTAAGAATAAGTGTTTCAGAAAGCCGACCATAAGCTCTTAATAATGAACTGGATAAAAAAGAGACTTTTGGTGTGGCTAACTGGCCTGAAACCTTGGCTGGTAAATTAATATCCAGCACCATATCATCATATTTAACTTGGCCATGTAGCCTAAAGTTAATATCAGCATCGAGTAAATTTATCTGGGTAGATGGCACCGCTAAGACAATATTGGCTTTCCCTTTCTCTGCTTGTGTGAGCATGTTAATGCGCCCAGAAAATACCATTTCACTTAATGTATTATTCCAGTTATCAACTTGAAGGCTGATACCGCCTTGTAAAGGAATATCTGCTTCTTTCCATTGCCACTTCCCTTGCGCTATTTGTATTCTAGAAGGCGATAGTAACCATGGTAAATAAAGCAATTCTTCCTTTGTGTCTGTATCCATGACACTAAAGACGCCTTGGTCATTCAACCAACTGAATTTAGCTTGTAAGAATTTTTCTGGGTTGATTAACTTAAAATAAGCATTCAGCTCGCCTTTTTCTGGAAGCTGATTTGCCATTAAGGGGAGTTGCACATCACCAAATAATTCTATTGTTTGCTTTTGTTCTGGTAGAAATGCTAAAAAATTTTGAATGACTAATTGGTGTTCCCTGTTTATTAAAGATGACAACCTTAAATTGTCGCCGCTAAAATCAAATTCTAGAGGGTTAGTCTGATTTTTACGTAACCAGATACTGCCTTGGTAATCACTCCATGGCTGTATGTTGGCATTATTTATAACTAATGAAAAAACAGGGATACTATCGATAACGTCCGCAATATTAATCGGATCATGATCTGTTTCATTCGTTGGCTCAAGAGCACTCAAACATTCAGTTTTAACATCAAGGTTATCCACAATAGCATGCAAGGGAAAGATTGAAAGCCTTGTGCTATTCAACTGAACTAATGTGCAATCATTTGCTGTTATACTGATATTTGCTATACCTAATTGGCCATGACTAATTCTTGGTTCTGAAAACGACAGTTTAAATGGCTTAGGAAGATAGTATGATGCAACAACAGGAGCCCAATGGGATATCGTTATCCATAAAAGTATTAAGAGAGCAATGCTTCCACCCAAAAAGCAGAGTAATATTCTGAATGCTCTTTTCATTAACTGCATTACTACGTCCCTTGTTTGAGTTGTTCTGTAGCGCAAATGATAAATTTCAACAAAATCGTCTCATTAAACGCGATACTCACAAAGATAAACCACATTCAATCGTAAACAGATACCTATTTTCTTAATTTATAGGTGATTTACAAACTTAATTGTCTTATTCTGAGTTTATATTTTGTAGGTACACCTTTTTACCTACTCTTTTCTAATTGGTTCCTAAAAATTGGAGTCTTTATGATGAAAATTGTTTCTTATAGTACCAAACAGTATGACCGCAAGCACATGGAACAAGTTAATCAAAATTCTGGATTTAATTTTAGTATTGAATATTTTGATTTTCCATTGACGGTTCAGACAGCTAAAAATGCTGTTGGTGCCGACGCTGTCTGTATTTTCGTTAACGACGAAGCTAATCGTGCTGTTTTAGAAGAACTTGCCGCACTCAATATTCGAATTTTAGCTTTACGTTGTGCCGGCTTTAACAATGTTGATTTACAAGCAGCTAAAGAATTAGGTATCCAAGTTGTTCGAGTCCCTGCTTATTCTCCTGAAGCCGTTGCAGAACATGCAGTTGGGATGATGCTATGCCTTAATCGCCGGATCCACCGGGCGTACCAGCGTACGCGAGATGCAAATTTCTCTCTTGAGGGATTAACCGGTTTTAATATGCATAACCGCACCGCTGGCATTATCGGTACCGGGAAAATTGGCCAAGCGACGCTACGTATTTTAAAGGGCTTTGGAATGCGTTTACTCGCACATGACCCATACCCGAACCAAGCTGTTTTAGATTTGGGTGCTGAATATGTTGACTTAGATACTCTATATGAACAATCAGATATTATTTCTCTTCATTGCCCATTAACACCTGAAAATCATCACCTACTCGATGAAAATGCATTCAAGAAGATGAAAAATGGGGTCATGATCATCAATACAAGTCGAGGTGCGTTAGTCGATTCTGTTGCCGCCATCAATGCACTAAAATCACAAAAAATTGGCGCATTAGGTATGGATGTATATGAAAATGAACGTGATTTATTCTTCGAAGATAAATCTAATGACGTAATACAAGATGATGTTTTTCGCCGACTTTCTTCTTGTCATAATGTATTATTTACTGGGCATCAAGCGTTTTTAACAGAAGAAGCATTAACAAGTATCAGTCAAACTACGCTAAATAATATCCGTCAAATTAGTTGTGGGGAAGCTTGCCCTAATATTGTTAACGCATAGTTGGATCTGGGATTATGAAACGCCTAATTCCACTTACTATTTTGGGTTTATTGCTAGCAGCATGCCAAACTCATCAAGTCAATGCGCGTAATGATGACCAAGCACTTGAAAATAAATTGATGCACCACCGTTTTATTTTAACTGAAGTAAATGGTAAAACGATTAACAGTAAACAGACAGTCCCCTTCCTTGCTTTTGGCGAAAAAATGTTTGTTTCTGCATCAATGTGTAATGATTTCAACGGGTTTGGCGATATCAAAAACGCAAAAATTACCGTAAAAAACTTAAGTAGGACTGAACTCGAATGCGTTGATGAAGATTTATCCAAATGGGATTCAATGATAAATCGAGCACTGTCTGAAGGTGCGATAATTTCATTGAAAAACAACAAGCTCGTGTTAACTCAAGGCCATTACAAGTTAGTTTATACACTACGCGACTACGTCAATTAACGAATACAACCCGCCTCTTTTAGAGGCGGTAAACGTTTGCCAAGAAACACTAAACTGGCAGCTAGATAGACTATTTAGTCTTATCAAATAACAAATTAATATTCGAGGATTCTGCAATTCGTTCCATATAGTTGCGAATGTTTGTGCTAAATGCTAAGTGCTCAACTATGCTCAAGCTACGTAAAGTTGGAAAAATAATAAAATCATTAATATCAATGACTTCACCCCGTGTTTCTAGCCACGCATCTAATAACGACAGTTGGGGCTCTAATTCAACTAACAGCGTATGCGTTTCTTTTTTAAGCTCGTTTAAATCACCATAAGATTTTGATGTTCTAGCGATATATGCAGCTCTGGCTTCTGCTGTACTAATTTCAGGGAAATCAGTTTGTGTAAAACGTGGTGTCACAAGCTTATATACCACAGCAGAAACCGCTTTAGACCAAGCCTCTATTTCTGGCGCGATACTCCCACCAGCATATTTAGGTTCACTAATACTATCCACATAATGAACAATATCTAAGCTTTCAGGTAAATAACTCCCATCATCTTTTTGTAGAATAGGCAGCATTTTCCGACCAATCATTTTTGTCGGTGTTTCGATGTCATCATCGAATAACACAATTTGCTCTACCGCTAACTTTTTTAAACCAAAAATCATTCTTGCTCTGACACAAAATGGACAGTGATCATAAATATATAATTTCATTGTTAACCTCGCTAGTTTGGTATTAAAAGCCCAATAGGTTTTATACAGTATACTTCAGTGCCCATATTTATGCTTTATCACGCTTATGAAATTTTGTCTAACACTAGGAAAATAAATATGTTAAGTGCACAAAATCCCCAAAAAAAAATATAGGACATGCCACAATATACTCAGCAATGACAATACCTGAGTAGAATATGCTGTTAAAATCTATGGCAATTATCCTTTTTGATAATATTGAAACCTTTGATGTCATCTAACCTATTGAGGCACCAGATAGTTTTATCGCGAATAATTTAACTTAATAATCAATTGTTATGGCAACTTCAAACTATCGCAAATAGTATTGCACTTAAAATGGAATACATATGAAATCAAAATACTGAACATAACCTATTCTCTAAGTAATCATTTGAGATGATTTAAAGGTTTATTATATATCAATTTAATTGATATATAATAGATGTTATTAATTTCTTTCTTTGCTTTTAATACACGATTATTTATATTAAATTTTTAAAAACCAAAAAATTAACATGACAGAACAATAAATTAACCTTAAACCTATATCTGTAATATTGCCAGCCTATCATAACCAACTGATTTTAAATTAAAGATAAAATCTGCAGTCAAAAAAACAAAATAAAATTTTAAAAAATTAAATTTAAACATTCTTTTGTATGGAGAAATAAATATAGATATATTTACTTACTCACCGATAATAACCACAATAAAAATAATGTCATTATATTGTAAATGTTCAAATTATAAATAGAGATTCTCATCATAAATATGTTCATTAAAACTTTTAAATCCGTTTATTTTTTAATATACTATTGAGCGTAATTTAAATTAAGTGCATTAAATAATAATTTTCCTATAAAATTGAGGATGTCATATGGACATTCATACTATAATTGGTATTAAAATAAAAAACCGGAGAAAAGAACTCGGTCTATCAGGCGCTAATTTAGCTGAAAAATTAAATTTAAGCCAACAACAAATATCACGTTATGAAAATGGCATTAACAAAATTCCAATTAATCATTTAGTTGATATCGCTGAAGCATTAAGTTGTCCAATTGAATGGTTTTTTCAAGGTTACGTAAGTAATTCAAAATTAAATAAAAATGAACTATCCAAAGAGATAAGTCAAGAGCTAAGATACACAGCTGAAACAGTTATCGTCCCTTCTAAAGATCATTATTAATCGATATGAGATATTAATTTCATATAAATAAGATACAAGTAACATAGCTATTATATGCCATGTTACTTTCACTTTACTTACTTTTATATAAATAAAAAATGGCTAATCCTCTACATGAGGATTAGCCATTTCTCAAATTTTATAAAATTAGCCAACAGTATTATTAATAAATTTAATATATAAAACTTTAATCATAGGTAATATTGAAAACCATTTTAGAGTTAACTTCTCCAGCAGAGATTGCTCGCTCATATTGGTAATAACGAGCCTTATAATTTAAGTCAAGATACTTGGTTTGCTTGTCAACTAAATTTCCAACTTTATATTTTTCATTAAACATAAGTGGTTTATTACGGTTACGCTCTAAAACTTGTATGCCAACTCCCGCAGCTCCACTGGAAGATTTATTTTGATTAACCAAAACCCCTTGTCGGTTATTCATATTTTTTGGAATCTCACCGCTGAAAGTCATATTAACATTTGCAAAACCTGAAATACTAACCCCTCCACTGCATATTAAGCGAATATCAAAATCTTTTTCACCCGCAGTTGTTCCAGTACCATTCAATTGTGATCGTTTAATTGGGTCAAGATAAACATTTTTTTCCGTTCCCCCTTCAACTTGGCAAGAAGGAGAAACGATTGTTATGGCTTCTGCATCTAATTTAGTAATCAAAAATGGGTCATTATTTGGAATATAGCCATAAGATGTATAAAGACCACTAGCTATAGTTCCAGATCCCGTAACAGGAGCTGTTTTCACCAATGTTAAAATAAACTTTGATCCCGCAAGATAATAATTACTTGATCTTGGTGCATAAAATGTGTCCGGATACGTCATCCTCACCGCACCTTCTCGGTGGAATTTCATACCAATTCCTGGAACATTTGTCTGGTAAATTTTATTACCCACTGGAACTAGACTAGGCATAGTCACCGAAGCCGTTATCGGTGTATTTCTAGTACAATACGCATATATAGCACTTGAGTTTTCACGCATATCCCAAGTTTGCTCCGCAATGGTATCACCAACATTTAAGTTAGGGTCTACCACGACTCTCCCCATCTGCATATTTAATACATACGTATGAGTTGAGGTTCTATTACAATACGCAGAAGCATAACTAGCGGTAAGAAGCACACCAACTCCGATATACAAGCGAATTTGTTTCGTTATTGACATAAACTTTCCTTACTATCGCCAGCTTCTAAAGAAAATACACATTGTCCATTTTCCCACTTTATAATTGCAATTCTTGCGGTTTCACTACTAATAAATACGGTTCCACCTTGGCCAACAATACCTATGGACTCACCATCGCTATCAGTTACATTAGCCCCAAATGGCAATGGTTTATTTCCGGGTCTTATAACATTAAATGCAATATTCTTTTCGACTTTAGTACCAAATTTAACTTTAACGATACTTCCTTCATAAGGAACAACTTGTGTCGACGTATTATCAAAAACAATATCTGATCTGATTTAATGGCACCGCACACTTTTGTGAAGGATAATTAGTCCAACAACAAAGGTGTGAAAATGACCCAACGAAGAAAACCTAGAAAATATACTGATGAGTTCAGAGAAGAAGCTGTAAAGCTAGTCACTGAACAAGGTTACAGTGTTACTGAAGCAGCCAAATCATTAGGCATAACAACTAAGCTGCTTTACAACTGGAAAGACAAACTAGCCAAGCAAACTTCAGGCGAAGCATTAAGCAAAGATGAGAGAGCTGAACTGGTTAAGCTCAGAAAAGAGAATAAACGCTTACAGATGGAGCGTGAGATCTTAAAAAAGGCGAGTGCCTTCTTTGCGAAAGAAATGAAATAAAGTTCGAATATATTAAAGAGCAGCAATGGCGCTTTCCAATTAGCGTTTTGTGCGAGGTTCTAGAAGTGAGTCGGTCAGCCTATTACGCATGGCTGAGGCGACCAGCCAAGATTATTAGTGTTGAAGAGTTAATGCTTTATCGTCGCATGAAGAGGTTATTTGATGATAGCCGCAGTAGTGCTGGTGCCAGAACCTTAATGAAGTTGCTACGCAAAGAAGGCTTTAAAATTGGTATTTGTCGGGTTAAGAGCTTGATGAAAAAGCTCGGTTTAGTCGTTAAACAGCGAGTGGCTTATAAAGTGACGACTATGCGCAAACATAGCCATGCGGTTGCTGATAACTTATTGAAGCGCCAATTCAATCCAGCCAGAGCAAATCAGGCGTGGGCGGGTGATATCACCTATCTAAGAACGCATCAAGGCTGGATGTACCTAGCTGTTGTGATGGATTTGCATTCTCGCCGTATTATTGGCTGGGCGTTGAGTAAACGCATGACGGTTGATTTAACCATGAGAGCGATGCAAATGGCTATCAACCTGCGTCAACCCAAAGCAGGCTTGATCTTCCATAGCGACAGAGGCTCACAATACACCAGTAAGCGTTTTCAATCATTGCTATGGAGCAATCGAATTACGCCATCAATGAGTGGTTGTGGAGCATGTTTAGATAATGCTGTGGTTGAAAGGTTTTTCGGCAGCTTGAAAAATGAATGGCTATTAAATGTTTACCATTTAACCAGAGAAAGCATGAAAACTGATGTAGAGAAATACATCAAATACTACAACTCAGTTCGGCTTCATACTTCATTAAATGATATGTCGCCAATTGAGTTTGAAAGTGTAAGGAAAAAGTGTGCGGCCTAGCTTGACCAGATCAATCTTCGGGGCTTCCTTTTGGATCGATTTCAACATTATTTATGCGATATGCTCTAACATAAGGAGCAACTGCATAACCATTTCCATCAATTCGAGTTCCAGGAGCCCCCATAATTGACGCACCTTCTGCCCCTTTCGCTTCAATCAGAGCTAATGTTGTTGATGTATTTGGTGTTAATGTTACACCTTCAGAGTGCACAATAACTGAACCATTTGCACCGAGACCAAACTGACGATATCCCTGGCCTTGACTATAATTCGCATTCGTATTAACAAATGGTGCTCGATAACCAGTATTCAGGCCAATATTTTTTTGCCCACCATTTGCAACTGAAGTATTTATGCCATAAGTCCAATTATTATCTCTATCAAATGAACCACTCGCACCGATTTGGCTTGACCCAAATTTTTCATTATTAAATACCGTATTTGAGGTTAATGTTGCACTCTGACTTTCACCAAAATACAGTGGGTAGCTAAAGTTTATATTGATACGATCATCTTTTTTATTATTTGTATTATCTGCATAAACTCTCATAAGGGCGACACCATAAGAAAGGCGGTTAAAGTTATTGTTATAACTTAGTTGATATTGCTTTTCTGTCCCCGACTTATCCCAGTAATTAGAAATACGGCCCGTAAAATAAATCCCACCATAACCATCAGGAAGATTTTGATTCACTGTATAGCTAAAACCATTTTTCTCACGCCCTAGGGTATTCTCTACACCACGCTTATCATTATCTATCGCATATAATGCATTACTGACGTTATAGTAATCCTTCGTTGAATACCGATAAGCAGCTAATACTAAGTTAGTATCAGTTTGGGTAAATAACCGACTAAATGTGAAACGGTAACTTTGCCCTGTTTCTGTTCTATATTTGAATACAGTTCTCGACTGAGTTAAATCTACAGCAACAGCTCCATAGCCGGTGTTAACACCAGTACCCACTAAATAAGCTTGATAATCGTCAAATGCAGTAACACCACCATAGAGCGTAAATGTATTATTTAAGCCGTGCTGGATACTGCCTTGCATAATGAATGGTCGATTTCTCAATCCATCAGAATCTGCTTTACCACCAGCAACTTGATAACGTGTAAATCCAGGGCGTAATAATTGTGCTAAAGATGAATATGGCACGCTAAAGCTACTTTCACTTCCATCAGCTTCTTTTACTGTAACAACCAAATCATTTCCGTAACCGGATGGATAGACGTCCGTTAAACTAAAAGGCCCTGGTGCAACTGTTGTTTGATAAATAATAGCGTTATTCTGCATTACTGTTACTAAAGCATTACTTTGTGCTATTCCTCTGATTTCTGGTGCATATGTTGCCGTTCCATCAGGATACATATTGTCATCTGTTGCTATTTTTGCACCACGTAAACTAATGCTGTCAAAGAGATCACCATCCGTATAAAACTGCCCTGCTGTCGCTTTTGACTTTAGTTCAGCAATTGGCTTTTGCAGATATGTTTGATTACTATTCCAATTCGTCCCACCATGGCGCTGCCAATTAAGGTTTCCAATATGTTTCAATAACCAACCATCAAAACTTAAACCCGCATTTAACCCTAAATACGCACTAGCGTTATTTGTTCCTTTCGAACCACTAGTATGGTTATCATAATAGTTAGCCATATAGCCTATATTTAATGCAGGAATACCTGTATCCCAAAATTGAGGGGAAACATATCCACGGGAAACTCTCTGTTCATATATTTGCGGAACAGAAATATCTAAGCGCAATGTAGAAGAATGAAATGTATCAACGACATCTTTGTGATCATTCCAGTCCTTCAAAGGTAAACAAGTATTGCTATCTTTACTCATGGCAGGGTTTAGTTTTTCAATATTAATGCCAAAATTAGAAAGCATTTCTGGTGTATAACACACAGCTAATTGGCCATTTTTTTGTTCTTCAAAATTAAGATCGTAGCGTCCCTTCCAATTATTATTTGTATATACATCAACTGAATATTTTCCGGGGCTAATCCCTGAAGAATTGAATCGTGTTAAATCAACATCTTCTTTGCTACCTATAATAAAACCACTATTAAACTCATAGGTTGTATCTTCTTCACCCCAAGCATAAAACGTAGGCACTATGCATGCAGTGACAAAGCAAGTCACAGAGAGCGTATTGCTATATTTATTTATTAACTCTCGCTGTTTCATTATATATTCCTATTTAACGGTGGTTTTCACCGCAATATCTGAACCATAATCATTGATATTATTAATTACGATATGAGTTCCTGACCTTACGATTTGTTTTAATTCAACTATTTCTTGATTTTTTGGTTCTAATAAAATTGTTTTTTCATTCAACCCAGATCTACCATCCGTTGAAATTTTTGTAATAGTAATATAGTAAGGCGTTGGATTATCTATAATAATACTCTTACCATTGGCTTTTATAACAAGCTGCTCTGGTGCTAATTCACGGCTACTCAAACCTGTTGGACGATAAAAAAATTTAAATCTAGAACGAATCGCTAATTGTAATACATTTTGATTATCCCCATCTTTAGCTTTAGCCATAGGGGGAATATCTAATATATTCAACCACCACAAGCTTTCACGATCTTGAGGGATACTTCCTTTATCCATTAGTTTGATTCGTAAAGTTTGCCCTCCTTTAGCTTCTACACGAGATATGGGAGGTGTGATCTGAAATGGTGTTTTTATCGTGTCTGGTGTTTCTGACGCATCACCTGTATCAAGCCACGCTTGTGCGATTGCAGGACGCTCGGCAGTATTATTTAATTGCACGGTAATTTCTTTTTCATTTCCTGGATAAATAAACCGTGTACCGTTAACAATAATGTTATTCGCAAATGAATGCATACTAAAAATAAAACAGAAGATAAATACTATTGCTTTCATTTGAACCTCAAAATAAAAGCGGCAGTATACCTACCGCTTATCAAAGTAAAGCTATTTAAATTAATATCTAAAGAATACCTACTTAACCAAAACCAATAAGAAATTAACTGACTAGTTTATTATTGATAAGTAATTTCATAAGTTGCATAACTTTTAACTTCACCTGTTGTTACATCTTTTGGTGTAGAAGTTGCGTAGCCAACGTAATATTGGAAGCGAGCTCCATTTTCAACTTTATCCAAATCGCCTTTAACTTTTTTCTGAGATGGGTTACCAGGAATGATTTTACCCGATAAATCAGAACTATCATCAGTTGAAAGTGCTAATTGAATATTTTTAGCACCTGTAGTTTCAGTATTTGCTAAATAACCTTCTGAGTTACCTGATGCACCCTGCAGTAAGTTACCGCCAGTCCAATTAACATTTAATAATGTTTTATCAATAGCGGAATCATTAGTAACATCTTTAACATCTGCTGCAACACAGTTCGTTACGTCAATAACAAAAGACTTTGGTTTTAACAATGTATCCGCACCACCATCACGTACTTCTGCTAATGATACAGGTGCTAAGTAAACGCTGGCATCGCTGCCTTGACCATCAACAGAAACAGTACAAGAAACATCTGTTACTTTACCGTGAAAGTTAACTTGGCCGCCACCAACGTTGGTGCTTGCAGCGTTAGCTGTTGATAAACCAATAATAGTTGTTGCAATCGCAGTCAGTAGTACTTTCTTCATTTTTATTTCCTAATATGAGGGTATTTATTTTTACATTAAAAAGAACTGATTAAGTTTTGGTTATTGGTAAGTAAAAAATAAAAATCTGCTCATACATAGAGTATGATTTGCAGTTTACGTTTCACTTTGAACCATTTGTATTAATGCAAATAAATATATTTCTTAATTAGTCCTATTTAGAATTTATAATCATATGCTCTATATGATTTCGATGAGAGGATACATAATAACTTAAGTTTTATTAAATCGTTTTTTTCATCACTTATTTATTTTTTGATAGGCAAGGGCTATTAAAATGATCTATTGATTGGATTACCTGATAGTTAGCTTTCACTAATTTACTCGTAAACGGATTAACATTTAGATTTAAACGCAAACAAAATACGTATTCACGACAAAAAAAAACAAAAAATCATAAATATTTAGATTATTAAAAACGGCAAAAAACACCACATTTAGATTAGATTTCTATTTTCATTAATATATTGATACTTTTTGTTGCAAAGTAAGCGCGAAACACATCACTTATTGATCGTCCATTTAAGAATCACACATTATTTATATTAATGATTTGCGACTTATGAATATATGTCATATCTAACAATGATAAACCTTGAATTTCGCATTATTATGCTTGAATATCAAATTAACACATTATGAGTGTATATATACTTTTTTATATTAACAGTCTACTTTGGTTAAAATTAAAACTTAAAAAAAAATATCTTACGATATAAACATCTATTTTAACCTAGATTTCAAAATAAATGGAATATGGGAAATAAATTAGATAGAAGGAATAGTGATAAAATCGCAATATAATTCTTTATTCATTCAATATGCTGTTGACGTAAAAATTGGAATATCAAAGTATTTAGCCAATACCCATGTTAAAAAAAATTATCATTATTTTTGATATAGAATAAGAAAACCGGATCAACTGTACAAACTATAATCTACAAGATGTCAATTTTCTTGTTTTATAACCTTATGAAAATATGCATATTTTGTTAAAACGGATATCTTGTAAAAAACCGAACTGGATTACAAAATTTGGCATTAAGAATATTCCTAAATAGCTCTTTTAGTGCATTAAAGTGTGATCCAATACAATAAGTCATCGATAAAAGATGCTTTTCTCTTCTGCCATTTTCTACTATCAGGATAGTTTAGCGTCTTTTTAGTGAATCAATCCTTCTAATAAGCCCAGTTTATCTGGCGATTACATAACATAAGGTAGCTGTTTCTATTTTAGTACAACAAATTACGGGTTATGAGACATTAGTGGATAAAAATATTTTATATCAATAATTTGGCATAGAAAGCTCCTGACCACCTTACTAAATCCATATGCAACCATCAAAATGTCGTAAAGATCTCTTATAATGTGTTTATTGCGTATTTTCCATGTGCATTAACACCGTTATCTTGTTGATCAACATATGAAAATATACCCAACACTAGAAGTTATACTGGAAATAGTAATATCGGCTAATTTCAAGAACTGATTAATATAGAATAGAAAAATTATTAGAGAGGAACTACAGCAAAAATCTCACAAAATATTTCTGCTGATAGCTGTTAAGAAGTGAAAGATTGACTAGTGTTTGTTCTGCCGGTATAGAGCCCATTCCTCTACTTTTTCGCCTGATGGTAAAATACAGTACCCTACTTGCCCATCCTCTGTATTCAAAATTTCTAGTGCCCCCCCAATTTGCTTACAATATACTGATGCGGGATTTGCCATGCCTACATTCTTTGGCTCCATTTCAGTATTATTGGAAACACATCCAGAAAGAACAACCAAACCAGCTAACACAAGTATTTTCTTCATAAGAGATATTCTTCTGATTAATTTGAAACATCATTTATTATAATTGAGCGAAACCAATATAAACTCAATTTCATTCAGAAATGAAACAATATCGCATTAAGTGTTCAATATTGTATCGGTAACGGTCACTAAAAAAGCAATTATTGATGCTCTGCTTATATCTATCAATATCTGGGTTGTATTAATAAACTCACTTGCGTCGCTTATTGTCAAATAGGACAATTAAAACGCCAAAAAATGCGACCAGCAAGCTACCAATGATATAATTCTGTCTATCAAATGCCAGCCCTGTATCTTTCACACTCTCCCCATATACAATAGGAATGCTCACATCCATATTGTAAGAGATAATCGCAGTAACGAGACCAATAATTGTGAGCACCACCCCAAATGTTTTCATTTCTATCCCCTTATGTCGCTTTTACCAAAATAGATTAGCCAAGTATTTTGAGAAAAGCAAAATGAGAGGTCACAAATTATATAATATTTTCTTAAATGAAAACTTTGCAGCTTAACCTACAACGCGTAAAAATTAGTGGGTAGACAGTTTTAAAGATGGATTTTCATATACTCAAACTTTTAAGTCAGGAAACTTAATATTAGAGGGTTAACATCGAGTATTTATTAGAAATAATTATTATTATTAATAACGCAAATAATCACACCCAGTCTGAATGTGATTATTATTTTCTTTCATATAAAACCGCATGATACCGCGATTAAAATGTATAGACCATCATCAATGTAGCTTGGCTAAATTTTTCAAAAAAAAAGAATATTGCAGGCAAAATGGCAATATTCAAAATGGCAAATAAGCCTACTGCTGGCAAAGATATTTACATAATGATTTACTGTATATTTGAGGTATTACTACTAGCCTCTTCCTATCATGGGCCTATTCATTATGTGTTCCTCCCAATCCACCACATCAATTTCTCTGACAGCAATATGGCGAACAGACACACCTTCATTATGCATTGCCGCTTTAGAGCCTGTTTTTAATGGGTGCCAAGCAGGAAGAGATTTTCCTTCTAATAACAACCGGTAAGCACAAGTGCTTGGCAACCATTCAAATGTTTCTAAGTTATAACGATTAAGCTTTATACAATCCGCTTCATAACTGAACCGGTCTTCATAATGCTTACACTGGCAAGTTTTTAAATTTAGCTGATTACAGGCAACATTAGTAAAATAAATTTCATCGGTATCTTCATCCATTAATTTGTGCAAGCAGCATTGCCCGCAACCATCACAGAGAGATTCCCATTCTTCATCTGTCATTTCATCTAAAGTTTTAACTTGCCAGAACTGCGACATAATACTTATTAATCCTATATTTAAATAACCCGAGTAGTCAGCGAGTGATCATTAATTGATAATTTTAGCATATCACCAGAAACTAATGGGCCAACACCTTCAGGTGTTCCCGTTAAGATGACATCCCCTGCACGTAGTGTGAAAAAACGGGACATGTAGCTAATCAGCGGTAAAATTGGTGTGATCATATCACGCGTCGAACCCTCTTGGCGAACTTCACCGTTGATTTCCAGTGAAAGCTGAATATTTTGTAAGTCATTCGGGCTACTAACAGGAATAAAACCAGAAATTGGGCATGAACCATCAAATGATTTGCTTTTTTCCCATGGCTGACCTGCTTTTTTAAACTTAGCTTGCAAGTCACGTAAGGTTAAATCTAATGCAACCGCATAACCTGCAATAGAACGTGATACGCGGTCTTCATCTGCATTTTTTAATGGCATACCAATTAAAATTGCCATCTCAATTTCATGATGAACAGCGCCAAAATCTTTTGGAATAACAATGGATTGAGTAATATCACACAAAGCAGTTTCTGGCTTAATAAAAATAACAGGTTCTTCCGGTGTAGCAGATCCCATTTCTTTTATATGCTTTGCATAATTACTACCAACACAAACAACTTTATTTGCAGGGAAATCAAGTAACGCACCTTGCCAGTCACGATGTTGATACATAATAGTACTCCTATTATCGTTATTGTATTTTATTAGCGATGCCATCTGCCATCATGCATACACTCAATGCAAAATAATATGAGCGGTTCCAATGCATAATGGTACGGAAATTTTCAGTCACTAAAAATGCTCTGCCTTCAGGATCATCAGGGATAACTACCCAGGTTTTTACGTCTGAAGATAATTGAGCAAATGCAGGTAATGTAACGCCTAGTTTTTGCCATTCACGAACAGATTTCCCTTGTTCCGCTTTTACGCCTTCCAACGTTTTATTAAAATCTATGGGTAAATTAACTTGGTAACCCCATGGTAATTGAGCTTGCCAACCTTCTGTTGATAAATAATTAGCAATGGATGCAAACACATCAGATTTATTATTCCAAATATCCATTTTGCCATCACCGTCACCATCTGCTGCGTAGGACAAATAAGAGGTTGGCATAAATTGGCTTTGGCCCATGGCGCCAGCCCATGAACCTTTGAGCTGTTGATCTTCTGGAATATAACCTTTGTCCATTATCTCAAGTGCAGCTAATAATTGCTTGCTAAAAAGCGCTTCTCTGCGGCCTTCAAATGACAGTGTTGCAAGCGCTGAAACAACATCTTCTTTACCTTGCGAGCGCCCAAAACCACTTTCTAATCCCCATAACGAAACTATAAACTGAGGTGGGACGCCATATTTATCACTGATAGCATCTAGAGTGGGTTTATTTTCTAAATATTTGTTATAGCCAGCATTGATACGCGATTGTGGGAGTACATTTTTTAGATAGCTTGCTAACGTAACCGTCGCCCTTTTCTCTGGTTGGCCTTTATCTGCTTTCACAACACGCTCAATAAAATGAATATTAGCAAAAGCGCGCTCAATGGTGGCAGGTTTAATCCCCTGAGCAATAGCATGTTCTTTCAATAATTCCACATAAGCAGGAAATTGTGATGGTTCACGTTGTTCAATAGGGAATGCTTTATCTAAAGCAGAGACTTCTTGGGCTATAGCCGCATTTTGTTCTGCGGTAATCGGGTAAGTAACAACTGATTCATTCTGTGTTGCAGAACAACTTGTTAAAAATAAGCCAGCGACTAATGTATATAATAACGTTGGTTTCATTCGTCTCCTCCAGACTATCTTTGCTTTTCAGGATTTTCTTAATTTGCTCTAGTTATTCAGTTCTTTATGTTCTGAAAGCAAATCCTCCACCGGAGGTGGGAATTGTAAGTAATACCCCACTTCTAAGAGATCTGATTTAACCTTTGCCAAGTCAGCATTGGCGAGCTTTTCACGTTTATCTAATGAGATAAGCATGGCGAATTGAGGTGTTCCAAATTGCGATAATAATTCATCAGGAACACGTGAAAAATCATCTTTCTTCTCAATATAAAGATAAGTTTGGTCACGCTTAGGGCTTCTATAAATTGCACAAATCATTATATTTAACTCTTTTTCTTAGTTCATTAGCTTGCTTGAAGTATATAGTAACTATAACATGCTATTGTTTTACAGAATATCTTCACCCGAGGATTGTTTCGGAAATTTTAATTTGCTGAGTCTGGATAGATGCCACAATCGCCAATAGAACTTAAAGGCAGCAGTTTTACTCTTTCAGTTATTCACTTATACAGTGAAGAGCCTAAACTCATCAAAAAAGCGCTGCAAGATAAAGTAAATCAGGCTCCTGATTTCTTTAAGAATGCCCCTGTCGTGATTAACATTGCTGAATTATCCCCAAATGCCGATTTACAGAGTATTCATAAATCTGTTATTTCTGCGGGATTGCGTATTGTTGGGGTCAGTGGATGTACTGACCCACAGATACGGAAAAAAGTAAACGATGCGGGTTTACCGATTTTAAATGAAGGTAAAAGTCAAAAGCCTGTTGAAATTCAGCCTGAACCTCAGACTGCGACAGTTCAGGCTGAACCTTTATATCGTAAAACTCGTATTATCAATACCCCTGTTCGTTCTGGGCAACGTATTTATGCACCAAATAGTGATCTGATCGTCACAAGCAATGTTAGTGCAGGTGCAGAACTATTAGCAGATGGTAATATTCATATTTATGGCGTGATGCGAGGCCGTGCATTAGCTGGAGCCTCTGGTGATATTGAAAGTCAGATTTATTGTACTCATTTGCAAGCTGAACTGGTCTCAATTGCAGGTGAATATTGGCTGAGCGATCAAATCCCTGCTGAATTTCTCGCCAAAGCAGCTAAACTTTGTTTAGTTGATAATAAACTTAACATCGAATATTTAAATTAGACCTTATTTACAAGGAATTATTCATGGCACGCATAATTGTAGTGACTTCAGGTAAAGGTGGCGTTGGTAAAACCACTTCAAGCGCGGCCATAGCTACTGGCCTGGCACAAAAAGGGAACAAAACGGTAGTGATCGATTTTGATATCGGCCTACGTAACCTTGACCTTATCATGGGGTGTGAACGTCGAGTAGTCTATGACTTCGTAAACGTTATTCAAGGTGATGCAACCCTTAATCAGGCTTTAATTAAAGATAAGCGCACCGAGAATTTATTTATTTTACCCGCTTCACAAACGCGCGATAAAGACGCATTAACGCGTGAAGGCGTTGGCAAAATTCTTGATGAATTGAGTGACGACCTTGGTTTTGATTTTATTGTTTGTGATTCCCCTGCCGGCATTGAAAGTGGTGCCTTAATGGCACTCTATTTTGCTGATGAAGCCATTATTACAACCAATCCAGAAGTTTCTTCCGTTCGTGACTCTGACCGTATTTTAGGTATTTTAGCGTCAAAATCACGTCGTGCAGAAAAAGGCGATACGCCAATTAAAGAACACTTATTATTAACACGCTATAACCCCGGTCGTGTAACTCGTGGCGATATGCTAAGCATGGAAGATGTTCTGGAAATTCTATGTATTCCTTTGATTGGTGTAATTCCTGAAGACCAATCTGTACTGCGCTCCTCTAACCAAGGTGAGCCGGTCATTTTGGATACAGAATCTGATGCAGGCCAAGCCTATGATGATTGTGTTGCGCGTATTTTAGGTGAAGATCGCCCTATCCGTTTCATTGAAGAAGAGAAAAAAGGTTTCTTAAAACGCCTATTTGGGGGGTAAATAATGGCTTTATTGGATTTCTTTCTGTCGAGAAAAAAAACGACAGCGAATATCGCAAAAGAGCGATTACAAATCATCGTCGCTGAACGTCGCCGTGGTGATAGTGAGCCCCCATATCTTGCTGATATGAAACGCGATATTTTGCAAGTTATCTGTAAATATGTGCAAATTGACCCTGAAATGTTGTCATTGCAATTTGAACAAAAAGACGATGATATTTCTGTTTTGGAATTAAATGTCACACTTCCTGAAGGTGATGAAATTAAAACCACGACAGCAGAAAAATAATTCGCAAAGAAGCCGCTATACATTATGGCGGCTTGCTTTTTACTACGTAATTTACCCTGATTAATCAGAGTTATGTTTTTAATCTCTTTATAGCTCAAATTTAATTTCCAACGTGTGCTGTTTTCTTAGACCTTCCGGTGGCACTCCCACAGAGCGGCTCTTTAGTGTTGCAGCTAACGCGGCTTCGTCCAGTTGAACATGCATAGAAGACTTTGCAATACTCACCTTTGTGATCTCCCCCAATGGCGTAAGCGTAAAATTCACCAGAACCGTTCCTTGAACATTGGTATTTCTCGCTTTTCTTGGGTAACGTTTATGTCGTTCAATTTCACTACGTAATTTGTCAATATAACTTTGGTAGTTTGAATCTGTTGCGTTTCCTACCGAGGCCGTTCTTTGTGCTCCCGCTTGGCCTGCTGCATAAGATTGGCTATCGTTTTTACCTACACGCTGTTCTTGTTTTACATCATCACTTTTTTGTTCCTGTTCTTTCTGCTTAATCACTTTTTTATTTGGTTGTTTTTGTTCTTTTTTCTCGATAATTTTTTTTTGTTTTTCTGACACTTTATTTTCATCACTATGCGTATTTTTTTTATTAGCAACTTTAATTACAGCATTTTCATTTTGTTGTGACTCTGCAAGTAAGCCTCCCGCTAGCTTATTATCTAATGTGACGTCATTTGTTTGTTTTTCAATTACATTTTGTGTCAATGCAACAGAGACGATAGCCGCATATATTGGTGTGTAAATTTGTGCAGAACGTGTTTTCTCTATATTTAAACAATAAAAAACGATGCCGAAATGAAATAATAAAGAAACCATCACAGCAAGATTAAAACGTAGAGTAATCATTTTAATATCCCTAACAACCCTTCGCCAATACCAAAATACAGCGGCATCAGCGAAGGGGATCCCTTTTAGAAGCGACTTGTTACATTGAAACGTATAGTCCTACCCGGTGCAGGCATCATACTGCGGGTTAATGGGTCTATATAATATTCATCAAATAAATTGGTGGCTAATAATTCAAATGATAGGTCTTTATTAAACTGATAATTAACATAAGCATCACCGGTAAACACGGCATTCCAACTCATCGGGTCATTGTTTAATGGTGCATACTGGTACGGGTATTTGTCCATCATTTCCGCCTCATCTTCATTTTTTGCCTTGCTGTGATAACGCAAACGACTCCCCACTTCTAAACGTTCATCTAAGAAGCGCAAACCTAGGTTGGCATGGATGCTGTACTTAGGTTGCAATTGAGTCCGCAAATAGCCGCCAGGGAAGCCTGCTGTTGTACACTCTGAGCCACCAAATTTGTTATAGGGATCCATTACCATCAATGACACTTCATCACAAACTTCATTTTTTAAGCGGTAATCTACCCCTAAGTCACCAAATACCCAGCCATTATCATAACGTGCCAATAGTTCCAAACCGGCCGTGTTATGTTTATCAACCTGCGTAAAGACTAACCTATCGTTCCTATCAAAGGCATTTGTGACTACTGTATTGTAGTAATTTATGCGTAAGTCAGCATGATTTTCTGCCGCAACGAGATCTTGGAAATTACGCACATATCCCAGTTCTATCGTGTGGCTGCGTTCTGGCAAATAAACCGGTGGTGTGTAATTCGGCTCTCTTCCCCCCGAAAAACCAATAGTGTCTTCAAAGATACTTGGCATCCTAACGGTTTCTAAATAACGCCCAAATATTCGATCGTTCTCTGTTAAGTAAATTGTTGCCCCTAATGCCGGAGCCCAAGCTGATTCTTCATTTCTTTTTGGCGCTTTAAATTTTTGTTTATTGGAATACTTCACTTCATCTTGAGTGTTATTAATATCGCGGTCAACGAGATATCTTTTGGCTTTTAAACCGGTGACAGGGTCTATTTTTTCTTCTTTTAAATCAACCTCTCCATTATAAAATGGATTATTTTTGGCTGTAAATCGGTTATTTTCATCCACTTTCCATTTCACTATATGGTTAACTTCTGTGATTCTAAATTCTAACTTTTTCCCTATTAATCCAACATCACGTAACGAATCCTTTTTCATTTTTAATGCTTGCTCGATAAAAATTCTTCTCTCATGTTTTTTTCCTTTTATATCATTATATGTATTCCCTTTATCATCAATATACTGTTTTATTGTTTGATATTCTTCAGCGCTTAATAAACGGGATAATAGGAAATTTCTCGCCGTTATATGGCTATAAGGTGCATAATTTATATCTTTAGCCGCAATGCGCCTCTCTTTTAATAAATCTCTTGACCAGTAGCTAATATATTGAGCCCCTGCATTCAGACTTAACCAATCAGTAGGCTGCCAATCAAAGCGAATAGTCCCATTATATTCTTGACGCTTACCTTCCCTTGGGATAGCTCGGAACATGTTACCCTTTGGGCTAGAATCCGAATTAAAGATATCTTCACGGCTACCAATAGTTTCATCAATTAAGCTCCCCATTAACGTTACTTTAAATTCAGGTGTAATTTGAAATTTATTGGATAATGAAACACCATAGCGATCGTTTAGTTGGTTTAATTTAATCCCATCAACTAAGGTGCCATTGATAGCAGGATTTTTAGCTACATTTTTATCTCGACCAAATTCATAATTCCAATCCCTTTCCACTGGTTCCCTAGGTTGGCCACCTGCGGTATTTGAGTTTAAATTAGTTTTTGTCAACCAATAGCCTAATCGAAAGTCAATCCAACCAATGGACTCAGGTTTGAACGAATAATTGGCGTAAAAAGTATTTAACGCCAAGTTAGCTAAAGGCCATTGTGGAATTTTTCCCTCTAAATCATGATAACGAATTTGCGATGGCATGATTTCGCCATAATGACTTGATGTATGCATATAACCAAGGGATAAGTCCTGTGAATTAGGTAGCATTAAATTTAATTTAGCTAACCATGTCGACATTTCATTTGATGTATTCGCCACCTCTTTATTTGGCCCATAAATCCTAGCTACGAAAGGCATATATGGGTCTATCGCTTTATTTGGGTTATTAGGGTCATAAGTAATGATGTCGTCATAAAATTTACCCGCCCCTCGGCGCCCAGCAAAATAATTACCTTGGTTGCGATAGCAGTATGCTAGCATCAAATCAAATTTTTCTTGCCGTGTCCCAACGGCAATACGCGCTGCGTTATCTTGCAGATTAAAAAAATTAGCATTACCTTTACTACGAGGATCAACAAGCATTTCGTGATCTTTAAAATAAATCCCACGAAACTTCTGCATATCTAACGTATTCAATAGCCGCTTATCATCACGGTAATCTATACCGTGGCTTAATTGATTAACCCTCGGTTTTGTCGAGTTACTCGATGTTTCTAATTTAATATCAAAACCAAATTTTTCATATTTATCCACAACGTCATCAATGCCTAGCGTTGTTATAGCAACTCCTCCCCCCGTCGATGTACGCACATTGCGGTCTAGTGTTGCACTTTTCATTACCTTAATGCTACTAATCATATTCGGGTCGATATAGTTACGATTATTCGCGCCATTATAACCACGCCAAACAGTGATAGCTTGCTCTGTACCATCTACAGTCACCGGGACACGCCCTTGCCCCTGAATCCCTCGTACATTGGGGTCTATTGCCCCGCTATTACGGGCGTCACCACTATATACCCCTACTGCATGGTTAATGGTGTCTGCGGGGTTAGTGCCTTTATAACGATCAATTTCTTCTTTACTAATATAAATATTTGATTCGTCTTTATCATATTGGTCATCCGCCCCTTTTCTATCACGCTCTTTGATAGTTGTTGCTTTATCATTAACTACAATAGAGCCAATATTTGCACTTTGTTGTCCATAGACTAAATTTGCAATACTACCAATAGATAAACCTGTCGCGATATTAATGGCTATCACTGTTTTGATTTTCATTATCTGTTCCGGTGAAAATTAAAATTTCTTGGTGAAATTGACACCGACTTCACTTTGCTTAAAAGAATAAATAATATCTGCCGTACTCTTATTCACTTGGCTATTAAAATAAATAGAAGGTGTAAAAGTTAATATTTTATTTTTATCAAACGTTAATTGGCTATTTAAATACCCATTATGATCTTTTCTTTTTACATTCAAAAATGCATCAAACCGTTTAAAGTTTGTTTGCTTATAACCTATTGCAATAAGTAGGTCACACAGTTCGGTTACTTTTAAAAAACCAGCTCTAACCCCATACTGTGCATAGCTATCACTATCGTATTGTTTTTTCCTGTTGGCTCCATAAAAACTGCCAAAAACCATTAATCGAGGGTTTATTAAATAGGTACCAGTAACTGAATAAACCCATTTATCGCCGTTATTAAAACTATACTTATAAGGGTAAGTTTTATTTTTATATTCAATATTACCTAACAAGGTTACCCGATGATTTAACGTGTATTCTGTCGCTATTTTTCCTCCTAGGCTTAAATTATAGTATTGGTTATCGTGCCATTTAGCCTCAAGGGTGGGCTGTATATGGAACGTTGTATTCGCATTATCGAATTGATACCCCCCAGTAACATATATATTTGTTTTTCTGACCGTGACTGTTTTCATTGGCTCCACCCCAACCATACCTAACGACAGTACTGCTGAGTGGTTTCCTACTAGAGGAAAACGCTTTGATAAGCTAGTATAATAATGCCACTTTCCACCAGCGATAGACTGGTTACTACTATTCATACATTTACTTCGAAAACAGTACATCTCACGGTTATTTGATGCTTCATTTAAATTAAAATCATAACTTGAACCTAGCTTAATTGTACCTTGCCAATGATTTTTATTTTCTAAATCTATTATTTTACTTTTAATAAATTCAGTTAATCGAATTGATATTCTTCCTTTATATCTTGTTTTTACACTTTGATATATTGACAATGCAGATTCATAATGCTTAACATAAATCAGTGCTTGTGCAAGTTTTAACTCAACCAACAACATATTAGGCTTGTGAATCAAAATTTCATTATATAGGCTAATTGCTAAATCATACTGTTTATTTAACATTGCCTTCTCAGAATGAATGTATTTAACCAATCCTTTATCGTGGTCTTTGTGGTTAACGTAATTATCAATAATTCCATTTATTTCATCGAAATCTTTTTTCTGAATGAGATCATAAAGAATAAAACCAAGTTCGTCGATATTTTTTTCACTATATTTAACATTATTTATTCCCAATTGATATTTTTTGTTACTAACATCCTTTAAATCACCAATAACCTCTCTTTTTAACTCTTGAGCTGACAATACCGAAGGGAGAGGGAGAGAGAAAAGTAATAATAAACTCAAATATATAAAATAGGTTTTTTTATTAAAAATTAACATGATTAGGCTACCATTTTAATGACAAAAATAAAACAGTAGACAAAATCACTTTTGCCTACTGTTTTTAGCTAATTACATGTTCAGTAATTATTCGTCTTTCTGGCCACCAAATGCCGTATCTAACTCACGGTTATCCGCATAAGAGAGAATACCCGCCACGTGTTCAGCATTATCACCAAAGAGTTGCCCCATACTGTTACCATGGTGTGTTCCATTGGCAATGGCAGTACCGCTAAATTTACCGTCTTCTTTAATATCCCCTGCCATGGAGTGGCTATTCGTTCCTTCTAATGAACCTGTATATGATTTATCTGTAAAATCAGCATTAAACCAACCCGTCTGTTTTGCTTCACCTGCAAATTGGTTAATACCCGCTATAGTATAAGTCGCTTGGCCACTGGTTGGCACTTCTGTCGTTGCATTCTCACCGGAGAAATAAACCGTGTGCATTGCGTCATCGGCTTCCCCAGTTTGTGACCAATCACCGAAATATACCTCGGCATCTGCAACCTGGCTAAATTGGAACTTACCCATTCCACCGTGCGGGCTACCACCACTTTCCAAAACATACACGTTGTCAGGTTTTTGCGTGACTAAGTTTTTTAAACCAGAGAACGAAATTGTCTTTCCATTTCTCATAAAGCGATAACCGATACCCGGTGCGCCAATACTACCACCGTGTGGCCCCATGGTTGATTGAGTTTTACCAACAATAATATTTGTTAGGTCAAGATCGTAACTTAAGCTTTGCGCTGATTCCGTTTCTGCCATAACACCAACAGAAAATATAGACAAAGATACCGCGACTGTAATTAGTGATAATTTTTTCATTTATTCATCCTCTTAAATAGAAGTTTGAATTAGGTTGGTTTATTAAAGAAACACATTAAATAAAAGATTATTCTTTCCTTTAATGTTCGATATTGAGTATATGCAAATGATTTTTATTTACAAATGAGAGAAATATAATTCAATTTTTTATTATTAGACCATAAAAATAAAATAACCTTTTATTTTTTAATTGGTTAATTAAAAACCCTGTAATAAGTGATTTTATTTATTACTTTTTATATTAAGAATTAGTTTAATTTTTAAGACTAATTACAGCTTTTAATTAAAAACAAATAAACATATTTAAAAACAAATAAGATATATGTTTTTATAAGCTTATTGAATGAATAATGGAGATAAAGATAAATAAAATAGACTCAGGTATTTAAATTAGGTACAAGAAGCACTCTTCTTGTACCTGAATACATTATATGTTCGCTAATAACTTTGTGATGGGCTCTGCAAGTAACCGCCCTCTCCAGCCCGCCAATAGCTCAGGTGGCGTTGTAGACGATTTTAGCCCCCAATGAATAGACAATAACTGGTTGATTTGCCGCCTAGAAGCCAATAGTTCTGCATTAAACTTTTCATTTTCAGCAATATCCTTGACCACCGCTTTAATTTCTTTAAATACACTTTTGTATTGGCTCTGTTCAGTAATATTCGCTACAGGAGCCGGGTATTCGCTCTCATCCAATTGTTTAGCTTGCTCAACAATTGATAATAAGCGCTTACCATGACAACGAATTTCTTGCCCCGTTAAACCAAGCGCATCGAGTTCACCGAGAGAGCTCGGTAGATAACGAGCCACCTTCCACAGGTGCTCTTCTTTTACCACAAAATTAACCGCCATATCGCGGGCTTTTGCTTGATTCAAACGCCATTGGGCTAATAATTGCAAACAAGCGAGCTGTTCATCACGTAGCTGCCATGCATTATGAATATTCATGTACGCTTTTTCTGGCTTTAACGCTTTTTGCCGACGGGCCACAACACGTTGACACTCATCTTTAGCATCTTCCAAATAGCCCGCTTCAGTCACTTTTTCCATCAAAACTTCAGCTAATGGTAGTAAATACAGCACATCAGCAGCGGCATAATCACATTGTTTTTCACTCAGTGGACGCGCGAGCCAGTCTGTCCGTGATTCACTTTTATCTAGTTCAATGCCTAAATGCTCAGCAACCAATGACGCAAAGCCACAAGAAATGGGGTAACCCAAAAATGCCGCCACAACTTGCGTGTCGATCATCGGCTCAGGAACACAATCAAAATCATGCATGAACACTTCAAGGTCTTCACTCCCCGCATGTAAAAATTTAAGTTGCTCAGGATTAGTTAGAAGTGCTTTGAACGGGCTAAAATCCGTCATTAATAATGGGTCAATTAACGAAACTTGCTTTCCATCATATAGCTGTAGCAACCCTAGTTGTGGGTAATATGTTCGGGTACGAACAAACTCGGTATCCAAAGCGAGCCATGGTGCATTACTCGCCTCTTGGCATACTTGGGCTAATTCGCTATCTGTAGTTACTAAACGATAATTCAAAACAAGTTTCTCTTTTTTTATTTTCATCACAATGACGCCGGCTAAAACCGGCGTCATCTATTCATAGTTTAAAACTAAACCACAATCATACTTGTGATTTTTCTCTTTGCAATTTTTCTTCATCACGTAGGTCTTTACGCAGAATTTTACCCACATTAGATTTCGGTAATTCATCACGGAATTCAAATATCTTAGGGACTTTATACGCGGTTAATGAACGACGGCAAAAGGTTTTTAACTCATCACCGGTTAAATTCGCATTTTTCGTTACAACAAAGACTTTAACAGCTTCGCCGGTACTTTCACTTGGTACGCCAATTGCAGCACACTCTATAACATCAGGATGTGCAGAAATAACATCTTCGATTTCATTGGGATAGACGTTAAAGCCCGAAACGATAATCATATCTTTTTTACGATCAACAATGCGGATATACCCTTCGCTATCTATTTCAGCGATATCCCCCGTTGCTAACCAGCCATCCACTATCGTATCAGCGGTGGAGTCAGGCCGGTTCCAATAGCCTTTCATGACTTGAGGGCCCTTGACCCACATTTCACCGGGCTCACCATTAGCAACTTCATTGCCTTCATCATCAAGAAATTTAACATCTGTAGACGGAACAGGTAAACCAATGCTTCCACTATAACTGGTTAAAGTATAAGGATTACCTGTTACTAGTGGTGCACATTCTGTTAGCCCATACCCTTCGAGCAAATGTTTCCCTGTCAGCTTCTGCCATTTTTCTGCAACGGCTTTTTGCACAGGCATACCGCCGCCAACGGAAAGGCGTAAACGTGAAAAATCCAATTTTTTGAACTCTTCATTATGTAGCCATGCATTAAATAAGGTGTTAACCCCCGTAATTGAAGTAACGGGATAACGTCCTAATTGTTTTACAGTATCGGGGACGTCTCTAGGGTTGGTAATCAATAAATTGACGCCCCCTACCGTGATAAACAGTAAGCAGTTTACTGTCAATGCAAAAACGTGATACAGCGGTAACGCCGTGACAACAAATTCGGCGCCAAATTTCAATACAGGCCCGTAAGCGGCTCTTGCCTGCTCTATATTTGCTAACATGTTGCGATGAGTTAACATCGCCCCTTTAGCAACACCCGTCGTTCCACCCGTATATTGCAAAAAGGCCAAGTCATCGCCAGTGATATTCGGTTTAATATATTGCATACGATAGCCATAATGCATCGCACGGCGAAAGGAGATGGCGTCTGGTAAGTTATATTTAGGGACTAAGCGTTTTACATATTTGACAACAAAATCCACAATTGTTGCTTTAGGCCTTGAAAGCTGGTCACCCATCCGAGTTAAAATGACGTGTTTCACTTTGGTATTGAAAACAATTTTTTCCAGTGTATGCGCAAAATTCGACACAATCACAATCGCGGTTGCACCGCTATCATTTAATTGATGCTCTAATTCTCTCGGGGTATAGAGTGGGTTAACGTTTACGACAACCATACCTGCTCGTAATATCCCAAACAAGGCTATCGGATATTGTAATAGGTTTGGCATCATTAACGCGACACGGTCCCCTTTTTTAAGGCCAAGTCCATTTTGTAAGTAGGCAGCAAAAGCACGGCTTCTCTCTTCAAGTTTCCGATAAGTCATCACCGCGCCCATGTTAATGAATGCAGGTTGATCGGCAAATTGAGAGACCGCATTTTCAAGTAACTCTGCTAGAGAAGCGAAGCTATCAGGATTGATTTCTTCCGGCACATCCGCAGGGTAATTTTTTAGCCAGATTTTTTCCAAAATGTTACTCCTGAATTTAGTGAAGTTATTATACTCAACATCTCTTTTAACAAATTATTAACTCAGCGTACCAGTTTGAAAAACAGACAATGTCAAGGTTGAGAGGTCTATCACTAAATAAATTTTGTTCCTTCAAGAAAAAACTAGGCGGACTAAGCCGCCTAGTTTGTCTTAAATTAGTTAAACAGATGTAAATCTGTACAAGATAGCGCAATTATACATGATGTTACGTGATTTTAGGAGTGATTATCTAGCCACTTAAGAAGGGATTTAGCCTATTACGTTAACCGAAGTCACTTTTATTGGAATTAAATTTTACTTAATGTTTTTATTGCATACTTTTATCTATTAACGCTTATTTGGATATTCTTTTTGTGCTAATAAAAAGACCCTGTTATAAGCAGGGCCTTTAGAGAAAATATGGTAAGCGTTATTCCGTTAAATAAGTTTGTACGGGGACTGGCCCTCCAGGGTAACCATATCCATAACCATAACCCCATGGGTGATGATAAAAGTACGGGTCACCGTAATAGCCATAACCCCAAGGGCCAGACGGAGGGAGCATGACGCTTTGTGCGACATTCCAGCGTTGGAAACCAGTGACATCTAACGTGACATATTTATAAGGAACTTGCCCTACTTTCCCTTGCTGTTCTCCAGTGATTTTCCCCACGACAGTGATATAACGGTTAGTAAAATCACTTGGTTCACGGAAACCATTTAGGTAAGCGTAAATGCGCCCAATAGACGGTGCATTAAGTTCTGGTGCTGCATCATATTTATTTAATGCCATCACCGCAATTTCTAAACGTGTTCTTGTAGTTTCATTTTCAACGGCAAGGACTTTCCCACCAAAACGCGCTTCCTGACCTATATACATTTCAGGTGCATTTTGTACAGATGCTAAGTTGTCTGTTGGGTTTGGAACCGAACCTTGAATTGAAGCTGGTATAGAAACACACCCTGTTAGTGCTAATACGCTTGCAACAAAAAGGCCTTTAAGTGCATTACGGCAGTTTAATTCAATATTCATAGACCACCTCCGATTAGCTATATTATAAATTCAGGTAATACAGATTTAAATAACATTTAGCAAACAAAAACACGATATGTTAAAAATCGCCATAATAGTTCTATTACTACCTAATAATACCTGAAATTATTAAATGATTCGATTTGTATTTTTATTAATCAATATTTGATGAGTTTAATATGAATTATTGGTTATATCGCGTGATATAACCAATTCAACTTCACTTTCTGTGTTTTATTCACGGCCAGGCAATTTTTTCCATGTCACCTCATTACGTAAATAAGTCGGTTCGACATTTTCAACAGCAACCACTTTTCCCAGCTTCCACAATTGGGCAGCAATAGGTAACATATCTTGTGCATCCGGCAGCGTAATATGACTATTAGTTAATGTAACTGGCGCTTTATCCAGCAATGAAGGATAAGCTTCCCATCCGGTGCCTGCATAACCCCACAGCCCTGAAAGTTTAGTAAATTTACTTGTAAAATCATCGGGAAGTAGAACCGCCTCACTGTCTTCACCTAACCATTGACCTTCAGCTGTTCGCTGATATTGAGCACAATAAATTTCTGACATACGTGCATCAATAGCCACTAACACCTGTTTATGCCCCGCAATACGAAAAGCGCCCTCAGCAAGTGTCATCAAAGAGGAGACGCCAATCATGGGCAAATTAGCCCCTAATGCTAGCCCTTGTGCGATCCCAACACCAATACGAACACCCGTGAAACTGCCAGGACCACGCCCGAAAGCCAATGCATCTAACTGGCTCAACCCCATTCCTGCCTCTGCAAGAACGTCCTCAACCATTGGTAAAACTTTTTGTGTGTGCTCCCGAGGAGAAATAGCAAAACGCGAAATAATATCACCATCACACCAAAGTGCGACTGAACAGGCTTCTGTTGCTGTATCAACAGCAAGAATACGACTCGACATGCCTAAACTCCGGCAAATTAATAGTTTTTGATTAAAAGATGCCGTTTATATTAGCACAAACGACTGTAGGAATAGCAGAAAAACAAGATGGGATTTAGCTTGCTTTATCGGCTTCCTTCCTTTTTTCTTCAAGGAATGCAATTGCTTTTTGTATACTTCTTGTCCGCGGTGATGGCGGAAGACTACGTAAAAAAACTTCACCATAAGGACGAGTGACTAAACGGTTATCACAGATAACGATGACACCATAGTCACTGGTATCACGAATTAACCGCCCCACACCTTGCTTTAAAGTAATAACGGCATCGGGTAATTGGACATCAGAGAAAGGATCTCCACCTCGTAATTCACAATCTTCGATGCGGGCTCTTAATAATGGGTCATCTGGGGCCGTAAATGGGAGTTTATCGATAATGACACAAGTGAGTTCATCCCCTCGCACATCAACCCCTTCCCAGAAACTACTCGTCGCGACTAACACGGCATTCCCCGCTGAAATAAACTGAGACAATAGTTTATTTTTACTACTTTCCCCCTGCATTAAGACCGGCAATGTCAATGAAGATTTAAATTCTTCCGCCAATTCGCGCATCATCAGATGTGAGGTACATAAAAAGAAGCAGCGCCCCTGATTTTTTTCAATCATAGGTCGTAGCATTGTTGCCAATTTTTGTGCTAAACCTCGTTGATTGGGTTCGGGTAAAAAACGGGGAACGCATAATAAAGTTTGGCTTTGATAATCAAATGGACTGGCTAATAATAACGTTTTTGCAGTAACTAAACCTAAACGGTCAGTGAAATGGCTTAGTTTCTCATTTACTGACAACGTCGCTGATGTAAATACCCAACTGGCCGGCGTACTTGCAATCATTTCACTGAATTTATCTGCAACCGTTAAGGGGGTTAGTGCCAATAAAAAATGGCGACCATAACTTTCAAACCAATAGCTGTAACCCGCAATTGTCACATCTTTTAAACGGTTTAAACGATTTCGGTATATTGTGACGCGCTCAAAAATAGAGTCTAAGCTCTGTGAGCGACCTAACGTGGTTTTGATCACTTCGTAACAAAGTTCAAGGGAATCATCAAGTAGCGTCAACGCCCTTTGTACTTCAGGACGTTTCAGTAAGTCACGTAGATTGCCACGAAAACTGTTTTCACCCAAATTGAGCCGAAAGTCTAACGTGCTTTGCGTGAGTCTATCGGCACTTTTTTGCAACTGAACTTGGTCTTTTAGCTCTGTTCGATAGGCCATAATCATATCGCGCGCTAGATCCAGCAATTGGCGACTACTCAGTTGCTGGCCAAAATATTGGCTGGCTATATCCGGGATTTGGTGCGCTTCATCAAAAATCATGACTTCTGCTTGGGGGATTAACTCGCCAAACCCCGTGTCTTTTACCACTCGATCAGCCATAAATAAGTGATGATTCACAACAACAATATCCGCTTCTAATGCTTTGCGTCGTGCTTTTAAAACAAAACAATCTTGATAACGCGGACAATCACTGCCAAGACAATTATCATTCGTGCTGGTTACCAACGGCCAAACCGGGCTATCTTCAGCGATATCATGGCAAGTACTTGTATCACCTAGCTCAGATTCAATGGACCAACTGCGTAGCCTCACAACAGCAGACAATATTTCCGGCTCAAGACTACCACCACCGAGGGATTGTTGGTCTAATCGCTCTAGACATAAATAATTTGAGCGCCCCTTTAACAAGGCTGCCCGCCCAGTGTAATTCATGGCCTCAATAATTGTTGGTAAGTCCCGGTGATACAGCTGATCTTGTAAGGCCTTTGAGCCCGTTGAAACAATAACTTTTTTTCCACTGCGTAATGCAGGAACTAAATATGCATAAGTTTTTCCTGTTCCAGTACCGGCTTCCGCCACCAGCACATGCTGCTGCTCAATCGACTCAGTTACTGCGTTTGACATAGTAACTTGTGCTTCTCGAGGCTGGAAACCGGGAATTGTTCTAGCTAAAAAGCCATCTGCAGAAAAATCGTCGTGCACTACAAGACCTATTTGTGAGTGATAATGAGGGCACACACTTTACCATGAGTTTATTAACCCTGCTGAGGTAATTATTGTTTCGTTGAACAACTGATTTTCATCCCGCCTACAAGCTGTTATTCTTGAGCTACATGTATAATAAGGAATAATTATGACTATCAAACGCATTGACCCAGATAATCGTTGGTCTGAAGCTGTTATTCACAATAATGTAATTTACTACACCAGTGTTCCTGAAAACCTTGATGCTGACATTGTTGCCCAAACAGCAAACACGCTTGCAGCGATTGATGTCATGCTTGAGCGTGTTGGCTCAGACAAAAGTAAAATCCTTGATGCGACTATTTTTCTCGCTGATAAAGCCGATTTTGCAGGTATGAACCAAGCATGGGATGCATGGGTTGTTGCTGGAAGTGCGCCTGTCCGTTGTACTGTCCAAGCATTACTGATGAAACCTGAATATAAAGTTGAAATTAAGGTTGTTGCTGCAATTGATTGACTAGGCACATTTTAACTTAATGAAAATGGGCGCCAATTATGAGCGCCCATTTTATTTTGAATAGCTATAATTTGAGAATATAACCAATTACACTAGTATTTGACTAGGGTTAACAAATGCAGCCAACAACGCGACAGTGCAAAATAGGTTTCCCATTCATGCTCTAAATAGTTTGCAATGTCGCTAGGCGGCAAGTGAGTTAATCCCTTGGAGCATACATAAGTATGTGACTAGGGTTAACGAATGCAGCCAACAACGCGACAGTGCAAAATAGGTTTCCCATTCATGCTCTAAATAGTTTGCAATGTCGCTAGGCGGCAAGTGAGTTAATCCCTTGGAGCATACACTAGTATGTGACTAAGGTTAACAAATGCAGCCAACAACGCGACAGTGCAAAATAGGTTTCCCATTCATGCTCTAAATAGTTTGCAATGTCGCTAGGCGGCAAGTGAGTTAATCCCTTGGAGCATACATAAGTATGTGACTAGGGTTAACGAATGCAGCCAACAACGCGACAGTGCAAAATATGACGAGCATTACGACATCTTGATGAGAACCATGCCTAGTAGCAATAACACAATTCCCCCCCAACCTTTATAATTTAACCGTTGATTAAAAAGTATCCAACCTGCTGCTACTGTCGCGATAATCCCGAATGCTCCCCATAATGCATAAGCAATTGAAAGTTCGATCCCTTTTACTGCTTGCGCTAGAGCACTGAAGGCGCCGAGTACCGCAACTAGTGAAAGAATACCAATCCAATATCGTTTAAACCCATTAGACATTTTTAACAAAATGTTAGCGGCGATTTCTAATATGACTGCTAGGATCAAAAACGCAGCATGCCACCATTCAAAATGACTGGCCATATTACGCCTCCGACTTAGCTTCGCGTCCAACTAAAGCATTTGTTTTGGCTGCATTGACCGCGTTTTGTGTAACTTGTTTTACTTTCTGTGCAGATTGACGAACAGTGACCTTTTTGGTGCCTGATTTAATCAGTCCAATACCGGTGATCAGTAATACTAATCCACCGATTTTCATTGGCGACAGCGTTTCACCAAACCACATGACACTAAATGTCGTGATAAAAAGGATACCGATACCTTCCCATAGTGCATAGGCGACACCCAGTGCCACTTTTTTAACTGCAATAGCAAGTAAAATATACGATGTTGCTATCATGACATACATCACCACCATACCAGTGAAATCACCACTTACACTCGCATGTTTCATTGATAGGGTGCCGATAACTTCGGTTATGATAGCTAATACTAAAAATATCCAGTAAATCATTATAATATCTCTCTATGTACAGCCGCGTAATAGCCTATTTTTTGTACAAACAGCAAATACAGATTACTATCGAGCGGTTGTTAAAAATTCAAATAAATAACAATGTGTTGCTGAGTTTATTCAGCGAAATGAATAATCGAGAGAGACGCTATAATGCACCACACCAGTAGTGTTCACTGGAAAGGATAGCTGAAAGGAAAAGCCTGTGTGTTGTTCTTTTTTGGGACTTGCTGATCTTGCCGCTAGTTGAGCTAAGCATGATATCTTATTCTTTTCATCAGGTAGACATCTACCCAATTTACTCCGAACCCTCATGTAGATAGTTAATTTCAGCTTATTTTTAGCATGCCATTTTTATTAAGTCAATGAATATAAACATTTTTTATATTGAATAGAAATATGCATAATTATTCATCAATATGCTAATTAACCCTTGGTTTATCTGCTATTACACGAATAAGCAAGCGTCAATAATAAATTTTTCAGTGGAATTATTTCATAAAAAAAACGCTTTTTACCACTTTTTATACTCTCATCACGCCTTAGATATTCTATTCGATTTTTAACATTGACAACCTGATTGAACAAGCTTCTTATAGTAGCTATATGATTGCAACATGCCGAAGAGAGAGCCATGAACACCTTTAGCCTTACCTCCAATAGTTTCCAAAATGCCGCAGATGCCACGCCACTGCCTTATGATGTTGTATCCATTCAGTCACAAGTTATTTATGGCAGTGTTGGAAATAGCATTGCCGTCCCCGCGCTAACAAAACAAGGTTTACGTGTTGCTGCAGTACCGACTGTCGTACTTAGCAATACGCCTCATTATGCAACTTGCTATGGCGGTGAGTTACCTGGAGAATGGTTTCGTGGTTATTTAAACGGCTTTGTTGAACGTGGTAGCTTAGATTCAGTGAGAGCTATTTTGACTGGCTATCTAGGCTCCCCAGAGAAAGCCCAGGACTTAGCTAACTGGTTAACTCTAGTCCGTAAAGAACGAACAGCACTACCGGTTATTGTTGACCCTGTCATGGGTGATGAAGATAGTGGTTTTTATATTCCACCCGAAATTGCCGAAGTTTACCGTGATAAAGTTATTCCTTTAGCCACAGGGATTATTCCAAACAAGTTCGAACTCATGACTTTAAGTGGTAAACAAGTCAACAACTTGGATGATGCCACCGCCGCAGCCCGTAGCTTATTGCAGGGAAATACACAGTGGGTAATCATCACGAGCGCTTTCCAGCCTGATGACGATAATATTGAAGTGGTTTGTGTTACCAAAGATAACGTGGCCGTGATCCGCCATAAACGTTACCCTGTCACTCCCAAAGGAACGGGGGATTTATTTGGTGCAGAACTCACCGCCCAGTTATTAGCGGGGCTATCCGTTCCTGATGCCGCTAAAATGGCATGTTTACGCATCGAACAAGCAATTATTCATATGGCAGCGACAGGACGTAGTGAACTGATCCTTTAGTTCACTATGTAATAAAGATAAAAATATCGTAAACATAGAAAAATGGCGGGTCATCCCGCCATTTAAATCGATACGCTAAATAATATTTTATGTATTGATAATATTATTCAAACTCATTCCATGAGCGGCCATCACGTGCAATCATCGCGACAGATGCAATCGGCCCCCAAGTTCCTGCTTGATATGGCTTAGGCGCTTCATTGTCCATTGCCCATGCATCGATAATAGAATCAACAAATTTCCATGCTTCTTCTACTTCATCACGGCGAACAAACAATGCTTGAATGCCACGCATGGCTTCAAGTAATAAACGCTCATAAGCATCAGCAAGGTGAGTTTGATTGAAAGTTTCAGAGAAACTTAAATCCAGTTTAGTGGTTTGTAAACGGTGTTTATGATCAAGGCCTGGTGCCTTATTCATAATTTCAATATCAATCCCTTCATCAGGCTGCAAACGAATAGTTAATTTATTCTGAGGCAGGTCTTGATAACTTTCAGAGAAAATATTCAGCGCAGGTTTTTTAAAATAAACCACAACTTCTGAACATTTAGCAGGTAGGCGTTTCCCCGTACGCAAATAGAAAGGTACACCGGCCCAACGCCAATCATCAATATCAACACGCAAAGCAACGAATGACTCGGTCATACTTTGCTTATTTGCACCCTCTTCTTCTAAATATCCAGGCACTTTTTTGCCTTGAACAAAACCAGAGGTATATTGCCCACGCACAGCTTTTTCACGCACATTGGTATGATCAATACGACGTAAAGAACGCAAGACCTTCACTTTTTCATCACGAATACGGTCAGTGGTTAAGTCTGCCGGTGGCGACATGGCAATCATCGTTAAGATCTGCAACAAGTGATTTTGTACCATATCACGCATTTGGCCAGCTTGGTCGAAATACCCCCAACGACCTTCGATTCCCACTTCTTCTGCAACCGTGATTTGGACATGATCGATAGTACGGTTATCCCAGTTATTGATAAATAACGAGTTTGCAAAACGTAATGCGAGTAAGTTTAAAACGGTTTCTTTACCCAGATAGTGGTCAATGCGATAGACTTGGCTTTCATCAAAATACTTGGCCACTTCATTATTTATTTCTTGTGACGATGCTAAATCCGTTCCCAATGGTTTTTCCATGACAACACGATTTGGCTTTTTATTTAATTTAGCATGGCCTAAGCCCTGACACATAGCACCAAAAGTACTCGGTGGCATTGCAAAGTAATGGATGGCAGGTTGTGCATCTTGTTTTAACATTTCAGCTAAACGCACAAAACTTTCAGTCTCGTTAACGTCTAAGTTACAAAAATCCAAGCGCGCGCTCAGTTTTTCCCATAAGGCTGAATCGAGATCTTCTTTTAAGAACTTCTCTAACGCTTCTTTGACAAAGTGGACATAATCATCTTGACTCCATTCAGCACGGCCAACGCCAATAATACGCGTATCAGGGTGAATGTAACCTGCTTTCTCTAATTGATAAAGCGATGGCAGCAGCTTACGACGAGCGAGGTCTCCCTTGGTGCCAAAAATAATTAAGTCACAAGCTTGAGCAGCATTATGTACCGCCATATTGGTTCTCCTCAATTTGCGGAATGTAAGGCCTAACTAGGATAGGCCTTATTGTAATTTTGTTAAAATTAGCCCTAATTCCGCTAATGTACCCTGTTGCTAGTGCCCAGTAAATGTTCATGATACCGATCACAGTTTTTATGATGAAAAAAACAACACACTGACTATTTAATCTTATGTTACACACTGAATAATTTTTAGTGTATTAAAAAGATGCGATTTAACTGAATGGAGACAGCTTTCGTAAAAAAATAACAAAATAAGTGGGATGTTTACTAATCTGAAAATTAGATACGGGTCAAAGTTTCACAAAAAGCTGCTATCTATCACCTGTATTCAGATAGCTTACCTACCATACATAGTATATTTTCACTCTTTATTACAGCATCACAGTAAGAAATTTAAAATCAACAACAGGATAACGTGATGACTCAAAAATTTCTCCTTTCGATGAAATAGGCGCTTTTGCTATATGAATATTTTAGAACAAATGAAAACAAGTCTCGATTTTTTAAGTAAATCAGAAAAAAAGGTGGCTGAAGTCATTCTAAGTATGCCACAAAATGCCATTCATCTCAGCATCGCTACTCTAGCGCAATTAGCCGATGTTAGTGAACCAACAGTAAACCGATTTTGTCGAAAAATGGATACGAAAGGATTCCCTGATTTCAAATTACGATTAGCACAAAATTTAGCCACTGGTACGCCTTACATAAACCGCCATATAGAAGAGACCGATACAGTAAATACCTATACTTACAAGATATTTGAATCTGCTATGGCCGGGTTAGATAATGTAAAACACACACTGGATATTGGGGTAATTAACCGTGCTGTCGATTTATTAACTCAAGCTCGGAAAATCAGTTTTTTTGGCTTTGGTGCTTCCGCGGCCGTCGCTCACGACGCAATGAATAAATTTTTTCGTTTTAATATTCCTGTCATATACTTCGATGATATTGTCATGCAGCGTATGAGCTGCATCAATAGTACTGAAGGAGACGTTATTGTGCTCATTTCCCATACGGGAAGAACCAAAGCATTAGTTGACATGGCACGTTTAGCTCGAGAAAACGACGCTACTGTCATCGCAATTACCTCAGAAAACTCACCACTCTCCCTAGCCGCTTCCTTATCTATTATTATTGATGTTCCTGAGGATACGGATATCTATATGCCAATGGTATCAAGAATGGCCCAGCTCGCCGTAATTGATGTATTAACTACAGGTTTTACGTTAAGAAGAGGCGAAAAATTTAGAGATAACTTGAAGCGCGTCAAAGAAGCATTACGTGATTCGCGGTTTGATAGCATCTAAAGACAATAAATTGGCAGGTTTAATGCTTTTCTTTGCTTTCAGGCTTTAATAGTTTTGCAGACCTGATAGCATTAAGAAATTGGCTGTATATAATAGCTGTGCTCGTGTCAGCATCCCTATTTGCAGTAAACAGGTTTCGAAATGGAGTGAAATGGTTTCACTCTTTTATCAACACCATTACAGGTCAACGGAGTAATACATGTCTAGACGGCTTAGAAGAACTAAAATTGTTACAACTCTTGGTCCAGCAACCGATCGCGATAATAATCTTGAAAAAATTATCAATGCTGGTGCCAACGTTGTTCGCCTTAACTTCTCCCACGGAACTCCAGAAGACCATCAATTACGTGCTAATAAGGTACGTGAGATTGCCGCTCGTTTAGGTCGTCATGTTGCGATCCTCGGCGATTTACAAGGTCCTAAAATTCGAGTTTCCACGTTTAAAGATGGTAAAGTTTTCCTAAATATTGGTGATAAATTCATTCTTGATGCCAACTTAGGCAAAGGTGAAGGCTGCCAAGATAAAGTGGGTATCGACTATAAAGGTTTACCTGCTGATGTGGTTCCAGGCGATATTTTACTTCTTGATGATGGGCGAGTTCAATTAAAAGTCCTCGAAGTCAAAGGGTTACAAGTGTTTACCGAAGTTACTGTTGGCGGTCAATTATCTAACAATAAAGGTATTAATAAGCTCGGTGGTGGCCTTTCTGCTGAGGCATTAACAGATAAAGACAAAGAAGATATAAAAACCGCAGCAAAAATTAATGTTGACTATTTAGCCGTTTCATTTCCTCGTTCAGGTGAAGATTTAGATTATGCACGCCGTTTGGCTCGCGATGCCGGTTGTGAGTGTCAAATTGTTGCTAAAGTAGAACGAGCAGAAGCCGTAGCCAATGATCAAGTCATGGATGAAGTTATCCTTGCCTCTGATGTTGTTATGGTTGCTCGTGGTGACCTCGGTGTAGAAATTGGCGACCCAGAATTAGTCGCTGTCCAGAAAAAACTGATCCGCCGTTCTCGCCAATTAAATCGTGTTGTTATAACCGCAACACAAATGATGGAATCAATGATCACTAATCCAATGCCAACGCGAGCCGAAGTTATGGACGTTGCGAACGCGGTGTTGGATGGTACTGATGCCGTTATGCTTTCCGCTGAAACAGCTGCAGGCCAGTACCCCGCAGAAACTGTCGCTGCGATGGCGCAAGTTTGTTTTGGCGCAGAAAAAATGCCTGGTCTGAATATATCTAAACACCGTTTAGAAGCAGAGTTTAGCAGCCCAGAGGAAGCTATTGCTATGTCAACAATGTATGCAGCTAACCACCTTAAAGGGGTTAAAGCTATCATTGCAATGACTGAGTCTGGTCGTACTGCTCGTATGATGTCTCGGATCAGCTCTGGCTTACCGATTTTTGCAATGTCTCGTCATGAAAAAACGCTTAATCAATGTTCCCTCTACCGTGGTGTTACTCCCGTTTTCTGTAGTACCCACACAGATGGTATTGCGGCTGCCAACGAGGCCGTGACGCGTTTGCGTGATAACGGCTATTTAATGAGTGGTGACGTGGTGCTTGTCACCCAAGGTGACTTAATGGGCACGGTCGGTAGCACGAATACTTGTCGTATTCTAGAAGTCGAATAATTGTTTAGCCCTCGCCTATGGGTGGGGGCTTTATTTTATATTAATACTCTATCTAGTCTTGACCCTGTTTCCATTTGATATATGCTTCGCTAATTACGGGTGCAATTTTATCGTAATTTTCCCATGAGTTTTCTATATGGTAAGTTGTCGGTAAATTACCTTTAAGAACACGTTCATAATCTTCAAAGTAGCCTTTCTCTTCTGCTGCATAATAGAACTGAGTAAAAGCATTGCCCTCATCACTTAAATCTTCATCTATAAATTTTTCATCACACATTGTTATCAAAAATTCACGTCCATCGAGCTTTCGAGTTTTAACTAATTCCAGCTCTTCCGCTGATTCCTCAACATGAAATTCTCCGACTAAATTATTATGAATAATCCATGTCAAATAAAAGCCAATATGGGTGCCTCCATTCACAGTAGGTAGTTCTGCAGGATAATCACCACCGTAGTGCCAATCCATACGATCAAATGCCATAGTCTTCCCCAACTTAGTTATTGAAAAAGCTAATTATAACCTACCTCAGGTTATTGATGAGTTAAGATAAAGCGCAAAATAATGGTTAAAAAAAAGTTATGCAAAAAAGTTAAGCTCTTCATTACGCTGATGCGACATGTCGAGCGAGTTGAACTTAATGGTATTGTAAATTAAATTGCAACGTACCGTTTGCCTTTCCGGCCTTTGTTGCTGTGTGTGTTTGAATATAAGCGGCTTCTAAAGGAATGTTATATTGACCTGCATTATTATTTTCAACGATAGGCATTAACTGATTAAGCTTTATTGGTAGGCCGTTGTATTTTATTTGGATCCCATAACCCTTCGCTGTATTTTCATCAGTTAAATTATTCAGTGCGATTGTCCCTGGTGTTTGGCTTGTATCTTGAGTTCCAATAAACGTCATTTTTATGGGTGATATCGGGTCACAATCTAATTGAATTTGAATATTTTGCTTACTCTCTGGACTCGTTGAGCCAACACCCGTAAATGACGATTTGCTGACTTTACCGAAGAATATATCTATTGACTTATTTTTAACCTCGCAACCACTCGAAATAATATTAATTGGCCCCATATTGACTATTGGTTCACCTTTGCCATATAAATCTGTAGTAATAAAACCATTATGAAATAAAATTAGCATTGCAGCATTAGTTGTTGGTAAAGTTTGGCTTTTAACATAATTACTCAGTTTATAAAAATCCGCCCTTAGCTTTACCGCATACAACGCTGAAGATGCATTAGACCCACAGATTATCCTATTACTCATATTTCCATCTTTCGTGTTTACTCCATCTACATACGCAGAACCAGAACAAGGGCTTAATACTGTACCATGTAAAGCATAACCCACACCTGAGCTATCCACTTCTCTGACAGAACCTACACCAGAAATATGCTTTGAGCTTCCTAATCCTCTTAATAAATATATTCCAACTTCTGTATTACCTGTCACATTCCACCACACCCATGATGAATGGGTTCCTAAATCAACAGAACCAATGAATGTACCGACAGGTGATGTCCGTGAGACATAAAGTGTTTTATTCGAATAAACAGTTTGATTGGTAAATTCAGCTCTAAATTCTGCAATTCCGAATTGTGAATATAAATATAAAAGTAACGAAATGCCGATTTTTAATCCTAAATTCTTCATGACGACTCCTATTCACAAGTTCGTTTTATAATCTGAATTTTTTCATTTTTTAATGAAAGTAAAAGTGGAACTTTACACTGCTGATTATGGTTATTCCCCCATTTCACAATGATGACACTTTTCTCTGGGACGCCACTTAAATAAACTTCGCCACCATTTGCAACAATACCTCCTGTCACGTGCTTTTCATTTTCTATAACAGAAACTTGTGTACCAAATGCAATCGGTTTGCTTGCATGTTCCAGTTTTAATAGTACTCTAGCGCCACGTTTTGCTTGAAAATTGGCTAATACAATTGCGCCTTTGGTAGGCACAACTGTCGCTGTATTGATAGCAATATCATTGTGACCACTTAATGTTGCAGTATCGACACTAATTTTATTTCGTTCATAGCGAGTAACAGTAGGAATTACTGCAAAACCTGACGAATTCGTATAAAGTGACTGTGCATTATTTACTTTTAAATTATCAATATTTTCTGCCTTTATGAGTACTGCTGAATCATATATCGTACGTGAGGTCGTTATTCCACCAGAATGCAATAATAGCGCCCCTGTAGCACCAAGGTCGATAGAGTGATATTTAGGGTCATTGTTATAACCTGCGCTGTATTCCCCCGATGAAACGATATAGTTTGTACTGACCGAGTTGCTGTATTCATCACGATTATGGTTATAACGCTGTGTTAGGTCATATTGTAAATTGTTATCTTCTAACTGCGTACCATTAAAGCTTAATGAACTAATAGAGTCACCATTTTTACTGGTGTTATAGCTATAATTGGCCCAATTATTATTTCTTCCTAAATAAAAAGGAATATTTAAATTCAATGACATCATTTGATCATTTGTTTTTGAGTATTCTTGTTTAGTATAAGAATAAGCAATACTGTAATTCATCGAATTATAATTAGAGCTAAAACTCACAGTTAAATTTGTATCAGAACCATGTTTATCCCAATAATATTGCTGATAACCATTCACCGATAAATAACCTATTCCATTAAATGATTGAGAAACTGACGCCTGAAACTGTTGTTTTTTTCGCCCTATATGATAAAAATAATTATTCGAATCAGAAAAATCATAATAATTCCTCGTTGAATAACGGTATGCGGCTAAAGAAAAAGAAGTTCCTGTATCAGAAATATATTTCGAATATTGAACCCGATACGATTGCCCTTCTACCTTATTTTTATCAATCAATTTTGTCGATGCTTGTGTAATATCTGTCGATATTGCCCCCATATTACCCAAATTGACTCCGGTACCTATTGTGTATGCTTGATAGTCTTGAGAAACTAAAAAACCGCCATAAACAGATAAATTGCATGGTAACCCATAAGCTGCTGATACTTGTGTAAAATTAGGCTTACGCCGTGCACTATCAACATTATATTTACCAATATCCACACTATATTTTAACGCGCCTGCTCTTTGCATCAACGGTGCTGCTGAAAATGGCTGAATAAACGACCTGACTATCCCATTAGTTTCTTCTATAGTGACGTCAAGGTCACCACTGAATGACGTTGGATATAAATCATTAATCGAAAATTCGCCCGGCGGTACTGTTGTTTGATAAATTATATGACTATTTTGTCTGATCGTGACAATCGCATTTGATTGAGCAATACCCTTCACTGTTGGTGCAAAGCCCCTTTCACTTTGAGGTAGCATACTTTCATCAGATGCTAATCTCACCCCACGATAAGGGTTACTTTCCATCACACCGTTATCTGAAGATGTTTCCCCTATGGTTAATCGACTATTTAAACGTCTAATATCACGTTCTATATAAGTTTGTAAATGATTCCAATTTTTTTCATTTTTTATTTTTTTATATGTACTATAGTTACGTAAACGCCAAGCATTTATATTGATACCACTTCTTAATCCTAAAAATAAGTTATCTCTGTTGTCCCTATCTTGATACCAATACTGATTAAACCTTGCTGTGTAATTAACAAATACTGCATTAATTCCATCGTCCCATTCATTTACTTCAACGTAACCCCGACTTGTCTTTTTTAGTCCAATTTGTGGAATGCTTATTAGCAATTTTTTCATTTCAAATTTGTATTGATAGTTAGCACTAGGAATAACTTGTTCGATATTTCTTAAATATTCATTTTCTACACTTGATGAAAACCTTTCACTCGCAGAATTCTTCACGCCCCATTCTAACAGCATTTTTTTTGTTATCTTAGGACGTAATTTTTTAGTTTTATTATCAAATACAAATGTAATTGTTTTATTATCAACCAGTTTATCATTGATGTAAATATCAACAAAATAATCACCAGGTAATTGTCCTCCTGCAGAAGATAGATAGCCTAAACTATTTACATCAGCAATTTGATTTTCAATTCCAGTATTAATCGCATTAATATCAAACATATCCTCAGCAATTATATTGCTCGCATATAATATAATACTGACCGCAGTGAAAACTTCAGTATAGATAAGCCGACTCTTGATATGGAAAGCTGACATTTTAGATACTTTTAATTAGTTTTTTCTCTATGAGAGCCCCATAGTCATTAATAAACTCAACAACTATTGAATTACCCTTACTCATTTTTTTCTTAAGAATATAATCATTTTTAAATGGATATATTAATCTGGCGCCATCAACAATCTCACCATTAGCAATTATATTTTTTATTGACAAATGGTATGGGGTTCGGTTATCAATCATAATTCCATCTGGCTTCTCAACTAAAAAAACCTTCTCAAAATCAAAAGACGCTATATCTTTCGACCTTAAAAATAGTTTAAATTGTGAGTTTATAATTATCTGTAATTCATTTTCAATACTATCATCTTTCGGTGGTATTGATTTAATATTCAGTAAATAAATTTTCTCTATATTTGAGCCAATAGATTCACCTATGTATGAAATCCTAGCTGAACCATGTGTATTTGGTTCAATGCGAAATAATGGTGGAGTCGCAATAAATGGCGCTTTCCCCTCACCTTCAAAGAGAGAAACCCAGCTTTGAATTAAAAAAGGCTTCTCTTTATCGCTATTAAAAATCGGAATATCAATTTCACGTTTATTTTCTTCATAGACAAAACGTGTTCCACCGACACTAATGCCTGATGCTTTAGAGATATTAGAAATAGAAAGTAAACATATACAGATTGAAAAAAATATTTTTCTCATAAAAATAACCATAATATTGATGCTAGAAGGAGGGCAAACATTGTCACCCTCCACTAATTAATGGTATTGAATGCTATATACTGCACTGCTATTAACAGGACCCGCAGTGGCTACGCCTGTCGCTTTATAGCGAGCAACGTAATCTAAATCTACTGTTGAACCATTGAGTTCAACCTGTTTTGAATTTTCAAATAATTTTATTTGTGTTGTTGCATCTTTTTCAAATAAGGCTATACCGACATTATTTGCAACACCAGCAGCTTGGTTAATGGCAAGAATATCACGGTCTGAAGTATCACGTGTACCACTAAATTGTACAGTTACTTTGGAATTTGCTGGACAATCTACAAGTTTAATCGTGAAATCTTTTAAACCTGCCACTTCACCTTGCGTGGCTAAACTCTTTACAGATACCTTTCCAAGGTCAACATTTAAATTTTTGGAGTTGCTATCAACTGTACAAGCTATGTCAGTTATTTCCCCAGTAAAGTTAATTGTACCTGAAGCAAATACAATTGGCGCAGATGTAACAGCTAAAGCAATCCCTATTACTGTTAGGGATTTTTTTAGAATACTCATAATAGTTCCTATAATATAGTTCTTTAATAATTAATCATTGCTTTATGAATAAATAGCTTACTCACTCTGGTGAGCGAGGAAAATATATCATTTACTTTTAATTAAGTTAACACATGGATACATTGAATCTTTTTAAATTACATCTAAAATATTTATATTTATCTCCAGCATTCATTTACCTTTTTCATCATCAATTAGATAATATTTTAAAATTTCATTCGCCATCGAGTTTTTATTAACATACATATAAAAACTATAGAATGATTTTTTATTTGGTGTTTTTAGCTCTCTTAATGAGTTATTATTCAATTCTTTCTGGATTAAATTTTTAGGTAACCATAAATACCCGAGGGAGTTTTCAGTTAATTTAATAGCTAATGCCACATTAGAAACATGGATGGTTTGAATGCTTCTTGCCCTATCTATATCTGTAGTCCCCAACGAAATTAACGTCATTTTTTTCATTAATTCCAATACATTATCAACTACGCAATGTTGGAGTTCATGATTTGGATGGGTTACAAATATAGCTTCAACTTGTTCAAGAAATATGGGGTTTAACGATTCAATGTAATGATGAGTAATTAGTAAATCATAATTTTCAAGTGTAAATATATCTGACTTGGCTAGTGAAAGCTGATGAAAATCAAGATTATAGTCTTTTCTGTAGCGGCTTAGAACGCCAACTTTTTCGAGTATTTCATCACTTTGGTATAGGGAATCTATAACAATATTTATTTTATTATTTCGTTCATGGTTGAATGACTTAGCAACTTCTTCTAGTGAAATAGCTTTATCTATTACCTCTCTCGATAACGCTAATAGTTGTTCTCCTTGTTTAGTTAATACTGCACGGCGTTTTTCTAAAAAAAATATTTCAATTTCCAATGTTTGCTCTAATTTACTGATGGTATAACTAATTGATGATTGCGTCCTATGCAAAATTTCAGCAGCTTGAGCAAAACCACCATAATCAACTACCGCCTGTAAAGTTACCCATTGGTCTAACGTAGTTCGAGTTTTTTCCATTAAGCCTCCAAGTATTCATCTGGGAGTTACTTTTATTATGTAATCAAAATATCGAAACATATTTTATACGTCACCAATAAGTGATTATACATAATGATTGGTATTTGTTCATATTTTTAAGCGTGTTTACGTTATTTTTTTTTGATAGGTAAAGAATTATTTTTAATATGAGTGCTTTATTTTTATGATTACTGCTAAATAAATAAAAAATATACGCTACTTACTTTTATCACTACTTTACAAAAAGTTAGTGACATATCTAAAGAGGAATGAAATCACTATCAATTATTAATATATTACTCTAAATTTCTATTACGGATAATCGTACACCATTTTTAAAATCATTGACTTTCAAAGAGGTATTTCTATAAATGTACACATTTAGATAAAAAAACCATTACTAAAAAGTAATGGTTTAAAATTGATTCTGTATTTAAGTGCACTAACGATAGAGATCTTTTCGCTGATAAGGTTCTATTTCTCCCTCTTTTCGCGTTTTCAATAATTTTAATATCCATGTGTACTGTTCTAAGTTCGGAGCAACCAGATACTCCAGCTCCTCATTCATTCTTCGTGCTATATATTTATCATCCTTTCCATCGATATCATCCATCGGTTCACGGATATAAATATGCAGTTGATGCGTTTTATGGTCATAAACAGGAAATAGTGGCACAATTTTCGCTTTACATACCTTCATTAGCCGACCGATTGCAGGTAAAGTTGCTTTATATGTGCCAAAAAAATCAACAAATTCACTATGCTCTTCACCATGATCTTGGTCAGGCAAGTAAAACCCCCAATAGCCTTGCCTAACAGAAGCAATGAAAGGCTTAATCCCCGCCTCTCTTGAATGTAAGCGCCCCCCAAAATGGTATCTTGCTTTATTCCATAAATAATCTGCAACGGGGTTTTTTTGGTGATGAAACATGGCAGCCATTTGCTGGCCTTTGGCTGCTAATAACATCGCAGGGATATCAACGCCCCACCCATGTGGTACCATAAAAATAACATTACTTTGCTGTTGCTTTAAACGTTCTATAACTTCTTGATTATGCCAATGCGTTCTAGCTAGCGTTTTGTTCGCTCCACGAAGACATAGCTCTGCCAACATAACAAAGGACTGTGGTGCAGTTTCAAACATTCGATCAACTAATTCTTCTCGTTGATGTTCTGTCAATTCAGGAAAGCAGTAAAGTAAGTTAATTTTAGCGCGACGACGACCACTTTTTGCGAGTCGCCCCACCCATTTCCCTATTTTAGCCAATAAAGGGTCACGGACTTTAACTGGAATGAAAGCTAATCCTGCTAAAATACCAGCCCCTAACCACACTCCCCAATATCTAGGTAAAAGGTAAGAGCGGTGAAACGTTGGCACATAGCCTTTTTTACTATCAGTGTCTTGATCTTTATTCATGCTGTACTCAAGTGAATAATAGCCATATTTCTATAGCTTATAATAGTTTATGGGAGCATTACAAAGAAAACTGGCAGATACAAGTACCTGCCAGCGATATAAATGGAAACTTAAGTTACTGTAGTTTAAGTTGTGGTTTCGTTTCTTTTACTAGCGCTAAGTATTCCTTACGCTCTTTCCCTGTCAAACCACCAGAACGAGGTAATTTCGCAGTGAGTGGGTTTACCGCTTGTTGATTGACCCACATTTCAAAATGTAGATGAGGCCCAGTCGAACGCCCAGTATTGCCCGATAGTGCAATTCGATCACCGCGCTTAACCTTTTGACCTGGCTTAACCAATAACTGGCGTAAGTGCATGTAACGCGTGGTATATTGACGCCCATGGCGGATCGCAATAAAGTTACCTGCTGCACCACTGTATTTTGAAACAATGACCTCACCATCACCTACTGCAAGTACTGGCGTGCCGACTGGCATTGCGAAATCCACACCTTTATGTGGTGCTACACGCCCAGTGACTGGGTTAACTCGTCGAGGGTTGAATTGTGAAGAAACTCTAAATTGTTTAGCGGTTGGAAATCGTAAGAAACCACGCTCTAAGCCATTCCCTTCGCTATCATAATATCGCCCATCTTCAGCGCGAAAAGCGTAATAGCTTTTTCCATTTGTTTGTAAACGAACACCAATGAGTTGGCTCTGTTCACTACGGCCATTCAGCATTTCCCTACTCATTAACACACTGAATTTATCGCCTTTTTTCAATTTTTTAAAATCAACTTGCCATTGCAAGGCTTTAATTACCTCACGGCCTTCACTGCGTGTTAAGCCAGCTTTATTTGTACTTTGTGCAAATGAACCGTCAACCGTGCCCTTTAAAACACTGTTAGTCCACTCACCTTCGCGAATTTGTTTGGCTTCTTCAAATTTGTTAGTCGTTCCAACACGGGTAAATACACGGGTCTCACGGCGAGAAACTTCCCATGTCAATGATTCTAATTCACCTTGATCAGTTAACGACCAATTTAAAGATTGGCCTATTTTCAGGTTTCTCAGCGACTTATGTTGATTGGATAGCGTTGCAACATCACCCGCTTCAATACCGAATTGAGTTAAGATAGTCGTTAAATTGTCACCACTTGCAACAACATATTCATGAGCAAGAGGGGCTGCAGCCCCACCTGTCTCTGCGGCTTCAGCGTCAGTATCAGCGAGGCCTTCATCAGGCAGCTGCTCACTACTATCTTGAATTATATCGTCGGTTGCATCACTTGCAGGTAATAATGAAAGTGGAATGATGGTATCTGGTGTTCCATCATTTTCAGTCGTCGTTGGTATATGAACTGGCCGCCAAACTGCGACGGCCATAGTCGCTACAGTGAGCGCACTTAATACAATCTTATGTGTTCTAGACAGGCTACCATATACCTGAACCAGACTCTTGGCCATTTGCTGCACTTAAACAATTCCTTCTATTTTTAATCCAGGCAGCTGGCGTATTGCTCTGATAATTGAGTCAAAAACTTCATGTAGCTATCCGGCCCTATAGCCAGCCCAATCCCTAATGGGTCGAGAGTTCCCATTTTCACCCCCGTATTACGTGCTACACTTTCAATCACAGCAGGCCTGAATTGTGGCTCAGCAAAAACACATTGCGCTTTATGCTCAACCAATTGTGTTCGTATTTGATGTAATTTTTGCGCGCCTGGCTGTATTTCTGGGTTTATCGTAAAATGCCCTAAAGGAGCGAGTTGATAGTGTTTTTCAAAGTAGCCATAAGCATCGTGAAAAACGAAATAACCCTTGTTTCTAGCTGGCTGCAAAATCTTAGCAATTTTCTGATCATTTTGCGCCATATTTTCTTTGAATTTACGAAGGTTTACGTCTAGCTTATCTTTTTGGTCAGGATAAAGCTCTACTAAGCGTCCATAAATGTCTTGCGCAGCAAAATTTGCGATCTCTGGTGATAACCAAACGTGCATATTATACTCACCATGATGATGATGTTCGTGATCCCTGTCATGGTTAGCTTCATCTCCATGTTCATGGTCGTGTTCATCTTCATGTGACTCCGCCATAAGTAGTGGCTTAATGTTTTTCTGCTCAGCCAATGCTAGGCGTTTATTCTGTGGTAATGTATTGATTGGCTTTTGTAAAAACATTTCCATATCAGGCCCTACCCACACAAATAAATCAGCCTGTTTAATTTTTTTCAAATCAGAAGGTTTAAGTGCATAATCGTGAGGCGAAGCACCATCTGGTAATAAAACTTGCGTCTCAGTGACACCGTCAGCAATACCCGCGGCAATAAAGGCCAGTGGGCGAATTGACGTTACAACATCTGCATTAGCAGTTGATACCATAGTTGCACTTAATACTGAGCTCGCCACCGCCCCGAAAAGAAATTTGCAGGCAATGTTTTTCGATTTATGTATCATAGCAGTCTTTTTCCGTGATTTTAACTTTGAAATGTTATAATATAACACAACATGAATTCTGCAAGATGTTTTTCATATGCAACCATTACTGACTTTAAATAAAATTTCTGTTTCATTTGGCGAAAAACAGGTTCTTAACGATGTTACCTTTGAACTGAATAAAGGTGATATCGTCACCCTTTTAGGCCCAAATGGCGCTGGAAAATCAACAATTGTACGTGTTGTACTTGGGCTACTTGCCCCTACATCAGGTACCATTACGCGTCCTTCTTCTCTCGCTATTGGTTATGTTCCACAAAAACTTCACTTAGATACGACGCTCCCTTTGACGGTTAAACGCTTTATGTTATTAAAGCTTGGTGTCCGTAAAGAGCATTTGTTGCCTGCCCTCGAGAGGGTCAAGGCGACGCATTTACTCGAACAACCGATGCAAAAATTATCAGGCGGTGAGACTCAGCGCGTTTTACTCGCTCGTGCCCTACTCAATAAACCTGACCTGCTAGTACTTGACGAACCTGCTCAAGGGGTTGATATCACCGGTCAAGTTGCTCTCTACGACTTAATCAATCAGTTAAGAACAGAACTAAATTGTGCAGTATTAATGGTTTCCCATGACTTACATCTCGTAATGGCAAAAACAGATAAAGTACTTTGCATTAATGGCCATATATGCTGTTCTGGCGCACCAGACGTTGTTTCAAACCACCCTGAGTTTGTGGCAATGTTTGGTTATCGCGGTGCTCAACAACTCGGTGTATACCGCCATCAACATAATCATCAACACGATTTAGAAGGCAATATTATTGTTGGTCACCAACACAGCAAGGACTGCAAACATGATTGAGTTACTATTACCCGGCTGGATAGCAGGTATGCTACTTGCCATTGCGGCAGGTCCTCTAGGCTCTTTTGTTGTGTGGCGCCGTATGTCCTACTTTGGCGATACACTCGCCCATGCTTCATTGCTAGGTGTCGCATTTGGGCTTCTATTAAATATCAACCCATTCTATGCCATTATTGCTGTCACATTGTTATTGGCCTTAATTTTAGTTTGGCTAGAAAAACGGCCACAACTTGCCGTTGATACGCTACTGGGTATTATGGCGCACAGTTCACTTTCTCTAGGCTTAGTTGTTGTGAGCTTAATGGCTAATGTCCGAGTTGACCTAATGGCTTATTTGTTTGGTGACTTACTTTCAGTCAGCTATGAGGATATTATAACGATTTTTATTGGCGTTATTGTCGTTTGCGGGTTGCTTTTTTATCGTTGGCGGGCACTTTTGTCGATAACGGTTAGCCCTGAACTGGCTTTTGTTGATGGGATTAATATTCAAAGGCTACGCTTATTACTGATGTTAGTTACCGCACTAACAATTGGTATTGCAATGAAATTTGTCGGGGCGTTAATTATTACGTCTTTATTGATTATTCCAGCGGCAACAGCGCGACGTTTTGCTCGCACACCTGAACAAATGGCTTTTATCGCTGTTTTAATTGGTATGATCGCAGTGACTGGCGGGTTAGCATTCTCGGCTTTTTACGATACTCCTGCAGGGCCGTCTGTGGTGTTGGTATCCGCTATTCTGTTCGTATTTAGCTTAGTAATAAAAGTGAAAAATTAATTTAAGCCATGAGCTACATAATTTCAGTTGTTACATACAATTTTTGATGCAAATGGCCCCAACATTGCTTTCAATGTTGGGGCCATTTTTATTTAATATAATTAAATTTCTTTAGGGGTTAAACCAAAGTGGTTATATGCATGAACCGTCGCCATTCGGCCTCTAGGGGTACGCTGAATAAAACCTTGCTGGATAAGATAAGGTTCTAAAACATCTTCTATGGTTTCACGCTCTTCCCCGATGGCAGCTGCAAGGTTATCAACACCAACAGGACCGCCCATAAATTTATCAATAATTGCCACTAATAGTTTACGGTCTAAATAATCAAAGCCTGCCGCATCAACATTTAACATGTCTAATGCTTGATTAGCAATTAGCTCATCAATTGAGCCATCACCTTTTACTTGAGCGAAATCCCGTACACGACGTAACAAGCGGTTGGTAATACGTGGTGTCCCCCTCGATCGCATAGCAACTTGTAACGCACCTTCTTCGGTGATATCTAGCCCCATATATTGGGCGCTACGTTTGACAATATGTTGTAAATCATCGACCTGATAAAATTCTAGGCGTTGCACAATACCAAAGCGGTCACGTAATGGCGATGTGAGTGACCCTGCCCGGGTCGTTGCACCAATTAATGTGAAAGGGGGAAGATCAATTTTAATAGAGCGCGCAGCAGGCCCTTCACCTATCATGATATCTAGTTGGTAATCTTCCATTGCGGGATAAAGTATTTCCTCAACAACTGGAGATAATCGATGGATTTCATCAATAAATAAGACATCATGGGGTTCTAGATTAGTTAACATAGCCGCTAAATCGCCAGCTTTTTCTAATACAGGCCCTGAAGTTGTGCGTAGATTAACACCGAGTTCATTCGCAACGATCCCTGCCAACGTTGTTTTACCTAGCCCAGGTGGGCCAAAGATTAGCAAATGATCAAGTGCATCGCCTCGCATCTTAGCTGCCTGAATAAAGATTTCCATTTGGCCTTTAACTTGAGGCTGACCAATGTATTCATTCAATAGCTTTGGCCTGATCGCACGGTCAATAGCTTCTTCATCTGACTGTAATACTTCAGCCGTTATTAGGCGATCAGCTTCAATCATATTCAACGTCTCTCAATCAAAGTGCGGCACGAAGGGCATCACGGATCAATGTTTCAGAGTCACTATCCGGTTTTGCGACTTTACTCACCATACGGCTTGCTTCTTGTGGTTTATAGCCTAAAGCAATCAATGCAGCAGCGGCTTCCGCCTCAATATCTGCCATGCTTGGCACTTTGCTGTTAACACTTGGCAGGTTAATGTCGCTATTTTGATTAAATAAATCGCCATTTAAGCCTTTGAAGCGGTCTTTCATTTCGACCACTAAACGTTCTGCCGTTTTCTTACCAATTCCAGGTAATTTGACCAGTGATGCAATAGCTTCTTGCTCAATCGCAGAAACAAATTGTTGAGCAGACATTCCAGATAATATTGCTAGCGCTAATTTTGGGCCAACCCCATTAACTTTGATCAGCTCTTTAAATAGCGCCCTTTCTTGCTTATCGTTAAAGCCATATAATAATTGGGCATCTTCACGTACAACAAAATGTGTAAAAACAATCGCTTCTTGACCAATTTCGGGTAATTCATAGAAACAAGTCATCGGCATATGGACTTCATAACCGACACCTTGTAGCTCTAATAATACGATTGGAGGTTGCTTTTCTAAAACAATACCACGTAAACGACCTATCACATTGAAGCCCTCTATTGCTCTCTAAACCCTGAACAGGTTGGTTTATTATCATTAATACCGTTGTTTATACCACAAAAAATGCTGGATGCATATCCAGTTGCACGCTATTTATTAATAAGCGATTCTGTTTAAGATAAACTCGCTATCTTAAACGACCACGCGTTAAAACTAACCGTGGATCGCCAACTTTTAAAAGGTTTTGATTGAAGTGGCAATGTGTAATCGCAATTGCCAGAGCATCTGCCGCATCAGATTGTGGACTCGCTGACAACTTCAGAATCGATTTAACCATATGTTGTACTTGGCTTTTATCTGCGGCTCCTGTGCCTACCACCGTTTGTTTGACCTGACGAGCTGCATATTCAAATACGGGGATATTCATGTTTGCAGCCGCAACAATTGCAACTCCTCGAGCTTGACCGAGTTTTAATGCAGAATCCGCATTCTTCGCCATGAAAACTTGTTCAATAGATAACACATCAGGTTGATATTGGGTGATAATTTCCGAGACACCCGCATAAATTCGTTGCAGACGACTTGGTAAATCATCAACTTGGGTACGAATACATCCACTACCTAAATACAGTAGTTGCCGGCCTTGTTGGCGAATAACACCGTATCCCGTAACGCGAGAGCCAGGGTCAATACCTAAAATAATCGCCATATAAATTTACTTATGCCTCTTTATATTAACCATGTTGTTCTAATAAGCTTCATAATACTATCAATTTCAATTAAATAGCTATTTGAATATCAAATCAAACATTCAGAATAGTGATAATAAAGGCGAGTTATGGCACTGATACTTAGCCAAGTATAGCGAATAAAAGGAAGGAAAGCATCGAAGGCGTTAGAGAAAACAGGCTGCGCCAGCCCGCTTTCTCTACGCGGATTATACTAAATGACTATGCCGCCATTTAGTGCCTCACGACTTACAGTGTGGCAGCGACTTCGTCAGAAATGTCACCATTGTGGTAAACTTCCTGTACGTCATCTGAATCTTCTAACATATCAATAAGGCGTAATAATTTAGGTGCCGTTTCTGCATCTAACTCCGCTTTAGTCGATGGGATCATCGATACTTCTGCAGCGTCACTGGTGAAACCCGCAGCATCTAATGCATCTTTCACTTCACCAAACGTTTCTGGCGTTGTGTAAACATCGATTGCACCATCATCATAAGTTTCAACATCATCAGCGCCTGCTTCTAATGCCGCTTCCATTATGGCATCTTCATCAACGCCTGGTGCATAAGTGATCACGCCACGTTTAGTGAATAAGTAAGAAACGGAACCGTCTGTACCTAAATTACCACCCGTTTTAGTGAATGCGTGGCGCACTTCAGAAACAGTACGGTTACGGTTATCACTTAAGCATTCAACCATAACAGCCGTTCCGCCTGGGCCATAACCTTCATAAATGATGGTTTCCATATTATCATTTTCATCATTACCAACACCACGTGCGATAGCACGGTTTAAGGTGTCACGGGTCATGTTGTTAGATAATGCTTTATCTATAGCCGCACGTAAACGCGGGTTAGTTGCGGGATCACCACCGCCTAAACGAGCTGCAGTCACTAATTCACGGATAATTTTAGTGAAAATTTTACCGCGTTTAGCATCTTGTGCCGCTTTACGGTGTTTGGTGTTGGCCCATTTACTATGACCTGCCATGAAATATCTCCAAAAAACGTCAATAAATAATTAAACAGCAAATTCTAAAATAGCCTGACTGTTGCTCCAGGATTTCGTTAAGCTCGCTGCTTCATCGGGGGCTAGCCAACGAAATTCACTGTGTTCCGTCAGTAATGGCATTTTTTCTTCACTTTGCACCATTTTAAACCAATGTTCTTTGCAATGCGTAACATCAGGTGCATAACGATGCCTGAAATGCGGGAAAATTTCAAAGATGATACTGTGCGACAAATCTTGTAGCTGGTTTTGTTCAACCTCAAAACCGGTTTCTTCTTTAATTTCACGACACGCCGTTTCATACGGCTTTTCATCAGGCTCCAAACTGCCAGTCACTGATTGCCAGAAGTTTGGGTCGTCTTTACGTCGTAACATAAGCACCCGTCCACTACTTTGAGCCACAATAATGACTAATACAGATTCCGGGCGCTTATATTTTTTCATTGAACTTACTCTTCGTCTTTCGCAACCACCGCGATAGCGAGTTCCGTTAGTGCATCTGGATTCGCATGGCTCGGTGCATTCGTCATTAAGCAAGCTGCCGCTGTTGTTTTCGGGAAGGCAATAACATCACGAATGTTATCCGTTCCTGTTAACAACATGACTAAACGGTCAAGACCAAATGCTAAACCTGCGTGTGGTGGGGTGCCATATTTCAACGCATCTAATAAGAAGCCAAATTTCTCACGTTGATCTTCTTCATTAATACCTAAAATACTAAATACGGTTTGTTGCATTTCGTTGCGGTGAATACGGACTGAACCACCACCAACTTCGTAACCATTGATGACCATATCATACGCATTAGCAACGGCTTCTTCAGGCTTGCTTGCTAACTCTTCTGGTGTGAAGTCTTTAGGTGATGTAAATGGATGGTGCATCGCCGTTAAGCCGCCTTCGCCATCTTCTTCGAACATAGGGAAATCAATCACCCATAGTGGCTGCCAGCTATTCAAATTAGTGATTTCAAAGTCACGGCCAACTTTCAAGCGCAATGCGCCCATAGAGTCGGTCACCACATTTTTCGCACCCGCACCAAATAACAAGATATCGCCATCAACTGCGCCAGTACGGTCTAGTAACTGGTTAATCACGTTTTCATTCAAGAATTTTGCGACCGGGCTTTGAATACCTTCAAGGCCTTTAGCGCGATCATTGACTTTCATCCAAGCTAAGCCTTTTGCGCCATAAATACCAACAAATTGACCATATTCGTCGATTTGCTTACGGGTCATTGCTGCGCCGCCGGGCACTTTCAGCGCTGCGACACGGCCTTTCGGATCGTTCGCTGGACCTGAGAACACCGCGAACTCAACATCTTTAACGATATCAGCAACATCCACCAGCTCCATCGGGTTACGCAAGTCTGGTTTATCTGAACCATAACGACGCATAGCTTCCGCAAAGGTCATGATGGGGAAATTGCCTAAATCAACGCCTTTAACCTCTAACCATAAGTTACGGATCATGCGTTCCATGATTTCACGCACTTGTTCTGCGGTCATGAATGAAGTTTCAACGTCGATTTGAGTAAATTCAGGTTGGCGGTCTGCACGTAAATCTTCATCGCGGAAGCATTTTACGATTTGATAATAACGGTCAAAGCCTGACATCATCAACAATTGTTTAAACAGTTGTGGTGATTGCGGTAATGCGTAGAATTTACCTTTATGAACACGACTTGGCACTAAATAGTCACGAGCACCTTCTGGTGTTGCTTTGGTTAGCATTGGCGTTTCAACGTCCAAAAACCCTTCGTTATCCATAAAGTTACGAACAAAGCTGGTGATTTTGGCACGTGTGCGCAGACGCTCAGACATCTCTGGGCGGCGCAAATCTAAATAGCGATATTTTAAACGACGCTCTTCTGTATTCGTTTGGTTGCTATCTAATGGAAGCGGCTCTGATTTATTGAAAACATTCAGCTCTTCAGCAAAAACTTCAATTTCGCCCGTTGCCATATCTTTATTTTTTTGGCTATCTGGACGTGCGCGTACAGTCCCTGTGATTTGGATACAGAACTCATTGCGCAGTTCTGACGCTTTTTCAAATATGTCTTTACGATCGGGGTCGAAGAAAACTTGCACGATCCCTTCACGGTCACGCATATCGATAAAAATCAAACCACCTAAGTCGCGACGGCGGTTTACCCATCCACTAAGAGTGACTTTTTGGCCTTCGTGAGCGATGTTTAACTGCCCACAATAATTAGTACGCATACAATATCCTTTTACTCAGCTGTTGTGCTTTTGCTTGCTGCGGGATTTTGGCATTTTGCTGAACCCTATTTATCTGCGAAACACGGGCTGAAAATTCAGAATGTCAAAAAGGCAGACATTATACAGGAAATTCTGTTAGACAAATAGTTACGTATTCTACATAACGCGTAAACCATTTTGTTTTTAATCATATTTTCATCAATTATTGTTTTTCTAATCAACAACAATAAAATTGAATAACGAGATAGACGTCTATCACGATGACCCTATCAATTTTAAGGGACTATCTGCACCATGTACATATTGCAGCAAAGGTTTATTTTATTAGTTCGATACCTTTTTGAGTGAAATATCACCACTTAATGTATTCCAATTCAATTATTGGTTAATAAATATCGCTTTAATCATGAATATTTCTATTTCGGAATCGTTACCTTTTTCAGTTTGCTATAATCGCAATCTATAGATACACGCTGAATTCATCATCATCTGCTATTTAAGGATTGCCAATGAAAAAATTATTACTCGCTACTTCCATGTTCGTATTACTTGCAGGATGCCAAAATATGAACCCCGCAGAGACTGATAATACAAAAACGTTTTATGTTGATTCTTCACTTGCTGATTGCATGGGTGTCGCCCCAATGAAGTGTATGAAAGTGAAAGAAAATCCAAATGATGATTGGCAACTTTTTTATAGCTCAATTCAAGGTTTCGAATACCAACCTGGCTACACTTACACCTTGCAAGTGAAGCAATTCGATGTACCAAACCCACCCGCTGATGCACCTAGTATTCGTTACGAGCTGGTAAAAATCGTTGATAAAAAATAAATTTCAAACAATATAGTTTAAGTCATTAAGTAATTTTATCAATTTACTTAATGACTCTCTTATAACCATAATTCTTTAAGCATCGATAAGTAACAGAGTGTCCCTATTATGAGTGTTAAAATCATCGATAAGCTTGGGTTAATCACCTTATCCGAACACAAAATTGCAATGGTGCGTTCCCATAACAAAAGTTTATTTTATATACCCGGTGGAAAACGTGAGCAAGGTGAAAGTGATGAGCAAGCGCTCTGCCGTGAGATTTCTGAAGAGTTAAAACTAGACTTAATTGTCGGCTCTATCCGGTTTTATGGCGAATTTATTGGCCCAGCGGACGGTAAGTCAGATGGAACACTCGTCCGTATTCGTTGTTACTTTGCCGACTATACTGGGGAGCCACAACCCGCTGCTGAGATTGCAGAATTAGACTGGTTTAGCATTCACGATTTACCTCGTTGCTCAAGCACAGCGGTGACTATTTTAACTCGCTTAAAAAAAGAAGGTTTGATTAAATAGTGTGTAAGACTGACTCAAAAAAGTTGTGATTTCATTTGTCTAACAGCTTTTTAGGATTTACAATTCACAAAATATTGTCAATACCCATTACTATAACTTATATTTTTAGGTGTTTTCATAGTTTGATTCGTTTTATGGTGGAGTAAAAAATGGTCAGCTCTTTGTATGCTGTACTGGGTGCCTTACTGCTGCTTAGATTATCCTTAAATGTTGTGAAGCTGCGTAACCAATACCGTATAGGCTATGGCGATGGCGGTTTTTATGAATTACAAACCGCCATCCGCGTTCATGGTAATGCCATCGAATACATTCCCATTGCTTTAATTTTATTGCTCTTAATGGAAATGAATGGCGCCCAAGTATGGATGATTCATATTTGTGGTTTGATCTTAATTGCAGGCCGACTACTGCACTCTTACGGCTTGAAAAATCACGACCACTCATATCGTCGCTCCGGCATGGTAGCCACTTACCTCGCGATGACACTGATGGTTATCGCCAATACCTATTACCTACCTTGGCTGCAGATCGTTTCATTTAATCTTTAGTTTTTATTCTCTGTAACGGCACGAGTTATTAATGTGCCGCTTATTATTTCATTGCTTATGGATTGATTTTCAGTAGACTGCCTTTCTGATACAATCCTCCACTACTTTTGTTTTTGCTTAATACAGAACTTATGTCAAATTCGGATCCAACCTCAAAAGACCGCCTTTTCTCTGCGCCTATCGCTAACCTTGGTGACTGGCAATTCGATGAAAAAGTTGCTGAAGTATTCCCTGATATGATCCAACGCTCCGTGCCAGGGTACTCTAATATTATTACGATGATTGGCATGCTAGCGGGTCGTTTTGTCAAACCCAACAGCCATGTTTACGATTTAGGCTGTTCTTTAGGTGCCGCAACCTTATCGATAAGGCGTAATATTACAGTAGAAAAAAGCAAAATTATTGCTGTTGATAACTCCCCTGCAATGGTTGAACGTTGCCGCCGCCATATTGATGCGTATCGTGCCGACACACCAGTTGATGTTATCGAAGGCGATATTCGCGATGTAAATATTGAAAACGCTTCCATGGTTGTGCTCAATTTCACCTTGCAGTTTCTCAACCCAGAAGATCGCCAATTATTACTCAGTAAGATTTATCAAGGGCTACAACCCGGCGGTATTTTAGTGCTTTCGGAGAAATTCAACTTCGAAGACAAGGAAATCGGTGAGTTATTGTTCAATATGCATCACGACTTCAAACGGGCGAATGGCTATAGTGAATTAGAAATTAGCCAAAAACGCAGTATGTTAGAAAATGTGATGCTCACAGATTCTGTTGAAGCCCATAAAGCGCGTTTAAAAAGTGTCGGTTTTACTCACTGTGAAGTTTGGTTCCAGTGCTTTAATTTTGGTTCACTGTTAGCGGTTAAAGAGGCCTAGACATGATTGATTTTGGTCGTTTTTACCAACAAATTGCAGTTGGCCCTCTAAGCCATTGGCTTGAAACGCTTCCGGCACAACTTTCAGAATGGAAAAAACGAGGGTTACACGGTGGATTTTCCTCATGGGAAAAAATGCTAGATAACCTACCTGTTATGGCGCCTACCCATTTGGATTTACGCAATAGCGTGACAGCAACGCGTGAACCCGAGCTCACTGCTGGCGAAACGCGACGTCTGAATAATATTCTTGAACAATTAATGCCATGGCGTAAAGGCCCTTTTTCTCTCTATGGCGTGAATATTGATACTGAGTGGCGCTCAGACTGGAAATGGGATCGCGTACTACCTCATATTTCATCACTCAAAGACCGTTATGTCTTAGATGTAGGTTGTGGCAGTGGCTACCATATGTGGCGTATGTTAGGGCAAGATGCCAAATTTGTTGTTGGTATCGACCCAACTGAACTATTTTTATGTCAATTTGAAGCCGTCAGAAAACTATTAGGTGATGACCAACGTGCTCACTTATTGCCTTTAGGTATCGAACAACTGCCCGAATTGAAGGCATTTGACACCGTATTTTCAATGGGTGTCCTTTACCACCGCCGCTCACCGCTCGACCATTTATGGCAACTTAAGAACCAATTAGTGAGTGAAGGCGAATTGGTATTAGAGAGCCTGGTTATTGAGGGGGATGAATTTCAGTGTTTGATCCCCGGTGACCGTTACGCCCAAATGCGTAATGTCTATTTTATTCCTTCCGCTAAAATGCTCAAAGTTTGGTTAGAAAAATGTGGTTTTGTTGATGTGCGAATTGTTGACCAAGAAGTCACCTCTTTGGAAGAGCAACGCCGCACACAGTGGATGAAAACAGATTCACTGGCTGAATTTTTAGACCCAAATGATAAAACTAAAACTATCGAAGGTTACCCCGCACCACTACGTGCAATTTTAGTTGCTCGTAAGCCATAAAGATAAAATGCCTATGGCAATCAAGTCATAGGCATTTATTATCATAGTAATTAACAAGCGATTACATTGTTATTTGCCACAAATTATAAAAGGCAATTCGACCGGATAACTCCGCTAAAATAACCGCTAGCGCACCGAGACCTAATATGACGGATGAATTTTTTCCGCGATACAACAGAGCCGGATAAACAAACAGCATCACCGCTAATACGACTAACTGGAAGCTCCAAAAACCTGCTTGTTCGGCACTAATTTCAGGCCCTGTCTCACCTAAAAATGCGACATAAGCTGCACGAGTGGCAAAAATCATAATTGAGCCAATCAAAAATGCCATCGCCCCCAAGCGCAGAGAGCCGAATAAAATCGCTAATGCGCCACCAGCCACTAACAGTGTCATCCACATTTGTAATGTCGTGAAAACAGTAAACCAGTTCGCTACCGTGGCAATATTATACACTTGAGGAATTGACCATACGAATGCCAAACCAAAAATAACCGTGGCAACATTACACAGTTCACTCAGCGCTTTATTTTTAATAAACAAGGTGAATAATAAAGTTGCTGCCCCAAAAGCAACAAAAATACCACTAAGCAAAGCTTCATTACTCATTGGTGAACGGCCTACACCTAAAAGCATATTAAAGAAGCGCAGAGGCTGCCCAACGTGTAGCCCACCGATGGCTAGCGCAATGATCATAATGACAAATGCCGCTATATTGGAATGACGCAATTGGGTTTCGCTCAACATGCCCAGTTTTCGACTTGCATACGCCAACAAATATAAACCTGCCGCTGACTGCCCCAATACGGTGAAAAAAACGAGTGGAAGTTCGTGCATATTATACCTCTGCTGGATTTTGTAATTTACCGCTCTTTTCACCACAAGGTTTAGCATCTTTATGCGGCTTAATCACAATGTTAGGATGAGTAAGAGACGGATTTGGCATGGGGGCGACCCCGCTAATATTGCCATGACGCTCACGTAGAAGATTGATATCGTCAAAATCCAATGCACGTTGTGGACAGGAGTCAACACACACCGGTTTCATCCCTTTTTCGACACGTTCATAGCATCCATCGCATTTACTCATCAATTTTTTCTTTTCGTCATACTGCGGTGCGCCGTATGGACAGCGTAACTCGCAGTAACGGCATCCAACACAAATGGTTTGATCTACCACGACTAACCCATCTTGCTCACGTTTATGCATCGCCCCTGTTGGGCAACCTTCAACACATGTTGGGTTAGAACAATGATTACAGGAAATTGATAGATAGTAGTTATAAATATTCTGCTGCCATATCCCCTCTTGCTGCTGCCAACTACCACCACCAAACTCATATACCCGACGAAATTTAGGCCCTAAATCAAGGTCTTTCTCATCTTTACAACTCACCTGACACGTTTTACATCCTGTGCATTTTGTTGAGTCGAAATAAAAACCATACTGTTTCATTTGTCGCTCCTTATGCACGTTTCACGTCAACTAAGTTAGTATGTTGTGGATTCCCTTTAACAAGAGCTGAGGGTTGTTGTGTGGTTAATGTATTGATACAACCACCAATATCGACCCCTTCCTCATTAACTTCCCGCCAAGCACCTTGCGGAACCGCAATGACACCAGGTAATACACGCTCAGTCACTTTCGCTTTAATATGCATACGTCCACGATCATTGAAAATTTCAGTCATATCGCCACTCTGAATACCTCGAGCCGATGCATCAATTGGGTTAATCCAATATTGATGAGGCACGGCTTCACGTAATATCGCAATATTAAAATACGATGAATGCGCATGGCCTTTATCGTGATACCCCGTCATTTGCAGCGGATATTTCTGTTTAGTTTCTTTATTTTCAACACCTTCCGTATTTACACAATATTCAGGCACAGCAGGAATTCGTTGGTCAGTCGGATATTCCCACTCTTTTGCTATCTTAGCGAGCCTTTCTGAATAGATTTCGATTTTACCCGATGGGGTTGGTAATGGCGCAGTTTCAGGCGAATCTCTAAATGGTTTTAATGCAATATAATCAGCACTATCCGCCAATTTTCTATCAACAATTCCCATGTCATTCGTTTCTTCAAACGTTGGCAAATGGGGATTTTTTTCTCGCATCAAGTTATAGCAATGTTCTATCCACTGCTCATGAGTACGACCTTCGGTAAATTGGTCTTTAATCCCCAGTTTTTCAGCAATATCGGTTAAAACATCATAGGATTGGCGACACTCCCATAATGGCGTAATCGCATTTTGTAGACGAATAGCATAATGGTAAGCACCGCTTGCATACGAATTATTAATTAAATCATTCGATTCAACACTGGTCACATCGGGTAGGATCAAATCCGCATATTTAGTCGACGGCGTCATATGCGTATCCCAAACTAAAATGAATTCACATAGGGACTCATCCGTTAAAATTTTATGGGTCTTGTTCAAATCAGAATGTTGATTACCCGTGACATTACTTGCATAGTGCCATAAAAATTTCACGTTAGTTTCAAGGCGCTCTTTACCGAGTAGTGTTGAATTTGTCGCGGTCATTTCGGTTCCGCGTGCAATCGCATCAGTCCACATAAAGCACGGGATCTGCGTTTTAACTGGGTTCGGGATAGCAAAACCAGGCACAGAGTACGCTACGTTGCCTCCCCATCCACCCGCATTCGTTCCTGGGCGTCCAATATGCCCCGTGACAATCGGCAACATCATCACAGCTCGAGCCGCTTGTTCTCCCGATGCGGTTCTTTGCAATCCCCAGCCTTGAGAAATCCACGCGGCTTTTGCATTACCCAACTCTCGAGCCAATTGAATAATACGAGTGGGTGAAACGCCTGTAATTTGGCTTGCCCATTGCGGCGTTTTTTCAATACCATCATCACCAAGTCCTAAAATATAATCCTTATATGAGCCATTTTGTGGCGCAGACTCAGGAAGTGTCTGGCTATCCCAGCCTACACAGTATTTCGCTAGAAAGGCCTCATCCGTCAATTGTTCTTTAATTAATGTATGGATAATCGCAGCCACAAGCGCTCCGTCAGTGCCCGGGTAAATCGGGATCCATTCAGCGCCTAGCGTTGTTACGCTATCAGTACGACGCGGGTCAATAATAATGACTTTAGCTTGGCTTTTTTCTAATGCTTTTAAGGTTTCGTAGAACTGACCACCACCGGACATCCGCGTTTCCGCAATATTATGGCCAAACATCACGACTAAATCGCTATTGGCTATTTCAGACAGTAATGAATCATCTAACTTGCCATAGACATATGGAATAACACCGTTTATTTGTGCTGTTGAGTAAGTTCCATGTTGATCAAGAAACCCACCTAGTTGGTTTAATAGACGCTTGCAGGCATTACGTCCCTGCAAATTAGCACCGGTAGATCCTGAACCATACTGGTAGTAAATGGCTTCATTGCCATAAGTATCAATAGTTGAGCGCAGCTTTTGAGCCACAATCGTCGTCGCTTCATCCCAGCTGATCCGTTTAAATTTCCCTTCTCCCCGTTTACCGGTACGCAATAATGGGTATTTCAAGCGGTCTGGGTTATAGGTTTTCCAACGAACAGAGCGCCCTCTCAAACAGGGGCGTATTTGATGTAAGCCAAATTGGGTGTCGTCATACATAGTTTCATTCGATATGCGCGTAATAACGTCATCTTTTACATGCACTTTGAGTGGGCAGCGGCTACCACAATTGACTAAGCACGCACTGTATTTGATTTTTTCGCTGACTTCATCTGGTTGGATTGTGATGGTGGGTGTTGCTTGAGCGGAAAAAGGTAGAGAGATGGAACTGGCAATAGCCGTTGTCGTGGCGACAGAGGCAGAGGCTTGAATAAACTGTCTCCGACTCAGCGCTTTTTCCCTGATTTTATTGATCATTACATTGCTACCTCATTAATTATTATAAATTGAATTACTGAGTATTCTTATAGTAATTAGATGGTAACCTTATAAAAACAAGGGTTAATTGATGTGTATCAATACAAGCAATAATTGAGCTATTAATGACAAATAAACAATATTATAAATTTACTTAGTTGATATTTTAATGATAACTAGCCATTGGTTGACTGAAAAATAACAAGGAAAACCAACTAATTGATTTTCCTTAGAGAATAACAATCTATTTAAATTTCTATCGTCAAGCTGCCTATTGTGGCTAGCGGCAATTAAACCAACACTTTTTCTGTAATAGAAATAAAGTCCTTCATCGCTTCTACCGTAGGGCCATCCACACAATAATGGGAGAATTCATCCGTTTCGCTATTAGAGGCCATTGTGACCCCTACTTTACGGTAATTCATGGTTGATGGCACCGTTTTCCCTGCAGAACTGTGTACCTCAGATAAGCCAATCTCCATGAATTTACTTAAATTGGCTAAACGTACTCCCGCACCCGCCATAATTTGTGGCCCATTAATTTGCTGGCTTTTTTCATGTAGCTCTTTTAAAAGTGGTAAACCTAACTCTGCACTTTGTTGCTGCCCAGAAGTTAAAATACGCGCAACACCGAGCTCTTTTAATTGTTCTAAAGCTAACAATGGATTAATGCACATATCAAATGCGCGGTGGAAGGTAATATTCATCCCTTGTGCTATTTCCATCAACGTATGCATTCTGTTGATATCAATACGCCCTTCGCTATCTAATATACCGATAACGGCACCTGAAAAACCCATTTCCTTAATCATAATTAAATCTTCGCGGATCACGTCAAATTCGCTAATGTTATAGCAAAAATCACCACCGCGAGGACGAATAATAGGATGAACTGGAATATGTAGTTTCTCTTTGGCTAATTTCAGGTAACCATAACTGGGGGTCAGGCCACCGTCTGCAGCGCCAGAGCAGAGTTCGATACGATCTGCACCATATTCTTGAGCCACTTGGGCACATTCAATTCCGAAACAACAGATTTCCAGTTTTGCCATTACGACCTCCGAAATAGAGCAATAAAACACTGGCTTTATGTGCCCAAAAATAATGAAACGCTTTAATCCAAAACGTTAACAATTCGCTTAATAATGCCATTTATTAAAAAATGTTATCGGATGGATATCACATCACTAAAAGTTAACCTGTACTATTAATCAATAACGTTAATTGCATCACTTATTTTTCACTTTCAATTATCTTTTTTAGCGTAAAAGGATGGTATTTAACCGTTATTTCGCCATTTGACACTGCTAATGTTGGATTTGGCAACCTTTCTTGCTGCCCTTTGGGTTGGCTTACCTTAATACGATACCCTTGGGGTAAAGGATCTGGTAATAACTGAAATGCTGTGGTTTCTAGTTGACTCGGATCAATATCAATCACCATTTCGATATGTTCCCAGCTTTCTTTCGGGTAAATTTTGTCTTTTGGGAAAGGCAACTCAATAATAAATACCTCTTGACCCGCGACATTTAATGGCTCTCTTAACTCATATAAACGAATTGGCCTACCATTGATAACATTGTCAGATAAAAGCTCAGCGCATTCCATTAGCCCTTGATGCCAACGTTCTGCGGTTGCCATATGATGGCAACGCACCGAGATGTGATCTATCGGAAAAGATGACAATGATAAGTTCAGTTCCTGCGCTAACTGTTGTAATTTACCCATAAACACAGGTAGGTCATCCCATAAATCTTGTAATTGCGAAATTTTGCTAAATTGTGGCATCTAAAGCCCCCTCTTTACAAAAACTTATCTACTAAACAATGGCGCAGACTGTAGCATGAGAGCCCCAAAATATGGTATAAAACCTGCCGATTTTTCTCTTCAACCTTTTAGTTATACGCATGTGATGGCACAATGTGGTAACTATGGTTCGCAATTTAAGGTAATTCGGTGAATATTCAGGCGATTCTTTCAGATAAAATTAGTGCTGCGATGTTAGCAGCGGGTGCTCCAGAAGACAGTGATGCACTTGTGCGTCAATCCGCTAAAGCTCAGTTTGGTGATTACCAAGCGAATGGAGTGATGGGCGCGGCTAAAAAAATGGGGATAGCTCCGCGACAACTGGCTGAACAGCTTGTTAATCACTTAGATTTGGAAGGGATTGCCAGCAAAGTTGAAATTGCCGGCCCAGGCTTTATTAATATTTTCCTTGAGCCAACGTGGGTTGAAAAACACGTTGAAGAGGCATTAGCATCACAACGCCTAGGCGTCGCACCAGTCAAGCCTGAGACAATTGTCATTGACTATTCAGCGCCTAATGTTGCGAAACAAATGCACGTGGGTCATTTGCGTTCAACCATCATTGGTGATGCAGCTGCTCGTACCCAAGAATTTATTGGTCATAAAGTTATTCGTGCCAACCACGTCGGTGATTGGGGTACGCAATTTGGCATGTTAATTGCCTACCTTGAAAAAGTGCAAAATGAAGATGCCACCGATATGGCGCTTGCTGACCTCGAAGAGTTTTATCGCGAAGCTAAAAAACACTACGACGAAGATGAAGAGTTCGCAGTACGTGCTCGTGGCTACGTTGTAAAATTGCAATCCGGTGATGAATATTGCCGCCAAATGTGGCGCAAATTGGTTGATATCACCATGCAACAAAACCAAGAAACCTATCGCCGCTTAAATGTCACATTGACCGAAGATGACGTGATGGGTGAAAGCTTATATAACAGCATGCTACCGGGTATTGTTGCAGATTTAAAAGCTAAAGGTTTAGCTGTTGAGAGTGAAGGCGCAACGGTTGTTTTCCTTGATGAATTCAAAAATAAAGAAGGCGAACCTATGGGCGTGATCGTCCAGAAAAAAGATGGTGGCTTCTTGTATACAACAACCGATATCGCCTGTGCTAAATACCGTTACGAAACCCTGCACGCTGACCGTTCTCTTTACTATATTGACTCACGCCAACATCAACATTTGATGCAAGCATGGACCATCGTCCGTAAAGCAGGTTACATCCCTGAATCGATGGCGCTTGAGCACCATATGTTCGGGATGATGTTAGGGAAAGATGGTAAACCGTTTAAGACTCGTACCGGTGGTACCGTTCGTTTATCAGACTTGCTGGATGAAGCTGTTGAACGCGCTCAAGCGCTGATCCGTGAGAAAAACCCAGATATGCCTGAAGATGAATTGCTCAATGTCGCAAATGTTGTCGGTATTGGCGCCGTTAAATACGCTGACTTGTCCAAAAACAGAACGACTGACTATATTTTCGATTGGGACAACATGTTAGCTTTCGAAGGAAATACCGCGCCGTATATGCAATACGCATATACCCGTGTGGCCTCTATTTTCAAGAAAGCCAATTTAACCCACGCAGACCTCACTCTGCCTATTTCATTACAAGACCCGCGTGAAATTGCACTTGCAACACGTTTATTACAGTTTGAAGAAACCATTCTCACTGTTGCACGTGATGGCACACCTCATGTTATGTGTGCTTATTTGTATGAATTAGCCGGTTTATTCTCTGGTTTCTATGAGCACTGCCCTATCTTGTCAGCTGATGACGAAGCCCAACGCCAAAGCCGCTTGAAATTGGCTGCATTAACCCAAAGAACGTTAAAAACGGGCTTAGACACTCTAGGTATTGAAACCGTTGAAAGAATGTAATCAAACCAATAAATAGCCTATTAGCGGTTCACTTCGGTGAGCCGTTTTTATTTGCGTTGCTTTGCTAACTTTGATGTTAGTTTTTGCAATTCATCGATATATTCATTCGCGCAATTACGGAGTACTAAGTTCCATTTGCAAAGTGTTTTTGCTTGTTCATAAAGTTCAGGGTTATGCGACAACCGGTTATTCTGTTGTAACCAGTGAGCAACGCTCGCCAAGTCCCATAACGGCGATGCGCCATTCAAGCGTTGTACGGGGGCTGGAAAATGGCCTTTCCCTCGGGCTCCATCTTTTAATAAAGCCACTGCCTGACAAGTTAGTCCTGTCAATTCGGCAATATCACTTAACCCAACTAAAGCGGAATCAATAGATTCCACTTTTATATTCAAGGAATTGAATATCTCCCTATCACTTGATTGTTGTAACAACAACCCTGTCAATGTACCCCAAAAATAGAGTAGGTTATTATTTTTATCAATAAAAACAATTAATTGAAATTTCATAAAATAATTTTGAAATTAATAATTCAGTTACTATGGGCATTAATTTAAGAACTCACTAGAAATTGAAGGAAACAGATCTATGGTTATTTTTTCCTTAACGACGCAGATTACAGAGATAAAAAAAGCCCAATTTTCTCATTAAAATTGGGCTTTTAAGGTCGTTGACGGCTTATTAATTAGGCAACACTACGTTTCATAAAATCACGAGGGCGGAACCCCAGTACATATAAAGCTACGAAATAACTTCCAGCACCAATAATCACGACGCCTATCAAACGTAGCATACGCATCAACATATTACCTTCTTGCCAAGATGGCATGAAGTGTAAAACACCAAACAGCACAGCGCCCATTACAATTAACGCTATCAATAATTTAAATATGAACCCTTTCCAGCCGGCTAAAGGCTGAAAAATATCTTGCTTACGCAGCTGCCAATAGAGAACGCCCGCATTAAAACATGCCGCTAACCCAATAGATAAGGCTAAACCAGCATGTTGTAAAGGGCCAATAAAGGCTAAGTTCATCAATTGGGTTAAAATTAAAGTGACAATCGCAATCTTCACTGGCGTACGAATATTTTGGCGCGAATAAAAACCTGGTGCCAAAATTTTCACCAAAATCATGCCTGTTAACCCTACACAGTAGGCAATTAAAGCGTATTGCGTCATTAATGAGTCATGTGCTGTGAAATTACCATATTGAAATAATGATACCGTTAATGCTTCAGCGAGTATTGCCAACCCTAACGCACAAGGTAGAGCAAGTAATAAACAAAGGCGTAATCCCCAGTCCATTAATTGGCGATACTCATTTTGGTTGCCGCTCGTGAAGCTTTTCGCTAATGATGGTAATAAAATTGTCCCAAGGGCCACACCAAGTACCCCAGATGGCAATTCCATTAGTCTATCCGCGTAATACATCCATGACACTGAACCTGATTGTAAGAAAGAAGCAAATATTGTGTTGATAATTAAAGAAATTTGCGCGACTGAAACCCCGATAATTGCTGGCCCCATCATTTTCATTACACGCCAAACCCCACTATCACGAAATGACAGGCGTGGTAACACTAACATACCCACCTTTTTAAGATGGGGTAGTTGGTAGACAAGTTGCAAAACACCGCCAACCAACACCGCCCACGCCAATGACATAATGGGTGGGTTAAAGTAAGGAGCAGCGAAAGCAGCAAAAATGATCATACTGACATTGAGCAACGTTGGCGCAAATGCAGGGACCGAAAAACGGTTCCAAGTATTCAGGATTGCGCCTGCAAGAGAGGCCAGAGAGATCAGAAAGATATAAGGGAATGTGACTCGTAAAAGATCTGTCGTCAGCGCAAATTTGTCAGCATCATCGGTAAAACCAGGTGCGGTGACATAAATGATCCAAGGGGCGGCAATCATACCAAGGATAGTTACGATCGCTAAAGCGAGGGTTAGCATCCCAGCAATATAAGCGACGAATGTACGGGTGGCCTCTTCTCCCTGCTGGTTTTTATATTCCGCTAATATTGGAACAAAGGCTTGTGAAAAGGCACCTTCAGCAAAAATTCGACGTAAAAGATTCGGTAATTTAAAGGCGACAAAAAAGGCGTCAGCCGCGGCTCCTGCACCAAACACTCGGGCGATAATGGCATCACGAATAAACCCAAGCACACGAGACATCATGGTCATGGAGCTTACTGCCGCCAATGATTTTAATAAATTCATGATTGATAAACTAAAAGAATACAATCGCATCAGTTTAACAGTGTGCACTGCAACTGACTACGATTGAAAAGTAAATTAGGAATTTAGGCTTTATTCAATGCCCAAGTGTTATCTGTCAGTGCCGTCAATACATGGTCACGCCACTCACCGTTGATTTGTAAGTATTGCTTTGCATAGCCTTCCCGTTCAAAGCCAAGCTTGGTCAATAAATTACCACTACGCATATTATGAGGCATATAATTTGCCATAATTCGATGCATTTTTTGGTGCTGCTGCATGTAACGGATAGTTTGGGTTAGTGCCTCATACATTAGGCCTTGACCTTGCCATTTTTCACCGAGAGAATAACCTAAATAACATGCATAAAATGAGCCGCGCAATACATTACTAAAATTCGCGACTCCCATCACTTCGTTTTCTTCTTTATCTAATAGTACGAAATGGAAAGCGCTCCCTTCTCGATGCATTTCATTCATGACTTGTAACCGATTTTGCCAACCTGCTGGCTGATAATGAGATTTGTCCCTGATGGGTTCCCACGGAATTAAAAAGTCTTTGTTCAGGCTGTAATAATCAGCTAGCCGATAGTTATCACGTTCATAAGTCAAACGGATAACCATTCTATCAGTGACAAGTCGCACTTTCGGTACATTTGAACGATAACCAAACATCGTTAACCCTTAATTAATAAAAAGCCAGATATTTTCTCTCTTTCCAAGCCAATAACTTAGAACGCTAAAGTGTAGCTTACAATGCGTTGACGAAAAACATATTACGTAAATTAAAATACCAATACATCACTAGATTTCTTCGTTGTGCAGCATACATAACTATGTGACCCAAGTAGCCGAACGCAGTCAACACCGTCACAGAGTGAAGTATGACGAATATTTATCGATAAAAATATATCATCTATTACCCCGCAATATACTGATATTATTGATACGTAATTTAAAAAAACATTCCCTCTTTGCTATTTTTCTGATGGTGTCTCATGGCGCAGGTGTCACGGGCAAGAAGCCTTGGTAAGTATTTCCTTTTGCTTGACAACATGTTGGTTGTCCTCGGCTTTTTTGTTGTTTTTCCACTAATTTCTATTCGATTTGTTGATCAACTGGGTTGGGCTGCCGTCGTGGTGGGTTTTGCCTTAGGACTTCGTCAGTTTGTTCAACAGGGTTTGGGGATTTTTGGCGGTGCTATTGCTGACCGATTTGGCGCAAAACCCATGATTGTCATTGGAATGTTATTGCGCGCCAGTGGTTTTGCGGTGATGGCAGTGGCCCATGACCCTTGGGTTTTATGGTTGTCTTGCGTACTTTCTGCTCTGGGTGGCACCTTATTTGATCCCCCACGGACAGCCTTAGTGATTAAATTGACCCGCCCTTATGAACGCGGCCGTTTTTATTCTTTACTCTTAATGCAAGACAGTGCTGGCGCTGTTATCGGTGCGTTGATTGGAAGTTGGCTACTACAATATGACTTCCATTATGTTTGCTGGGTTGGCGCTGCGGTTTTTATCATTGCTGCCATCTGTAATGCATGGTTATTACCTGCTTATCGGATCTCAACCGTCAGAACTCCCATCAAAGAAGGTATGGGCCGCGTACTAAAAGACAAACGCTTTGTGAGTTACGTTGTCACTTTAGCGGGCTATTTTATGTTGTCAGTTCAAGTAATGCTAATGTTCCCTATTGTTGTCAATGAGTTAGCCGGTACGCCAACCGCAGTCAAATGGATGTATGCTATTGAAGCTGCGATATCCTTAACGTTGCTTTATCCCATTGCACGTTGGAGTGAAAAATATTTTCGCCTTGAACACCGGCTCATGGCTGGGCTATTTTTAATGAGCCTGAGTATGTTTCCAATTGGCATGACAACCTCACTCAATACGCTATTTGCCCTTATTTGCCTCTTTTATCTCGGCACAATCACCGCTGACCCCGCTAGAGAAACATTAAGTGCGTCACTTGCTGACCCAAGAGCTCGTGGGAGCTATATGGGCTTTAGCCGCTTAGGCCTTGCTTTAGGGGGAGCTGTCGGTTATACCGGTGGGGGCTGGATGTACGATATTGGCCACCAATGGAATATGCCACAATTACCTTGGTTCTTATTAGGGATCATCGGTTTTATTACTTTATGGGCTCTTCATAAGCAATTTAACCGTAAAAAAATTGAAACAGTCATGTTGAGTGGGCAGTAATGCGCTAAACTAGCTGTGTTACTGCAAAAGGAGTCTTTATGAAGAAGTTTTTAATCGCTGCTATGGTGGGCTTTGTCACTCTGTTATCGGGCTGTAGCCAATTATCTGAGTTTAGTATTAGTGAGTCACAAATTAATAATTACCTTGCTAATAAAGTAAAATATGACCATAAAGTCGGCATTACGGGTTTTGCTGATGCGGATATTCAGCTCGCGAATTTAAAATCAGAAATTGGCCGCAGTGAACCAGGGAAAGTCGCATTAACGGGGGATGCAACCGTTAAATTAGACTCGCTTATTGGTAAAGCAGAAGCACAAATTAACCTGACACTCACTGCTCGCCCTTACTTTGACGCTAAAACAGGCTCAATTTACTTAAAAGAATTGAATATTAGCAATTACAAAGTGACGCCAGAAAATATGGATACCGCTATGTCAGCTGTTATTCCGTACTTAAACAGTTCACTTGAAACTTTCTTTGAAACCCAGCCTGTTTATGTGTTAAATCCAGATAATGGTGCTGCTGAAGCAACCGCGAAGAAACTCGCTAAAGGGCTGGAAATCAAACCAGGTAAACTGGTCATTCCACTAGTCGATTGATTTTAACCATAAATTATTTCGATTGATAAAAGCATTAAAGGCAACAAGAAAATCTGTTGCCTTTTTTATTAGGCCAAATTCAATCAAAATTATTAATCAACATCGTCGGCTAAAATCGAGTAACACCCACACCAAAAAGTGACAGCGTCACAATTATTCCACATCTGAGTCAAGTTCATCACGCAGTGCGATTACAGCATCACGGGTAATTTGGGCTAGAGTACGGTAAAATGGGGTTGTTGCATGTGCTTCAACCTTCCCTAAAAAGCTGCCATACCAGCTCAGAATATAGCTATCAAATAACTCTTCTTGAGCTGCGGTTTCATCTTCCGCCGCTTGGTCTTCCAACCAAGACGCTGCGAGTAGCAAAGCACCAAAGGCATCAGCAGGCGCATTCGTCAAAGACATTCCTCTCACCGTTAAAAATTCGCGAACCTCTGCTTCTGTAATTTCAGAATCGTAATCATTCGCTAACATTGAAACTGCTGGGGATCCACCGGCAAACAGAGCTTGGTAATCCGCATTAAGCGCATTGATATCGAGATCTTTCGCCATGCGTGACCACAACTCATCTTGTTCCAATGGCCATGATGCTTTTAATTTATCTTGAGCAATCATATCAATAAGCGGCTTTACGAGGCTATCAGAGGGACTACGTTGAAATAGTGTCCCCAAAATGCGGCAGACAATTGAAAATTCGTTCATATATTATCCTATTTTACAGATCCGGTAGTCACACCTCGTGACTGAAGCAATAGCTTTAGTATATCGAAAAAATAGGAAAAAGATTAGGATAGATGATTGCAAGTGGCCACAAAGACCACTCACAACAAAAAAGTGGCTAATAACCGCGTTGCATATCAACCACACCAACAGGGGCTTGGCCTGCTTCAATGCGTTCGATATTACTGACAATCATATCCATGGCTTCTTTCGGTTTTGTAAAGGCTGCCACATGGGGAGTGATAGCGATGCGTGGATGTGTCCAGAACGGGTGCATTTGCGATAGTGGCTCACTCGCAAAAACATCAAGTGCTGCACCTGCCACTTGCCCTGATTCAAGCGCGACAAGCAAATCTTGTTCAACTAAATGGGCTCCACGCGCAAGGTTGATGACATATGCCCCTTGCTCTAATTGGCTAAACAGCTGCTGGTTTAATATACCCACGGTCTCTGGTGTACTTGGCAGAAGGTTAATAACCACGCGGGTACCAGAAAGAAAACAGGCTAATTGGTCATTACCAAAATAACTTTTCACGTTATCCAGTTGCTTTTCAGAGCGGCTCCATGTTCTTACATGAAAACCAAAGCTAACTAAGCGCTTTGCAACAGCTTGCCCTAATGCACCAGCCCCCATCACACCGATAACAAAATCTTCGTGTTGGTAGGCTGGTAATTGCTTCCATTGACGCTGTGATTGCAACTGGCGGTATTCATCCATACGACGAAAATAGCTTAATACTTTTGCACAAGCGTATTCTTCCATTTGGATCGCCATACCCGTGTCTTCCAAACGCATGACAGGAACGCCTGCCGGTAAGGTTCCAGGTTTGTCTTGTTCTTGCTTTAAAATAGCATCCACACCCGCACCTAACGCGAAAATACCTTTTAAATCACTGCGACCAGCGAGACATTCATAAGGCGGTAACCAAACCATAGCGTAATCTGCACTTTGGTTATCCCCTTTTTCCCATTGGCGAATATTCACTTGGGGTAATCGCGCTTTCATACCGTCAATCCACTGTTTTGAATCAAAAAATGGATGGTAAAATAAAATATTCATGGCAACTCCTCTTTGGTTTCTAACAGAGTGTGCCGAATGGCATTTCTTTTCAAGTTAATCAAGCCTATACACGCTACTCAATCAGAATTTTGTTAACTAGCTAACGGTTTTTACCTCTACGACTTGCCGTTTTAAAATTAACATCAAAAGTATTATTTACCTTAGTTGATTGCATTTAAGATTAGATAATAATCAAATTGTTTTTTATTTAGCTAAACAGCAACAAAAGTCGGAAAAAGGAGAAATAGGGAGTTGACGTAAGACGCTATTTTCCCTATAGTAGCGCCCCGTTGCAGAGCAGGTTTTTATTCCCTACTCCACAACAGTTTTAGAAAAACGGTGAGGTGTCCGAGAGGCTGAAGGAGCACGCCTGGAAAGTGTGTATACGGCAACGTATCGAGGGTTCGAATCCCTCCCTCACCGCCATTTTTCTTCTAGTTTTTCCTCTCTTCTTCTTGATATGCTATCCCTTGATTTTTTTTCTCTTTCGGTTCTATACCAATTCCTTGTTCGTGATATTCGCGGCTTATATCTTCCCAAAGTTCTGCATTTTCTACTCCTGCTATTTTTGGGTCAAACACTGGGTCAACACCGAGTTTTTCCTGCCGCTCAAAGTCACGCAGTGCCCGTAATGCAGGTTTTGATAGGAAGACAATGGCGATAAGATTAAGATAACTCATGCTACCGAACCCGATATCACCGAGACTCCACATTAAGCTGACTGATTGCACGCTTCCTATAAAAACAATAATCAAAAATACAAATTTCAGTATCAATTTAAGAATGGGGTAACGCAATTTTCTATCAAGATAAACAATTGTGGTTTCTGCAATATAGTAATAAGCCATCAATGTTGTGAATGCGAATAAAAATACAGCGATTGAGACGAATCCTGACCCTGCAGAAGTAAAGACGGTTGATACCGCCATCTGAGTCCATGCAGTTCCTGCTGCAACCCCTGGGACATATTCAACTAAGGCCGTTGCCGAGCCATCGGGAAAAACGTTATACATATTCGTGACAAGGATCATCAGACCCGATGCTGTACACACAACGACAGTATCAATATAAATCGAAAATGCTTGGATCAAACCTTGTTTTACAGGATGGCTTACCTCAGCGGCCGCAGAACTAAATGTGGCTTCACCCGCACCGGCCACATTGGAAAAAACTGCACGACGCACACCCCATGAAACAGCCGTACCAATAATACCACCGAATACAGCGTCCATTCCCATCGCACTGCGGAAAATTAAACTGAACATAGCCGGCACTTGTTCGTAATGGCTACCCAAGATGATCACCATCATGACGATATAAGCCAATGCCATAATTGGTACAATCTTATCCGCTGCACTCGCAATACGTTTTATACCACCAAAAATTAGCCATGCCATCAGCACTGTCACAATGCCGCCAGTGGCAATTGGGGGTAAGTTGAATGAGGATTGAAAGGAATCCGCTATGGTATTGGCTTGAATACCCGGAACCAGCACACCATAAGACAGGCAAATAACAGCAGCCACCATAATGGCAAATGGCTTCAATTTTAACCCTTTTTCGATATAGTAAGGGGAGCCTCCACGGTATTGGTCATCAGAGCGCTGTTTGTATATTTGAGCGAGTGTGGATTCAATAAATGCACTTGCTCCACCTAATAACCCCATGACAACCATCCAAAAAATCGCACCGGGGCCACCTGCGGCAATGGCTGTCGCCACCCCCGCGATATTCCCCACCCCCACACGTCCTGACAACGCTAAACAGAATGCTTGGAAGGAGGAAATGCCTTCTTTTGACGCTTTATTTTCCTTTAACAAACACACCATTTTAATAAGGTAGCGAAACTGTACACCCCGAGTCGCTAATGTAAAATAGAGCCCAACACCTAGTGATAATACCACTAATGCATTACCCCAGATGTAACCAACGATTGTATTAACGATGGCTTCCATTTTGTACTCCTTCGTTATTGTAATTGTTTATTTGTATTTGCAGGGTAAAAAAACCTGAGTCCACTTGGGTACTCAGGTCAACGTTTTTACTGATGGATAAACCAGATAACCTTGGTTTGAGTATATTGTTCAAATGCCTCTAAGCCGTTATCTTTACCGCCAAAACCTGATTGACGAAAGCCACCAAACGGTGTTGTGATATTGCCTTCACTAAAGCCATTAACTGAAACCGTGCCTGCATTAATGCGCTGCGCAATTTGCATGGCTCGGTGAATGTTTTGGCTATAAAATGAAGCGGCTAAACCATATTGAGTGTCATTTGCCAAAGCGACCGCTTCATCATCTGTTTTAAAGGATGTAACGGCTAAAATAGGGCCAAAAACTTCATGCTTAAATAGCGACATTTCAGGCGTAACTTCATCAAAAATTGTCGGCTCGATGTACCAGCCAGCACCCAATTCATGATGAATTTTCCCACCCGCAATTAATTTTCCTCCCTCTTTTACCGTGGTATCTAAAAAGGATTTTACTTTCTCAAAATGAGCCTGTTCGACCATTGGCCCAATAGAAACATCCGCTTGCCTTGGGTCACCCACTTTCCATTCTTTAACCGCTACAGCAAGCTTGTCTAATAGTGTTTTTTTGATGCTTTCATGCACAATTAAACGAGAACCACAGCTGCAATTTTCACTCATATTCCAAAAGGCAGCCGCCATAATATGTGGAATTGCAGCCTCAATATTGGCATCTTCAAACACCACTTGAGGGCTTTTACCGCCACATTCGAGTACAATTTCTTTTAAGTTACTTTCTGCTGAATATTTTAAGAATAAACGTCCCACATCTGTCGAACCAGTGAATGACACAACATCAACATCATGATGTCGACCAAGTGCTTCACCGACCTTTTCACCTAATCCACAAACTAGACTTAATGCGCCTTTAGGGACACCCGCCTCATAGGCCAGTTCCACCATTCGATAGGCACTTAATGAGGTTAATTCGGCCGGTTTCACTATCACCGAGTTGCCTACAGCAAGAGCCGGAGCTACTTTCCATGCAAACATTTGAGCAGGGAAATTCCACGGTAACACCGCCCCAACCACGCCAATAGGCTCGTGCACTATCAGCCCCAATTCTTGATGGCTTGTCGGTGCAATTTTGCCAAACAGTTTGTCAATTGCTTCGGCATACCAATAAAAGGTTTCAATGGTTGCGGGTAAATCGGTATTTAAGCATTCAGTGATAGGCTTACCCGCATCTATACAATCGAGTGCCGCCAGCTCTTCACTGTGCTGTTCAATAAGATTGGCCCACTTAAGCATGATAGCTTTACGCTCTTGAGGTGATAATCCACGCCACTCACCTTGATTGAAGGTGTCACGCGCTACTTGTACCGCGGCATGAATATCGTTCGCATCACCATCAGCAATAAAACCAATAACGCTATTATCGATTGGAGTCCGGTTTTCTAATTTATTTTGCTGTTCTGCATGCCCTGCAATTAAATTGCCAGCCCACAGTTTTCCTTGTTTTGCATGTTCAAATACCTGCTGTTGGGTCATGGTCATATTTCCCCCTAGCGTTTAATCAATTTAATGAATTCATCGCGTTCTTGTGACGCTAGATTTGACAGCGGCAAACGGACCGGCCCTACATAAAATGTTCCATTCAAGCAGCCCGCTTTGGCTTTTTGGTTATAGTTTCCTGATTCCATTGAGTAAATTGCAGGATAAATTTCATTCATAATCTGCTTAGCGAGTTGCCAGTCACCTGCTTGCGCTGCATTAAAAATAGCAACTTGCTCCGCTGGGAATACATTCCCAGCTCCTGCTATCCAACTTTTTGACCCCCAAAAAAAGAAATCCACCGGTTGGTCATCACAACCACAAATGACTTCAAAGTCTTTGAATGGTGTTTGTAATAGATGCAGTGCTCGGCTAAAGCTTCCACTGCTTTCTTTGATAGCGACAATATTGTCAATTTCAGCTAGCTTGATGACCGTTTCAATGTCAATTTCAATGCCGACCCGAGCTGGGAAGTTGTACATAATAATGGGCAGTGGTGTTGATTTTGCGACTTTTTCATAATGAGCATAGACCCCTTGCTGGTCCGGTAAACTATACGGTGGTGGTGATAACATTAAGCCTTCATAACCCAGTTCTTGAGCTTGTTTCGCTCGTGCAATGGCCCCTTCGGTTGATAGGTCGTTAATACCCGCAATTAGTGTCACTCGCCCTTTTGCAATTTTACAAACCGTAGACAGCACGGTTTTACGTTCATCTTCGTTTAATGCGTAATACTCTCCCGTGGTCCCGCAGACTACTAAACCGGTAACTCCGCGCTCAATAAGCTTTTCAGTTAACTCAGCAAGTGCACTGATATTTAATGTTAAATCATCATGAAATGGCGTGACTAAAGGAACAAGAATGCCATGGAAATTCATTTGAATTCTCCTCAATATTAAAGAAATCGCTCAATGGAAAAAGGGGTGCAATCGATACTTGTCGGTTGCTGATGAATAAAGCTATTAACGATATCTGCGGTGATCGCTGCTTGGGTTAGCCCTAGGTGTTGGTGACCAAAAGCAAAAATATAAGGGCCTTTATGGTCGATCACCGGTAAAGAGTCAGACGTTGATGGGCGAAATCCCATCCACGGTGTAGATTGTTGGCTGTTCAATGGCGTTTTCAGCATCGGCTGCGCTAACGGTAGAAAATGTTGAGCGCGCTGCATATTGGCTGGACGTTTTAGTCCTGCATATTCCACTGTGCCCGCAAGGCGTAACCCATGAGACATTGGCGTCATAATAAAACGCCTATCCATACTTGATACGGGTATTGATAACCGCCCCAATTCATGGGGCAACATCAAATGATAACCGCGCTCAGTTTCTAACGGCACATTGATGCGGCTAACCATTCGCACTAATGATTTGGAAAAAGCCCCTCCCGCAATCACTATTTTTTGCCCTGTAAACTGCCCTAGGGTCGTTGTTAATACCGCTTGTTGATTCGACGTTGATGTAATTTCGGTTACTTCACAGTGAGTTAATACCTGTCCACCTGCGTGTAAAAATGCCTCAGTCAGCTTTTGGTGTAACGCACATAAATCCACTACATGGCCGGTGTCTGGATAAAAAACACCCCCGATTTGGCTTTCGGATAAAGCAGGTTCGCGTGTTAGTAACGCATCCTGATCAATCAATTGATTAGCTACACCAACACTGCGCAAGTACTCACTGTGCTGGCTTAGCTTATCAAGTGTTTCTTTTTTCTCGGCCACCAACAGAGAGCCCTTCATTTTGACCAGATCACTTAGTTGCCATTTCTGAATAAATACTTGCCATGAATCGAAAGCGGCACTGTTTAATGTCATCAATGTATGGTGAATATGGGTAAAAGGCTTATGACGCATGTTACCTAATAGTTTGATTAACCAAGGTGCTAGCGGTAATAAGTAACGCCAATCCAGACGCAGAGGGCCCAATGGGTCAAGGAGCATTTTCGGAATTGATGTTAAAATACTCGGATCCGCAATCGGAAAAACCTGTTCTGTCGCAATGTGCCCTGCGTTACCAAATGAGGCACCTTGGCCAATTTCATGTTTATCAAGCAGCAACACTTGTGACCCATTCGCTTGCACTGTCAGAGCAATACTCAGGCCAATAATACCACCACCCACGACAATCACTGGATATTTGCGTTCCATTTCATTCCCCTATGCCACCGAAATTCCAAAACGAAATGGATCTTGTTCATCGATCAATAAGGTATTTTTTCCGCTGATATAGGCATGCCCGCGAATAGTCGGAATAATGCCGTTTTCATCCGCCTGTTGAAAACTGGCCTGAAACTGGCTGCCAATCACGCTGGCTTGATGCCAGATTTCACCCGCCGCCAGCTTTTTATCTGCTGCTAAGCAGGCAAGTTTAGCGCTAGTCCCTGTTCCGCAAGGCGAGCGGTCATATGCGCCACCTGGGCATAACACAAAACTTTGGCTATTGGCATTGGGGTGTGAACCGAATAATTCGATATGGTCAATTTCTTGGCCATCTTTACCGTAGATACTTTGGTCAACTAAGGCTTGCTTGATTTTTAAACTGACTTCTGTCAGTAATTTAATGTTTTGGAAATCAATGGCAACTGGCGACTGTTCAACAAGAAAAAACCAATTTCCACCCCAAGCGATATCCCCAATAACCGTGCCGAGATCGGGGACATCAACTCGTACCGCTTTGCGATAACGATACGAATACACATTTTGAATACTCACGCTACCATCTTGATGTAATTGTGCTGTGACATCTCCTACTGGCGTTTCGATAAGATGGTTGCCATAAGTGATATGCCCCAGAAAGTGCAACGAGGCCACTAAGCCGATAGTGCCGTGACCGCACATTCCTAAATAACCTTGATTGTTAAAAAAAATCACGCCTGCTGTTGCCGCTGGGTTTTGTGGTTTACACAATAGGGCTCCCACTAGAATGTCATTGCCTCTAGGTTCTAAAATCGTTGTACGACGCCAGACATCATGGCTATTACGCAAAATATCTAAGCGAACAGCCATGCTTTGTTGCCCTAAATCGGGGAATCCATCAATAACAAGCCGAGTTGGCTCACCTGCGGTATGAGAGTCGATAACTTCAATTTTGGTATATTGAGATTGCATTGGTTAGCATCCTATCTATTATTATTGTTAATAGAATGCTTGATTTTTGTTAACAACTCTTGATATCTTTCTAACAAACTTATGCGGTTTTCTGCACAATCTAAAAATATTTAACAGAATTAATAAAATTAATTTAATATTTCGGAGCGCGGCATGATCAATCTAAATAAATTGCTGTTGATTAGTCAGGAAAACATGCTATTTCCCGTTGATAATATTGATATTTTATTAAACCATTTAGGTTTGATTATGCCACTCATTAATACCTTGCCAAATGTGACCTTTTTTGTGAAAGACCATAATGCAAAGTATGTTTTGGCCAATGATAATTTAGCCACCCGCTGTAAAATCGACAGTGTTAACCATCTCGTAGGTAAAGGTGCTGAGGATATTTTTCATTCAGAACTCGGCCAAAGCTATAGTTCTCAAGATTATTTAGTGATGGAAAAGAAAATTAGCGTCATTAATAAGCTTGAACTGCACCTGTATAAAGCAGGTTTGTTGGGATGGTGTTTAACAACTAAAGTTCCTATTTTTAATACACGTAACCAAGTTATTGGGGTTGCAGGAATTTCAGTGGATTTACAAGATGTCAAATCGGTCAGCCCTAAACTGAATAACCAACTTAGCCGTGTTGAGCGCTATATCAGTGAACATTTTGATATTGCGATAAAAATGACAACGCTTGCAGAAATATCTGGCCTTTCGCTTTCTCAATTAAACCGCCAATTTAAAGCGATTTTTTTGATAACCCCTCAACAATATATTCAAAAGATGCGGCTGGAACATGCTATTGCACTGCTCGAAGATGATTTTTCAATTACTGAAATTTCCAGTAAATGTGCTTACGCTGATCACAGCGCTTTTTGTCGAAAGTTCAAAGAAATGACCACAATGACACCTAGCCAATTCAAGCGAATGCGTTCACGAATCGATAAACAAAAGATATTAGCGTGATCGGGTATCATATCAGTTAATCTGTTATCCCTTAACGCGAACAAGTCCCTTCTATTTCACTACTATTAAATATTTTTATTGTTCAAATGACTCTAAATATATTTTATTCGCCAATATAATTATATTTATAATCTGCCATTTTTATATTTACGATTAAAAAATACAATGGCTATTATCTATATACATATCTCAAACAGGGACGTAGCCATATAAAATATATTCTAACTATTTTTCTTTATAATATAACGTTTTTTTACTTTTGTTACTGAAAACGTTATGATAATTGTAGATTTATTGATACATAACAGATTTTTTTCAGGTTGCTAAGCGTATCCTTATAGGTACATTTTTCGTTTATTTTTCACCCTGTTATTTGGTAGGGTATAATGAGTACAAAAAAAATTAATAGGTTGCGCCCTTTTAGTGCGCTAATAGATTCTTGTTGGAAAGAAAAATATACGGCTACCCGCTTCATTAAGGATTTAATCGCGGGTATTACCGTGGGTATTATCGCTATCCCCCTCGCGATGGCTTTGGCTATCGCTAGCGGTGTTCCGCCACAATATGGGCTATATACTGCGGCTATTGCTGGGATCATCATTGCGGTAACCGGTGGCTCTCGCTATAGCGTTTCCGGCCCCACCGCTGCTTTCGTGGTGATCCTCTACCCAGTCTCTCAACAATTTGGGTTGAGTGGGTTATTAGTCGCCACGCTGATGTCCGGTGTCATACTCCTTGCAATGGGGTTTGCTCGCTTTGGTAAGTTTATTGAATACATCCCCGTTTCTGTCACTCTAGGCTTTACGTCGGGAATTGCTATCACCATTGCCACTATGCAGATTAAAGATTTCTTTGGCTTGCAAATGGCGCATGTCCCAGAAAACTATGTTGATAAGCTCATTGCTATTGGCAATACCTTCCCCACGTTTCAATACAGTGACACACTAATTGGTCTTTCAACCCTTTTGGTACTTATTTTCTGGCCTAAATTAAAATTAAAACTTCCCGGTCATTTACCCGCTCTTATTGTCGGGACTTTCGTCATGTGGGTGCTTTCATTATTTGGTATGGAAGTCGCAACAATCGGCTCTGAATTTAGCTATTTATTACCTGATGGTACTGAAGGTAATGGTATTCCTCATATCCTACCGCAGTTTATTTTGCCGTGGGAACTCCCCGGAAGTGCACCAATTAACTGGGCGATGATCACCGCATTAATGCCTGCAGCATTTTCTATGGCGGTACTTGGTGCAATTGAGTCACTGTTATGTGCCGTAGTATTAGACAACATGACAGGAACCAAGCACCATTCCAATAGTGAACTTATTGGCCAAGGTGTGGGGAATATTGCGGCGCCTTTTTTTGGTGGGATCACCGCAACTGCTGCAATAGCCCGCTCTGCAGCTAACGTTCGTGCAGGTGCAACATCCCCTATTTCTGCAATTATTCACTCAATACTGGTGATACTTACATTATTAGTTCTTGCACCAATGCTATCTTATCTGCCATTAGCCGCTATGTCTGCATTACTATTGATTGTGGCTTGGAACATGAGTGCAGCAGGCAAAGTCGTTTACCTGATTAAACGTGCGCCAAAAGATGACATTATTGTATTAATGCTGTGCATGTCCTTAACCGTTCTATTTGATATGGTTATTGCCATCACTGTCGGTATTGTTCTCGCATCTTTATTATTTATGCGTCGTATTGCCAATATGACCCGTTCAACGCAACTACCAGAAACAGATGAAGAACAAAGCCGCTTAGTTGTAAGAATTAACGGCCCGTTATTTTTCGCAGCGGCAGAACGTATTTTTGATGAATTACGTGTCAAAAGCGCAGGCTATAAAACGATTATTATGCAATGGGACGCAGTGCCTGTGTTGGATGCGGGGGGCTTAGAAGCTTTCGAAAAATTCATAGATGCCGTGCGCCAAGATACCCATATCTTAATTTGTGACATCCCATTCCAGCCATTAAAAACATTGGCAAGAGCAAAAGTGACACCTATTGAAGGCGTGCTAAGTTTTTATAACTCAATAGATCATGCAATTGAAGCCGTTAAAGCTATCGAACAAGCGGGATCTATCGATACAGAAAAGCCAACAACACCTTAACTTAGATGTCAAAGCAAACCGCCATGTGAAATAGCATGGCGGTTTAGCTATCACTCACTGAAACAAAACATCTCATTCCCTGCATTTTTTCCTTTTTCGCAGGCTATTTCTCTTAATTTTTTTGCTTTCGCTTGGTCGATGGTGACTGTTCCTGTGTTATCTTCAGAAAATTTAAATGCAGCCATCCACTCTGCATAGCCCGGATAAGTCATCTCATTTGCTTTATCAAACCATTGCTGTGCTTGCTTTTCGTCTTTTGCAACGCCTTTACCATCTAAATAGATAACACCAAGCAAAACAGGCGCAATGAAATAATCCGGGTTATTTAACGCATTAACTTCATTAAGAAGTTCTATCGATTGTTGATAATCCGTTTTGCCTGCAATTGGATTTATCAATGACTCTGCTAAACTGATTTTTCCACGCGTACTGCCCATTTCAACCGCTTTTGTCGCGTATTTACGGGCATCAGCCAATTCCTGCGAAAAATAACTATCACTTAATAGATTGATATCTGCCAATAATGCATAACCATCCCCATTACCATTTTTTGCCGCTTCATTTGCCCATAAACGCGCACTGTTAAGATTTTGTAGGACACCTAAACCGGAAAAATACATTTGAGCAAGTTGATACTGAGCAAGGGCATCTTTCTTGACTGCTTTTTGGTGAGTTTGTACAAATTTTTGTTTATCTTCAGGAGTAATATCAAGTTGAGCTATGGCTTGAAAAGAAAACGTAATTAGAGATGAAACGATAATAGCTTTATAATAATTTGATTTCATAGTTGTTCTCATTAAAGAAGTCAAAGCGCGGAGCCTTGCCCGCCCCATTTTAAGAAATATTGATATAAATTATTCATTCCCACCCAATGATTTTCACACCAGTTCGGGGCGAGCAAAGTTGGCTTTCTTGCACTGGCACTGATACGGTGGTAGACAATGTCAGTCGGAGTATGGCGCACCATTTCACCCGCAATTTCAGTATATTCATCCAGAGAAAGCGTTGCCAAACGTCCTGCTCGCCAACTTTTGGCCATCACACTACCTTCGACAATATGTAAAGGGTGAAGTTTGATGCCATCCGTTCCGCACTCAAGGACTTTATCAAGTGTTTGCATATTCATTTGGGCATTTTCACCGGGTAACCCGCAAATCAAATGTGTACACACTTTTAGCCCAAGGCTGCGGGCTTTTTGCGTTGTTTGTTGGTATGCATCAAAACCATGACCGCGATTAATACGATGTAGCGTTTTATCATGAGCACTTTGTAAACCTAGCTCAAGCCATATTTCATAGCCTTGCTGTTGATATTGGCTTAGCAAAGATAACACTGAATCAGGAACACAGTCAGGACGCGTACCTACACATAAACCAATAATATCGGCTTGCAGTAAGGCTTCTTCATAAAGTTGTTTTAATAGGCTCACTTCGGCATACGTGCTGGTATAGGCTTGGAAATAAGCTAAATAACGTTTTGCGCGGGAAATTCGGGTGATCTGTTGGTAAATTTGTTCACTAATAGTTTGAGATGACTGACTTTCATCAGCAAAAGAAGCTACATTACAAAAAGTGCAGCCTCCTCGCCCGAGGGTGCCATCACGGTTTGGGCAATTAAAACCACCATGTAAGGTAATTTTATAAATCTTTTCACCATATCGGCGCTGCAAATCAGCGCCGAACATAGAAACGACTTCAGTGAGTTGCATAAGCCGCCTAACTTAGCGACTCGTATCTAACTCAGGGAAGCTTTTTACAACTTCGTCGATTGCTTTCATTTGCTTTAAGAATGGTTCCAGCTTATCTAATGGCAGTGCTGATGGGCCATCGCAACGTGCGTTGTCTGGGTCTGGATGCGCTTCAAGGAATAACCCGGCAATTCCAACCGCCATTCCAGCTCTTGCCAATTCAGCAACTTGGCCACGACGACCACCAGATGCTGCGCCGAACGGGTCGCGGCATTGCAGTGCATGGGTCACATCGAAAATGACAGGACAGCCTTTTGATGCTTGAACCATGACATTAAAACCAAGCATATCTACAACGAGGTTGTCATAACCAAAGTTTGCACCGCGATCGCAAAGAATAATTTTATCGTTCCCACCTTCGATAAATTTCTCAACGATATTTCCCATTTGTCCTGGGCTGATAAACTGAGGTTTTTTGATATTAATTACTGCGTCTGTTTTAGCCATGGCTGCAACTAAATCTGTTTGGCGAGCCAAGAAAGCCGGTAATTGAATAACATCAACAACTTCGGCAACAGGAGCCGCCTGTGCTGGCTCATGAACATCTGTAATGATTTTTACGCCAAATGTTTGTTTCAACTCTTGAAAAATTTTCATTCCTTCTTCAAGACCTGGGCCACGGTAAGAGTGGATTGATGAGCGGTTTGCTTTATCAAATGATGCTTTAAAAACGTAAGGGATCCCCAACTTTTGGGTCACAGTGACATAATGCTCACACACTTTCATCGCCATATCGCGAGATTCTAATACATTCATTCCACCAAATAACACAAACGGCAAGTCGTTCGCGACATTGATATCACCAATATTGACTACTTTCTGCTGCATACTCTTACCTTTCATATTGAAACAGGGACATTGGCCTGTATGTTAATTAATGTAATACGATTGGATGATTATCCAACGAATAAATTTGTATTTTAATCATTTCAGAAACCGGGTCTTCTGGGCAGTGCTCAATAAAGTAATTGAGATCACTTAACGCCACATGATTACAGTCTAAATGTGCAAGAATTAACCCTCGGTCACGAATTTCGTAAGGGTCTTCAGGGTCAAGCGTCAGAAGCGTTTCACAAACTCGCAGCGCTAATTCCATCTTTTTCTCTTCCATTAATGACGCTTTCAATGTGTCAAAAATTTTACGGATGACAACGCTGTTTTCTGCTACATCCAATTGGTCATGGTAAAATTCAGAAAAAGGATCAACGGTTCCTTTGAGCCATAAATTTAATGTGTGTAATGACAAAGACTCACCATTTACAGGGTTAATTACCCATTGGCTGCCATCATTTCTTTCACTGATAAATAATAATTGTGTAGGAAAAATAGCGGGATAAATCGCAATATCAAGGCGCTCGGCAACATACAAAAAGATGGCTCCGAGTGTCACTGGCGTACCTTGCTTAGATGACAGTACTTTGTCTAGCCATAGCATATCTGATAACAGATAAATACCTTCAGCTGGGCCAAATGACCATTCTTGGTAAAAAAGTGAGGTTAACTGCTGAATTTTTGTTTCGTTATCAGCGGTTAAATCGATACAAGACTTGGCTGATGAGACTAAGCCGTCTAACTGAGCTTGCACTTTCATCAGCGGGAAATCATGACGGATACATTGTGAAACAGTCATGATCCCTTCACTTAAAGGGAGTTGATTAAATTCTATATTCGCTATGGTTTTCATTACATTCCCAGTGCTATGCCACTTAACCATTCCATTGACCGAGTGAAATTCGCTCTCTTCCACCATAATCAAGACAGGTCTCAATTTTGGTGTACCCATGTACTTTAAACAAATCACGCACCGCAAGACCTTGTGTCCAGCCATGCTCAAGAAGCAACCACCCTTGATTTTTAAGATATTTTCTGGATTCTTTAATGATGTAAATTAGATCGGCCAAGCCTTCATCCTTAGCCACCAGAGCGGTTAACGGCTCAAATCGCACATCACCTTCACTGAGGTGAATATCATTTTCATCAATATAAGGTGGATTACTGATAATCATATCAAATTGTTGAATTGATAGTGAAGCAAACCAATTACTTTGTATAAAATTGACATTGGAAATATTCAAACGCTGTTGATTTCGTTGTGCTAAAGCAACCGCATCAGGATTAAAATCCACACCAATAACCTGACTTTTCGGCATTTCCGATGCTAAGGCCAATGCAATCGCCCCTGTCCCAGTGCCTAAATCTAAAATGTGATTTTTTTGCTCTGTTAACCGAGATAAGGCTTGTTCAACAATACATTCAGTATCTGGCCGAGGTATTAATGTTGCAGGAGAGACATAAAGAGGAAGGGACCAGAACTCACGTTCACCGACAATATAGGCGATAGGCTCACCTTTCTCACGGCGTTGCAAAAGTAATTCAGCCCGTTGGAATTCTTCGACGTTGAGCTCTGTCTCCCCAAATGCAAAAAGATAGGTACGACTACGGCCTGTGACATGTTCCAGTAAAATTTCAGCATCTCGCTTCGCGCTGTCACTTGCAGACAGCCGATTAGCTGCCTGCTTGACCCATTCGGTATACTGCATTATTCCTGCTCAGACAACGCAGAAAGTTGGTCTGCCTGATATTCGTTGATGATAGGTTGGATAAGAGAATCCAGTTTTCCTTCCATTACTTCATCCAAACGGTATAACGTCAAGTTAATACGGTGATCGGTCACTCGGCCTTGAGGGAAATTATAGGTACGAATACGGTCAGAACGGTCACCAGAACCTAAAAGATTACGGCGCTCAGAAGCCTCTGCGGCTTGGCGTTTATCCATTTCAGCTTGGCGAATACGTGCACCTAATACAGACATCGCTTTTGCTTTATTTTTATGCTGTGAACGCTCATCTTGGCACTCAACAACGATACCGGTTGGTATATGGGTAATACGAATTGCAGAATCGGTGGTGTTAACGTGCTGACCACCCGCGCCTGATGAACGGAAGGTATCAATACGTAAGTCCGCAGGGCTGATTTCAGGCAACTCAGCTTCCGGTAGCTCAGGCAAAATCGCCACAGTACAAGCAGATGTATGAATACGACCTTGAGATTCAGTTTCAGGAACACGTTGAACACGATGGCCGCCCGACTCAAATTTTAAGCGTCCATAAACGCTATCACCCGAAATTTTCGCGATAACTTCTTTAAAACCGCCATGTTCACCATCACTCGTGCTCATGAGTTCAACACGCCAACGGTTGTTTTCCGCATAACGGCTGTACATACGGAATAAATCACCCGCAAAAATTGCTGCTTCGTCTCCCCCTGCTCCTGCACGGATTTCAACGAAACAGTTATATTCATCATCAGGATCTTTCGGCAACAGCAACAATTGTAATTGCTGTTCAAGCTCTTCATTGCGCGCTTTAGCTTCTTTTAGCTCTTCTTGAGCCATTTCTTTCATTTCAGGATCGTCTAACAACATTTCAGCTGTTTCGATGTCATCCTGTACTGTGCGCCACGCGCTAAAACATTTAGCAACATCAGATAATTGAGCATATTCTTTTGATAAAGCACGAAAACGGTCTTGATCGGAGATTACCCCTGCATCAGCAAGGTGCGCTTCAATTTCTTCGTAGCGTTCTTGTAATGCTTCTAGTTTTGCGACAATAGAAGGCTTCATTCGTTATATAAGACCTATGATTAAAATGTGGTTATTGATGGTCCAGCCCTAAGCTGTCCCTAAGTAGATTTAGACGCTCAATATCGCCATTTCCTGCAGCTTGCTGCAAAGATTTAGTTGGAGCGTGAATAAGGCGGTTGGTTAATTGTTGCGATAATTGCATGATCACTTGCTCAGGATCTGTACCTTGACGGATAGCCGTCAAGGCCTTTTCAGCCATGTTTGCCCGAATGGCCTCAGCTTGTTCTCTGTAATCGCGAATTGTAGACACTGCCGCTTGTGAGCGCAACCAATCCATAAAGTGGCTACTTTCTTGCTCAACAATGTATTCAGCTTCAACGGCTGCGGCTTTTCGCTGAGCAAGGTTCTGTGCGATGATAGACTCTAAATCATCCACAGTATAGAGATAAACATCTCTTAATTTTTCAACATCTTGTTCGATATCACGTGGAACGGCAATATCGATTAATAACATCGGTTTGCTACGGCGTACTTTCATTGCACGCTCGACCATCCCTTTCCCAATGATAGGTAAAGGACTCGCCGTTGAACTGATGACAATATCCGCTTCAGCTAAACGGTTATCAATATCCGATAACGAAATGACTTGCGCATTGACCTCATTGGCCAATAGCTCCGCTCGCTCACGTGTTCGGTTCGCTATCATCATTTTTTGTACGCCGTGTTCACGCAAATGACGCGCCACAAGTTCAATAGTTTCCCCTGCGCCAACTAACAAAATATTTAAATGCTTAAGTGATTCAAATATTTGACGAGCAAGCGTACAAGCCGCAAATGCTACGGAAACGGCATTTGCACCAATATCGGTTTCTGTACGTACACGCTTTGCAACAGAAAACGATTTTTGGAAAAGGCGTTCAAGTTCGCTCGATAACGAATGGTTACCTTGCGAAAGTGCAAATGCCTTTTTTACTTGCCCTAATATTTGCGGTTCACCCAGAACCAAGGAATCCAAACCACTCGCCACACGCATTAGGTGACTCACCGCTCGGTCGTCTTGGTGCCAATATAAACTTGGCTGTAAATCTTTTTGGGTTATACCATGAAAATCACACAACCATTTTACTAGCTGTTCTTGAGCTCGCTCTTGTGATTCAAGGCTCAAATAAAGCTCAGTTCTATTACAGGTAGACAGCACAACGCCACCATTAACTTGAGGCTGTTTGAGAAGCTCCTCAAGTGCATGGTCAATTTTTTCAGGACCAAATGTTACCCGCTCACGCAGGGCTACTGGTGCTGTTTTATGGTTGATGCCTAAGGCTAATAAGGTCATTGTGCTTTACGACTTACTCACATTGCTTACAGTGCTAATTATTTTCAGTAATGCTCGATGGGTATTTCCCCACCAATTTAGCAATACTGTTATTTATATTGTTCTATTGTAGATGATCCGCGTCTCTCTTTCTACGGTTTGCATAAGCCTATCCTTCAGAAAGATGACCCACGCCAAAAAATAAACCGAAAAATAGACGTAATGGCGATTTTATCAATCAAAACCGAACATAATTTTATCGTTTATCTATGTTATATAAAACTGATTATCAGCCATATCATTATTAACTATAATAAATTAACTGCGATAAGATGCATAGAGGATGCTATTATTTCGCACAGAAAGCAAATGGTGACGGGTGAAGTCTATCCTGATAACTTAACGTCACATGAGACCAAACTGGATTGGCCTAATAACATTTTTTTGGAAACCATTCCCCCCGTCAATACACTATGTTATTTGTATACAAACGGTAAATCATTTACAGGTTTTTATCCGCAAGGTATATCATCTGGTGCAATAAATGACTCTGATGGCCTTAATGCGCTAAACTGAACATCTTTAAATGCAAGTAACTCAATTAGAGACTGCTATCAGCGCCCAATACAACTTTGAGATTTGATATGCAATTAACTCAAACTTTGCCCTTTATGCACATAAATAAACATTTTTTTCGCCTATTGCCACTTTCATGTGTCTTGCTAACCGCCTGCGTGACAACGTCACAAACAACCACTAAAGGAACCAGCTCCGCATCCGATGCTAAGTGGAAAGCACATCAACAAGAATTGAGTCAGTTACGTGACTACCAGACACGTGGCTCCTTTGCCTATAATGGAGGGGAGACAAAAACGTACGCTAAGTTTTTTTGGCAACAATATACGCCAGAAAAATACCGTTTATTGTTAACTAATCCGTTAGGCTCCCGCGAACTTGAACTGACCGTTGAACCTGATTTAGCTCGACTCACCACTAAAGATGGCCAAACTCATATGAGTGACGTACCAAGCGAACTTATTTATCAGCTCACTGGTATGGAAATTCCAATTGATGACCTAACCGCATGGTTAACAGGCTCCCCTGGGCGTGCTACTGATTTCACCTTAGATGAAAATCACCTGCTAAAAAGTGTCACATTTAAAAGTAATAGTGAAACATGGCAACTCAACTATATTTCCTATGACAGCAAAACAACACCAATGCTGCCGAATTACCTTGAGTTACGCCAAGGGGACAGGCTTATCAAATTGAAAATGGATAGTTGGACACTGAAAAAATGACGTTAACATGGCCTTCTCCGGCAAAATTAAATCTTTTTTTATACATCACAGGCCAACGCCCTGATGGTTATCATGAGTTACAAACTCTATTTCAATTTGTTGATTATGGCGATGAAATCACCATCACAACACGTGATGATAACCACTTAAATTTATTGACCGATATGCAAGGGGTTCCCCCCGAGAAAAACCTAATTTTACGCGCAGCTAAATTATTACAGTCCTATTGCCGTGAGACCTTACAGCACAGAGCCCCATTAGGTGCTGATATCCATATCCATAAAATATTACCCATGGGCGGTGGTATTGGTGGGGGCTCATCAAACGCAGCAACCACCTTAATTGCGCTTAACGAACATTGGAACACACAGGTTTCTGATGAAGTCCTTGCACAATTAGGCGCATCATTAGGTGCAGATGTCCCTGTGTTTGTTCACGGGCATGCTGCTTTCGCCGAAGGGGTTGGCGATATTTTAACCAAAGCTTCCCCTATAGAGAAATGGTATCTGGTCGCTCATCCCGGAATTGAAATATCAACCCCGATGATCTTCACAGATCCACAATTAAATCGAAATTCTCCAAAACGCTCCCTAGCCGCATTATTACTGGCTCCGTACGCAAATGACTGCGAACCAATCGCAAGAAAACGTTTTCGTGAGGTTGAACAGCTTGTTTCTTGGCTGTTAGAATATGCTCCGTCTCGCCTTACAGGAACAGGCGCATGTGTTTTTTCTGAATTTGAAACACAAGCGGATGCCCTGCAGGTGTTAAATAAAGCCCCATCGTGGGTGCAAGGGTTCGTCGCTCAAGGCGTTAACGTTTCCCCACTGCACAAGTTCCGCGCTGGGATAACCCGTGTATTGCACCAATAAGCCTTGTCGCTATTGGTCAACAATATCTCTCTGGACGCAAGCCTGAGGTTTTTCTCGTGCCCGATATGAAGCTTTTTGCTGGTAACGCTACACCGGAACTAGCACAACGTGTTGCTAACCGCCTTTACACTAATCTTGGAGACGCGGCTGTTGGTCGTTTTAGCGACGGCGAAGTCAGTGTTCAAATTAATGAAAATGTCCGCGGTGGTGATATTTTTATCATCCAGTCAACTTGTGCACCAACCAATGATAACCTGATGGAACTGGTTGTTATGGTCGATGCCCTACGCCGTGCATCTGCTGGTCGTATTACCGCTGTTATCCCTTACTTCGGTTACGCAAGACAGGATCGTCGCGTACGTTCTGCCCGTGTACCAATCACCGCTAAAGTTGTTGCCGATTTTCTGTCAAGTGTAGGTGTAGACCGTGTGCTCACTGTCGATTTACACGCAGAGCAGATCCAGGGCTTCTTTGATGTTCCTGTGGATAATGTATTTGGTAGCCCTATTCTTCTGGAAGATATGTTGCAGAAGAATTTGGAAAACCCAATTGTTGTATCTCCAGACATCGGCGGCGTGGTACGTGCTAGAGCTATCGCAAAACTCCTGAACGACACTGATATGGCTATTATTGACAAACGTCGCCCACGTGCGAACGTTTCTCAAGTTATGCATATCATTGGTGATGTTTCAGGCCGTGATTGCATCTTAGTGGACGATATGATTGATACCGGTGGTACTCTGTGCAAAGCAGCTGAAGCGCTGAAAGAACGTGGTGCAAAACGTGTATTTGCATACGCAACACACCCGATTTTCTCAGGTAATGCTGTAGACAACATCAAAAATTCAGTCATTGATGAAATCATTGTTTGTGACACTATCCCTCTTTCTCCTGAAATCAAGGCGCTGAGCAATGTTCGTACCTTAACGCTTTCAGGTATGTTAGCTGAAGCTATCCGTCGTATCAGCAATGAAGAGTCAATTTCAGCAATGTTTGAGCACTAATTCTCTAGTATTGAGTTTTAGCGTGCAATCGTGATGAAAAAGTCACAATAAAAATATAAGCCCCTGCAATAACATTTGCAGGGGCTTTATGATTGCATAACATAAATACCCATTTTTATACTTTATAGCCAACCAATCGATAATTTTCAGCTTATCATGGCATAAAAATAACCATCTAAAAAACTCACAGCATTCTCGACAGAAGAGCAAAACTCTTATGAGTTTTACTCCTCTTAATGCCTAATTATCAAACTCGTCCACCATTATCAGCAATTAATTGCTCTAGATTATTTATGGATAGCGGTGATTATCTCTGCGTGAATGATAATGTTGTTTTAACTGCCAGTAACGGTCTGCAACTTTTTCACGGCCGCCGATCCTAGCCCCCACTAACCATACCATCGCACCGATAAAAATGCCGAATAAGGAACCATTAGTGATAAGTTCTGAAAGGCCTAAGTTAACAATATGAGAGAATAAGTTGACACCGATACTCCCGATCATCAACACCATTCCGATCCCCATAAAGATATTACCAAGAATATATGCGTTTTTCCGTTTCATATATACCTCCAGTACCAGTAAACTGATAAGTAAGCATGTGTAAATAAATTCGGTCGTACTTTATATTTATGTAATGATTATAGTGCATTAAGTAAAATTTTTTGCGATGAGCATCACAAGGAAGGAAGTTAGCAAGAATATCTACACAAAAAGTGCTTTTCATCAAAAAATCAGAAAACCCGAATAGTTTTTATGGCAATTATAATCATGGTGATTTTATCTATTACAATTTTGTACATCCTGCATTTCACAAGGTAAACTAGGGCATTATTTTCATAACTGATAGTGAAATCACCACCGTGAGCAAAATTAAGTTAATTGTTGGACTTGCCAACCCGGGTGCTGAATATGCACAAACGCGCCACAATGCCGGTGCATGGTATGTTGATTTATTGGCTGAGCGCCATAATCAGCCGCTGAAAGAAGAAGCTAAATTTTTTGGTTATACCGCACGCATTAATATGGGCGGTAATGACATTCGACTGTTGGTTCCAACCACATTTATGAACCTAAGTGGTAAATCTGTCGCCGCTATCGCCAATTTTTATCGCATCAATCTCGATGAAATTTTAGTCGCCCATGATGAGCTCGATTTACCACCTGGTGTGGCTAAAATGAAGTTAGGTGGCAGTAATGGCGGCCATAATGGTTTGAAAGATATTCAAAGTAAATTCGCCAATAACCCGAATTTTTATCGTTTACGCATTGGCATTGGCCACCCTGGTGATAAAAACAAAGTCGTTGGCTTTGTTTTGGGAAAACCGCCTTTATCTGAACAAAAACTCATTGATGATGCGATTGATGAAGCCGCTAGGTGTACAGATATTCTTCTACAAGAGGGTATGGACAAGGCCATTAATCGTTTACATGGTTTTAAAGCAACCACATAAGAGTTCATTTCATCCGAATCAACTTTTTGTGTATAATCAGCGCCAATTTCTAAACACTGGGTGCAGCACGTGGCTGCCCCTTGCTATTAAGGTGAGAAACATATGGGTTTTAAATGCGGTATCGTTGGTCTGCCTAACGTGGGTAAATCCACCCTATTTAATGCATTGACCAAAGCCGGCATCGAAGCAGCCAACTTCCCTTTCTGTACGATTGAACCAAACACGGGTGTTGTGCCAATGCCAGACCCACGTCTTGATCAATTAGCTGAGATTGTGAAGCCACAGCGTATTTTACCAACGACCATGGAGTTCGTGGATATCGCGGGCTTAGTAAAAGGCGCCTCCAAAGGTGAGGGTCTGGGTAACCAATTTTTAACGAATATCCGTGAAACCGAAGCCATTGGTCATGTTGTCCGTTGTTTTGAAAACGACAATATCATTCACGTTGCAGGCCAAGTTGACCCTGCCGCAGATATTGAAGTCATTAATACTGAATTAGCACTTGCTGACCTTGATACTTGTGAACGCGCTATTCATCGTGTCCAAAAACGCGCAAAAGGCGGCGATAAAGACGCAAAAGCAGAGTTAGAAGCCTTAGAGAAATGTTTGCCGCACTTAGAGCAAGCAGGAATGTTACGCACATTAGATTTATCTGCTGAAGATAAAGCGGCTATCCGCTACTTGAGCTTCTTAACATTAAAGCCAACGATGTACATTGCTAACGTCAATGAAGATGGCTTTGAAAATAACCCATTCTTAGATGTGGTTTATAAAATTGCAGAAGCCGAAGGCTCTGTAGTTGTTCCCGTCTGTGCAGCGATTGAGTCTGATATTGCAGAACTTGAAGACGAAGAGCGCGATGAGTTTATGGCTGATTTAGGTATCGAAGAACCAGGTTTAAACCGTGTTATTCGTGCTGGATATGAGCTATTAAACCTACAAACCTACTTTACTGCGGGCGTTAAAGAAGTTCGTGCATGGACTATCCCTGTTGGTGCTACTGCGCCACAAGCTGCGGGTAAAATCCATACTGACTTCGAAAAAGGCTTTATCCGTGCTCAAACTATCGCATTTGATGATTTTATCCAGTACCGTGGTGAGCAAGGCGCAAAAGAAGCCGGTAAAATGCGCGCAGAAGGTAAAGACTATATTGTAAAAGACGGCGATGTACTCAACTTCTTGTTTAATGTGTAAACTTATATTGTAGGTTTACCCTCAAGTAAAAATATCATTAATCAAAAAACAGCATAATATTTGATTTATAAATATAATGCTGTTTTACCTTCTGTTATACCAAAAATACTCACCATTTCTTCTCCTTCTTTTTCTAATTCCAAATAAATAGAATTTAACCTACCTTTATATAATTTCAAATTAACAGTGCTAACAAAGCAAAGTTAAAAAATGTCAGACCAATGGCCAGACCAAGTCATATCTTAAAATATGATAGTAGAAATAGAACACATACCTGTATTTGTTTACTACTTTCAGTAACTCTCTTACTAGGTATAGAGTAAGTCAGAAGAGGCCATAACAATAGCTTTAAGTAAATAGAGCCCTATGGTTTCCCTGTTATAAAAGCATAAATTTTTAGATACGTAAGGAATGGTAAGAAGCCACACATCATCTCCACTAGCTAGTACCATGATTTAATTGTATTTTTTTGTAGATTATTACTCCTATTACAGGTATTAACTAATCACTTGATTTTTCTGCTTATTTTTCATTCCATTCCACTTTTAAAATTATAATTACACTCTCGACGTGTGTTTTTTTGATTAAAATCAATTATTACCGTTACAAATTGAGAGTATTTATTAAAATTTATTAATTTCAGTTAAAAATACTATTTTTAGCATCACTTGTAGTTTAATAAGCTAGTAAGCTAACATCTAATTTTGATTTCAAAAAAATTGATAGAAACATCGAATATTTATAAGTTATTGTTAAATAATAAAAATGATTGAATTGTAAAAAGTGTAAATATAAACAGCTAATTAGATTTCATTCTTTTGGGTTGTTTGATTAAAAAAAAACTACTCATTATAATTGTAAGCACTTAAAGGGAATGCATAAAAGCAAAGTAATTTATTTAATTATTAAACTGAGACCTTTTCATTAATTATGAGTAAAGTTAATAGGGTTATATCCAAATGTGAAACACAAGATAATCTATTTTCTATTTACTGTGGATTAGTTATAAGAAAAATACGCAAAGAGAATGGTATTACAGCTTATGAACTTGCAAAGAAAGTAAATATTTCACAGCAACAGATGTCACGTTATGAACGCGGAATAAATAAAATTAGCATTGATATGCTATTTAATTTAAGCGTAGCACTCGATTGTCCATTTGAAAGAATTATTAAACTTATTATTGCTGAAGTTCAAAAGTCCCCTTCGGATGATGTAATTTCTTTAAGAAATAAGATATCAGCCTCTGATACAATTTATTTTTATTAGTCCATTTAAATATATTTTATTTAAAAATGCATATAAATATTTATATGTATATCTATACTTATCGTTTGAGGAAAAAATGAAAAAGATTATTTTAGCAACCATGATTTCTGGTTTAATGAGTACATCTGTTTTAGCTGTTGATGCGGGGAGTGGTACGGTAACATTTTCTGGTTCTATTATTGACGCGCCATGCTCTATTGCACCCGGTGAAGAAAATCAAGAGGTCCCATTAGGCCAAGTATCTAATGTAACTTTAGATAATGGTGGTGAATCCTCTGCACAACCGTTCCAGATTAAATTGGAAGGTTGTAACCTGAAAGGTGATAATCAAGTTGCTGTCACCTTCAAGGGAACTGAGGCAGGGAAAGATACTGGTTATTTACAGATTACAGGTGATGCTACAGGTGCCGCAGTGAAGATCATGAATTCATCAGGCGCTCAAATTAAAGTTAACTCTAGTGCAAAGCAAAATTATGTTGAAGGAAATAATACATTAAAATTCCAAGCATCCTTAATTGGGCTTAAGTTAGTTGATGCACAAAGCAAAGTTATTCCAGTAACACCAGGAAAATTCCAAGCAGTCACTAACTTTACATTAGCATATAATTAAATAATTTTTTATAAAATGCTATCTCACCACGAGGTTAATAAATCTCGTGGTGTATATTTTAATGGTTATAATATGATAACAAAGAAAAAAGAAACTATTTTGTCATTGTGTTTTTTCTTACTATTACCCTTTTTTAAATGTGCTTTTGCAAAGAGTTCAATGGATTTGATAATGCAAGGTAGCATTATGGATACAGCGTGTAGTATTGATACTGGTTCTTATGAACAATCCATTGATATGGGTATATTACCACTGTCATTAATACAGCAAGAAGGACAAGGACAGGCACAGGATTTTTTTATTACATTAATTGGTTGCAGACTAACATCTTATACAGGCGAACTTTGGAAAACATTTGAAGTTTCATTTGATGGGCCTGTTAGTGGGGATTTTTTTTCGGTATCGGGTTCTGCACAAGGGATAGCATTATTATTAACTGAACCGAATGGAGAATATATTTACCCAGGAAAAAAAACATTACCGAAAAGTATAAAACCCGGGAAATATATTCTGAATTATCAGTTAAAAGTTGTTTCAAATGACACACCGTTACGTGCTGGACAGTATCAGACATCGATCCGTTTCAAACTGGATTATTACTAATAATAAATAAATTATTGCTATATTTTAGGAATGTTTTTATGTCTTCGTTACCTATTTACACACCAAAATTAAAATTGTTAAGTATTCTTATTGGGTTAACAGTCAGTTGTGTGACTTTAACGAGCAATGCGAATAATTATATTGAATTCAATACTGATGTTTTAGATTTAGAAGACAAAAATAACATTGATTTAAACCAATTCTCACGCGCCGGTTATATTATGCCTGGGGTTTATAATTTCACTTTAAAAGTTAATAATGAACAAATATCTGATATTAACATCCCCTATTATTCTGGTGAGAAAGATCCTGATGAAAGTCAGCCTTGTTTATCCCCAGAACACGTTAAGCTGCTCGCGCTTACTTCAGAGTCACAGAAAAAATTAACATGGTGGCATGAAGGACAATGCCTTAATGAGAATAGTTTGCCGGGATTACTACTACGTGGTGATTTAGCTACGTCATCTTTATATGTCAGTATTCCTCAAGCCTACTTAGAATACACATCAGAAAACTGGGATCCCCCTTCTCGCTGGGACAATGGAATATCAGCTTTACTGATTGATTATAATCTGAATGCAAATTCCACAAATTCCTATAATGGGGGACCGAATTCATCTTCAGTAAATAGTAATGGTGTAGCCGGTATCAATTTAGGTGCTTGGCGATTTAGAGCTGATTGGCAAAGTCAATATAACCATACGACAGGAAGTCAAGGCCGTCACCAATCTGATTTCACATGGAATCGTTTTTACGCCTACCGAGCTCTATCTGAATTAAAGGCTAAACTCGTACTGGGTGAGGATTATTTGGCCTCAAATATTTTTGATGGTTTTAGATTTATTGGCGCTAGCTTACAATCTGAGTTAAGCATGATACCACCGAACTTACGTGGATATGCCCCAGAAATAACAGGAATAGCACAAAGTAATGCTACAGTCACTGTTATGCAACAAGGACGGATATTGTATGAAACTCAAGTTGCGCCGGGTCCTTTTCGTATCCAAAATTTAAGTGACGCCATAACTGGAACGCTCAATGTTGCCATAAAAGAGCAAGATGGTTCTATGCAAGAATTTCAAGTTGATACTGCAAATTTGCCTTATCTAACAAGACCTGGACAAGTTCAATATAAATTTGCACTAGGCCAGCCAACAAATATTGATCGCCAAAGTGAAGGGGAAAATTTCATTACAGGTGAATTTTCTTGGGGCATAAGCAATGGTTGGTCTTTAATTGGTGGTAGTTTAAATAGCCAAAATTATAATGCATTATCAATGGGATTTGGGCGAGATTTGCTCGCACTCGGTGCTCTTTCATTTGATGTTACTCAGTCTATTGCCCGTTTACCCGGTGAAGGAACATTAAGTGGCAGCTCATACCGAATAAACTATTCTAAACGATTTGAAGAATTCGATAGCCAAATACAATTCGCAGGTTATCGCTTTTCAGAACGAAGTTATATGAGTATGAGTGAATTCTTAAATACTCAAAAAACAGGACTACGTAATTATGGAAGTAAAGAGCTATACACCATATCAGTCAATAAAAATTTTCAGGATATAGGATTATCATTATATTTAAATTATAACCATCAGACGTATTGGGATAAAAAAGATAATGATTATTACAGTTTAATGCTATCCAAATATATGGATATTGGCCCAATAAAAAATATGAGTATTAGCTTATCTGCAAATCGTAGTTTTTATAATGGTGTAACCGATGATAGCGCTTATATATCATTATCTTTCCCACTAAGCAACGGAGCGAATGTGGGTTATTCGATGAATACAAGCCGCTATGATACGACTAATCGTGTTTCTTATTATGACAGATTAGATGATAGAACAAATTATCAGGTCAGTGCAGGTGCAAATCGAAAAGGTGGAACTGCAAGTGCTTTTATTTCACACCAAGGAGATAGCGCTCGCTGGTCAGTTAATGCAAACCATATAAATAACCAATATAGTGCTTTTGGCCTTTCCACTTCAGGTGGCTTAACTTTAACAGGTAAAGGTACGGTTACACATAGAATAAATAATCTCGGGGGAGCTCGTATATTAGTTGATACTGATGATGTTCCAAATATTACGATTCGTGGTATTGGCGTTCCTGTTGAATCAAACCGATTTGGGAAAGCAGTTATTTCGGATGTCAGTAGCTACTATCGAAATAAGGCGCAAATTGATTTAAATAAACTACCTGATGATATTGACGCCCAACAATCCGTTATTCAAGCAACACTAACTGAAGGTGCGGTTGGATATCGTTCATTTTCGGTTATTTCAGGTCAGAAAATTATGGCTGTTATCGCACTTACTGATGGTTCTCATCCTCCATTAGGTGCTCAAGTAACAAACAATAAAAAGCAAAACGTTGGGATTGTAGGTGATTTGGGTAATACTTATATAAGTGGAGTTCATCCTTCAGAAACAATGAATGTAACATGGGGTAAAAATATGTCATGTGAAATAACTTTCCCTTCTGAATTAATGAATCGAGAAATTCAAGATAATTTATTACTTCCTTGTAACTAGGTAACAAAAACAATGGCCAAGTAATTATTTATTTTAAATAGATAAAAGTAATATAAAAGGTAATAACAAAATGAGTATCAAAAAAACATTAATGAGTCTTTTTTTAGGATCTTTAACCCTAAGTGGTTTTTCAGAGGCTGCGGTATCATTAGATAGAACACGAATTATCTTTGATGGGGAGAACAAATCTATCTCTTTAAATATTAACAATAACAATAAGCAACTTCCTTATCTTGCTCAAGGCTGGATTGAAAATGAAGAAAGTAAAAAAATAACATCGCCATTAATTGTATTACCACCCGTTCAGCGATTAGAACCAGGAAAATCCAGTCAAATGAAAATTGAAGCTCTACCTGATATAAAAAACTTACCTCAGGACAGAGAGTCTTTATTCTATTTTAATATGCGTGAGATCCCACCTAAGAGTGATAAACCAAACACTTTACAGATTGCATTACAAACAAAAATAAAGTTATTTTATCGCCCTGAAGCAATTGCACCTCAGCAAAATAGTGCACCTTGGCAAGAAAAATTGCTACTTGAAAAAAAAGGGAACCTAGTTTTTATTAAAAACCCAACACCTTATTATGTCACAATAATTAATGCGGGGGCTCACGAAAATACAAATGCAAAAGAATTTAATCCAATTATGATTGCTCCTTTTAGTGAAAACAATATTGGAATGACGAAAGAGCAACTAGGTAATACCCCCGTAATTACTTATATTAATGATTATGGTGGTCGACCAAAATTAACCTTTGATTGTAAAAATACAATCTGTACTGTTATTAACAAAAATTAATTAAGTTAACAGTAAAAGAATGTAAAGCTAAATGAGGACATATTTATGAGTTCAAAGATATACCACTGGATACGTTCCAAACATATAGTTATTTCACTTTGCTTAACTACAATATTGCCGGCAACCGCTGGCAATAATAATCTGTTTAGGCCTACAGATGGTTGGGAAGTTGATGGTCAGCACGGGGTCATCCATGTTTCAGGCTCGTTGACTGAAAACCCATGCGAATTAGCGATGAAATCTAGTAATCAATCAATTTCATTAGGAAATATATCATTCAGTGAATTAAATTCCTCTGAGCAAGTGATGCAGCCTATTCCATTCCAAATTGAGTTGTTAAATTGCCTGCAAGTTCAAACCGAACTTCAAAACTTCCAAACTGGAAAAACGGTATGGAGTAGCACACAGCCTGCTGTCAAAATAAAGTTTTTAGCGGTAAGTGAACCTGAGCATTCCAATATTATTCGAGTCAACGGGGCATACGGCTTTGGGTTGCAAATAGCAAATTCAACAGGGAAAATATTACCAATAGGTAAAGAAAGCAACCCTACGTTAATCGCATCGGGCCAAAATAGCCTAATTTATTATGTCTCAGCGATAAGAACGTCCGGCCCACTCATACCTGGTGCTTTTTCTGCTTTAATTGCTTTTGAAATGCTATATGATTAACGTCATAGCATCGCAATAATAATTTATAAAAATTGATAGGTAATAGCGTAATGCTAAAAAATAAAAACATTTATCTTATAAAAATATTGATGCTAGCTTTACTATTCATAATTAATAGTAAAGCTAATGCAAGCCCATTAAATCCTAATAGTATATATACAACAAGTATAAAGCATCCTCTAATTAGTGATGCATATTATACTATACCAAGAACGTTAGGCCCTTATTTTTTATATATTCCAGATGATATCAAAAACAGCACAAATACTGAGTGTAATATTACAGTTATTGCAACCGGTCGCTCATCAACAGGCTCTATACGCATGATGTCAACACCAGATATTTCTCTACTATCTGGATTTAGTAGTATATATAATTTAGGTGTAGTTAAATACTATTCAGTTACACGAAACACACCTAAACACTGTAACGAAGTACTCCCTGACTTTGGCGTTAAGTTTGGACAGTTTAATGTTAGATATATAAACATGTTTGATGACCATGCATCTGCAACAGGTTATGCAGATATCTGTATACAAATAATTGTGAATGACAAAACTGTAGGAACAACCTGTTCAGTTAATGTCCCTGAAATCCCAGTATTACCTTCTTGCAATGTATCTGTGCCATTGACGATATCTCATGGCAATGTTAATTCAAATAATATAAATGGAAATATAGCAAAAATTGACGGAAATATATCGTGCACTGGTGATATGAGTGCCACATTCCAATTTTTACCTGAAAATAAAATTGATTTATTAGATGGTGTAAAAAGCCAATTAGATGTATGTGTCTCAGGAAAATGTATGTCAAATAATTTAGCTCAAGCCGATATTAAAAAAAATATAAATTTAACTTTTTCCGTTAGTTCAACGTTATCTTCATTAGGAAATCCTGAGCCTGGTTCGAGGGTAGGAAATGCTATTTTGTCTGTTACAATTAATTAAGAAAATTAAATTTAAGTACTTAAGATAGTTTATTTGATTTATCAACTGGAGTATAAATCATTATGATATTTTTAACTAAAATAATAAAAAAAAGATTGCTTTTACTCGTTGTAGTTCCCAGTAATATACTAATTGTTTTATTTAGTAGCTTTTGCATGGCAGAAACCTATACATTAACAATTAAAGTAAATGTTATTGAAAGCACTTGTGATGTATATGGTGAGAATGGCCCTGGGCAACCTATTGAAGTCTCATTTGGTGAAATAAATCTAAATAAGTTCACCAGTGAACGCTATACAAAAAATATTGACTATCGGTTAGATTGCGGAAGTAAATCATCCAGCAACCCAAATCTTAAATTAAAGTTTGAAAGCTCTAGTGCAGGCTTTAATACTGATTTAGTTGAAACATCCAACCCTAATTTAGGTCTAAAAATTCAAGCAGATAATACACTTTTATTACCTAATGAATACCGTAATTTCACTTATCAAACACAACCAGTATTAACTGCAACCCCAGTATTTCATGAAGGAAAAGAAATTGAACTCGGTTTATTTACCGCTTCTGGAATATTGAAAGTGGAATATCAGTAGCTTTATTTATTTTCAAGTAATTAGTACGATCGAACTTTTATCGTGAAAATAAGGCTGTTCTACATTATAAATTAATAAAATAAAAATAGTGGTTTAATGTGCATACCACAACTTAACATTAGCTTGGTCTAAGTACCGTAAGATTATTGAAACAGCATAAAACTCAGGCGCTTGTCTTGGTTTTATGCTGTTTTTCCTATGTTGCCCCATCACAAGGCTAATTTGCGTTTCTATCTTCTATAATCATCGCTGCTGCGCGTTCTGCAATCATGATCGTTGGCGCATTGGTGTTTCCACTTGGAATTTCAGGCATCACAGAACAGTCCACGACACGTAAATTTTCAATACCATGTACACGTAACCGCAAATCAGTCACTGATGTTGTGGTATCCATTCCCATACGACAAGTTCCCACAGGATGATAAACCGTTTTACAAAAATTTCGGACAAACTCTTCAAGTTGAGCTTCATCATAGCGGACGGAAGCCGGTGGCATTAGAACCTCTTTGCTTACCGCTTGTAATGAAGGACAATCCAAAATTTCCAAACCAAATTTAACTGCGCGCTTGCAGCCTTCCATATCTTCAGCTGATGCAAGATAATTAGCGTGAATTTTTAGCGGTGCTTGTGGGTCTGTGCTACGTAATAAAATTTCACCACGAGACTTAGGTTGTAAGTACCCGACCTTTAAAGAAAAACCATGGGCAGCCGGCAGGGGCTCACCGGGAACATCATCCCAACTATCTAAAATAGGTAAAAAGTGAATTTGTACATCAGGGCGACCTTGGTTGCAGCTATCTTTAAATGCCGCACCTTCTAGAACGTTAGATGCGAGTAATCCACTGCGAAATGCCATCCACTCTACCCCATGTTTAATTGCATTTAAGCCTTGGTCCGCGCCGAATAAACTTATTGGTTGTTTAGTGGTGACGTTTATCGACATATGTAGGTGGTCATGAAAATTTTTACCCACAGGTAAATTCGCAAGAGTCTCGATCCCCAGTGAAGACAGGTGTTCTTCTGGCCCGACCCCTGACAACATCAATAATTTTGCAGAGCCCATCGCACCAGAACAAACCAATACTTCGCAACTGGCGAATGCCTCAACTTCATGGCCATTTTTTCCTTGATAGGCAACACCAATCGCGCGGCCATCACGAATGATTATACGGTTCACCTGAGTACTGAGTTTTAATGTTAATCTGTCACTCTTTTCCACTGATTTTAAATAGGTTTTCGACGTACTGGCTCTTTCTCCATTATGCGTTGTGGTTTGGTAAAAGCTTGTTCCTTGCTGGCTTTCTCCGTTAAGATCATTGACATAAGAAAGACCATGCTCTTGTGCCGCTCGAATAAATGCCATTGATAATGGATGCCGGTATCTGTTTTCACTAACGGGAAGCGGGCCTTCAGTCCCATGATATTCCCCTGTTAGGCTTTCATTATTCTCTGCTTTCTTAAACCACGGCAATACATCCGCATATCCCCAACCTTCACAACCATAATTTAGTGCCCAATTATCATAATCTTGTTTTTGGCCTCGGATATAGATCATTCCATTGACAGAGCTGCTTCCCCCCAGCACTTTCCCTTGGGCAATTTGCATTTTACGGTTATTAGCGTGAGGCTCTGGCTCAGTTTCATAAGGCCAGCTTTTTTGGGCGATAATTTTAGCAACGCCCGCAGGCATACGAATAAACAAATGGTTATCGCTACCACCCGCTTCAATAAGTAATACGCTAGATTGCGTTTCTTGAATCAACCGAGCAGCTAGAACACAACCAGCCGAACCCGCACCGACAATAATATAATCATATTTTACTGCGCTCATTTATCACCCCGCCAAATAAAACAAACAATTTATTTTCATTTATTTAACAATAGCGCTTTTAATTTATTAATGTATGAATAATATTCTTCATATGTGATTCAAATCAAAAATAATTTCTTATGTAATTATTTTAATAATCTTAATTCATACTGTTTATTAAAGAAAATTTCCAATCAAAACCAATATAAAAGTCCCACCCACACTTCATTAACAAATGAATATTTATTACTCTTAAGCAAGCGAGAGTTGCAAGATAATAGATGAATGCTATAGTAACCGCTAATTTACACTCTATCGGCTTGAGGACGACCTCAAGTACGTATCAGCAACAGGGACGGCCCTTTCTTCTTAAGGAAAAATATTATGGGGCACTTCCGCTTCAATAATCCGCTCATCCCATTAACGACCTGGGCTCGGTTAATTGGTTCTTGGTTAGTCGTCATTTTCTTTATCTTAAGTGGCGAAACATTTCTTGATGACAGCCTTTCTACATTGAGCGCAACTTGGTTTTTTCTACTGCTGTTCATCACAATACTAACCGCCTCCTTCGGTGTCGTTAAAGAAGCCGACCATCTTGCTGAACAATTGGGTGAACCCTACGGAACACTGATCCTGACTTTATCGATCGTCTTGATTGAAGTCATTCTTATTGCATCAGTCCTACTAGGGCCGGGGGATTTTCCAACCATTGGGCGTGATTCAATATTCGCCGTGATGATGATTATCATGAATCTCGTCGTAGGTATCTGCTTACTCGCGGGCTCAGCTAGAAATGGTGAACAAGAATATAACGCGCAAGGTGCGAACAGTTATCTTTCAATGATCGTCTTACTGACAGGTTTAGCGTTAGTACTACCCAATTACACCTCTAGCCAAGGGGAATATTCCTATACGCAAGCCATTGGTATTTCAGGGATAACTATCCTCATCTATGGTGCTTTTTTGTGGATGCAGATGCGAGGCCACCGCCGGTTTTTTATTCAGCCTCCTAAAGGATTGATGAATATCCCAGAACAATTCATTTCGGTTAACCATGTTTCAGCAGGCAATGTATTAGTAGATAATGTGTTAGCAAACAATAATATCGAAAAGAAAAATAACCACTCTGAGTCAAACAAAAAAGCCATTATCATTCGCTCTTGCGTGTTAGTTGGGCTGATACTCCCTATCGTGTTACTTGCACATTACTTAGCTATCGTCACTGATTACGGAATTGAAGCCTTAGGAGCACCTTCTGCAGTCGGTGGTGTCCTGATCGCAATTATCGTATTTACACCTGAATCAATCACAGCGGTAAAAGCAGCGATGAATAATGAAATGCAACGAGCGATAAACCTTTGCCACGGCGCTTTTGTCTCAACGGTAGGTTTAACTGTGCCAGCGGTATTAATTATCGGCATAATTACTGGTAAGCAAGTCATTATGGGTATTTCTAACGCAGAAATTGTTTTATTCGCAATTACAATGCTGCTTACTCTGTTTTCATTTAATGGCCAGAAGACATCACCTATCCAAGGTTGGATGCACCTTGCTACCTTTGCTATATTTGGGCTTATCCTATTTTATCCGTGATGATAAATCAAAAAGTGTAGGCTTCATAAGAAAATACCCGATTAGTATGAAATCTTATGTAAGCCTCACTCACATATCCCTTATTCTTAACATTTCTAAAGCCAAATCATGCCATGCTTGTGCACGACGGCTTTGCTGATGGCTTTTTACTGTTGCTAAAGCAATGTCGTAAGTCAATATTGGCTCAATAACTGGGATCACGGATAAGCCCATTGAACTGGTATTTTTCCACATACTATCTGGCAGTAGCGTTACCCCAACCCCCGCTCTTACCATGGCGGTCACCAAATCTAAATGGCTACTGCGCCCAGAAATAGTGGGTTTTTTACCATAAATGCCACAAGCACTGACAACAAGTTCATTAATTAGAAAATCATCAGAAAAGAAAATAAAAGGCTCATCGACTATTTCACTAAATTTAACAAATTCACGTATTGATAGTGGATGTTGGTTACTAACCAATAGCATTAATCGGTCCGTTGAAAAGGGGTGTACTTCAAAACGGTCATCAGCAAAGGGCAACATAACAGCGGCAGTTTCAACCTCACCATTCAACATCGCCTCGCGCATTTTTCGCGTTCCTAGCTCAAGAATTTTCAACTCTACCTGCGGATAACGTTGGCTAAATGCCATAATAATGTCAGCAAAATAAGTCGACGCGATGACAGGTGGTAACCCCACGGGCAGTAAGCCAGATATAGGACCCGACCTTTCCAGTAACGCTTTTTTCATATTCCCAAATTGAGAAAGGATTTGCTTCGCATGAATCAATAAAACATCTCCCTCCTCTGTTAACTTAACGCCATCAACTTCTCTAGTCAGTAGCGTATAGCCAAGTTCATCTTCTAATTTTTTAATGCTACGGCTAATCGCTGGTTGCGTTACAAATAAACTCTCTGCCGCACGACTAAATCCATTAAGTTGTACGACTTCAACAAAATAACGTAATGAACGAATATCCATTCTGCCCCCTATGATTTTTAGTTATAGATAGAATGAGTTTAAGTGATTTCCCTTAACACACAATAAACGATAAAAATAATTCAAATTAGAATTATTAGCTAGGTAATTATTGGAGATCAGCATGATGAACAAGACGGTTATTGAATACGTATTAGATAAACTTTATCAAATTGGTATTCACGATATTTTTGGTGTTGCTGGTGACTACGCATTCCCTATCGAAGATAGCGTGTGTGAAAATAAAAATATGCGCTGGATTGGTAACTGTAACGAACTTAATGCGTCTTATGCTGCAGATGGTTATGCCCGCGTGAAAGGCGCTGCAGCATTATCCACCACCTTTGGTGTTGGCGAACTCAGTGCTTTAAATGGGATTGCAGGCGCTTATGCAGAAGACCTCCCTATTTTTCATCTTGTTGGTATGCCAGCAAGCGGAGTTCAAAAAAACCACCGTTTAGTTCACCACACCCTAGGAAATGGTGATTTCGATGTTTTTTACCAAATGAGCCAACATTTAAGCTGTGCACACGCGATTTTAACCCCCGAAAACTGTATTGCGGAGACAGAACGTTTAATTACGACCGCTTTACAAGAATCCCGACCTGTTTATTTAGGTTTCCCTTCTGACTACGCGGTTATGCCTATTAAAATAGATGAAACACATGAAACCATCACTATAAATAAAAGTCATAGCGGGTCATTATCAGCTGCCGTTACAGCTATTGTCGAAAAACTCACATCAAGTAAAAAAGCCTGTATTATTCCCGGAATTTTAACGGCACGCTTGGGGTTATCCACTGATGTTCAAACTATTATTCAAAAAACCGGCCTACCCTATGCCACCATGTTTATGGATAAAGGGGTAGTAAGCGAATCTAATCCTCAATATATGGGGATCTATAACGGAAAACTGATGAACCCAGAGGTTAGGGAGTATGTCGAAAGCTGTGACTGCGTCATGGGTATTGGTGCGGTATTAACAGACTTCAACTCCGGCAGCTTCACCGCAGAGATTAACCCTGAAAACTGCATTAACATTCTTTCTGACCATGTGAAAGTGGATTCCGCTATCTACCCAAATGTATTGATGAAAGATATATTGCATAAATTAAAAGAACTTGCCCCCTCACTGAACCATCTTGGGATCAAAGCTCAAGGATTAGGCGCCCCTCAACAAGGTGAAAATGGCCAAATTACCGCCTCATATTTGTACCCTCGCCTCGAAAAAATGTTCCGTAAGGACGATATTATTGTCGCAGAAACAGGGACTGCCTCCATGGGATTAGGTTTTGCTTTATTACCTGAAAATGCACAATTTTATAACCAAACATTGTGGGGTTCTATCGGTTGGGCAACTCCTGCGGCATTTGGTGCGGCAATAGCAGCGCCACAGAAACGGATTATTTTAGTGACTGGGGAAGGTTCTCACCAACTCACAGCCCAAGAGATTAGCCAATTTGCCCGCTTTGGCTTAAAACCCATTATTTTTGTCCTGAATAATGATGGCTATTTAATTGAACGGCTTCTATGCAAAAACCCTGAGGCCTATTATAACGATTTACCTCAATGGAATTATGCCCAACTCCCTACAGCATTAGGTTGCAAAGATTGGTATTGCCAGCGTGTTACCCATTGCGATGAATTAGACAATGCGATTAAACAGGCAGAACTATCGAGCCATGCGGCCTATATTGAGGTTGTTATGGACAGATATGCGGCATCTGAGCTTGCTGAAAAACTGGGAAAATCAGTCGCATCATTATATTCATTCTAAATTGACAACTTATGGCAGCCATCACGCTGCCACTGTTTTTATGACCCAAATACCAGCCCTACATCGTCTCGTGATTGATGCAATATTTTTGAGACAACCAATGCTAATTCAAGCAATTCATCACATTGAGTACGGTTTTTACTGGCAATCTGTTCACGGAAGAATGCGAACTCGTAAACCATATGGTTGATTGTTGCATCCCGAGATACGTTGGATATTTCTCCATCAATACAAACTTCTACTGATTGGCAAAGGCTTGGTGCCCCCATGATACGGATGTGCCCTTTAGTACCTTGAATAATAAAGTAACCGGGGCTCGCGGAATCTTTCGCTCCCACACACGATGCAACGGAACCCCCAAAATGGGCCGTTAATACACCTGATGTATCAATTCCATTAAACCCTTTATTACAGATATAGTCGCTACTATCGGGTGTTCCCATCAAGGCCGATAACAAATAAATATTATAAAGATTAATGTCATAGAGTGCGCCACCAGCTTGCTGTGGGTCAAAGGCAGCATGAACTCTTCCTTGTAAATAGTCATTGTATCGACTCGAATATTGTGAGTAATTTCCGTGGATCACTTTGATGTCACCGATTTTACCAATATGTTGTCTGATAAAATGAAACTCAGGGGTATGAATCGACGTAATAGCTTCGAACAAAAAAAGCCCCCTAGTCTGTGAAATGGAAATTAGCGCCTGCAACTGTTGCCAATTCGGTGTAAACGGTTTTTCGCATACCACATGTTTGTCAGCCATTAGTGCATCAAAGGTATACTGATAGTGCAAATGATTTGGCAAACCAATGTATATCACCTCCACATCCGGGTCTTGTAACAATTTTTGGTAGTCAGTATACAACTTTGCTATACCAAATTGTTGGCAAATAACCTGCCCCTTTTCAATACTTTCCGCCCGAACACACAATGCGACTAGTTCTATCCCCTGCACCTGTATTAAGGCATCAAGAGCAGACATGATTATTTTCCCAGAACCGACCAGCGCGAGTTTCATCTCTGTTATCCATTAAGAAAAGTGAATTTCATTCTGCCATAAGGCTCATTATTAAAGCGAGCTAAATGGTAAAACACTTATTCCGCTTGAACCCAAAACACGCCATCACCGTCTAAGGCCGTAAACGTTTTGTGTAAATAATCGCTATCTGCTTGCGGGTTAAGGTCTGCAAACAATTCTGGGTGGATAAACTTTGCAATCGCTTCCACCGCAATAATATTGAATGGCGTATCATAATATTGCTGATAGAGCGCCAATACTTGCTTGTTTTTGAAAGCAGATAATGAACGAAATTTAGGACGTTCCATTAGCTTATTCAAACGAGCTAAAGACTTTTGTTTATCCCCCGTATAACCTAAGGGTACAGATGCGCTACCTTTGCGAGTGTTATCCCAATCTGCTGCCGTCATTAAATAGTAGTCTGGATTGCTGTGGATCAGTTGTTCTTCACTGATTTCCCCACCCATTCCAATACTGAACCATTGTGAGCCAAGGTTATTACCCCCTGCAGTTTCAACAAACTCACCGAAATTACCATTACCGAACGTTTTACAACAATAATCTTCCCCTTGGATACCTGCAGCACGTTCAATAAAGACGCTTGGACGTTGTTCTTTGCTAAGTTTAGCCACTCTTGAACGGATTAAATCTAATTTTTGTTGGTAAAATTGATTAAATGCTTGCGCTTGTTGTTCCTCACCAAATACTTGGCCAAGTAATGTCATACTCGGCATAGTATTTTTCAGTGGGTATTGCCTAAAGTCGATAAAAACAACGGGTAAGCCACTTTTTTCCAATAATGATAAAGTGCCACTTTCTGTGAGTTTACTCTTTAAGCCAATATCAAAAATGAGTAAATCTGGCTGTGCAACCAACGCTTTCTCAACGCTAAAGTCCGTTGTATACGGGTTTGGGAAAACAGGAATTTTACTTAATTCTGGGAATTTTTTGCTATAAGCCACACTCAGGTCAGGCGCTTTTTTTATTAGCGCATCATCCCAAGCAATAATCCCTTTTAGTGGATCTTGTGGATGTAATATATTCAGCGCAACCAAGACACGGCTATCTGCCAGCATCACTCGAGATACCGGCACATTGACGGTTACGTCCCTACCCGCAATATCCTTCACCGTGATAGGTGCAGATAAGCTACTAGCCGAAAATAGTAGGCTCACCGCACTAAAAATAAGCACGAATTTTTCGATAAACCTTCTCATTATCATTGTTCTGCCTTGTATTGATTAAAATTTTACGGATGCTTGAACATAGTAAGTTCTTGGCTGCCCCACGTAGATACCATAATTATTATCTGTAGAACGGGTAAAATAGGTTTGATCAAAAAGATTTTTAATGCCAGCAGATAGCGTTAAATCAGACAAACTTTTGCCAAAATGGTACTCGCCTCGTGCATCCCACACCATGTAGCCAGGGATTGTTCCATATCGACCATCTGCACTGGGTTTTGTAACATAGTGGCTTGATGTTCCAGGCGATTCTTGGGTAGATTGCGCATAAGTATTTAAGTTCCATACCCAATTACCATTTTCATAACGGCTACCTGCGGTAAAGACTTGCCGTGAATAAAACGGTAAATCCTTATGAGCGAAATCACCTTTTTTACTTACCGCTTTAGTGTAGGTATAAGTACTGTACACGCTAACACCCTCCAATTTATCGCTCAGCTCAGACAAGTTATATCTTGCTGCCAACTCCACACCTTGATGAGTTGTGGCGCCTAGATTTGTCCAACCTGTTGTATTTTCAACGTAAAGTAATTGGTCATCGAAATCGATATAGAATAATGTCGCTTCAAGAGATAGCGCAGTATTATCGTATTTAGTCCCTACTTCATAGTTATGTGCTTTTTCTGCACTTAACCCATTTGCGGGTGAATTCCCTACCCCTTTAGTGTTCAACTGAAAATACTGCAAACTGCCAAACGACGTACTGGCATTGGCAAACAGTTTCCATTCATCATCAATGTGATAGATCACTGCCAGTGCAGGAAGGGGTTCGCTATATCGCTTACTTCTGTTTTGGTTTTTAAAACTGTCATTTAAATGAATATTAATGTTCTCATAGCGGATCCCAGGGATCACAGTCCAGTTACCAACATCAATGGTATCATCAAGATAAATAGCATGGGCTTCTGTTCCACCCGATGTGTGTTGGTAATAATCATTAGTACTCGGCCGCGAACTTTGAGTGCCAGCTTGGTACCAATTTGAGCGGTAAGCTTTTTCGTCTGCGGTTTCATTTAAATAACGGTATCCCACTGTTATTTCATGTGAAATATCATTAAAACGGAATAATTGTGAATAACTCGGTTCAATTGCATACGCTGTATAGTGACGAGGGTAAGAAACTAGCCGTCTTTCATTCGCTTTATCTTTATGGTCACTTTCTATGTAACTACCCCGATAACTTTTACTAAACCATGTCATTAACTCAAATTGTTTATCATCTTCTTCATGTTTATATTTCAATGACATATCTTGTCGATTTCCTTCAAAACGGTCATAAGGCCGCGTTGATTGGAATGGGTCAGCATTATATTGCGCTTGAGTTAGCCCCCCAGGCATACCTGACATTGCATGATAATAATGAAAATTCGCCAGTAACTCGTCGTTATCTGTTATGGCATAACGTGTTTTTAAAATCAGGTCATCAATATCTGTATTATCATTGCTTTTACGGTAGCCTTGTCCATGTAACCCTGAGTACAGCAATAGCGCTCCCGCTGAATCATCGGCTTTTGAGCCCCCTACAGACGCATCCACCAGCGTCTTTAACCCACCCGTTTTAGCCCCTTGAGTTTGCAATGAAACACCACCAGAAAAGTCTTTAGGGATAGGCTTAGTCACAAAGTTAATGACACCTCCCACGTTTTGAGGCCCATAACGTACAGAAGCCCCTCCACGGATCACATCAATAGATTCAATACTTCCTAGTGATAATGGAGACATAGATAACTGAGGTTGACCATATGGTGCAGCCGCTAAAGGCATACCGTCGAGTAAAATCGTTGAACGTGGTGACAGCCGTGATGTTAACCCGCGAACCCCAACATTCAAGGAAACATCGGACCCGCCTGTCCCGTTACTTTCGCGCACCTGCACACCCGGTATTCCTTTCAATGCGTCGGCAATAGTTTCACTGCCAGATTCTTTGATTTGCTGTTGATTTCTTACTGTCCGAGCACCTGGGTGATTAAATACCACCTCACTATCTTCCGTATTTTCAAGCCAGTTGCCTGTAACTGTAATCTGATCATTTTTTGAATTCTCTGCAGCAAATACATGATAAGGCGCTAATGCCGCTGAAATTGCTAATGAAATGAGTAGCTTGCTAGTTTTTAAATTCATAAGAAATAAACAGTAAAAGAGATTAAGAGGGATAATGATAATTATAATCATTACAAATAATCAACTTAATTTACTATTTATTTTGAAATTATATTCGCTTAATCCCTTATTATATAAAGGGTTATTGATTTATTTAGAGTGTAGAGAACTAAAAAACCGAGGGAGATCCCTCGGTTCACATTATTGGTAAACATTATATAATTAGAGGCGAATATCATTTTGTCTCTAAAGGAATTAACCGCCTAGAGAGAAAAATACCACTCGGCCAACACCTTCACCCGCAAAAATACAGAGCGTTGCAAGTGACATGACGAATGTTGCATTTACAGTGTGTCCCTTTTTTTGGCACAGTAAACGGCCCGCAAATACGATACCTAATGCAACAAGTATGACCCTAACAATACTTAAGTTCACTAAGCCATCTGGGAGTTCACGCGGCGTCATTCCCATATAAACAGGCTCTCCTATGTTTCCTAGAAGAGATAACGCGCCCAATAGCATCAGTAAGATCCCAATAACGCCGATACCTAATGCAATTTTAACCACTCGTTTTAATTGCTCTTCTTTACCATCGCGGCGCAAAGAACCTACAAGTAATAATGCGGCTACCACACCACCCAGTAATAATACTGCACCAAAGAAACTGGCGTAGGTAAATAAACCATTCCATAGGTTAAACAAGGTGTGAGCATATAAGGCTGACATTGCATACATATAGATGATACCGGCTAACGCACTAAGCAACAGTAGCAGCGCATTCGCTTTTTGCTTAAGCAATAACAGAGCAACACTGAAAAATAGTAGCCCCATGTAAATTGCCGTTGCCCACACTTCACGGCTCATCCATGAAGTAGACACATGCAGCATGGTATAAAACATGTGTAACGGGTTACCCATATGAAATAATGAACCTAGCAACCCAACACAACCCAACACAAAACTTGCTAAAATAGGCAGTTTGATAAACTGGACGCTTTGTTGGTTATTTCCGCCTTCAAGCACACGAAAATAGCAGACTAATGAGACGAGCAAGCACCCCACAGAAGCTTGCATAAATAAGGTGAAAATCACCAATGGAAATTCATGCATGATAATTCTCCTTATCCTTTTGTACCGACAACAAGGTTCGGTTTGGTAATACTTGAACTAGGTAACCCTGCGATATCCGCATTTGTGCCATACTTTTTACGTAATTCGCTAATAAGGCCAAACTCAATCGCACGCATAGGGCAAGAATCAACACACATTGGATTTCCGCCTTTTTCACGTAGGTCAATGCAAGTGTCACACTTGGTCATCATACCAATACTGGCATCGAACTGAGGCGCCTCGTATGGACAAGCCCATGTGCAATAACGACAACCAACACATTTATCATGGTCGACTAATACAACCCCATCTTCTTCTCGCTTGTGCATTGCAGTAGTAGGGCAATGGCTGACACATTGCGGGTCATCACAATGGTTACAGGCAATAGACAAGTGCCAAGTCCGAGGACGTGGATACTCCCCCACTTCAATATCATACACACGACGAAAGTTGCGTCCGACCTCAAGGTCATTTTTGTCTTTACATGCAACAACACAGGTTTTACAACCAATGCAAGTGGCAACATTAATATAAAATCCGACTTGTTTATCCATTTCTCATTGCCCCCTAAAATATAATACGCTGTGGAATTGCAGCATCTGGAACTAACTGGTCACCATGCCATTTTTCGATATTACATAGCATCGTATTCCACCCTGATGTACCCAGCCCTGTCGGGACTTGAATGGTTAGCGTATTGTCGGCTCCCGCCATATCTATCCCTGTTTTTTCATCAACATTTGTCCAACTACCGTGTGGTAACGCCACAACACCAGGTTTCATCGTCTGTGTCACCAACGCAGGACGTACAATCTTCCCTTGTGGGCTCGTGATCAGAACAGTTTCACCGTGCTTAATACCTAAACGTTTTGCATCGGAGGCATTGATATAAATTGGGCTTGGCCATTGTTCACGTAGCCAAGGCACATTATCAAGCGTACTGTGAGAGCGGCGTAAGTAGTGTGGATTATAGATTTGGAATGGATAATCCCCTTTTTCCTTCTTCGAGAAATCACTAAAACTTGCCTCATAACCGCTTGCAGACGGAATATATTCAGGAATTGGTGGTAATTTCGTCCAGCCACATTCATCCGCTTTTTCGACTAATGTTTGGCAGTAAATTTCAAATTTTCCACTTGGTGTTGGTCGTGGATTGGCCTGAGGGTCACGAATAAAATCTTCATAGGCAATATAACCATAGTTATCATCAGAGGAGCGCTCTACTTGGTATTTCCCAACAGTAAGGAATTCATTGAGGGTGATCCTGCCTTGCTGCGGCTTACCTGTTACTTGCCATTCATCAATATCCGCTTGGGTAATTGTTATTAGTGGCTCAGTTGTCTTACCATCTTCACCAATAATTGTTGCACCATTAAGTTTATTGAAGAATTGTTGCTTTTCTGAAATAGGAAAAACTTCATCGACATTAATACCAAGACGTTTACCTATTTCTTTGGCGATCCACTGGTCACTTTTTGCTTCATAAAGTGGTGGTGTTACATTCACCGCAGCTATAATAACTTCGCGGTTACTTGGATTTAATATGGTTCCTTCACGTTCCCACTCCGTAGTTACGGGTAAGACGATATCCGAATATTTCGCACAAGTATGTGGAACATAGGCCGCAGTCACAACCAACTCTATATCTTTACGATAAGCTTCAACGCTTTGGGAAATATTGGCTCGTGTCTGTAACGTGGCATTAAAAGGATGAATGATCATTTGAATGTTAGCATTCACATCACCAACACCACGTTGACGGAATTTTTTCTCTAACAACGCACGATTCAGTTCGTTATGGTTAATTTTCAAACTCACTGGGTTTGGCACAGAAGGTAAGCCACTCGCTCCTGCCATGACTAAACGAGTTCCATTGTTCCCCGCAGCATAGTGGCAGCTTACGCCAGTCATACGGCCCGGTCTCCCCATATGGCCAGTCATAAAGCCTAATGTTGAGAATGCTTGTACCCATCCTTCGCCATTATGAATTCGAGCAGGCGCCCAACCAGTAAGCAATGCAACTCGGTTGGTACCACCGATTTCACGCGCTAATGTGCGAATGTCGCTAGCTGACAAGCCGCAAATATTAGAGGCCCACTCTGGCGTTTTTGGCTCTCCCGTATAAGTACCTAACAAATAATCTTTGAAGTTCCCTTTTGGATCTGCACCTGCTGGCATATTATTTTCATCAAAACCAACCGTACAACGACGCAGGAAATCCCAATCAATCAATGGGTTGTCAGGATTGTCCATTTCTAATAACGCAGACATAATACCCAGAGCTAAAGCATGGTCAGTACCTGGGTTGATAGGGTACCAATCTGCATCCATTAATTCCGCTGTAGTCGTATAACTTGGGTCAATACTAATAAAGCGCGCTCCCGCTTTTTTCGCTTGATAGTAATTATAGGTTGGGCTGCCTGGGCTACTCCATGCAGGGTTTGCGCCCCACATCACAATTAACTGGGAGTTACGCATATCAAAACGGTCATTGGTACCAAAGGTATAAAACCCTTCAAGTAATCCTAAATGAGCTGGTGTTTCAAACCATGCGCCCCATGAGGTTGTTCCCCAATCGCCAACAAATCCCCCTGCTTTTGCATAAACGCTTTGGATTTCAACACCGTTACCGCCGGTGATCCAAATAGATTCTTGACCATATTTTTCTTTAATACGTTTCGATTCTGATGCCACAATATCTAATGCTTCATCCCAACTGATGCGCACCCATTGGTCTCGTCCTCGTAAGCTTTTATCCCCACCACCGGGAGCCCAGCCTTTACGCTTCATTGGATATTTCAACCGATCCGCGCCAAAGACTTGTTTACGTTGTGAACGCCCACGCAAACAACCTCGTTGTTGTGGGAAATCAGGGGAGTCTGCAACCACATCATCGGTTTTTTGCCTAACAACGACGCCATCAACCACCAATGCTTTATTAACACAGCGACCACCACAGTTGTGCCAACAGGCCACGGGCTTCCATTTTCCTTGAGTGACTGCGTCAGTGGCTTGCACAACCGCTTTTTCTTCCTCTGGTGTTGCCGCATGTAATTGCTTACTCAGCGGTAACGTAGCCATCACTGATGCCGCTGATGTCCATGCTATAAATGAACGGCGACTTAAGGCTATTTTCTGTCTTTCTGACATTGCTTCTACCTCTTCATTTTGTTTTATTATTATAAATTGACTAACTCATTGATTTTTTTAATATCATTACGTAAAAAAAGCTCAAGTAATGAACTTAATTGACGATAAAATACTGTTTCTGCGTGGTTATGCATTGAACGGCAAAATGGCGTTATAAAAGCCAATAAATGGGTATTCAAGAATGTTGCAGACCCGAGTAATAACGCGTTCACTTTGGGCCAATCAACAGGGCCTGTTTCGCTGTCAATAAGCTCAGTAATGCGCAGACTTAAATGCCACATAAAATCTAACTCATAGCCAATATGGTCAGCGGCTTCCATATCACCTTCTGGCAAATAAACGTCATACTGTTCATAAAAAGACTTTACTGCTAACGTACTTTCTTGAAATAGCAGTTTGTCACGAGACACATAAGTCGATTCCCATGGCGATGCTGGCGGGGCTTCTGGGCCTATAAACAAGCGAGTAAAGTCCCAATGCAAATTTTCGAAATCATCGTTGTTAGCTTGTAACTGCCTCGTATTTAAGTCTTTATGCATGTCATTTATCGCGTTTTTCATCGCGGGCAATGCATCATCACAGGGAAATAACAGTAACCCCGAGTCTCTCAAATAATTTAATAGCTCAGGCGTTGGTTCTTCCATAAACAAACGTCGTAGTACGTCATAAGCAAATTGACGTGCATACAGAAAATCTACAATTTGGTCATCATTCGTCATAAATATTTCCCTGCAGGTCTGTCAGTAAAAATTCAGTGGGTGTTGTAAGCTCAATTCGGATTTCTTTAATTAAAGGATTTCCCTGTTCATCGGGTTCAATAATGTGGGAGGTCACTGCGATAGGTAGTTTGCCTAGCGGGGTTAATAAGCCTATTGCCTCAGGATTAAACTGCAAAAATCCATGTAGCAATTCTTGATGATAAGAAACACCAGCGTTTTTCAGTAAAACTGCCACCTTTTCACAATCATCACCAAAGACTTTGGCACTTTTAAAAAAATAATCCCGAGAAGAGAAAAAATAATGCTTTCCTATTATGTGTTCATTGTTTTCAAAAAAAGCATTGCTTTGGTACACCTGCCCAGTATGTTTATTTTCTAAAGAGCAGTAATGCACCCCGAGAGACAATTGATTTTCTAGTGCGAATTTGAGAACTCGAAGGCAAGCTAACTCACTCTGTGCAACAGCTAATCCACCTGCATACCAATAGTTGTAATACACCTCATAAGGTGGATTTTTAAGTTTGAATCCTCGAGATTGATAGGCTTCACTATTTGTTAACGGGAAACAAAACTCTAATAAATTGATACCATCAATTCCAATATCATCAAGCTGAGTAAGCAACTGATACATTTGCTGCTCTGTTCCGGGGATAACAGGCATCTCCACCATGACTGAGGGAAAAATTTCACGCGCTAATGCGATACGGTGTAAAACTTTGGTGATCCGTTCTGTAGGATCATCAATTTTGATACTAAAGCGGATTTCTTGTAGACCTGCTTTCGCTAAAGCTAATGCGGTATTACGGTCTAATGGGTCACCGGCTGTATATAACCGGCTATGAGCCTGAGGTAATTTTTGTTGGACTGCTTGGAAAAATGCGATACTTTCTTGGCGAAAAAGTAGAGGCTCTCCCCCGGTTAGTGCGATATGGGTGAGTGGGTAACCTTGCTCTGCGATTGTGTCAACTTCACCAACAGCATCACGCATTTCCTGTTGAAATTCCTGATAATTCTCTTGGTTTGGGTTAAAACAAAAGTAACAATCACGATGGCATTTCAAGGATAAAAATGTGGTGTGGCTCCCTTCCCCTGTGCGGCATTGCACACAAGCACTTGATAACCAATTACAATGTATACTTTTTCCATTGTTCGCAAAAATTGCGCCTTTACTTTTTATATCTCGTTTGAGTTGGTCAATCTCACGTTGCTGTTCAAAAGGGGCTTCAAAATTGAGGCCATATTCTATGATTGCTTGCTGTGTTTGCTGTTCAATATCTAAATAGCGGATAGCATAACGCTTAAATTTTTGATTATTTACTGTAGATATTGTTCTATCAGTAATAGGATAAATCATAAATTTTCCTTCGATTTATACGAAAATAGTTCCTATTATTCGGTGAATTTTCAATTAAGCTCAGGATGCAAATAATCAACTAATAAACGGGTATGATAGTACCAATGACAATTAGAAATAGGCTTATAAGTGCGTACATTATTATTGATTAAATTGAAAATATTTTTTAAATAAGAAACATTCACATTATTTATTTTAATTTTGTATTATTAACAGTATAAGTAATTAACGTGAAATGATGTTGCGCAGGATCAAAAAAACTTCCCTTTCATTATTTACATATCAACTAATTAGCTAACCTTTCCAGCATCCCCCCAACGGGTACACTGCAGTGCTGTGAACAGATGAGAATTATCTCATTAAATAAACAAAGCGTTATATAAAAATAAAATAAAAAATTGGGTGACAATCTAAAAAAGAGAGTCAAAATAATCCATTAATATTAAAAATAACGAAATAATATTTCAATTTGTAAGATTGAAATTCAAAAATTTATTATCTATTCATTTTTGTATTATTTAATTGTTTTTCTCTTATAAAAAAATTATTTCTAATAAATAAAACGGAGTCTCTCTTCTCATCAGAGCGGCAAAGCATAAGTGACCTTCACCGTTTCCATTGGCACCTCCGTCTTAATACTCTGAATACTGCTAATCTGTGTCAAATGGTCTGCATGAAAACGGCGATAAGAAGCTAAGTCTTGTGTCACAATACGGATCAATGCATCACATTCCCCTGCCATTAAATGGCATTCTACGACTTCAGGCATCAGTTTAATGTCTTCAACGAACTGGTTGATGGTCTTAGCATCTTGTGTTTTAAACCAAATACGTGCAAATAAAGAAAGACCCGCTCCAATTTTACTTCCATCCAACACGGCCACATAACGCTTGATAACCCCAGCCTCTTCGAGCAATTTCACGCGACGTAAGCAAGGAGACGGAGAAAGGCCGACCTCTTTCGCTAATTCAATATTCTGAATTTTTCCATCTCTTTGTAAAGCTTGTAAGATACGTCTATCAATAGCATCCAATTTTAGTTCACTTTTCTTCATTGAAATTCAAACTCAACTTTATATTAATTAATGATATTAAATACCAATTTTTGTTTATTTTAAAGCAATAAAAAAACCCAATATCATTGGATTATCGCTATACTTTTATCGCTACTGGCCAGTTGCGTGAAATAATGATGAACAACAATGAGGAATTAAAATGGAGTTACAGACCTTACTCTTATTCAGCGCAACCGTCATTCCTTTGGTATGCACGCCAGGCCCAGATATTCTGTTTATTTCTGCACAAGGGTTATCGGGAGGAACCTCTGCGGCCTTGAAAGCTAATTTAGGTATTATACTGGGCTATGGCGCACATGCGATCCTAGCTGCGCTTGGTTTAGCGGCGATTGTTGCAGCTTCCCCCCTGATTTTCTACACCATCAAATGGGTTGGCGTCACTTATGTCACTTATCTTGCTGTTCGTATGATATTATCTGCGATGAAAGCCGGTGAGCTAAGAATCCAAACTGTGTCAACAAAAGCGGTAATAGGTAAAGCCTTTCTAACTAGCTTCCTTAACCCTAAAGGGTTACTGGTGTATTTCGCTATTTTACCAAACTTCATTAAACTGACAGAAAGTGTCGCCGTTCAATCCTTGATACTTTCAGCCACTTTTATACTTTCGTGTGTCGTGATCTACGGCGTGATAGGTGCATTATTTGCATCCATGCATAATAAGCGTGCTTATAATGATAAAAAACGCCGTATAACTGAAGGTGTTGCGGGTGGCATGCTAACATTAGCGGCGATTGGTTTAGCAACCAGTTAGCGAGGTAATAATTCAATCCAGATCAACTTGCTATCGGTGCTAAGTGGTTTAATCTCTCCTTCACCAATATCAGGTAGCCACCATGCACCTTGTCCTTGGGCCAAAAGGTGGCAATTTGCACCTGAAATATCCCACTCGCCATTGAGTACGTAGACTAATCCCGCTTGGTTGGCGGGTAACTTATAATCTTCAGTGATGAAATAACTTTTAGCCACCCACCTGTCATCTCTAAAAATAAAATTCATTAACTTAACCGATGGCTGTAAGACTTTTATTGCACAAAATTGCTGAGCTGAGAATTGAACATGATCACCAACGCGTTCAAGTCGGCACTCAAACGCTTTTGTATCAGTTAAAAGAAGCGGCTGATCATTCAATAACACCACCAACCTTTCACCTTCTGCATAGCGCTTTAAATGGCTATCTTGCTCAATGGTGGCAATACTTGCGCGTAATGAATAGTCTGATGCAACAGGCCAGCAGAATACTTCTTGGCTTGCCCCCGCACCATCATACCAATTCAGGATAGGTAACTCCTTTATATCAAAACATTTTATTTTCACATTACCTCCCACCTGTTGCTGCTAATTCATTTAATTTGATACTTAGATTCGCAAAGTTAATCTTTCTAGGCAATGAATTAGCAACGATAATGTGACTAATCACGCCTCTCATTGATTAAAAAGTGACATAAACGGCCTAACGTTTTCATTGCTTCTTCCACCCTCTCATTCCATGTGAACGATGCATTAAGGCGAAATGCATGATTAAACTGGTCGCTTGTGGAAAACATACTCCCAGGCGCGATGCTGATCCCCTCTTTTAATGCGAGCTGATATAAACGAATAGCATTAAATGGCGGCTCAAATTCCAACCATAAAAAATACCCACCTTTTGGTGTATTCACTTTTACTGATGAAGGCATGTATTTTGCTATTGCACTCAACATTTGATGCTGACGTTGTTCCATCGTTAAACGCAGTTTACGCAGGTGGCTGTCATATCCCCCTAATGACAAGTATTCCGCAATAGCTAATTGCGTGGGAACGCTGGCAGAAACGGTGCTCATCATTTGTAAATGTTGAATTTTTGTCGCATGTTGGCCTGCTGCAACCCAACCAACTCGGTACCCCGGCGCTAAACATTTCGAAAATGAAGAGCAATGAAAGAAATTACCTTTGGTGTCTAGCCCCTTGGCAGGTATTGGTTGTTTGCTACCAAAATAAAGTTCCCCATAGACGTCGTCTTCAATTAAAGCAATTTGATGTTTATTAAGGATATCTACCAGACGCCTTTTATTCGTTTGCGGCATCGTTCCGCCTAATGGATTTTGATAATGCGTCATTAGCCAACAGGCTTTAATCGGATATTTGTTCACAATATCCTCTAATGCATCAAGGTCAATCCCAAATAGTGGGTCTGTTTTAATGGCTATCGCCTTAAGTTTTAACCGTTCAATTGCTTGCAGTGAACCATAAAATGCAGGTGATTCGATAACCACCCAATCCCCTGGCTGAGTCACTGATTGTAAACTCAGAACCAAAGATTCCATTGCCCCAGCAGTAATAACGATTTCATCGGGCGCGACATGGATCCCTTGAGTTGCATAGCGTTGAGCAATGTTACGACGCAGTTGCTCATTACCGGGCGGCAAGTTAGCCGGTGTATTAAATTTAGATAAACGCCTAGCAACAGATGCGAGTGATTTCGCGAGTTTTGGATCATCCAACAAAGCTGGCTCTGGAAATGCGGAGCCAAATGGGATAATATTCGGGTCCTTACAAGCCTGTAGGACACCAAAAATAGAGGCGTTAATCTCTACATTTTCATTCAAATGTAGTCCTTTTCCTCCTTTTGCGGCAGCAAATGCGTTATTGCGGTTTGCCACGTAATACCCTGATTGCGGTCGAGCAACGACCCATCCTTGGCTTTCAAGCAGCTGGTATGCTTGCACGACAGTCATTAAGCTTAAACCTGACTGTTTAACACTTTCCCTCAATGAAGGTAATCTGTCGCCCACTTGCCAGATATTGTCTTCAATTTGCTGACGAATTTGCGCTGCTAATTGTTCGTATCTCGTCATAGCCGCCTCAACTGTTATAGTTAATATCCCAATAATTGTTACTATTATAGTTTATCGTCTCATGTTCTACTTATCCACACATTCACCTGACTTTTTTTTAACTATAAGCACAAAACATTTTTCGTTGGATTGCGGTTATTTTGCACTCCATTTGTGAGCAATTCCTTTTGCTAAGGATCAGCGCATCAATTGCTCTCATCAGAACGTTAAATATTGCGTGCCATTAACATATCCACTCAGGGGTCAATATGTTTGGACTAACTGCGCTGGAACTTGCCCGTATACAATTTGCGTTTACGGTCTCGTTTCATATTATTTTTCCCGCCATTACTATTGGGCTAGCAAGTTACCTTGCGGTGCTACAAGGTTTATGGCTTAAAACTCGTGATGAAGACTATATAAAACTGTTCCATTTTTGGTCAAAAGTTTTTGCAGTTAACTTCGGAATGGGGGTTGTTTCTGGTTTGGTCATGGCATACCAATTCGGCACTAACTGGAGCTTTTTCTCAGACTTTGCCGGGGGTATTACAGGGCCGCTACTCACTTATGAAGTGCTTACCGCGTTCTTCTTAGAAGCCGGTTTCCTTGGTGTCATGCTGTTTGGCATGAACCGAGTGGGTGAAAAACTACACTTTTTTGCCACCTGTATGGTTGCATTAGGTACCATCATTTCCACCTTCTGGATTTTGGCATCTAACAGTTTTATGCAAACACCGCAAGGTTTCGAAATCATCGATGGTCGTATTGTCCCCGTTGATTGGTTGGCCGTCATTTTCAACCCATCGTTCCCTTACCGTTTATTGCATATGACCACCGCAGCATTCCTTGCAGCGGCATTTTTTATTGGTGCATCTGCGGCTTGGCACTTGCTCAAAGGCAACAAGTCCAGCGCCATGAAAAAAATGTTTTCCATGTCCTTGTGGTTGATTTTGCTCTTAGCCCCTGCTCAAGCTTTAATTGGGGATGCTCATGGCCTAAATACACTTAAACATCAACCCGTTAAAGTCGCCGCAATGGAAGGACACTGGGAAAACAAACCCGGAGAAGCCACTCCACTTATCTTGTTTGGTATTCCAAACCAAGAAAAAGAAAAAACCGAATTCGCTATCGAAATTCCTTATTTAGCAAGTCTGATTTTAACCCACAGCATCGACAAACAAGTCCCTGCGTTAAAAGAATATGCCCCAGAAGATAGGCCTAACGTGTTTATGGTCTTTTGGTCATTCCGTGTGATGGTTGGGCTCGGTTTGTTGATGATAGCGGCTGGAGTCTGGGGTTTATGGCTGCGTTATCGTAAAAACCTTTATGAGTCGAAAACATTCTTACGTTTTATGTTTTTAATGGCACCTTCTGGGTTGATCGCCATCCTGGCGGGTTGGTTTACCACCGAAATAGGCCGTCAACCATGGGTGGTTTACGGGCTACAAAGAACCTCTGATGCGGTCAGTGCACATGGTGAAATGCACATGAGCATCAGCTTGATCGCCTTTTTTGTCGTATATGGTGGTGTATTCGGGATTGGCTATATGTACATGATGAAATTAATTCGTAAAGGTATCGCGGAGGACGCAGCTCATGGGCATTGATTTACCTCTCATTTGGTTTGTCATCATCGTATTTAGTATGTTGATGTATATTGTTATGGATGGGTTCGATTTAGGTATTGGGATCCTTTACCCTGCGCTAAAGGACAGCCAAGACCGTGATCTCATGATGAACAGCGTTGCCCCTGTATGGGATGGCAATGAAACTTGGTTAGTTTTAGGTGGGGCAGCTCTATTTGGTGCTTTCCCTCTCGCTTATGCAATTGTTCTTGATGCATTATCAATCCCATTAACTTTCATGTTGTTAGCCTTGATTTTCCGCGGGGTCGCCTTTGAATTTCGCTTTAGAGCGGATGAATCACACCGTCGTCATTGGGACCATGCCTTTATTTGGGGCTCGATTTTCGCCACCTTTGTTCAAGGTGTCGTCGTGGGTGCCTTTATCCAAGGTTTCCATGTGGAAAACCGTGTTTACATGGGTGGTTATTTCGATTGGTTCGCACCTTTCCCACTGTTTTGCGGATTTGGCCTCGTAGTTGCTTATGCGCTATTAGCGTGTGGTTGGCTGATCATGAAAACGGAGGGACACTTACGTAGCACGATGTATCGTGTCCTACGGCCATTAACATTACTGATGTTAGCGGTAATTGCGGTGATCAGTTTCTGGACTCCAATGTTAAATGACGCAGTCTTTGAGCGTTGGTTCTCACTACCAAACCTGTTCTTCTTCTTACCCGTTCCATTACTGGTATTAGGCTGCACTTGGTTGATCCTAAAAAGTGCTAAGCGCCAACGGTTCGATAGCGTGCCATTCTTAGCAGCTTTAATGTTAATTTTCCTTGGGTTTACGGGTTTAGGCATCAGTATTTGGCCGACACTCATCCCACCCGCTGTCAGTTTCCGTGATGCCGCAGGCCCACCCGAAAGTTTAGGCTTTATGTTAGTTGGTGCGTTATTCATTATTCCTGTTATTTTGGTTTATACCTATTGGAGTTACTATGTATTCAGAGGAAAAATCACCCCAGAGCAAGGCTACCACTGATAACGTGAGTACCTCTCCTTGGTGGAAAAAACTCGGTTGGATGGCTATCATCTGGTTCGGAAGTGTACTTGCATTGTTTGCATTTTCGTCAGTATTCAAATTGATGATGACCGCCGCTGGAATGAAAGTGAAGTAATTTACCTTTCGATATGCCGTAGACTAAAAGTCATACGGCATTTTTATTAAAATCAACAACTCATCACTGTAAATTGCCTCCCTACTGTTGAAAACCTTTCTGTATAAATATCCTCTTCCAATCGCTCACTAGCTGTTGCAACTTACAAAGTTATTCATGATAATGATAATAATTACCATATAATAAAATTATCATTAATAAAGGAGATCGTCCGTGGCCACTGAACAACCTGTTGAAAAAAACATCTACCGCCCGGCTCCACCACAGCTCATTCAAGTCAAATCCATTACCGATATCAGCCCATCTATTCGCAGCATTACTTTCACCGGTGAAAAACTCAATACATACCCAACTGATTGTGAAGGTGGGCACCTGAAAATATTTTTAGCCCCTGATTTAAGCAGCCAGCCCGCACTCCCTATCCTAAGTAAAGAAGGCCGTAGCTGGCCAGAAGACAAACCTCGCCCATTTGTTCGTACCTATACGGTCAGAGCCATCCGCCCAGAGGTTAGCGAGATTGATATTGAATTTGCTATGCATGATGGAACAACTGGCCCTGCATACCTATTTGCTCGTGATGCAAAACCCGGAAATTGGATGGGTATTACCAACCCTGGTGGCCCAGACCCATTATTGCCTGCCAGACAACATTATTTCATGGCCGGTGATTCAAGCTCGCTACCCGCTATCGCTGCATTATTAGAAAAAATGCCAGCAACTGCCCAAGGTAAAGTCGTGCTACGGTTAGATAACCCAAAAGATGTGCGTGAGCTGAGAAAACCTGAACACGTTGACGTAATTTGGATCTGTGGTGATATCAGCAAAACAGCAGAGTTAATTAGCACGTTTAAGTCTTGGGAGATCCCAAACAGCGACTGCGCTTTCTGGATTGCGGGTGAAGACCAAATTATTCGTGATTTACGTCGTTATATTCGTCGTGAAAAAGGTTTTGGCCGTGATGATATCTATGCGATCCCTTATTGGCGATATGGCTATGATGAAGAAGGTTACCATCATGAGCGCCATGCTGTAATGGATAACCCTGACGATTAACTTCAATTTAAATATTTAGTTCGCTTATTGGTCTATAAATGCTAATAAGCGAACTTATTTCCTGATTTCTCATGCCTTCATCAAGTTATTAGCCATTATTTTCCCCAACAATAAACTCCCTAAAATACTTTTCACATCACCATTTGTTATGTTATAACATAATGGTTTTTTTATAATCTTTATATTCACTACAAAAATAGGAAAACCACTGTGTACAAAATGGCAATTTTAAAAACGAGTCTTTATATTGCATTAGCGCTCACTAGCTATACCGCTGTTGCTCATGGTTCACATAGTCACTCCCATCCACAATCAGAGAAAGCGCTACAAGCTTCAAAAGGGATTTTTGACGATGCTGACGTCAAGGATAGGTCTCTGAACGATTGGCAAGGCGTATGGGAATCTGTTAATCCATTACTATTAAATGGAAAACTTGATGAGGTTCTAGAAAGTAAGGCCAAGAAAAATAAAGACAAAACGGTTGAAGAGTATCGTGAATATTATAAAAAAGGCTATGCCACCGATGTTAACAGTATTGGCATTGAAAATGATGTTATTGAATTTACCCAAAACGGGAACGTAAGCAGCTGTAAATATGACTACGCGGGTTACAAAATTCTTCATTATACTTCAGGGAAAAAAGGCGTTCGTTACTTATTTGAATGCAAAGATACAAACTCAAAAGCACCTAAATTTATCCAATTTAGTGACCATATTATTGAGCCTCAGACTTCAGGGCATTTCCACCTGTATATGGGAAACGAATCTCAGGAAAAATTACTAAGCCAACTAGAAAATTGGCCAACCTATTACCCATACACCCTCACCGATGAGCAAATCGTACATGAAATGCTTTACCACTAATCAATTGTCTCTATAAAGATTTAACCTATGCCCTGCAAGCGAACGTAGGGCATTGGATTAATGAATGTCATAATCAGTCGTTATAAGCCAGCAATGCTTTATGGCACAATTGTGACCTCACACAATCCTCAATCGTAAAATTCACCATTGATACCATTTCATCACTGCTAAAGCGTTGTAATGCATCAGCCAACCCTGAGGATACACCATCCGGTAAATCACATTGAGTTACGTCGCCATTGACAATCACTGTCACATTTTCACCAAGCCGAGTTAAAAACATTTTCATTTGAGTGACGGTAACATTCTGAGCTTCATCTAATATTACGACGGCGTTTTCAAATGTACGACCTCGCATATAGGCAAATGGTGCAATTTCCACTTTGGCAATTTCAGGGCGCAAACAATATTGCAAAAAGGATGCTCCCAGCCTTTTCACCAATACGTCATAAACAGGGCGAAAGTAAGGTGCAAATTTTTCTGACATATCACCCGGTAAAAAACCGAGATCTTCCTCCGCTTGAAGAACGGGCCTTGTGACAATAATTTTATTGATATCTTTATGGATTAACGCATCAGCCGCCAGTGCAGTGCTGATATAGGTTTTACCGCACCCCGCTTCACCATTCGCAAAAATAAGTTGCTTATGTTTAATGGAATTAATATAGAGTTTTTGAGCTTCATTTCTTGGCAATATAGGGGATTCATCACGACGTTCTTTTGCCATACCGATAGCTTCAATGCCTGTATATTCAGCAAATGATGCGACGTTATTGATATCAAAACGACCTGAACGATCTTTACGAGATGAACGTTTCATTTCACGACGTGCCTTTGTAGCAGCTTTCTGTCTACTCATAGTATTAACCCTTCCCGGTATCAGTGATGTCAATTCAAATGACGGACTATTCCAAACAGAGAGGAGCTCCCTTCAAGCTCAAAGTTAATGGTCAAATATCGATTGTGGCTGTGACTTGGTGCCATAAGTCGGCTAATAAAAAAACCGGTTACCAATCTCACCATGGAAATTTCATGATGGAGTGATAACCGGCTTCGAATTCGTGTGAATAGACACGTATTTCCCATTAGTTTCTCCTGTAACAGCGATACTTCTAAACTAATGAATCTATATGACAGTGATATGACAAACTGCAATATTTTTTGTACCTTAATGAGCCCATGTTTTTATTGCAATTTTCATCTGCTTTAAATATAGCGTCATTTTTTTTAATAAGGCAACATTTTTCTAACAAAATTCTGAAAATTTATTCAACTCTTTGGTTATCTCGAATAAAAATAAAAAATAAAACCACAGTAATCAGTGAATTAACAACTGTGGTTTATCAGATAATTAGCGTGTTTTACAATTCCCCGCTAACTGAAAGCCTGCAGCTTTAGCCGCTTGTTCGTCCATGAAAATAACGGCATTTTTATCGGCGATGGTATTGAAACTAGGGCAATGTGAAAAGTGGTATTTGTTAGAATTACGATTACCTTTAATTTCAACCACATTTGACACTATCGGCTTATTTTTTATGGTTTGAGGCTGAGTTGAAAGTGAAACTGAGGAAATATTGACGCCTTCCGCACCATTTTTATGATTTAAACGCCACTTTTTTTCCCCTGTCACAAAGGGGTTATGATGTCCCATCACTTTAGCGATTCGATTATCACGTATGATTTCCCAAGGGGTTGGTGGGTATTGACTATCCCATGCCATCAATAGCTGTTGCTGTTGACGTGACATAGACAAGTTATAGCGGTCATGCATATAGAAATAGACTCTAGCCACCTGCCCTTTAGCTTCATCTCTTGGCTCAAAGACTCTTTCTTTGAAATCAACTCGACTACGGCACATTCCATACGGGTACGGTGTATTAGCAGATAATTGGCCAAAACTAAAATTGCTTCTATCACCATTCACCTCGCCAATAGAAGGTGCTAAATTATGCAAATTAGCTTCCATTTGGCCAAAAACAGGGTCACTAGATACACAGTTTTTTCGCCCGCCTTTTTGCCAACATTGACGTTGATGACCAAATACCCATGCTGGAACAATATGTTCCCATTCAATACGTTCAGCTCGGTTCTGCTGTTTACGCACTTGGTAGCCGCAAGAGGCTAAATCAACTTTTCCCCCGCTTTTTCCTACCCACTCCCACTCGCATCCACAGTATATCGTCCCCTCACCTTGATGATTTTGGTCTGCATAAACCTGTGTTTTACTTAACACTTTAGCTTCAGTAAACGAATTTGGTGCGGAAAATGAAAAAGCGGAAAATATGAATAATAGAATCGAAAAAACGAATTGAGAATACTTGGACCTGCTAAATTGTTTCAAAATAACACCACTAATAAGAATATATGCAAAGAATTAATGTAAATACGTTAGTTTTTCCTCTAACACATTAATGTGCAAGAAGAAACATCACATATTCTAATCAAATAGTAGCATTAATGATATCAGCGATGACTCAATTTTATGTGTCACACCCACATCAGAATTTATGCAGCTTTAATAGAGCAGCTAACTCATATTAGTAAAAGTAAAGTCTGGCTTACACACATAACAGAAATACTAATAAACCATAGCCGTAAAAATTATACGCTCGGTCTTTTGCGATATAGCCATAAACCAGGTAAAGAAATACCAATAGACAAGGCTCCAACAATAAACGACGCTTTTAAGAAATTTGTGACTAAGACCTCAACGAGTTCTGGGTCATAGCCATATTGCGATATTTTTACTACGGAAATCATTGCGATATAGGCACTAATACCTGGAAACATCGGGATCACTGCAGCGACAGTGAAGACTTTAGGATGGGCTAACCACCAACGTGACCACTGAATACCAATAATACCGATTAAAATTGCTGCGAGAAAACTTGCCCATTCAATTTGCAGCCCTAAAGCCATTAATACCATTCTAAAACCATAACCAATCGCACCTAATAAAGCGCAATATTTCAATGCTCTAACAGGGACATTAAATACCATCGCAAATCCAACCGCCGGTATAGCCGCTAATAACATTTTCTCACATAAGGAGAATAAAAATTCTATGCCCATTATTTTAACCCCCAGACTGTCATTGCTAATACAACGCCAATGCAGGTAGCCAAAGTAAGGAGGCTCGCCATTGTCCAGCGCGCTAATCCAGTATTGACATGCCCTTTAAACATATCCGCGACTGCATTAATTAATGGAAAGCCTGGAACTAAAAGTAATACACTGGCAGCCATCGAAATTGTTTCTGTGACCGCCAAATACGGTATTTTTAGTAATAATCCGGAAACGGTTGTCGCAACAAACGCAGTAATACAAAAATTAATTAACGGGTTCATTTGGTGGGAGGTTAACACTTGCCGAACATACATTGCACAACCACTGGCTAAAAATGTAATAGCCGCACTCTCCCATCCCCCGCCATTCAATTTGCTGAAACAAGCGCAAGATAAAGCCACCATCAAAACCATTAACCATCGAGGATAACGTAATGGTTTAATCGATGATAATTTCTTTTGTAGTTGTTTTCGGTCTAGTAAATGGTGCTCAACTAAAATCACGGCATGCTGAACTTCAGTAACAACATGCATATTTATACCGCGGTCAATAATACGTCGCGTTGATGTTAAGCAACGGCCATCAATTATAGTGGTTAAAACTAATGAATTAGATGAAATAGCACTATCAACTTGGCTTGCTCCAAGCGCAATGCCCACACGGGTCGTCAATTGTTCGACAAGCATACTTTCAGCGCCATGTTGCAGTAACAATAAACCACACTCAATACAGAGCCGAGTTATTTCACGTTGCTGATTAACGGGATCATTTTGATCTATTTTTTGTTCATTTAATGCATACTCTGTCATCTTGCCCCCAACATTGTGACAACCATTCAGATATTACCCTAAACATGGTAATCTTTATCAATATCATAAAGACAAATATCAGCTTAAATGATGATCTCTTTCAGGTAAATCTATGATTGAGGTGACGTGATTTAAACTATTTCAGTAAAATTTGTTATGTTACTTTCTTATTTGAAGACAAATAGCAGGATTAACCATTAATGAATAACCCTCTTACAGCTAAAACCCCAAAAGGCCGACGTCGTCAACAGGCTTTGATCTCTGCGGCAACTGAAATTTTTCTGCAATATGGGTTTGAAGGCGCAACTCTGGATATGATTATTGAACGAGCTGGGGGCTCTCGAACAACGTTATATAAAAACTTTGGTGATAAAGAAGGGTTATTTGCCGCTGTTATTGCATCTATGATTGATGATATTTTTCAGGAGCCTGATGAAAAAACGCCCCCACTAGATACGATTGAGTCCATACTTTCTTTTTATGGCTCTCGATTTTTATTGAATGTGCTTAAGCCTGAATCCATTGGGTTATACCGGTTAATTTTAGGTGAGTACAATCGTTTCCCTGAAATAACGCACGCGTTTTTTGAACAAGGCCCAGTAAAAAGCTATCGCTTATTAACACAGAAATTGGCTTTGCTTCCTGACGTTAAGGTAGATGAAAAAACATTATTAAGTATTTCTTCACGTTACCTAGAAATGCTAAAAGCGGATGTCTTTATCACCACTTTCTGTATTGCTGATTTCAAGCCCAGCGATGAGTTTATTCAACAGCAGATTGCTATGTCCGTTGATATCATCGCCAGTTATATCCGTAAAATCAGTAAAAACACAGTCAACTAAGCTAAAACTGATTGGGCCTGCTCTTTTGCTGTTGTTCCATCCGCTGCGATTAAAACTTGGGGGCCATATAACGCAGATAGCATAGGTGCCATGCGTTCCATCTCCTCTTTATCTCGTCCATCCGGTTGCAGGGTAACAACAAGAGCGCGGCAATGTTGTTCCATCGCTTCTTTAGTGTCTTTCAACCAACGACGCACATATTTCATACTTTGCATATCTTCTGATGATGGTTTTTCTTTTTTAACCACTGGCGGGTATATCAAGACAAATTCATTTCTTCTCGCCAATAACATATCCATCTCTTCTAACCACAAACGTGTTTCATCCATAGTAGAGGGAAATATATTCATCTCACAGATCGGCCAATTTTCTGTTTTTATCATATTTTTATTCATCATAATCATCTCTTTCTTTATCATTATTTAAAGTGTACTTAAATGTACACTTTTACATTACACTCAGTCAAGAATGATTATCATTTGTGTTTTGCAAATTATGCTATTGTCGTTAGTGACCAACAGGAATATTCTCAATATGTAGAAAAAACTTATCAGTTAAAAACATTCACGTGTTCGAATAGTGCGTTTTTGAATATGGGGTGTTATTCTGACGATATTATGAATTTTGAAAGCGAAAATACGATGAAAAAAACGATTCCAATTGCATTTAGTCTATTAATGGCTTTCACTGCATTTAATGCAAATGCAGGTGTAACCTGTGACACTTATTTTAAAGAAATGAACGACCTTGTTAAACAAGCCGAAGAACAATATAAAGATGAAGCCAATGCAGGTGAACAAATTGCATTAATGAAGTCACAATTAGAAGAAGCGAAAAAAGCCCTTGCTAGCTACCCTGACGATGCACAAGAGCAAGCCTGTAGCCAAGCACTTAAGGCCATTGAGCAAGCCAAAGAAGCGGTTAAAACCCCTTAGATTTATTTGCTTTTAATAGACAAAAATAGCCTGCATTACCTTGCAGGCTATTTTTATTTTATCGAACGACAAGTACCGAGATCTTCGCATAGGATACAATCCCAGAAGCATTTGAACCTAATAAATGCGTTGAAATACTTGGGTTACGTGAGCCGATAACAATAAGGTCAGCATCAATTGCCTCAGCTTCCGATAAAACCTTATCTCTTGGTGAGCCAAACTCAACCTTATAAGAGATTTTATCTGATGGATAATCAATTTTTTCAATGATTTCTTTTAGCTGTTCTTCTGAACGCTCAAGGGCTTTTTTAGCAAATGAAGATAATAAATCATAATGATAACTGTAGCTCATTGAAAACCTTGAAACATCCGGCACTGAGTGAAACAAGTGAATTTTCGCATTTGAGATTTTTGCTAGATAAATAGCATGTTTTAATGCGTTATCTGTTAATACATCTTCAGATATATCCACGGGAACCAAAATTGTTTGATACATATGATGCCCCTTATTAATTGTGTTTACATTTTTATTCAAGTTGTATTGTTGTGTATTTTTACAACTTAGTTATTAGGCGTAGCGGGTGAATATTTTCCTTTTCATCTTTCAAAGTATAGTCTTACTACACTAAAAAAGCTGTGAAGCCCCTTACTATTACAACAAAAAATTATTCTTCTAAATGCCATTTATGCAAAATTCGATGAATGAAAGGCGTTACAATTAATCCAATACTGATAATAAAAACGCTTTGTAAAAATAAACCATAAATAGCGATAAAGAAACGACCTCCTCGAGTAATCGGAGAGGGCTCAATAGCTTGCCCACTCAACATTGACAAGGCATTAAGCATTGACTCAACAACTGAGTGGCCTTCAATAAAATAAAAGCCGATGATACCGGGTAATAACCCAAGAAAAAAGATCAACAGCCCGAGTAAATAAAAACGCAAAACTCTCAGAACAAAGTGTTCAATACGCAGTAATTCTTGCGAAAATTTTTCCATACTGACTCAAACTCACCTTGTTATAAGTAAGATAAATCAACTTGAATGATAAAACTAATAGAATTAGCAATACCAATAATGAAATAAAAAAAGAACCTACCCTATTAGCAGGTTCTCCTCTAATTATTAACGTACAACCAACACGGATGTTTCCGCGTAACGCACTATACCTGCAGCCGTTGACCCTAAAAGATGAGTTGTAATATTTGGGCGACGAGAGCCGATGACAATAATATCTGCATTAATATCTTTTGCTGTATTAATCACCTCATCTCGTGGAGAACCAAACGTTATCGTATAACTCACGCCATCATGAGGTAAATCAATTGAATCCATTAACATTTTCATGTCTTCTTCCGCTTTCACTGTCGCACGGTCTTTTATTTCCATGTAACCTAAAGCGTACGCATTAATAATTGCTGATGAAATGGGTAAAACATGAATAAGATGAATTTTAGCGCTCGATTGTTTTGCTAGATTAACGGCATGACGAACGGCTTTACTGGTTAATTCATCTTCGGTTAAATCGATAGGGACCAGAATCGTTTTATACATAACCCCTCCTAAAATAGTTAAAATGAAGTTCTACAACAAAATTATAAACAATTACTAATAAATGTCTCTTATCCACAAAGATAAATGAGATCTCTAGCTACAAATAAAAACCGACTATTCTCTTAGCCATGGCATCACCGTTAAACCAACTAACATACCTTCTGGGCTTAATAACCTTGTTACTGTATGTCCCCATGGCTCTATTCGATTATTAACTAATAAGATATAACCTTCCTTAAGGCAACTGTTCGTAATTTTTTCAATGTCGGCAACCTCAAATTCCATCCAACTTTGCGGTATCGGTATCTTTTCAGGCCATTCACTTTGCCTAAAACACGATTGGGCTGCTTGTTCTATAGGCCAAAGTGCAAAATGTTTAACACCTTCAAGCCCTTCTTGTTCGCAAGTTAACTATTGGCTCCCCTCTTCTATTGGTTTTAAAGGTAGCTTTAACAACTCAAGATAAAAAGAATGGCTTTTTGTGCAATAGCACCTAAGCCGACGACACCCACCTTTAATTTTCGCATCATAAACACGCCTATTAATGATTAATCTCAGCAAGAATAATCTCATTAATCGTTTTTTTTTAAATTTTTTTTGTCAAAAAAGTGATTTTTATTAGATCAAAATCTGCAATGCATTGTTTTTTATAACAAAAAAATGAATTAAGATGAGAAAATGAAAGAAGTAACTACATAAAAAAAGGGGTTGATTTCTTAAATGAGAATGGTTATCTTTTACCTTGTGAATACTTGAGTAAATCACTCAAGTTTATCACAAACGACATTGCTCACATTGCTTCCAGTTTAGCAGGCCAACTTTATATGTTGGCCTTTTTTTTGGTTTAAATTACCCATTTATTTTCTGCTTATTGCACTACTAAAGCTCCATGATTTTAAATGCCCAACATACGATAAACGTTGAGTTGGCATAAAAGTCGGTACATCGCCTGTACGCATATGTAATATATCTGCAGGTGTTATCCATGATGAATTCCCTTCAAACAATGGGATCCCCGCATATTTATAAGCATCTAAGACAAACTGTGAACAAAAGAAACCATTAGCTTGGTCTATATCATCGCCTAATTGAACTGTCGCTAAAGTTCTTAAGCAAAAATTACGTATCGTTTCACCAATTAATGGAAGTTCGCATACTCTTTTTGTGATCATCCAAGGAGCAATCATCACAATACCTTTGTAGTTATACTTGTTTCCATTATTTTGAACCGAAAATTCACGTAATTTTTCTGCATGTAATGATGTTAAACCGGCTTGTCTCAATACGACCATGTTATTAGAATCCTTCACTGCTTGGTCTAATGTAATGATCCTAACCCCACTTCCTACAGATTCTGCGACTTCCCCCAGCCCTAAGTAAATAGATGCGTGGCTTACCCCGCTAATACTAAATAATCGAATTCCCCATGAATTTAACCCTGTAGCAGATGATAAAAGAATATCGCCTGGTAACATATCCGAAACAGCCAACGTCTCTACAGAATCCCCAATAGGAACAGTATTTGCTTGTTGAATATTAAATTTCAAACGATTAGTTTCTTCATCAGACTTAAACTGAGTAGAGCATCCTGAAAGAGAAAAACAAAATAAAAGTAGAAGGCAACAATAAAATTTCATTCTACAACACCGACAGTCATCTTTTTTAGTTTTTAATTAATGCAGATAATATCGCTTAATCTATTTTATGACTACTGTTTATTTTTTGTAATAGAATACTCATAAAATGACTCATAAAGAGGGTATATAGAAATGAGCTAATGTAATTTAATAAGAAAACTCTAGTTCGGATAAAATAACTTAAACCCCCTAGTGAATCTAGAGGGTTACATCCATTCAATTAACTAATAACATATTCTGGGTAAAACACAGTTACTGAATGATATGTTTTCTTTTCTGTCGCTTTATTTTTTTGCACCGCGACTATCGCATTATCTTTTGAACCTAACGATACACGTATATTCCTCTTAGAACGACTTAATTTATAAGGCATACCTAACAAACGACGTGCACTATTATTACTAACCATTATCGACTCCTTAAACTACTAAATTAAAAATTCATTAAAAAATGAATATCAAAAAATATAGTCATCGTTGACCACAAAGGCTTTTTTTTTGTTTCATAAAAATAACAAAACAAAGTGTAACGTATTTAGTATAACACTAAACCAGTAATATATAATCCAGCTTTGCTTATTAGTTTCACTGCGTTACCATGCAGCCCATGGTATTTTCTTATATATTCTATATTCGAAAATTTATTTCCTACTCTAATGGTGAAGCAGGACTCGAGCATTTATCATTCCAAATTTGATTAACTTGTTCTGGCAATAATATTTCATGCCCTCCATCAATAAATGGAATTGAAATATCCATACGGCCGTTGTCATTAGTATACGATTTAACAATAAAGCGCTTAAACCCGTCAGGCTTTTCATTTTTATATCGATAGACCTCCCCACAAACATAACCTACCTTACCATTATCCGCAGTGTAGCGAGAAAAATGATATTCAATATTCCTAAATTTTGCCGCTTGTGGATACGCTAAAACATCATAAACATTCTTTTTCACCTGCTCAACTAAACTTAATTGGGTTGGCTTCATATAAAGTGCTCCTAACAAAAATGCAGCACCAAAAACCAGTATCGCAATGATTACTTTGAAGAAATTCATTTTCATTCTCACCATATATGTCCAGTTTTGTGGAGATAATATTCATTATGATGATAACCAGATATCAATTTAAATCCATCTTTAAAACGTAAAATTTTTATATTTATCCTTTTTTTTCCTCAATATATCAAATATAAAAACCATTTAAGATGTAGTGTTAATTTGTGTTTAATATTACAGCTATTTTCTTCCCTTCATCTTCCGAAAAAACTTTCTGGTTTCTCTTGTTTTTCTTTGTAAACAATCAGTATAGTAAGAAAACAATACAATAGCAGGAGCTCAAAAATGAAAACTGTTGGCCTTATAGGCGGTATGAGTTGGGAATCAACATTACTATACTATCAACAAATTAACGAAGGCATAAAACAACAGCTAGGTGGCTTGCATTCTGCTAAAATTGTTTTATATAGTGTTGATTTCGCAGAATTAGAACAGTACCAATCTAACGGGCAATGGGATTTAGCGGCACAATGTTTAGCTGATGCAGGGGAGCGCTTAAAGCTTGCAGGCGCCGATTTTCTTGTCCTTTGCACCAATACTATGCATAAAGTTGCACCATACATAGAATCACAAACGGGTCTTCCTTTATTACATATCGCAGATGCAACTGGTGACCGAATTATGCAATCAGGTATTAAAAAGATTGGACTCTTAGGTACCGCTTTTACTATGGAGCAACCTTTCTATAAACAAAGATTAATTGATAAGTTTAATTTGGATGTATTAATACCTAACGAGAAAGATAGAAAGACAGTTCATGATATTATTTATAATGAATTGTGTTTAGGGAAAATCGATGTCAATTCTAAAAAAGAATATCAGCGTATAATGGCAAAACTAATAGAAAATGGTGCTGAAGGTATCATTTTAGGATGTACTGAAATAACATTACTTATTAATCAAGATGATACTACAGCAAGAATCTTTGATACCACCGCTATTCATGCTCAAAAAGTGGTAGAGGTAGTACTGTCTGTATAATCAGATTTAATTAACAATAGATCTTATCTTAAATAACTATAGCTAAAAATAACCTATGTTAAATAATAGTATCAAAATTAACATATCATCTAGTAGAAAATAGTATTTTATGCTATTTAATAGAATTTCATATTCAGTATCTTTCACCTCTAGATTATAAAATATAACCGTGTTATTTTTATCATAATTTACTATACTTATACTATAAGGTTTAATTTCAACTTTATCATCTTAGATATACCTCCTCTTAATTTTACAGATTATTACCCATTGAATATAATCTTCCATCTAAGATAATAAAAAAGTCAAAATCAAGCTTAATAACAGGTTACTATGAATAAAAATAATGTTGGTAATGCAGTACTGGGTGAACTCATTAAAAAAAAGCGTATAGAACAACAAATTACGACAAAAAAAATGGCAGAACTAATATCTATATCTGAAAAATCATATATAAAATATGAAGATGGGAGCCTTCCCATATTTATTGAGCACCTTATGATACTCTCTAAAATACTCAATATAGATATCAAAACCTTCTTTGATACTTACGTCAACGCACAACCAAGTGTATGAGTGTACGTTACTATCACGCAAATTGTGCCTTGCATTGAAATCGTTAAACTTGAGACCTCAACAAGCAAAAATAGGCTAGCTAAAATGCAGGCATAACTGCAAAAAGATATAAAAATTCACTATGAATCAATCAAAAACAGAGAAGTTCCCTTTCTAATAACAATCATATTAATTTATTAGAAGTAAAAATTATGAATTATACCAAATTTAATATAGAGACATGGTTACGTAAGGAGCATTACAACACTTACGAGAAAACCATAAATTGTGGGTTTAGTTTAACAAGTAAAATAGATATTACTAACCTTAAAAAGCATATAGATTCAAATGGATATAAGTTTTACCCTACGATAATTTATTTATTATCACGAGTCGCTAATACTTATAAAGAATTTAGATTCGCCAACAAAAATGGTGAGCTTATTTTATGGGATAAAGTGAATCCCAGTTTTACAATCTTCCATAAAGAAACTGAAACTTTTTCTTCGTTGTGGTGTGAGTACTCTTCAGAAATGACGATATTTATGGATAGCTATCACCAGCAGGTAACATTATATAAAGATAATTTCAAGTTATATCCTCAACCCCAGCAAATCGATAATGTATTCTATGTGTCATCTCTACCTTGGGTCTCATTCGACAGTTTCAATCTAAACATTGCAGATAGTAGGAATATTTACACACCAATATTCACAATGGGGAAATATTATAGCGAAGGTAATAAAATATGGCTTCCCCTATCAGTACAAGTACATCATGCTGTTTGTGATGGTTTTCATGTGGGTAAATTTTTAACTACTTTGCAAAAATTATGTGATGAATTACCTCATTAATGTCCACGAATGACTTTCTAGCATGAAGGAAGCCCTGACTTCCTTCATTTGTATCAAACTAACTTTTTTATGATGATAATTTCATCATTTTTAGTTAAAAAATAACAAACTTATATAAATAATATCTCCAATAGCGCCACTTTGGGAAATATATTCTGTTGGCGTAATCACCATTTTAATAGTATTAGCTAGTAAAGAAGAAACCAATTCAATAGGATCAGCTGCAGGCATATACCCTCCGAGTTTTCTTATATATTAAGTACTTATTGGTTCTTAGGCAATAAGATAAAGACTATAAAGAAGACAGCACTACTAGCAGATTTTTCACTTTTTATAAATTTCGCTGACCAAACTCTAACTCTATGACAATAATAATTTAAAAATAGAATTTGCGATTATCTATCAGCAACAGAATGTTGCAACTTAAACAAACTGTAAAAATTTCTCCCTGATATTGACCAAAAAATTCTCTAATTAATCACTGAGTCATTACCTATATTTAGTTTCTGTATTTTAAACAAGAATCACCCGAGGTTATTATTGATACAATTTACCTTAGAGAGTTATGATACGTTCTGTAATTAAAGATATTAATTTCGATGTATCAACGTCTGTAATAATTTTGCATTTAGCTTCATTGTACCTAGCTTTTGAGGCATGGTTAATGAAAGTAGATGTATAAGCAAAACTATGACCAAATAATTTATTCGACTCATATTCGATAGTTATTGAACCGTCAACACCTGAAAAAATTTCGGGTTTAATGAGATACGCAATAACACAAGGATCATGAAGAAATGGATCAAATTCAGCATATCTTCGGCACATTTCAGCCACAGTCTGAGCGATGAGACCACCTTTTTCCAAAGGACCGCACAAACCCGCCCTTATATCAGCTTTACTTGTTACATCCAAACCAAGCATAGTAATGTGTCGCGCACTATCAAAAACGATATGAGCGGCATGAGGGTCTACATAAAAATTAAATTCAGCAGCTGGCGTTATATTTCCCTGTGTAAATGCAGCTCCCCCCATAACGACAATATCTTTTACATTATCAACTAATTTTGGCTCTTTAATGATAGCGACTGCGATATTAGTGAGGGAAGCCATAGTACATAATGTTATTTCACCTGGATTTGACATTACCGTATCAATAATAAAATCCACCGCGTGACCAGAATAATTTTGATAATCTGATGATGGCAAGAGCACTCCGGCTAAACCATCAGTCCCATGAACATGTGTTTTACTCCCACTTTTTGACATTAATGGACGTTCACAACCTTTTGCTAGGGGGATATCCTGCCTATTTGCTAATGTAAGCAATTGTTTTGCATTATTATGAACCTTTTCTAATTCAACATTTCCTGCAACTGTAGTGACCCCTATTAATTTTATTTCTGGAGAAGCAAGAGCTAAAAAAATAGCTACGGCATCATCTACCCCAGGATCACAGTCTATTATTATTTTGTGCATTTTATTACTCTTTATTTATTTTCATACAAAAATACCAACAATCGTCGCTGATAAACAGCTGACTAAAGTTGAACCAACAATCAATCTAAAACTATTTGATGCAATCATTTTTCCATGTTCTCGGCTTATACTTGTAACGCAACCGATAATCATTCCGATAGAACCAAAATTTGCAAATGATATTAAAAATACAGACATAATTGCATCCGTTCGTGGTGTTAAGTTAGTTAATTTCATATAATCAATCATAGCAACAAACTCATTTGATAAAATTTTAGTCGCTATAATTGTCCCAAAAGAAATACTTTCATCCCATGAACTACCCAAAATGAAAGCTAAGGGTGAAAAAATATAACCCAAAATTCCCTGAAAACTAATTCCTAAAATATTAAAAAACACATCATTCAACATACTAATTAAGGCAACAAAACCAATAATTATGGGGACAATTGCAAGAATAAGTTTAAAAGCATCCTGCATGTGATCTGTCAACACTTCGAAAAATGAACCTCTTTCGCTTTTATTCTCCCCCATAGGACAAACTGCAATATTAGTAGGTTCACTTGGGTTAATAATAGAAACAATAATAAAAGTACTAAAGAAATTGAGACTAACACCTATAAAGACATAACGTGGCTCAACCATTTGTGTATATGCGCCTAGCAATGCAATATCTACTGTTGAGACAGTGCATGCAGCAATAGTATACATCTGTGCTTTAGATAGCCTTGGAATGTAATCTTTAATTGATACATATGCAGGCATCATTCCGACTATCACAGCACTAATAGCAGCGAAAGACTCCAACTTCCCAACTTTAGATATTTTGTTAATTAGAAAGCCTATAGTATTAATAATTAAGTCTAACGCACCGATATATTTAAATATTCCAATTATAGAACAGATAAAAACTAAAGGTAGAAGAGCGACAACAACAAAAACCATAGAGGTTTTACTGCTTATATCGCCAAAAACAAAATCAATCCCCTTATTAGCATAATTAATTATATAATGAATACCCGATGCTATACCATCAAGGGTGGCAAGACCAATTGTGGTGTTTAGCATAATAGATGCCACAATAAGCTCCATTATCAACAATATTAATATAGATGGAAGTTTATGTTTTATATTTTTTTTACTAAAACTAAGAAGGTATGCTATAAGAAAAACAAAAGTTAGACTAAAAAAGAATATAAAGTATTTCATTAATATCACCACCCTAATGGATTTCAATCATGATTGGTTGGTTTAATATCTCCTTAACCTACTAATTAAAAACAAAAAATTAAATATTATTTTAAAAATATTATCTAGCTTAAAAAGATAACTTTAAGCATTTGCATTTAATCTATAATTATATTGATGATTCGAACTTAAGCGCAAAAACATAATAATCCAAATAAACAATATTAGTATGTATTTTTAAACATAAAATCCTTAAAATGTGAATCCCATCGCACTTACAAACTGTAATTTAAATTACTACTTCTCTTTTTATAAACAAGTGACAGAGCTATTTTCTTTATAAAAAACACCAGTATCCCATTGATATTAAAATATTAAACCCTTCTAAACCTATAATAACACACTCAAGCAACCTTTTATTTTCACTAGGGATTGAAGAATCGCCAATTTAAATGAAAGGATATGTTCTATCTAAATTTTAGGAGTTTATGATTTATAATACTAATATAATTCCTACCGTGATTAACAATTTAATAAGTTACTAAAATTACCAACTACTGATAGTAATATAAAAAACAATAGCAAAAACCTTATTACTTATTCATTCGACTTATTCCAAATAAGAATAAGAAAAACTTGATATAGTTGTATTGTTTAAACATAAAAAAACATATACTTTAGAAATTTATCAAAAAGGAAAGCCATGATTGAAAAATATAGTATTCTGCATCTAGAATAAATGCATAAAATATCGTTCAATTTTCCTACAACAAGATATCTGTGATTAAAACTCTACCATAAAATTTTCAGTGGTCATCATAAAAAATTCGAATACCAATCGGTATTAATTTTCAATGTACGGCAATTTATATTACAGTTAGCACTTTCAAATGCGCGATATTATTGACGAAGGACCGCATAAGTATTTAGCGATTGAAATTGATAGGCATTACCAGCAAAACATGTTATCAGAATACGCTTAAAGCCCAAAGAAGGCTCCCTAAACAAAATCGAGTCAATAATAGTCCCTGGTTCATTTCAGTCAAAATACTAAATTATTGTAAAAATAACCAAATAACTCTGTCTCATATCAACTTGATAAACCAAATAAAAAAGGATAATGACCCGTTTCCACGGAAACTAGAGCAATTATAGTAGTAAAATTATAACCAAAACCGAACACATAAAGCTTAAATCAGCTTTTACTGATGGCATATCCTCACCGGTTAGAAAATGCTCAATTTATGTCGCTCTATTAAAGGTAGGTGAGTTCCAATTTTCCCCTCTTTTAACGAACTGGTATCACTCTCCCCTTAGGTTCTGCTATCATGAGCTTCTTTTTATAAATCTCGCTGATTAGGCTTTAAGCATAGAAGAATAATCATTTAAAAGCCGAATGTACAATTATCTATCAGCAACATAAACCCCCAGTAACAGAACAGTATAGAATGACAACAAATAAAGAACAGTACAACTTAAACAAGTTGCAAAAAAGAATTCGCCGTGATGTTGGCCAAGCAATCGCTGACTTTAACATGATAGAAGACGGTGACCGGATAATGGTTTGCTTGTCTGGAGGTAAAGATAGTTACACGCTGCTTTCCATACTGCAAAGTTTGCAAAAAAGTGCCCCTATCCAGTTTTCATTAGTTGCGGTTAATTTGGACCAAAAGCAACCCGGTTTCCCTGAACATATTTTACCTGCATACCTTGATAACCTTGGTGTAGAGTACAAAATTGTTGAAGAAAACACCTATGGGATCGTAAAAGAAAAAATTCCAGAAGGGAAAACAACCTGCTCATTGTGCTCGCGTTTACGTCGTGGGATTTTATATCGTACAGCAACTGAATTAGGTGCAACTAAAATTGCACTTGGTCATCACCGTGATGATATCTTACAGACTATGTTCTTAAATATGTTTTATGGCGGTAAGTTAAAAGGTATGCCACCTAAATTAATGAGTGATGACGGAAAGCATATTGTCATTCGCCCGCTCGCTTACTGCCGAGAAAAAGATATTGAGCGCTTCGCTCAGGCTAAGGAGTTCCCGATTATTCCATGTAACCTATGTGGCTCTCAACCAAATCTACAACGTCAGGTTATTAAAGAGATGCTGCGTGATTGGGATAAGCGTTATCCAGGCCGAATCGAAACCATGTTCCGTGCTACTCAAAATATTGTACCGTCTCATTTATGTGATACTGAATTATTTGACTTCAAAAACATTTCTCATGGAGATGACATTATCAATGGCGGAGATCTTGCGTTTGACAAAGAGGAGCTACCGCTTCAACCTTTTATAGATGAAGATGATAAGCCCGAATTTACAGCAGAACGCCTTGATATTATTGAAGTTAAATAACGTTTATTGATAACCTCTTCATTGGAGGTTATTTTTCTCAGATTTGATGCAAAAAAAAGCCGATGTAAATTACATCGGCATTACAGTGGTCAATTATTCTGTATAAGAACTCAATATGAGAAAAACTACAATTATGGAGCACAACGTTCATCGCTCAACGTTGCATTCACCTGCAGGACTAATACTGCACTAAAACCTCAGTAGTTTTATTGATTTATCTCAAACTAGGTCCGGTTATAGCAAATAAGTCGTCAATATTAGAGCCAGCGGCTTTTTCTTAGCCACCACAATACAGTTCCAATCAAGGCGGCTAATAAAACACAAAATACACTAAAGGCAAAACGAAATTCATTACCGGGGATCCCCCCTAAATTCACACCAAATAACCCCGTTAAAAACGTTGTTGGTAAGAATATCATGGCCATTAATGACATTGTATAAATACGCCGGTTCATCATTTCAGTCATCATATTCGTTATCTCGTCAGAAATAATCGCTGTACGGGCAATAAAACCATCGAGATCTTCAATACAACGCCCTAATCGGTCAGAAATTTCTTGAATTCGACGGCGATCCGTTTCATCTAACCAAAGTAATTTTTCCGTTGTCAAACGGGAAAACATATCTCTTTGCGGGGCCATATAACGGCGGATCACAATAATTTGTTTACGAAGTAAGGCAAATTCCCCTCTATCAGGAATTTCGCCATTTAATATGGAGTCTTCCATATCAATTAAACGCTCATGCAAAGAATCAGTAAAATCACTTATTTCATCTGTAATAGAATCAGCAACCTCAACTAACCAATCACCCGTACTTTGCGCACCAACTCCCTGATTTAAGTCATCAATAACAGGATCTAAGGAATTTACTTTTCGATGACGACTAGAAATAATTATCCGGTTATTAATAAATACTCTAAATGCAATTAATTGCTCAGGCCGTTGGCCCGCATTGGTATTTAATGTTTGCAATGTTAATAAAATACCATCACCAACACGGATCAATCTCCAACGTCCTGAATGCCCGGATAAAGCAGACTTCACCTGTTCATTGAAGAGATCTGATTGCTGGATCCAATTAAAACTTTGCGGATCCTTATAATCATAATGAAGCCAGAACGGAGACTGCTGATTCGCGCTGGCATTCACGTCGATGGGAAGCAACCCACCATCTCCATTTAACTGAAATGCATGTACTGGGTTTGAGTGTTGGAATAACGAACCATAAATCAACCCCATGCAATATCTCCCTTTTTTTACATATGATATTTGTAATCGAACAGCTAAAATTTTGCAATTTTTTCAAAAGACACATTAGTCATTACTAGATTGAACTACAAAAAAAAAGATAAACAACCATAAAATTGAGGTGGTCTTACAAATAACAAAATATCGCCATATTTGCTAAAGAAAATCACATAATTGACACAAACGAACAATAAAGTTTTCGATGATTTTTTTATTATAAAAGAGTAGTGTTTATTCCTTTTTGGTCCTCCTTCCCATTCTCCAGAGGAAGGAGCTTTTTTATCCCCTTCAGAAAAAACAGCCCGCACTTTGTACAGGCTGAACACCTATTTTAATGTTTAATAATATAAAAACTGTGGCTATAAGCGACATCTTCAGGGTTGTTGATCGGATACCCCTTCAACCAAGGCTTAATTAAGCGTGCATTCGTATATTGGTAAATTGGGGCAATTGGCGCTTCTTCTGCAATGATTGATTCCGCATGATTATAATAGCGGTTGCGTAATTGCGCATTTGTCTCAATACTCGCTGATGCGATAATATCATCGTATATCGAGTTATTAAATTTTGCTATATTGCCACTATGTTGAGAAGTGAGTAGAGATAGGAATGTTGAAGGTTCATTAAAATCACCTATCCATGATGCTCTTATAACATCAAAATTTCCTGTATTACGGCTATCTATATAGGTTTTCCATTCTTGATTAACTAATTTGACCTCAGCCCCTAGTTTTTTCTTCCACATAGAAGCAATTGCAATCGCAATTTTCTGATGATTTTCTGAACTATTGTATAATAGTGTTAACTCTAATGGTTGATTTGGACCAAAGCCGGCTTGTTGCAATAATACTTTTGCTTGCTGGTCTAATTCTTTTTGTGAATGGCTATTGTAAAGCCCTTTTTCAGGCTTAAAGCCATCGGTAACATCGGGCGTAAAATAATTTGCGGGTTTTTCCCCTGTGCCTAATACCTTATTCGCGATTAATTGGCGGTCAATTGCCATAGATAACGCTTTTCTGACACGGACATCATTTGTTGGTGCCCGTTGGGTATTAAAAGCATAGTAATAAGTCCCTAATTGGTCTGGTGTAAACACTTCATTAGGAATATCTTTCAATAATTTTTGATAGCGTTGTTTTGGAAATGATTCGGTAATATCCAAGTCACCTGCTAAATAACGATTTGTTGCATGAGATTCTTGGTTAATTGGGATAAATGTTACTTTGGTAATAGTGGTATTTTTATGGTCCCAATAATATTTATTTGGAACTAAAACAATTTTCTCATTAACCACTCTGTCAGATAAAACAAAGGCGCCATTCCCGACTAGATTTCCTACTTTTATCCAGTCATTGCCAAATTTTTCAACCGTTCCTTGATGCACAGGAAATAAACTAAAATTAGCCGCCAATGATGGGAAATAAGGTACTGGCTTATTTAAAGTCACCTTTAATGTGCGTGCATCTACCGCTTCAACACCTAACTGCTCAACGGGTAATTTTCCATCAATAATCTCTTGTGCGTTGTTAATGCCAGCTAATGCCGCAAACCATGCAAAGGGTGATGATGTTCCCGGTGAAACAAGTCGTTGCCAACTATACACAAAGTCTTGAGCCGTGACAGGGTCACCGTTTGACCAACGAGCATCAGGTCTCAGTGTAAATGTCCAAATACGATTATCTTCCGTAGTCCAACTTTGGGCTACCCCTGAAATTGGCTTGCCATGGTCATCTTGGTTAACTAGCCCTTCAAATAAGTCACGCATGACTTGCGCTTCCGTTAACCCCACGGATTTTACCGGATCCAAAGACGCTGGTTCATCCTTTAAATGACGTGTAACCTCTTGGTTTTCAGCTAAAACTGTGCCCGTCGGTATCACTGCACTCATAGCGGGTGTAGTAAATAAAATTGAAGAAATCAAAACCGTTAAAGGTGTAACTGAACGTTTATGCATTGTATTTTCTATCTTGTTAATATAAATAAAGTTAACTAAAAGCTGAGTTAAGTGATTTCACGTGAAGATGCTATTATTAACAACATGACTGCATTGACTGATTAAATTTCATTTAGGTAAATTATTATTTGAACCAAATACTCATATCGCGATAAAAAACATGAAGTTATAGGATAAAAACACCCTTAACTTAGGGAGAATCAAACAACAATACAACTGAATTATTCTGTAGTTTATCTTAATTAATCATAGGCTTTCATATTTTAAAAATCTACATTTCTCCTGTAATTAGTTGATTTTTTGGCCTAAATATACATAAACTAACACTTATATTATAGAATAATAAACTAGTATATCCTTACCACTTTTCCGGTAGCTAAATAATGGCTCAAGAAACCAATACAGACAGAATTTCTTTTGTTACACTCCATTAGGTGATTTAAAAACATGCATAACAAAAAACGCAAGCACTGATAAAGCTTGGTGTTATATGATGATGCACCACACTCTAATAAAAAGAATGTAATATTGCCTGGCTCTCCGCGCTGTAGAACTCAAGGTAAGTGATAAGATTTTTGTATAAAATTTGGTCATTAGTAAAAATGTAAAACTCAGCACTGTATAACTACCCATTAAAAAGCTTTAATCGCAAAGTTTTTTTATTAGAAGATAGATTAGGTTAAGGTTAGCAGTGGCTCACTTTATGAACGGGAGAAAAATTCATGTCACAGACAGTTAAATTAAAAGGTAATGACATCACAATCGATGGTGTATTTTTACAAGCAGGCTCTAAAGCTAAGCCCCTTACCCTTGTCACCAAAGATCTCAGCGAAGCGACGCTGGAAACTTATGAAGGCAAACGTAAAGTTTTAAATATTTTTCCAAGTGTAGACACCGGTGTTTGCGCTGCCTCAGTTCGTAAATTTAACCAGCTAGTAAATGATTTGGATAACACTGTAGTATTGTGTATTTCAGCCGATTTACCTTTCGCACAAGCACGTTTTTGTGGTGCAGAAGGTTTAGATAATGTCGTTATGCTATCTTCTTTCCGTAGCGATTCATTTGCTAATGACTACGGTGTTGCTATTGCTAGTGGCCCATTAAAAGGACTGAATGCACGCTCTGTTATTGTCTTAGATGAAAACAATAACGTTATTTATAGCCAGTTAGTTCCTGAAATTACTGAAGAACCTGATTACGATAGCGCATTAAATAGCCTAAAATAAGCTTTTAAATCATTTAGTTTACTACCATTAAGAATGAAGCGGGAATTTCCCGCTTCATCTTCCAATATCAGCACATACTTAATCCACATGAGCCCAATACAACGGCTGGTGGTTTTTCGCATTAACAACATTCGCAAATAACTTGTTATCACTCATTATAGAGATCAAAGTATGAGAAAGCGTGCTTAATACTTTTAAGGCTTGATCCTGGGTTACAGGGCAACAAGATGTCAAAATATCAATAATAAGGTCTCGTGGCTTATGCCCATTTTTTACCAATGCCTCCCACGTAAACCGATTTTTTTTCGTTAAGTATTTTACTGCAGCTTTATTCATTAGATAAAGTTCGGCTGCAGAAGCAGCAGACTCAAACATATCATTTTTATAATGACTCTGACTCATGTATTCGCGTAGCTTACGATTTACAACAAAATTAATCGTGAATTGGTCCATGGCAACTCCTTGTAGGCTAAAACCCATCAGATGAGATTACGGTACCCTAAAACAGCAGCTGTCTTTGTTATATAGCAGGAAAATTCACCAATTAGCAATAGTATTAGTAGGGTTTTGCTATATTAAACACAAGATAAAAAAGATACGTCTTTAAAATAATTTTGAGCCAATGTTCCATTTTCATAGGCTTCATCCATTGTTCTCACTACATATTGGCAATACTTATTCATCTCGTCTTCAGGCATTGTTATTGCTATGTCAAAACCACTAAAAAACCAACCCTATTATTGTTAATACACAAATTATGCTTTTGTTCATTTAGCTTAGTTTTGCTCTTTTTTCGTATTAAGGCCATATTCTCTCAATTTATTGGCAATTGCCGTATGAGAAATATCCAAGCGTTTGGCTAATTTTCGAGTACTCGGATAATCACGATACAAACGCGCTAATACTGACGCTTCATAGCGTTTAGTAATTTCATCTAGCGAACCATTAAGCGAATCTAAAGCCAGCGCGGGAGGATTTACTACATCAGGTAATTGGATATTCTCTGCATCCAATATATTGCCATTAAGCTGAGTTAACCCTTGATAAAGGGCATTTCTCAGTTGTCTTACATTACCCGGCCAATAATAACCGCTTAAAAATTCGATTAGTGAGGGCGCCAATTTAGGCTCTGCAATATGAAGCTCTTTGGAAAAACTGGCTACAAATGTCTTGGTTAGCGGTAGAATATCTTCTTTGCGTTCACGTAATGGTGGGATGGTTAATGTGAGCACATTTAAACGATAATAAAGATCTTCTCTAAATTTTTTTTCTGCAACTAATTCAGGTAAATTTTTCTGGGTCGCACAAATTACACGGACATTCACCTTAACTTCACGTTCTTCCCCAACACGCCTAAATGTTCCATCATTTAAAAAACGTAACAACTTAATTTGCATTTGTGGTGACATTTCAGCAATTTCGTCGAGCAACACCGTACCGCCATTTGCCTGTTCAAAAAAACCTTTTTTGCCTTCTACTGCATTTGGGTACGCTCCAGCTGCATAACCAAATAATTCACTTTCTACAACATCATCCGGCATCGAAGCACAATTTAAACCTAAAAACGGTTCTTTTCCTCGAGCACTATGCAAATGACAAGCTTTCGCTAGGATGTCTTTCCCTGTCCCCGTTTCACCGACAAGTAACAATGGTTCATCAAGCATAGCAACGCGTTTAGCGCGTTCAACCACATTTGCCATAACAGGACTAACTGCAATAATTTGTTCAAAGCCACTACCATCCACCTCAACGACTTGTTGCCGTTGCTTATCTAAAATTTCAGCTGACTTCAATAATAATACAGCTCCAGTACAATGGAATTTACTATTTTCATCCGCCAAAATAATAGGCGTCACTTGCATCAGGTAGTCTTTGCCTTTAATGACGACTTTCTCTGTATAAGCTTCTGGTAACTCTCGTTCAAACCACCGTGATAGCCCCTGGTTACCCACTAATTGAGAAAAGGTTTTTTCTCGAATTTTTGCCTCATCATAGCCAAATAATTGCAATGTCATTGGATTAACCAACTCAATATTTAGCTTATTATCAATAGACAAAACAGGTTCTGGAAATGAGTTCAATAACGCCCAAACCGCTTTATGCTCTCTTTCTGATGGCATAAAATAAATCCGTCGCACATCGATAACGCCATTAATACGCCGGATTTCTGCCATCAATGTGCTGAATACCTGAAAATCCACAGGAGTAAAATTTAGGTAAATCCTACGTTGGGGAGATATTTCAATACCTTTCAAATCAATATTTTGTAGGACTAGCAAATCAAGTAATTCACGCGTTAAACCGATACGGTCTTGGCAGGTCACTTCGAGGCGCATGGATAGAAACCTTTATCAAAAAAGCCGAGAGAATGAGGGTATTTTAGCTTTAAACATTAAGGGAATACAGTGTTTGTGTCACAAATTGTTGACAGCCTGTAAGCTTTGTAGTTATCAACATATAAAATCACTGCTTTTCTCAATTTTTTGTGACTTGAAATGAGAATAAAAACATTAATCAACAAATGATGCTGTAGGGTGAGTTAAAACTGTCAACTCCCCCTGCCAACAAGGTTTCTCTATACTTTTTCTTTTTTACTCGGAATCACATTCTTCAATTGGCCAATTAACTGATGGCGAAAATCGGCTAAACGTGGCTTATTTTCAATCCAAGGTAGCGGTCGACATAACTCCATGGCCTTAATACCTAAACGCGCAGTTAGCAAACCTGCACCAATACCTTGTGCTGCTCGTGTTGATAACCTTGCGGTAATGTCTTGGGATAGCCAATCCATCCCCACTTCACGAATTAGTTCAGATGCCCCAGCAAAGGCAATATTTATCAACACCATACGAAAAAGCCGAATTCGGCTGTAATAACCGAGCTCAATGCCATAGATTGCCGCGATCCGATTAATTAAACGAATATTTCGCCAAGCAATAAATGCCATATCCACCAGCGCTAACGGGCTCACAGCAATCATAATGGCCGATTCAGCGGAACAGCGACTAATTTCTTTACGTGCTTGTTCATCAAGGATAGGCTGTACCATTCGACTATACAATTCAACAACTTCCCTATCATTATGAGAGTCATGAAGAGTGGTTTGCCAATTAACAATCGCCGGATGCTGCATTGATAACGCAGATTGTTTAGCCAGTTTTTCACAAAAAGCCTTTCCTTGCCCCATACCATGGCTATGCAATAATTCGCGAGCAAAGTCCCGCTCCTCCGCGCGTTCTCTTAAACGATACAACCGCCGCCATTCGCCAATAACCGACCCAACCCCTGCCACAACGATTAAGCCACCCGCCGCTGCAACACCTAGTGCAGTCCAATCTTGCGTTACCCAAGATTGATGGATCCAAACACCGAGCTGAGCAACAACACTAACCCCAAAAATCCCCGCGGCCGTGCCAACTAATTTCCGCCAAAAACTCCGTTTTGGTTTTAACGCTTCGTTAATCAGGCTTTCAACATCACCCTCTTGGCTGTCTTGTTCGGCTTCCAAAGACACTGGAGTAAATTTCTCAAGTTCTCCTTCATCAAAAACTTGGGCTTTTTTTAGCGATTCTTTCGCATTATTTTCACTACTCTCAGCGAAATCTAAACGCTGCTTTAAGGGTTCATTCATTTCAGTTTATCTCCCAACAAAAATTCAAGCGCACTGTCCATTCGAATATGAGGCAATGGTTGATCCATCGGCGTTGGCCTTGGTCTGAAATCTTCAAATTGAAAACCTTGAGTTTGCCAGAATTGCTCATTTGGTAAGCGTTTTGGTACTTCCCCTGGATAAAACATTAACGGTTGTCCATCACTTAGCCGATTCCCTTTTAACGCAGGGAGTTTTTCACCTTTATAATCCACAAGACCACTTTCGGTGGCTTGTATTGATGCTAGACCAACACAATCCATGCTGATCCCTTCAAATGCCGCATGCTGCCATGCCTCTTGCACTAACTGTTGCAATAAAGCCACTAAATTAGCATGTTGGTCTGGGGTTACATGGTCTGACTTGCTCGCTGCAAAGAGCAATTTATCAATACAAGGTGAAAATAAACGTCTCAACAGTGTGCGTTTTCCATAGTGAAAGCTACGCATTAATTGGCTTAATGCCATTCTCATATCATTAAAAGCGTCAACACCGCTATTTAGCGGTTGTAAGCAATCAACTAACACAATTTGTCGGTCGAAACGTTGGAAATAATCACGATAAAAGCCCTTTACAACATGCTCACAGTAATATTGATAACGTTGCTGTAATGCGCCAATATTGGTGTTTTTACCTGCCTGTGCGAGCTTTTTATCGCCATACTTGGCCACATTCGGCCATGGGAAAAATTGCAGAGCGGGCGCTCCTGCTAATTCAGCGGGTAAAACGAAACGTCCCGGTTGAATAAAATGTTGGCCTTGAGCCTTGCATTCCACTAAATATTGAGTGTAGGCAGCTGCAATTTCAGCAAGCAAATTTTCATCAACTGGTGCTAACGGGTCACATTTTTCACACAATGCCAGCCACGATTGGGCTAAATGTGCGCGTTCCCCCTTGATTAAGCTGTTCATTTGTTCAGACCACGCTAAATAATTTAAATCTAGCATGGGTAAATCCAGCAACCATTCGCCGGGGTAATCGACAATCTCTAAATATAATGATGAATTATCAACAAAGTGACGCAAAAAAGAGTCTTCTGAGCGGTAATGTAATTTAAGGCGTATTTCACTAACACCTCGTGTTGGTGTTGGCCATTGTGGCGGTTCCCCATAGAGTGATGCAATCCCATCATCATACGCGAAGCGTGGCACTGACAAATCACGGTGAGGTATCCGTTTCACCCCTAACAACCGCTTATCACGCGCGGCAGAAAATAAAGGCAGCCGCGCACCCGCATTCACATTCAATAATTGATTCACTAGTGAAGTAATAAATGCGGTTTTTCCACTGCGGCTAAGCCCTGTTACTGCGAGCCTAACATGACGATCAACACTTCTATTCATCAAATCAGTTAACTCACTGTGCAGTCGTTTCATGCTCCTCCCAAGACTTATCCTTTCAATTTAAACTCATGTTACGTCATACTGAGTTCTATAATTTAGCATAAAACAAATTGTATTAGGTTAACCGTTTAATGAGTACATTAAGCAACCATTTACTTGCCAATAATTTAATTATTCTGCCTATAATCCCAGCAGGGCTATAAGAGATAAGCAACACGGCCGCAAGTCGAATGCCTTTTTGCAGAAGACGTTTTTTTACAAATTTTTTGATTCGATAAAGAACGTTATTTGCCATAATTCACTCACTTTTTGATAAAAAACAAAAGGGATTTGGTTTTAAAACCTAATCCCTTATCATGTGATGGCGATACGATTTGTTATAGATTTCGAAATTTACTGTTCACTGTATAAGTATCTGATGTGACATATCTTTCAATCTGGCGTAGCTTCATTTCACCCGATTTTAATTGTGTATCGATTTGGTTAATCAAACTGCTAACTTCAGGGCCAATATCTTGCTGTGAACGGTAGCCACTTGGCGCCGTTTCTACGACAAAGCACATCACGATATATAAAATCAATGTAATTCCAAAGCTTACAAATAAGGCCAATACGGCTAATGCTCTAACCAAAGCAACCGGAAGTTCTAAGTATTCAGCAATACCTGAACACACACCACCGAACACACGTCTATCCGTTAAACGATAAAGTTTGCGGTTGCGAAATTGAGTCATTATTTTTGCCTCCAATTTGGGTGTTCTGCATCCAAAATATCTTCAAGCGTTTTAATGCGTTGCTGCATCTGTGATGCTTGCTCTGCTAATTGCATTAAACGTTGTACTTCATTTTCAGTTAGCTGACTCCCCTGCCCACTATTTTTTTTGCTGTAGTGTAACCACAGCCAAATAGGCAGAATAAAAATGAGAAAAATAATTAATACGAGAGACAGAAAAACGTAGCCCATCACATATCCTTATACATATGGTTAACCTATCTATGGCACTGATACGATATGGCTAACGTACCAGTGCATCAAAATAACTGTTACTGATCTTTATTGATTTTAGCTTTAAGCGCTGCTAATTGCGCGCTTATTTCATCGTCTGCTTTTAACTCTGCAAACTGTTGGTCCAGTGATTTTTGTTTACCAATACCATAACTTTGAGCTTCGCCTTCCATATGGTCTATACGGCGTTCAAACTGTTCAAAACGCGCCATTGCTTCATCTAGTTTGCCGCTATCCAGTTGGCGACGTACATTACGACTAGACTGTGCAGCTTCCATACGAACAACCATTGATTGTTGCTTTGCACGAGTTTCTTGCAGTTTGTTCTCTAATTCTGTGATTTCACCTTTCAAGCGAGTCAAGGTTTCATCAACAATAATCAGCTCGTGTTTTAAGGTATCAACCATCGCACTCACTTTTTGCTTTTCAATCAGTGCTGCGCGCGCTAAATCTTCTTTATCTTTCACCAGCGCTAATTCTGCTTTTTCTTGCCAATCAGCAACTTGTTTTTCGCCCATTTCAATGCGACGTTCTAAACCTTTCTTTTCTGCTAAAGTACGTGCTGATGTTGAACGGATTTCAACTAACATGTCTTCCATTTCTTGGATCATCAGACGGATCATTTTTTGCGGATCTTCTGCTTTGTCTAACAAAGAAGCGATGTTTGCATTAATGATATCGGCAAAACGTGAAAAAATACCCATTATTTATATCCCCTTGATGGATTTAATCATTCTGTAGCGCCTCGACTGATTTGGCTTCCAACCCATACCTGACGCTCCGTAAGTCTAACAACAATTCGCATGTTGCTGTATTTAGCTATTGCTATTCACATATTAAAAATAGCAATTTGCATGCCAACTTTTAAATAAACTTATATCAATATGATTTTAAAGAGAATAATTATAAGCTTTCCCTAGAAATCATTTTAGTCTATAGTTCAAGCATCGGCATTTTAAACCAACTATTGGTGAAAATAACCATGAAAGAATCCAATGAACCTATTCTTGGCGTTTCAAGTAATTTTCTCGATGTGCTCGAACAAGCCTCTGAACTCGCACAGCTCAATAAACCTGTTCTAGTTATCGGTGAACGCGGCACGGGTAAAGAGCTTATCGCAGATAGACTCCATTACCTTTCCCCACGCTGGCAAGAAGCTTTTATCTCTCTCAATTGCAGCGGACTCAATGAGAATTTGCTGGATTCTGAATTATTTGGACATGAAGCGGGGTCTTTTACGGGAGCCCAAAAACGCCATCAAGGGCGCTTTGAACGGGCTGACAAGGGTTCTCTTTTTCTTGACGAACTAGCCACTGCACCTATGTCAGTTCAAGAAAAACTCCTGCGTGTCATTGAATATGGCGAACTTGAACGTGTCGGTGGAAGCCAAGCTTTACACGTAGATGTGCGTCTAATCTGTGCCACAAATGCCAATTTGCCCGAGCTTGCCAAACAAGGCCGTTTTCGAGCTGACCTCCTAGATAGACTAGCTTTTGATGTTATTCGCCTCCCCCCATTGCGTGAACGGCAGCCCGATATATTATTACTCGCAGAACATTTTGCCATTTTAATGTGTGGTGAATTAAGGTGTTCACATTTTACAGGTTTTACCTTGCATGCTCAGCAAGCCCTACAACACTACCCATGGCCAGGTAACGTGCGCGAATTAAAAAATGTTATTGAACGCTCAATATACCGACATGGAAACCGTGCGGAACCTGTCGATAATATTATTTTTAACCCATTTGGCGAAAAACTCGCAGAGTTACATGAATTACAAAATACTCTGTCCTCACAACCTACCCAGCAACAAAAAACAACATTGCCTTCATTACCTTGTGATTTACGTCAGTGGCAACAGCAGTCTGAAAAAGCGCTATTAGAAAGAGCATTAAAAGATTGCCATTTTAATCAACGTAAAGCCGCACAACGGTTATCATTAAGTTATGACCAACTTCGGGGGCTAATAAAAAAACATCAAATAAATATTGAAATTTAATAACTGGTAGTCCAAAAAATAAAAATTTATTGTTTGGACTACTGTATTATACTTAATACGTAAAAATAAAATTAAACATCTCCTTTTTTATTACTAAATATTTCCAATTCCATATTTTAGTTTCAAGAGTTATTTATTACCCCTAACTAATTAAACCCGACAAGGAATATAGAAAAAATAAAATAAATTGATTTATTTCAACGATTTAATTTAATTAAAAAAAATAAACAACCACTAGTTCAATTTACACACCCAATGAGTTAAAAATAGTAAAATAATGGTGGATAGTAATTTTTACTGACCATTACATATAAACATCATTGATATTCAGCACATTTAGTTAATTAAATATCCATACTTAAGCTATATTCAATTAATACTAATGTTATCTTATTAAACTATTTTTACACCTTGTCATATTTAACTACTGCACGAAATATATTTATATGATATCTCTATTAATATGATTTTTATTATATGAGGAGCCGATTATGAAGAATATAAATATACTCGCTATCACTTTTTTTCTTCTAGGGTTATCTCCTGCAGTCAGCGCGGAATCATTAATGAGAACTTTTTCTTACTGTGACTCGGCTTTTTTCGAAAAAATAAAAGATTACCCTGTTTTAAAAGATGTATCTAATACACTGAAAAATAGACAGTTAAGTGACAGCGAACAAGTTTCTATTAATCTCAATTTTTCACCAACAGGTCTTGTTACTTTTAACCGTTTTTTTATTAGCCATAGTAATTTTGACAAATATGATGACTTCACTTATTTAGGATTACGCGGCCAATACTATTTTTGGGGATTTGAAACCACTCAAAGCCTTGAAGAGGTTGTCCGTTATACTTCATCAAAGATTGCTATTATAAAGGTGGGAAATACTTACATCTATTCACCGATGATCCGCCATAATTTGCAAAGCAAATGGGTGTTTAACGAATACGCAACGCAAGACTACAACTTAGACCCGAATGCTGCTGAAAAAATGCTGGTTATTGAAAAAGATGAGCAAAGAGGCGTTGTTCGTTTCTTGTGTACTCTCCAAGGTAAAGTGACAGATGAAGACCTACACTATGTGGGTTTAGAGTAATAACGAGAAATGAAGTAAAACAGGCTCCCACTATTTTGCATAGAAAATTTCACATAAAAAAAAGCCAGCACCCAAGCTGGCTATTAAATAAAACACTGGAAGCAATGTGAGCAATGTCATGCCTTGTCTACATAAGCACTTGGCTTAAGTGACAAAACGAATGATAATCGTTATCAGTGCCATTTGTAAAGCTTTTTAATGAGATTTTTTCTCATTAAGACATACTTCAATGATTAATATAATAATTTAGGTTAATTATTATATTAACACCTTCCTTTTTAGCTTGATTTTTAATCTTTTTTAGACTGAATTTTGCTTATACCCTGTATCCCCATTTTTACGCTACAATAGGTGAATTCTCGTTAACGATGTCAGTGGTATGCGCCTATTAACTCTTTGGTTTTTATTTATCATTTCGGTATCCGCACAAGCGCTTGATAACCAAGAGCGCTTTACCGATATTGTGGCTAACGAAGTCCCTGCAGACATACGCCAAAAAGGGTTTATTTACTGTGTAAATGGGATCGTGACCACTTTCAATCCGCAGCTAGTCAGTAGCGGGCTGATTGTCGACCCTCTGGGGGCCCAAATTTATGATCGCCTGTTAGATGTTGACCCGTTTACCTATCGTTTGGTTCCAGAACTGGCTGCGAAATGGGAAGTTCTCGATAATGGCGCGACTTATCGTTTATACCTGCGCAAAGATGTTAAATTCCAAAATACCGCTTGGTTTACACCGACGCGTAATATGAATGCCGATGATGTTGTGTTTAGCTTTTCCCGCATGTTTGAGGTAAACCACCCTTATCACTATATTAATGGGGGCCGTTATCCTTATTTCGATAGCTTACAATTTGCCAACAGTGTCCAAAGCATACGTAAAATAAATAACCATACAGTGGAGTTCCGTTTGAATTCACCTGATGCGTCTTTTTTATGGCACTTGGCGACTCACTATGCACCTGTACTTTCATCCGAATATGCCGATTACCTCTCAAGTATAAATCGCCAAGAGCTGATCGATTGGCGGCCAGTTGGTACGGGGCCATTTCACCTAGATGACTACCAAGCCGGGCAATTTGTTAGACTTCTCAGAAACGACAATTACTGGAAAGGGTTACCTCGTATGGAGGAAGTGGTTGTTGATATGGGAGCGGGAGGAACTGGCCGTATTTCGAAATTACTCACAGGGGAGTGTGATGTTTTAGCTTACCCAGCCGCAAGTCAGCTTAAAGTATTACGTGATGACCCGCGCTTGCGGATCGCTATGCGCTCGGGAATGAATATTGCTTATCTCGCATTTAATACGAGTAAGCCCCCGTTAGATAAACTAAAAGTACGCCAAGCCATTGCTTACGCAATTAATAATGAGCGTCTTATGCAATCAATTTACTATGGCACAGCAGAAACAGCCGCATCTATTTTACCCAGAGCATCATGGGCTTATGACAACCAAGCAAAGATCACCGATTATAACCCCGAACTTTCCAAACAAATGCTCAAAGAGATGGGACTAGAAAATCTAAAATTAGATTTATGGGTACCAATTGCCTCACAATCATATAACCCTAGCCCATTAAAAATGGCTGAGCTTATTCAGGCTGACTTAGCGCAAGTGGGTATTGTCATGAATATCCGTTCTGTCGAAGGTCGTTTCCAAGAAAACCAGTTAATGGATCGAAACCATGATATGACATTAGCAGGCTGGACGACTGACAGCAATGACCCAGACAGTTTTTTCCGCCCGCTACTAAGTTGTGCGGCAATTGGTTCACAAACCAATTTAAGCCATTGGTGTAATCCCGCTTTTGATGAAATCTTACATAAGGCACTCTTAACGCAACAATTAGCCGCACGTATAGACTACTACCACCAAGCACAGCAAATTTTAGGGGAAGATTTACCCGTCTTACCGCTTGCCTATTCTTTACGTTTACAAGCCTACCGCTATGATATAAAAGGGCTAATGATCAGCGCATTTGGTAATACCTCATTTGCGGGTGTGTATCGGGAAATGGAACAGACTGAAAAAGTTTCTCCGAAAAAACAGAGGCAGCAACCATGATTATCTATTCACTGCGTCGTTTTTTACTTTTATTAGTCACGGTGTTCTTCTTGTCGCTAGTCAGCTTTAGCTTAAGCTATTTTACGCCCAATGCCCCATTGAGTGGCGCTTCACTTATCGATGCCTATATTTTTTATTTTGAAGGCTTACTCCATTTTGATTTCGGTGTTTCAAGTATCAACGGGGAACCCATCAGTGAACAGTTAAGAGATACATTCCCTGCAACAATGGAATTGTGTATTTTAGCGTTTATTTTTGCTTTAACGACAGGCATTCCCCTCGGCATCATTGCTGCTTTTTGGCGTAACAAACCCGCGGATATTGCTATCAGTGTTTTTGCTTTATTAGGATTTTCTGTCCCTGTATTTGTACTCGCCCTAGTCTTAACCCTCTTTTTCTCATTACATCTAGGGTGGCTACCTGTATCTGGCCGAATTGACTTATTATACAATTTGAAAACAGTCACTGGCTTTGCCTTGGTTGATGCATGGCTTTCTGATTCGCTCTATCGTAACGATATGATTATCAATGTACTTGAACACATGGTGCTACCTGTTCTTACATTAGCACTGGCGCCAACAACAGAGGTTATTCGGTTAGTACGCAATAGCACCGAAGAAATCGCCAGTGAAAATTATATTAAAGCGGCCGCTATTCGAGGGCTCTCACGAATTAAAATCATTCGTCGCCATATTTTTCATAATGCCATCCCCCCAATCATTCCTAAACTTGGGTTACAGTTTTCCACCATGTTGACACTGACGATGGTAACCGAACTCGTTTTTAACTGGCCAGGGCTGGGCCGTTGGTTGGTTACAGCAATCCGCCAAGAAGACTACTCCGCAATTTCTGCTGGCGTGATGCTAATTGGCGCATTAGTGATTACTGTAAATGTGTTGTCTGATATTTTAGGCGCCATGATGGACCCATTAAAACATAAGGATTGGTATGTCCTCAGATAATTTTTATCGTGAACAAAAAATGCCATCCCCAACACGTGTGGTATGGAATATCTTCTCATCAGATGTGGTTTCTATGGTGGGATTTGTTGGTGTGTTAGTTTTATTAATTTTATGCTTTGTTGGCGATTACCTAGCACCTTATGCACTAGATCAACAATTTTTAGGTTACCAATTAACCCCCCCATCTTGGTCACACTATGGCGACGTTGCTTTCTTTTTTGGGACAGATGACCTTGGGCGCGATATTCTGAGTCGGCTATTAATTGGCACTAAATCAACATTTGGTGCGGCTATTCTAGTCACATTGGTAGCGACATTGATAGGGTTAGTTCTCGGCTGCTTAGCAGGGATGACTCGTGGATTAAAATCTGCAATTTTTAACCATATACTCGATACACTACTTTCAATTCCATCCTTATTACTGGCGATTATTGTCGTCGCATTTATGGGCGCTAGCCTACAAAATGCGATGCTCGCCATTTGCCTTGCATTAATTCCACGGATGGTAAGAACCATTTACGTCGCTGTCCATGATGAGTTAGATAAAGAGTACATTGTTGCCGCACGCCTTGATGGCGCTTCAAACATTTTTATTTTATGGTATACCGTACTGCCAAACATCACTCCTATTCTGGTAACTGAACTAACTCGCGCGCTTTCAATCGCTATTTTAGATATTGCTGCTTTAGGTTTTCTTGATTTAGGCGCACAACTTCCATCTTCTGAATGGGGGGCCATGTTAGGCGACACTTTAGAGCTTATCTACGTCGCTCCTTGGACGGTTATCTTACCCGGTGTTGCTATCATGATAAGCGTGCTTTTCGTTAACCTTTTAGGTGATGGGCTACATCGTGCCATCAACGCGGGAGTTGAATAATGCCGCTACTAGACATCCGCAATTTAACTATCGAATTTATGACGGCAAATGGCCCAGTCAAAGCTGTTGATCGCGTATCCATGACATTATCTGAAGGGGAAATCCGAGGTTTAGTTGGCGAATCAGGCTCTGGGAAAAGCCTGATTGCAAAAGCGATTTGTGGCGTAACTAAAGATAACATTCGTGTAAAAGCCGACCGCTTTCGATTTCAAGATATTGACTTACTGAAACTCAGTCCACGTAAACGTCGCCGGTTAATTGGTCATAATATCTCGATGATATTTCAAGAACCCCAATCTTGCCTCGACCCTGCCGCTGATATCGGTAAACAGCTTATCCAATCAATCCCAGGTTGGACTTATAAAGGCCGCTGGTGGCAGCGTTTTAATTGGCGTAAACGCCGTGCTATAGAGCTATTACACCGAGTGGGTATTAAAGATCATAAAGATATTATGCGCAGTTATCCTTATGAGCTCACCGATGGCGAATGCCAGAAAGTCATGATAGCGATTGCGATCGCTAACCAACCGCGTTTATTGATCGCTGACGAACCGACCAATGCGATGGAGTCTACCACTCAGGCTCAAATTTTCCGTTTATTGGATAAACTAAACCAAAACAATAACATGGGAATTTTGCTCATTAGCCATGATATGGAAATGATGTCAAAACTTGTTGATCGCATCAACGTACTCTATTGTGGCCAAACGGTTGAGAGTGCAACACCTGAAGATATTCTGCAACGGCCACGCCACCCTTATACCCAAGCGTTAATCCGCTCAATCCCTGATTTTGAAAGCCCTCTTCCCCATAAAGGGCGGCTAAATACGTTACCTGGTGCAATTCCTTCTCTTGAACATTTACCCATTGGTTGCCGCCTTGGCCCTCGTTGCCCTTACGCACAACGCACTTGCATCAACGCGCCACAATTGCGCAATATTAAAGGCCACCTCGTTGCTTGCCACTATCCGCTAAACACCGAGGAGCAACCCTAAATGGAAACCTTACTTGAAGTCCGTAATCTCACAAAAACTTTCCGCTTTCGTGAAGGGTTATTTCATCGGCACGAATTGCAAGCCGTCAAACCCGTTAGCTTTAACTTACAGGCAGGCCAAACATTAGCCATTATTGGTGCCAATGGCTCAGGGAAATCAACGCTTGCGCGGATGTTATCAGGGGTTGTAGAACCCACCAGCGGTGATATTTTTATTCGCGGACAACGGCTTAACTTTGGCGATTATAGCTACCGTTGCCAGCGCATTCGTATGATTTTCCAAGATCCGAGTACGTCCCTAAACCCAAGGCAACGTATTGGTCAAACACTTGAACTCCCTTTAAAACTAAACACTGACTTAACGGGTATAGAACGAGAAAGGCGCATTATCCAAACGCTTCGCCAAGTCGGGTTACTTGCCGACCATGCTGAATACTATCCGCATATGTTAGCATCAGGGCAAAAACAACGTATTGCACTGGCAAGAGCACTTATCCTACAACCCGAGATTATTATTGCGGATGAAGCATTGGCTTCGTTAGACATGTCTATGCGCTCGCAAATCATCAATTTAATGTTAGATTTACAAGCAAAACAAGATATTGCATTTATCTATGTTACCCAGCACTTAGGGATGATGAAGCACGTCAGCGATAAAATGCTTGTCATGGATAAAGGCGAAGTCGTTGAGCGTGGTAATACCGCAGAGGTTTTAGCCGCTCCTCTTCACGACGTTACCCGCCGGTTAATTGAAAGTCACTTCGGTGAACCCTTGTCGATTGATGCTTGGCGACAAGACTTGTAATTCGTTACTGGCATTAGTTATATTATTCAGAAGATAAAGAGGAACAGCGTACTAATCTGCCCTCTTTATTTTTTTATCTGGTAATAAACTTATTCAGAATAAGCTCCCGCGATATTTTGATCGTAATCCACTAAACTTCCCGTAAGCACACCCGCGTCATCACTTAACATATATATCGACTAATGCCAGACATTCATCAGCACACTGTAAGTCAATTGAGATAAACAAAGTTTCACAGTCCAAAGCATGTAACTCTTCCACCGCCTTCTCACCCTTTTGCGCGTCGCGACCAGCGAGAATGATACGCCGACAGCCCTCATGAACTAACTGTTTAGCAATGGAAAACCCTACACCTTATGCCCCACCGGTTATCAACGCCACGCTTTCATTATGTCTATATGATAATACAGACATATCATTCTCCTTATCCTATCAACATGATGATTATTTAATCGAAACCACACCCCCACGGTTCGATGAGTGGATCATCGCATCAATGATTTTTTGATTTTCATAGCCAAAGGTAAAATCAGGGAAACAAGGCTGATTACTCACCAATCCTTTAATTAAGTCATAAATTTCAATAACTTTAATGTCAAAATAGCCTAATCCCCCCCCCGCAAAGTCAAAACCAAAGAACCCAGCGAACGAATCAACCTGTGAACCTGCATAAATAGTTTTGAAACCACGATCATGATTAGAGTCACTATAACGGGCAATTTTTAGCTCATTAAATCGTTCACCATCCATAATAATGGTGCCTTCAGTTCCAGATACCTCCCAAGCAATACCAAATACTTTACCCGCAGAGATACGAGATGATTCAATCACTCCCGCCGCTTGATTCGTAAAACGGACTAATGCTTGAAACTGGTCATCATTTTCAACCTGTTTTTTCACTGACTGGCTGCTAGCGGTGGCACCATAACCTGAGCCTTGCCCGGCTTCTGGCCGCTCGCTAATAAATGTTTGCTCCTGCCCTATTACACTCGCGACAGGCCCCATCAAATATTGGGCAACACTTACCACGTGAGAGCCTAAATCACCTAATGAACCAGAACCTGCCAACTCTCGTGAACAACGCCAGCTCCAAGGCAAATTGGGATCATTGAAAAAACCTTGGTCAAACCAACCACGAAATCGGGTCAGCTCACCAATCTCACCGCGTTCAATCATTTGTTTTGCTAATTGCGCGGCTGGTGTTTTGATATTGTTGAAGGCCATGATCGTCTTCACATTTGCCTTACGTGCTTCTTCTACTAAAATATGTGCTTCTTCAAGGCTAACAGTGAGTGGTTTTTCGCAGTACACATGTTTACCTGCATGAATAGCAGCTAGAGCCATATCAAAGTGCATGTTATTTGGCGTTGTAATGTCAACAATATCAATCTCTGGATGGTGCACCATTTCACGCCAATCTGCGGTCCAATGAGCAAATCCAAAACGTTTTGCGGCTTGTTCTGCTATCGATGCTGTTGCGTCAGCCAAAGTATGTAGTACAGGTTTTAAGGGTAAGTCTGCATATAACAAGCCTGCACGGCGCCATGCATCTGCATGTGCTTGCCCCATAAACCCTGAACCAATTAACCCTACATTGAGTGTTTTCGTCGCCATAATCATTCCTTAATTTCGAGTTAAAATGTGTTGAGTCACGTATTGATAAGCACGCGCTACCGTTTCATAAGGCGGTGCCATTTGTGGGTTTTGTTCTGCTTCAACTACAATCCAGCCTTGGTAACCGGATCCGTGTAAAAATGTCGCTAAAGGCTGGTAGTCAATACAACCATCTCCCGGGATAGTAAACATGCCTCTACGCACACCATCATTGAAACCTTGTTGGTCAGTTTGTACTTTCTGTAAGACTTCCTTGCGCACATCTTTCAAGTGGATATGGCAAATCCGAGAAGCAAACTCATTGATAAGATATTGATAATTAAAACCGGCAGCGGCAGCATGCCCCGTATCTAACAATAAGCCGACCTCTTCGCCACATTGGCTAATAATGCTGTGGATCTCATCAAAACTTTCGGCGACCATCATTAAATGGTGGTGATAAGCAAGGTATAAGCCATAGCGTTGATACAGTTGCTGGGAAAATGAAGTGAGTTTCTGCGCATAGCTTTTACGCTGTTCAACAGGTAACAGACGTCTATTAGAAAATGGAATATCGAGAGCATTATCTGCCATCCAGCCACACTCACCATAAACCATGACCTGACAACCGCACGCCTGTAACAGCTTTGCGTGTGCCTCCACGGCATTCAATTCATCTTCAACGCTCCTTTCAGTCAAAAAGCCATCGAACCAACCAGAAATTAAACTGAGTTGATATCTCTGCAATAGTTGCGTTAACTGAGCGGGTCCACGCGGAAAAATTCGGCTCATTTCAACTCCCTGATAACCTGCCTGCCTCGCTTGTGACAAACATTGTTCTGCAGATACTCCCATGCCAAACTCAGGTAAAACCTCATTAACCCACGATAATGGGCTTACCCCTATCTGTAGCTGAGCTTGACCTGTCGCGTAAAATTGTTTGTGATTCATCACCCATTCCTCCCCATCAATGATTGCTTAATAAGTTAATTGATGGTGTTTTGTTAATCGAATGGATAATTGAAGGTTTTCCTTCAAATTTTGAAGTTTTCACATCAACAGGAGAGATAGATGAGTAGGAAAACAACTTTACAACAGGTCGCGGAGGCAGCTGGTGTAAGTTTAAGTACTGTTGACCGTGTATTAAACCAACGCGGTGGCGTTAATCCCAAAAAACAAGCAAAAGTATTAGAATGGGCACATCGACTCAATATTGACCGAACGTTGTTTCGTAGCTACATGCCGATTTTACGTGTTGCGGTGCTAATGCAATCGCCTAAAAACCCTTTTTATAAAGGTTTATGCGATGCTTTTACCGATGCCAGCACTCAGCTACCTGAAAGGCGAATACATTTTTTCTTGCATTATTTAGATGTCAACGATACGGCTAAAACCGTTGAACAGGTGATGCAAATTCCCAAGTCTTATGATGCGCTCGTGGTTATTAGTCCACAATATGACGCGCTTGTTCATGTCTTACGTAAAATTGCCAATTTGATCCCTATTTTAACGCTAGCAACAGATATACCAAATTGTGGACGAATAGCCTATATTGGTCCTGATAACCGCCAAATGGGACGCACCGCAGGGGAGTTAATGGGGCGCTTCATGGGTTCACAAGGGGGTGACGTTGTGATTGTGTTAGGCCTAAATGAGTTTATTGGCCAAGGCGAACGAGAGATTGGTTTTCGCAACGTATTACGTGAACGTTTCCCTCAATGCTCCGTAACTCGCTGCTTAGAAAGCGAAGAAAACAGTATTAAGGCGGGTGAAATGGTACGCGATGTGCTACGAAAAGAACCCTCTATTCGAGGGATTTATAATGTCACATCTGGAAATTCACAAATTGCCAGTGCATTACAAATTATGGGATTACATAATGCAGTGACATTGATCACTCATGAGTTATCAGATAGACGCATACAAATGTTACGTGAAGGCGTCATCGACGCTATTTTAGATCAAAACCCTCAACTGGAAGTTCGCCGCGTAATGGATATCCTAAGTGATCATTTTAAACGCGACAAAATACAAATACCTATCGATGGCTTTACCCGTTTTGATATTTATATTCGAGAAAACTGCCCCCAATATTAACGTGCTATCGTCACATTGGCTTTAATATGTTTAAGATGTACAACAATTGTAAAGGTAACAATCACCAACAGTGACCATGCCCCCCACTTACCTGCATGTACCATTGACCAAGCACCAATTTGGTTTGGATATTGCCAAACACCAAAAAATGTCCCAAAATTTTCAGCCAGCCAAATAAAAAAGCCAATTAGCATAAATGCGAGCAATAATGGCATTTTTCGTTCTTTATCAAGCGGAGTATAAAAAACCATACTACGTGCATACAACCCCATAATAAACGCCGCTAAATACCAGCGATAATCATCAATATAATGGTGGCTAAAAAAATTAATATAAATAGCTAGAGCGACTACTGTTGCCATCCAGTAAGGTGGGTAGTGTTCAATTCTTACTTTAAAAAACCGCCAAGACTGAATGATATAACTCCCTACAGCCGCATACATAAAGCCAGTAAATAAAGGAACTCCCCAAAGCTTCGTGTAGGCTTCATCTGGGTATTGCCATGAACCAATCGTTGCTGATGTTTTAAACAGCTCCATCATAAAACCGACTAAATGAAAAACACAAATCGCTTTTAACTCATCCCAAGTTTCTAGTTTTGACCAAACCAACAATCCTTGAAAAATAACCGCAAAAATTAGTAACACATCATAGCGAGGTATGCCAATTAGCCCTTTAGCAGGTACCAAGAATAGCGCTAAAAAGAAAAATCCAGCGAATAAACAGGAACGAGCATTAATTAAACCGAAAAACCAAAACTCTAATAGAAAACGTTTAATCCCATGGCTCTTATTTGGCTGATGAGCCATTAAAATTTGGTCTAGTTTTCCTAAAAAATTCAATTTCTGACACACACTGGTCATTTATTTGCTCACCTGTTGCTTATTATTCGGTTTGTTGTCGTTCATAAGACAAGGCGAAGAGTTTAGCAAAATAGTCTGACCCTACATAAGGTAACTATCTTAGATTTATGTATTTTTATCATTTATAGTTTTAAACACTAGCTGTACACTGCTATTCATATTAACGATACTTTCCGTCCGATTTAGGGTTTTATTTTTTAACTCGCACCTGATGGCAATTCGTTAACAAAAGGTAATGATATACTTAAGTGATATGTATTTATGTGCCATATGAATGCCAACCCAACAATTTAGGAGTTTTATGATGAAATTATATTACGCTCCCGGTGCTTGTTCACTTTCTCCCCACATCATTCTGCGTGAAACTGGCTTAGATTTCAGCATTGAACGAGTGAATATAAAAGAGAAAAAAACAGAGAAAGGTGAAGACTTTTTAGCAATAAACCCGAAAGGACAAGTACCCACTTTAGTGCTGGATAATGGTGAACAACTCACAGAAGGTGCAATTATTGTTCAATATATTGCAGACCAAAAACCGGATCGTAACCTCATTGCGCTTCCAGGTTCGATGAAACGTTATCACCAGTTAGAAGCTTTGAATTTTATTTCGACAGAACTCCATAAAACTTTCTCACCTTTATTCACACCAGGAACACCGGAAGAGTATAAAGATACTGTACGCAAAGTGTTGTTTAATAAATTTGAGTATGTCGATAGCGTGCTTGCTAAACATACTTTCTTTGCTGGCGATACTTTTAGTGTCGCAGATGCCTACTTATTCACGGTTAGTAATTGGGCAAAACACGTTGGGCTTGATTTGACTAGCCTGACTCACCTGCAAGATTACATTGCTAAGATCGCTAAACGCCCTAATGTTCAAGATGCCTTAAAAGCGGAAGGTTTAATCTAATCTACAAAATAGCGCTCTTCTAATAGAGCGCTATTTTCAATCATACAAATTAATTTAATCTAATTGTGTTGCACAGAAATTATGTTCAGGATTAACCATTTTGTCTTGAGCAGCGACGAGCTGTAACTCATACTTACCCATTTCTTTGGTTTTTATCATCACTTCATATACCGCGGCTGCAACGTGCTCTAATCCCTTATCTAAAGGCTCACCTTTCAATAAGTTAACCAACATCAAACCACTGGTCAAATCACCAACACCGACAGGTTGTTTTTCACCAAAATCAACGAGAGGACGGCTAACATGCCAACTATGTTCTGCTGTTACGAGGATCATTTCAAAACGATCAGCACGATACCCTGCACGACTTAAATGCTTAACAAGAACGATTTTAGGACCTTTATGGCACAATTCGCGAGCAGCTTGAACTGCTTCTTCAACATTTTTTATTGTTCTGTTCGTTAATGTTTCTAACTCTAGTAAATTTGGTGCTATGGCGTCGCTTGCAGCCAGTGCACGTTCACACAAGAACTCAGCAACACCGGGTGCCACAATACAACCTTTCTCAGGATGCCCCATAACTGGGTCACAAAAATAGATAGCTTGCGGATTAGCTGCTTTCACTTGTTTTACGATCGCAAGGATATCATCTCCTTGCTCAGCTGAGCCGATATAACCACTTAATACAGCATCACAAATCTCTAATTTATGGATTTTAGCTAAACCATCAACGATATCAGTTAAATGCTGGGCCGAAAAAACACTTCCAGTCCATTGTGGATACTGTGTGTGATTCGAAAATTGTACGGTATTGAGTGGCCACACATCTACGCCCATTCGGCACATAGGAAATGCGGCAGCACTGTTTCCTGCATGGCCGAAAACAACATGGGATTGAATTGATAATACGCTTTTCATTGAGAACCCAAAGAATTGTTATGTCGAATGAAGAGAAATCAGTGATTACCCGTTGCTAATATGGATATACTCTAAATAATTCGAATTACATGTGCATGTAACATAGCAAGATGCTTACGATAAGAATACAGCCGTATGTAATACGGAGCACTCGTTGCCATCAGCACCTATGCAACTTGAAATATGACGAGTATAGCCCGGAAAATTCCGGGCTGATATTACAAAGGTTAGTCAGAGCTATTTCCAATTAATTAAGCAGTCGTTTTTCTTACCACGACGGATCAATGTATAGCGACCAAACAAACGGTCTGCATCAGAAAATACATACATTGGCTCTGTTTGTTTTTGGCCATTAATAGATACCGCATTAGAGCTAATAGCCGTTCTTGCTTGCCCACGAGAAGGAACCAACTCTGAATCAACTAAGGCTTGCTGTAAATCAGCGCCTGCTTCTAATGTAATGCAAGGCATACCATCTTGAGCTAATTGCTCAAAATCAGCTTCAGTTAAATCAGATACTGCACCAGAAAATAAACTTTCGGTAATACGCTTCGCTGCTGCTAAGCCTTCTTCGCCATGTACCAATTTAGTGACTAATTCTGCTAATACATATTGAGCTCGAGGCGCTTTACCACTATTTTTATCTTCTTCTTCCAATGCATTAATTTCATCTATTTCCATAAATGTGAAGAATTTTAAGAAGCGATAAACGTCAGCATCTGCCGTGTTGATCCAGAACTGGTAGAATTTATATTGGCTGGTTTTTTTGGAGTCTAACCAAACTGCACCACCTTCTGTTTTACCAAATTTAGTGCCGTCTGCTTTAGTAATTAGAGGAACGGTCATACCAAATACTTGGTTTTGGTGTAGGCGACGAGTTAAATCAATACCCGAAGTGATGTTACCCCATTGGTCAGAACCACCAATTTGCAGTTCTACGCCCATCTCTTTGTTCATATTTGCGAAGTCATAACCTTGTAAAAGATTATAGGCAAACTCAGTAAAAGAGATACCAACGTCATCACGATTTAAACGTTGCTTAACAGACTCACGGTTAATCATTTGGTTAACAGAAAAGTGCTTACCAATATCACGTAAGAAAGTCAGTACATCCATTTTGCCAAACCAATCATAGTTGTTAGCAAGGCGTGCACTGTTATCACCACAATCAAAACTTAAAAACGGTGAAACTTGGTTACGGATTTTTCCTACCCACTCTTGAACGGTTTCTGCGGTATTTAATTTACGTTCAGTAGCTTTAAAGCTCGGATCGCCAATAAGGCCCGTTGCGCCACCTACCAACGCCACAGGCTTGTGCCCGGCTAGTTGGAATCGTTTTAAACACAGCAAAGGAACCAGATGTCCCAAATGCAAGCTATCTGCGGTAGGATCGAAGCCACAATAGAGAGAGATAGGGCCTTGCGCCAGTCTCTCTGCTAACGCATCCTCATCCGTTACCTGGGCAACGAGGCCCCGCTCTTGCAATTGTTTAATCAGGTTATTGCTAGACATCAATGACTCCATCAGTTGTATTTTGTCTATCTATTTTAGTTTGAATGACCAGTGAGTTTGAGATGTTTATCAAAAGCTCACCAGTGTAATTTGTCAATTTTCTTAAATGAAGCTATAGCATAAAGCGCATATCAATTAAGTGCCAGCTAAAAAACATGATCCTAAGGGGCTAATCTATCAATTTTCCAGCTATCACCTTCTCGTTGGTATAAAAAACGGTCGTGCAAACGGTGTGCGCCACCTTGCCAAAATTCAACACTATCAAATACCACTCGATATCCCCCCCAAAAACTCGGCAATGGGACATCTCCATTTTTAAACTTTTGTTTTAACTCTAAAAATTTCCCTTCTAAAATACCACGTGCTGATATTTTAGAAGATTGCGCTGATGCCCATGCTGCAATCTGGCTGTCTTTCGGCCTACTATGAAAATATTTAACAACCTCAATGGGGTTCAAACGCTCAGCAACCCCTGTGAAATTAACTTGGCGCTCTAATGGATACCATGGAAAATGCAGGCTTATTTTATTATTCTTCTCTAGATGCTTCGCTTTTCGACTACCTAAATTGGTATAAAATACAAGGCCTTTATCATCAAAATGTTTTAATAATACGATGCGTTGGTAAGGCTGCCCAGTTTCATCTACAGTAGCAACACACATGGCTGTCGGATCACTCAATCGAGCTTCGCATGCCTGCTTCATCCATAGTTCAAAAAGTGCCAGTGGGTTTGCTGTTAAGTCATTACGTCTCAACCCGCCTTTAGTGTATTCGCGACGTACCGATGCAAGATCTATTTCATCTAGCTCGTTCATTTTTATATCCTTTACCACAGTTATTTTTTATCGGTATTTTTAGGGTATATTGCCCCAAGCACAGTTTCTTTACTTGCACCAGTAACGGATGCCAAATTTCCTGGAAGACCTGATATCGTTCGTGCTGCTAGCCATGCAAACGCCAAGGCTTCCATATCATCCCCACTGAGACCAAACTTATCACTTGGCGCCACTTCAATTCCCGGAAGCAAAGCGGCCATTCGTTGCATTAAAAAAGTATTCTTTGCTCCACCACCACAAACTATTAAGCGCTCACACCCACCACATAGTAATACTTGCTCTGCGATAGAGGCCGCTGTCAATTCGCATAGTGTTGCTTGAACATCATTCGCTGAAATTGATGGAAAATGAACTAAATGCTGTTCTAACCATTGCGTGTTAAAGTATTCACGTCCCGTACTTTTCGGCGACGAACGTCTGAAATATGGGTCGCTTAGCATGGCTTTTAGTAACCCATGGTCAACTTGACCACGACTAGCCCACTCACCACCTTCATCGAAGGCTTTTTGTTGAATACGCCAGCTCCAGGTATCCATTAACATATTCCCCGGTCCTGTGTCATAGCCTTTAACGTAGGCCCCAGGTAATAAAGCTGTCACATTAGCAATTCCACCAATATTCAGTACAATTCGTTTTTCTGTAGAATGCCCTAAAACAGCTAAGTGAAATGCAGGAACTAAAGGCGCTCCTTGCCCCCCATAAGCCATATCTCTTCGGCGAAAGTCCCCTACCGTTGTGATCCCTGTTAAAGCTGCGATACGGTTGTTATCACCTAACTGCATAGTAAAAGGCTGCTCGCCATCAGGCTCGTGCCAAACAGTTTGGCCGTGACAACCAATCGCAATGATGTCCTCGGCAGTTAGTCCTGTTTGAATCAGAAGTTGGTTTATCGCATCTGCATATAAAGAACCTAGCTCTCTATCAATTTTACCAATCTCTGATAGCGTTGTTGCCTGCCCTTGGCATATATCTAAAATTCGTTTTTTTAACTCGATGGGAAATGCAACACTCAAACTGGATTGCTCTGCGACAAATTTGTCACTGATTGCGGCAAGAACGACATCAACACCATCTAGGCTAGTTCCTGACATAACTCCTATGTAACGACCTGATTTCATCATTATTCTTGTTCCTTCAGAGTGCACATTAACTTTACAATATTCAGCTACAAAAGATTGTGCTTTGATGACAAATTTTGTCAACAATTCGATGCAATTTCTCGGCGCGCTTCGCAGGAATAATAAATAAGTGCTTTAAAACTAAAAATTGCTAGACAAGCCAAATAAAAAAGTCGTTTTGTAATATCTGAAATTTTCATTTTCAATATTATGGTACATAATATATCGATCAGCTCAGCATTACTGTTCCGCGCTTCAGTTAAAGTTTAAAACATTATCCTGTTTGGCAACTTGTGCGAAATGATGCTCATAAGCTGACTACCCTATGTGAATATTTAACAAAGAGTGCCTTATTGAATGAAATAATCACGAATTTGAGATATTTTACCTAGTGTTTACGCTCTATTTAAATCAGAATCGGTAATCTAACCATCGCTTTTAATACCATTATTTTGATACTTTGTTGTGTTTATGGTGAAAACAAATATACGATGCTATGTTAGTGCCACAGACAGCAAATCTCATAGGAGTTCTTATGCTTAAGAAAGTTTTTGTAGGTGTTGTAGCAGTTGCAGCCTTATCAGGCTGTGTCAATACCAGTACGCTTTCTGGTGATACTATTTCTGCCAAGGATGCGAAACAGGTACAGACTGTGACTTATGGTACTGTTCTGAATGCTCGCCCTGTGACTATTCAAGCTGGTGAAGACGGTAACGTAATTGGCGCAATTGGTGGAGCTGTACTTGGTGGGTTATTAGGTAACACCATCGGTGGTGGTACAGGTAACACATTAGCAACAGCTGCAGGTGCTATTGCTGGTGGTTTAGCTGGTCAGGAAGCTCAAGGCGCATTAAATAGAAGCCAAGGTGTTCAATTAGAGATCCGCCTCGATAGCGGTAAAAACATTGTTGTTGTTCAAAAACAAGACCCTAGCACCTTCCGTAATGGCCAACGTGTTATGATTGCAAATAGCGGAAATACAGTGACTGTGTCTCCTCGGTAATCTTACGATACTAAATTAGGTATACTCACCGACATTAGCCAGTGAGTATGCCTTAAAAATAATATTGCTGAATAATATAGTTACTTTATGTTATATAATTATATTTTATATTCATCATGTATCGCTTTTAGGTAATACAGTTTCTCGCTTACAAATAACCCCCTTGCTTTCGTGCCTAAAAGCTACTTAGCCCCCTTTTTTATAAATTTTTTATTATTAATTAATACGCACTAATAAATTATCCAGCTAACAATTAGAAAACCGTAGGTAAATATAATTAACAGCTTTAATTATATTTAAAGGCAATGAATTATAAAAAGTCATAACTGGGTGTAATTATTATTCCCATTGCCTATTTCTATTTCACCATCATACAAATCACATAGGCCGATTACTTAATTGTTAGTTTAATGATTAGCACACTATTTATTAGTTAGGTATATTATTTTCACATCATGAATCATTTTGTAATCTTAAAATGTTTTTTTCAAGCTTCATAAGTAACTGTGATAATTGATAAAGTTCATCTTTACTAATATTATTCAATATCTCTATACGCGTATTGTTTATGACTTGATCTACCGTTTTAATAAAGGGTTCAGATTCTTCCGTTAACTTTATCCTTTTAGCTCTCCTATCATTTGTACAAGTATGCCTAGAAATAAGTTTTTTTTCCTCTAATTGGTCTAGAGTCCTTACTAATGAAGGCTGTTCAATACCAATCGCTTTCGCTAACTGTATTTGAGATTGTTCAGGCGGTAGTTGACTTATATTATGTAATGTCACCCAATGTGTTTGTGTTAGTTTAAGAGGCTTCAAACGATAGTCGATTAATGCTCTCCACATGCGAACAACACGTGATAACTCTGTCCCAATTTGTGATTCCAATTTACCCTCCTTTATATAATTATAATGTCAAAAAAATATACCATCTTCATATTATTTTTGGATTATATATTAATTTCCCTTTATATTTACAACTTTTTATTTATATATTAGCCATTAAATACCTATATCTAGTTACAATAGCTGATTTATTATGCGATATAACTCTAATTAATATGTCGTTGATTCCTACATTTTTTCAACCTGAGTTTAACGAGATAATCTATCAATTATCTTATTAATAAGAATAGCCGCACTCTCCTTTTTGATCTATCTATTTTAGCTCTTATAGCAGTCGTGAATAACAATAAAAAAAACAATGCTTCATAAGCCTTTAAAAAACAAACAAATATAGTTAATCTTAAAATCATGTTAATTACAGTCATTTTAATTTAACCTATACTAATTTTTAATAAATAAAATTTCATTGAAATATAAACTAAGAAATAAATAGCATGCTAATAATTTATTGAGGATTAATTTATATTGAAAATAAAACATTTGATTTTTTATCATTATTTTCAAACAGAAAACTAGAAAAGTTGTTGTTGTGTATCGATGGTATTTTCTTGAGCTATTTTTTTATTTAATATTCTTAAATGACGTTGACGACATAAACGAAGTACATTTCGTTTTTCACTATCCGAAAACTTTAACCAATTAAAGCGCTCATCACGAGTGCGATAGCAACCTCGACAATAGCCTTGTTCATTACTTTGACATATACCACGGCAAGGGCTGGGGATCTCAAAAAATTCAAGTTGTTCAGCCATAACTTTCCCCTTAAAAAGAAAAAATCACCATAAATGTATGATATACTCCTAGAAATGAGTATTACCATTATTTGTTCAAAAAACAAACTGTAATCATTGTATTTATTAATTTAAGCACGTTATATTAATAGATAAATCGATTCAGGCTGATTCCAAGAGGTTTAAAAATGCGCTTACTCCATACTATGTTACGTGTTACTGATATGCAGCGTTCTATTGACTTTTACACAAAAGTGTTAGGTATGCGCTTATTAAGAACCAGTGAAAATACAGAGTATAAATACTCTCTCGCATTTGTTGGTTACAGCGATGAAAGTGAAGGCGCTGTGATAGAGCTAACCTATAACTGGGGGGTTGACCAATATGATATGGGTAACGCATATGGTCATATCGCCTTAGGTGTCGATGATGTTGCAAAAACCTGCGATGCTATCCGCAGTGCAGGTGGTAACGTAACACGTGAAGCAGGCCCAGTTAAGGGCGGAACAACTATAATTGCATTTGTCGAAGACCCAGATGGCTATAAAATTGAGCTGATCGAAAACAAAAGCGCAAGTAAAGGCTTAGGCCATTAATTAGCTATATAATCTAAAAGTTTAGGTGCCTATTCTAACACCTAAACTTTTATCACCCTTTACCTGCAAATTTTTACTGGTTTTGGCATAATGTCATCCAACCAGAAAACTAAAACTGAAAGTCCTAATGTCTGAAAAAAACAATCCAAATGCCCTAGTGAACCGATTCAGGGGATACTATCCTGTCGTTATTGATGTTGAAACAGGTGGGTTTAATGCAAAAACTGACGGCCTGTTAGAAATTGCAGCCATCACCTTAAAAATGGATAAAGACGGCTGGCTCTCCATGGATGAAACATTACATTTTCATGTAGAACCTTTTGAAGGCGCAAATCTTGAGCCATCCGCTCTTGCCTTTACTGGAATTGATCCAACTAACCCTCTACGCGGTGCTGTTAGCGAATATGAGGCTCTTCATGCAATATTTAAAGTCATCCGCAAAGGCATGAAAAATACTGATTGTAATCGCGCAATTATTGTTGCTCATAACGCAAATTTTGATCACAGTTTTGTCATGAATGCCGCCGAACGAGCAGGTTTAAAACGTAACCCGTTCCATCCATTTGCAACCTTTGATACCGCGGCATTAAGTGGCTTAACATTTGGTCAAACAATTTTAGCAAAAGCATGTGTTTCTGCAGGTATCCCATTTGATGGCAAACAAGCACACGGCGCCCTGTATGATACGAATCGCACCGCTCTGCTATTTTGCGAAATTGTTAATAAATGGAAAAAATTGGGTGGCTGGCCAATTATTGAAGATTCTCAATAACTTTTTATCAATAGCAATAATATAAAAAAACCGTATTTAGTAGAAAGTCATCAATGCTTTTACCAAATACGGTTTTTTAGTCTTTTATTTATTGTTTAAATCAGTCTGCGCTAGCTTCATCTGCTGAACGGTATTTATCAGCCGTTTCTTTAATTAGAGATTGCAGCTCACCACGCTGGAACATTTCCATGATAATATCGCAACCACCGACTAGCTCACCATCAACCCACAGTTGAGGGAAAGTTGGCCAATTTGCATATTTTGGCAGTTCCGCACGAATATCTGGGTTTTGCAAGATATCAACATAGGCAAAACGTTCACCACAAGAAGACAGAGCTTGTACTGCCTGAGCAGAAAAACCACAGCTCGGAAGTTTAGGAGAGCCTTTCATATATAATAAAATTGGGTTTTCTTTAATTTGGCGCTCAATTCTTTCAATAGTTGTCATTTTTAACTTCCTTAAAACAAAGATGCAGGTTTTGCAGTCAGCCGGTAACTGAGAGTCTACCTCAACTTAACAGAACACATTGACTGATATAATAAGAAACTGAATTGTTTCATACAATATGCCAGTTTTATAGGGGCATTACTATAACATTCCAAAAAACAAAAAGGCACCTTTTCTATCTTCTCTTTACCTAAGTCAAACAAGTAGCTATTTCTAGGTAAGAACTGAAATTTAATGTACTTAGGTTCCCCACCTACAATATCTATATGATTTTTATCTGTAATTTTTCTATTTATCTGTTAGCATCTTAGCCGCATCATTACCTTTACCTTTGTAAGGTTGATCGTGCTATTATTAATATATTAAGTATCATATCGCCAATAGGCGAAACTCTAATGATAAGCTGTGACATATTATTTTGCTCATTTTAAGAGCAAACACCCTGAGTATTTTGATATAAAAGCAATCAAGGAGTACGCAATGTCATTTGAACTACCCGCTTTACCGTATGCAAAAGATGCTTTAGAACCTTATATCTCTGCAGAAACCTTAGAATATCACTATGGTAAACACCACAACACTTATGTTGTTAACTTAAATAACCTCATCAAAGGTACTAACTTTGAAGGAAAATCTTTAGAAGAAATTATCAAAACTTCTGAAGCTGGGGTTTTTAACAACGCGGCACAAGTTTGGAACCACACTTTCTATTGGAATTGCTTAGCGCCAAACGCTGGTGGCGAGCCGACAGGCAAAGTTGCGGAAGCGATTAATAAAGCATTCGGTTCTTTTGCTGAATTTAAAGCTCAGTTTACTGATGCCGCAACCAAAAACTTCGGTGCTGGATGGACTTGGTTAGTAAAAAAAGCAGATGGTAGCCTTGCAATCGTCAATACATCGAATGCTGCGACCCCAATCTCTGGTGACGACAAACCTGTGTTAACCGTTGATATTTGGGAGCATGCATACTATATCGATTACCGCAACGCCCGTCCTAAATACTTAGAAAACTTCTGGGCACTGGTTAATTGGAAATTTGTGGAAGAAAACTTAGCATAGTCCTCTAGCAAGTATCGAAACAAAGACTAAATTGACAAGGGCGAGATATACTCGCCCTTTTATTTCACCTACTCGAGGCTGGAATAAAATCAGAAAATATGTGCAGCAAGAAAAATAATCAGTGCTAATGAGCCCAATGCAGCAAGCAATCCATATTTAAAATCTGTATCCATGAGTTCCTCTCATTTTAATGTCATTGAATTAACAAATAACCACTCATTAATTAAGGTTATTAAGTATACATATCTAAAAAAGTAAAACTAGTGTCTATATCACATGTTATAACATCAATTATTTCTTTCGTTTTTGCGCTAGATCAGACAAAATCGACAACAAATCGCTAAATTATTGCCAGCAAAGGATCAATGCATCAATATGCAGGTAATTTTTTAACAAGAATTATTATAGAGACCGGTTATTGGTCAGGAGTTTTTTTCCCCCATGGCAACGATTAAAGATGTGGCGAAGCGCGCTGGCGTATCCACCACAACCGTATCCCATGTTATTAATAAAACGCGCTTTGTGGCTGATGACACTAAGGCTGCGGTTTGGGCTGCAATTAAAGAGCTTAATTATTCGCCAAGTGCGGTTGCCCGTAGTTTAAAAGTTAATCATACAAAGTCGATTGGCTTACTCGCAACCTCAAGCGAAGCCCCTTATTTCGCAGAAGTAATTGAATCAGTTGAAAATAGTTGTTATGAAAAAGGTTACACACTTATACTTTGTAATTCTCATAATAATTTGGGAAAACAAAAAGCATATTTGCAAATGTTAGCGCAAAAGCGCGTTGATGGCCTACTTGTGATGTGTTCTGAATATCCAGATACGTTAATTAGTATGCTTGAAGACTATCGTAATATCCCAATGGTGGTGATGGATTGGGGAACCTCCCGAGGTGATTTTACAGACAGTATTATTGATAATTCATTCCATGGTGGGTATCTTGCAGGCCGCTATTTAATTGACCGTGGGCACCGTGATATTGGTGTGATCCCTGGCTCGCTTGAAAGAAACACCGGTATCGGCCGCTTAACAGGCTTCAAAAAAGCAATGGAAGAAGCAAAGATCACACTGAAAGACCAGTGGATAGTACAAGGTGATTTCGAACCTGAATCTGGCTATAAAGCAATGATGCAAATTTTAAGCCATAAACAACGTCCTACTGCGGTATTTTGTGGTGGCGATATCATGGCGATGGGAGCCATTTGTGCGGCTGATGAAATGGGGCTACGCGTTCCACAAGACATTTCAATTATTGGTTATGATAATGTGCGAAATGCGCGCTATTTCACACCAGCATTGACCACTATCCACCAACCCAAAGAGCGTTTAGGCCAAATGGCCTTCACCATGCTGCTCGACCGTATCATTAATAAGCGCGAAGATGCTCAAACAATTGAAGTTCACCCTCGCCTTGTAGAGCGTCGCTCTGTCGCTGACGGGCCATTTATCGATTATCGTCGATAAGACAAATCGTTAAGTTGAAAGCCACTCTGCGTTGAGCGTTTCATTATCACCAAGGTAATCCAATAACCAACGGAGCGCGGGTGATGTACTATTTTCCACCCAAGTTAAACAACAAGGACTGGGTGGAAATGGCTGTGCTAATGCTAGTTCAACTAATTGGCCTTTTTCACAAAGCGGAGCTGCTCGATGCTCCGGTACCATTCCAACACATAGCCCATTAACCAAACAAGCTAAACCATTTTCCCAGTAAGGCACGACAAGCCGACGTTGGTTATCAAGTGCCCAAGTATCACGTTTGGGAAGGTTACGAGAGGTATCTTCAAGACACAAACTCGGGTACTCTCTCATTTGGTCATCAGTCAGTTTCTCACCTATTTGGGCTAATGGGTGTTCTGGACTTGCGACACACATCCACGGCATAAAACCCATATCACGGAAGCTGTATCTTTCGCCTATCGGGGACGCTCGAGTCGCTCCAATCGCAACATCTACACGTCCGTCAGCAAGTGCATCCCACACTCCATTAAACACTTCAGGGTGAATAAAAAGTTCAATATCGGGAAAATGACGATAAAAATCAATAAGTAATTGTTCTGTCCTTTGGGGTTTAACAATACAATCAACAGCAATACTAAATTGCCCGCGCCAGCCATTTGCAACTTGCTGGCATTGATGTCTTGTATCTGTCATTTTTTTGATAACAGAACGACTTTCCTTAATAAATATCGCCCCTGCTTCTGTCAGAACAACATCGCGATGTCGGCGTTCAAATAGAGGAACAGCAAGCCATTCCTCAACTTGCTTGACGGTATAACTGATTGCAGAAGGTACACGGTGCAATTCATCAGCAGCACCACTAAAACTTCCAGTTCGAGCAACTGCATCAATCACTTCGAGTGCATGCGCAGACCACATAACCTCTCCTTTCAAAAATTTTGATGGCAAGATCCAAATATTACCGTTTCACAACCTAAAAAAATAGCCTATACAATGACATCATCATTAACAATTTTTTAAATATCAGATAAGTAATAATTATGTCGAATACTGTGAAAAAAAATTCTCCGGGTTTTATGGTTTACCTTGCAGGACTTAGTATGCTAGGTTTTTTAGCCATTGATATGTATTTACCTGCATTTGGCGCTATGCAAAACACCTTGCATACCTCTGAAGGCGCCATCAGTGCTTCTCTCAGTATTTTTTTAGCTGGTTTTGCCTTTGCTCAGCTATTATGGGGGCCATTATCAGACAAACTTGGCCGTAAGCCTGTGCTAATTGTGGGCTTAACTATTTTCATTATCAGTAGCTTAGCCATTTATTGGGTCGAAACCGCAACACAGCTATTAACACTACGTTTTTTACAGGCTGTTGGGGTCTGCTCCGCGGCAGTTTTATGGCAAGCCCTTGTTATCGACCGCTATGATGAGGCAAATACCCAGAAAGTCTTTGCTTCTATCATGCCACTAGTCGCGCTATCCCCGGCTTTAGCCCCATTATTAGGAGCATGGGTTCTAGAGCACCAAACATGGGAAGCAATTTTCCTGATCCTAATGGCGGTGGGCATACTACTTTTATTACCGACACTCTTTTTGAAAAATGTTTCAGTTAAAACAATAACTGATGATAACCAACCAGAAACTAAGATTTCTTTCTCAAACTTGCTCAGTTCCCCTGTTTTCAGCGGTAACGTGCTGGTTTATGCATCCTGTAGCGCGGGTTTCTTCGCTTGGTTAACCGGGTCACCTTTTATCTTACGTGACATGGCCTTCAACCCTGCTGATATTGGTTTGAGCTATATTCCACAAACTTTAGCCTTTATTGTTGGTGGATATGGCTGCCGCATTTTATTAGCAAAAGTTCGCGCAGAAACGCTATTTCCATTATTATTAATTGGTTACGCGGTAAGCATGTCTATTTTATTTATCATGGCTATCTATACCACACCATCATTAACCATGATATTGATCCCATTTTGCTTTATGGCGGCAATGAACGGGGCCTCTTATCCTATTGCAGTATCCAAAGCACTAAATGTATTTCCTAGCGCGAGTGGTAAAGCAGCTGCATTGCAAAATGCCTTACAATTAGGTCTATGTTTCTTAGCAAGCCTACTTGTTTCAGCCCTGAGTTTAGACCCATTGTTAGCAACAACGGGTGTCATGGCGGTTACCATTATTCCAATGACCATTGGTTATTTTATGCAACGCTGCGGCAATAAAAATAATCAAGATCTTGAGCAGGTCGATTGCCAAACGACCTCCTAAAGTATAGCTTGTCGAATCAATCATGCCGTATATAATCGGCATGATTGATATTTAACTAATTCCCAAAAACTTCTTCCAATGTATAACTCTTATGGTTATACCGTAACATTTATTAAGTATTTTTCTATATCACCCATTATTCTTAGCTCACAAAACCTGAACTTTCTTGTCAAAACCCCTTAACCTAAGCGGATTTCACTAATAAATAAGGCTTTTTTTTTGTTATCTACTAAGATATAGATGTTTCATGGTTAATTTTCTTGTTAAAAAACGTTATCATTGCGACATTAAATAATGAGTGCTCAAGAATGATGTTAAAACAGTATTATCCACCAGATGAATTAAAATCCTTTGTTAGCTCTATTTTAATAATCAAAGAGTTTACAGAGGCAATTAAAATTTTTCCTGGAACAGGTGCTGAAATCTGGGTTTCATCAGATACATTTCACATGACAACTGAAAGCAACTCAGTCGCAGACCCTTATCAGCTGATTATTCCTAGAGTCAACACATTTACTGCTAGCCCTAATTTTTCAAAAGTTATGGTATTACGTATTCGTCATGATGCATTGCGTTTTCTTCTGCCTCAAAGAACACTAAATTATACTGATAAACCCATCGCACTAAATGACATATGGAAAGACCGTTGGTTTGAAGCTTTAGCTAACTCTTCATTCAAAGAGTTGTTGGATTGCTTTAATAGGACAAAAGCCAAGAAAAAGTCTCATTTCACAGATGAAATTTTAGAGTTGCTATATCGTAACCCAACTAAAAAAATCACTGAAATTGCCGAAGAGACAGGTTTACATCTCCGAGTCATTCAAAAAGAGTTTTTAAAAGAATACGGTATTACACCAAAAAGGTACCAGATCAATTGTCGCTTAGAGCACGTTTTAAAAAGTATGGTAGTAGAACCAGATACCTACCGCTGGTTTGAAACAGGCTATTATGACCAATCCCACTTTTACCGTGATTTTAAAAGATACTTTACTATGACGCCGTCGGCATTTTTAAAATCAAGTTATTCGCTTTTTTACAATACAAAAACTAAGTACCCATTAAGATAGTTCTTAATACATAAGGAGAACGGAATGAGTATTGTTGTGTATGCCCAAATTACAACAGAAAGGACGGATGGGTATTTAACGAAAGAAATCGTTCGTGACTTAGCAAAACTAAGCCGCCGAGAGAAAGGATGCATTCAATATGATCTTATGGCTAAAGAAAATGGTTACATTGTTTTCGAGGAATGGGAAGACACTCAGGCATTAGAGATGCATAAAAACAGTCCGCATTTCAAGCGATTAGTTGAAGCAATTGAACGTGATAACGCTAGCTTTTCTGTCAATTTTAGTGAAAAATGATCTATTAATAATGAAAACTAGAGCGCATTGTATTTTTAAGCAATTTTAACCTTCTTTATTTAATAGAACTCCGTAACCTATATTCAATAAACAAAATCCAACCATACTTTATTCAGGCTATAGCATAAACTACTATTGCTATAGCCTACCTGATTGCTTATATCGCTATTTATCTTTAACATAAATAACGCAATTGCTTGCTTTAATGCCTATTCACTCTGTTTTTGCTACATTAGCCAACTCTTCTGCTTGCTGTAATAACTTTTCTTGTTCTTTTTGATTTAAAACGCGTTCAACCGTATCAACAATTGCCTGCGTTTGTGGGTCTATCTCTATATTTATTTTATCACCCAAGCGTTTTTTACCTAGTGTTGTTCTCTCTAATGTTTCTGGGATTAAATGTACACAAAACCGATTATTGATGACATCACCCACCGTTAAACTGATGCCATCAATCGCCACAAAGCCTTTATGCAAAATATATTTCATCAAAGCTTTATCATGAATTGACAACCAAATTTGGTGGTTATCTTCGGATGTGAAAATTTTACTAATTTCAGCTGTTGTCATGATATGACCAGAAACGATATGGCCGCCAATTTCGTCACCATATTTTGCGGCGCGTTCGATGTTAACAACATCACCTTCTTGTAATTCCCCTAAGTTAGTCAATCTCAGAGTTTCTTTAATTAGATCAAAACTGACTCTCTCACCATCGATTTTCGTTACCGTCAAACAACAACCATTATGCGCAACGGAAGCCCCTGTTTCTAAACCTATAAGTAATTCAGGGGTAAATTTCATTACATGAGTTCGAAAGTTGGCTCTTTCTGTAATTTCAATAATAGGAGCGGTCGCTTGGACAATGCCTGTAAACATAATGATTCCCAGTGTAGTGGATTAATAAGCTCAGTTTACATCAGAATTTTTAGAGATCTATCCTATTTGAGTGATAAACAAGACGTTAATAAATCGAGTATTTATCCATATATTAGGTTCTAAAATGCTCTTTTATAGTTTGTTACCATATCATTATTGGAATCCATTTAGAAAAGGGATAGAATGAGCGGTTTTTAATAATCAATGAGAACTTAGTAACTCATTTATTTTTCTGATTTTTTCCTCTTATTTTCTTTTATTACAAAGGTGTATGCGTGCAGAAATATTTTACAGAAGCGCGTAGCTTGTTGGCACTTGGTATTCCTATCGTTTTGGCTCAATTTTCACAAACTGCAATGGGGTTTGTGGATACCGTTATGGCTGGAAGTGTTAGTGAAATTGAGATGTCCGCAGTTGCAGTTGGGTTTTCCATCTGGCTGCCAGCTATTCTTTTTGGCCAGGGCATTTTGATGGCTTTAACTCCAATCGTTGCACAAATGAATGGGTCAGGCCGTCGTAACTTGATTGGAGACCAAATTCAACAAGGGCTGTGGTTAGCGCTGCTTTTAGCCTTAGGTATTATGTGTCTTCTTTATAATAGCCAGCTTATTATCAGCAATATGCCCCATATTGATAAAGAATTGGCGGATAAGTCTGTCCGTTTTTTACATGCTATTATGTGGGGAGCCCCAGGATACTTATTTTATCAGGTGTATCGTAGTCAATGTGAAGGGCTTTCAAAAACCAAACCGGGGATGGTGATTGGTTTTCTTGGCTTGATGATTAATATTCCCATTAACTATATCTTTATCTATGGTCACTTTGGTGCCCCAGCTTTAGGTGGTGTGGGCTGTGGTGTCGCGACCGCATCAGTGTATTGGGCTATGTGTCTGATGATGAGATGGTATGTGAAACGTGCTACTGCGCAGCGCGATATTCGCCCTACAGTCTCTTTCACATCGCCAAATCCATTAATCTTAAAGCGAATTATCGTATTAGGTACCCCTATTGGTCTGGCACTTTTCTTTGAGGTCACTTTATTTGCCGTCGTCGCCTTGTTAGTCGCCCCATTAGGTGTTGTTGCAGTCGCTGGCCATCAAGTTGCATTAAATTTCAGCTCCGTGATGTTTATGTTCCCATTATCATTAGGAATAGCTGCAACCATTCGCGTAGGTTATAACTTAGGACAGAAATCGACTGAAGCCGCTAAAGTTTCATCTTATACTGGTATTGCTGTTGGCTTAATGATCGCTTGTTTTACCGCCGTTCTCACTGCGGTCTTCCGTGAACCGATTGCAATGATGTATAACAAAAACCCTGAAGTGGTTGTTTTAGCGAGTAGTTTGATGCTATATGCCGCTATTTATCAATTATCAGACTCTGTGCAAGTTATTGGTGCGGGAATTTTACGTGGCTACAAAGATACACGTTCTATTTTCTTTATTACCTTCACCGCATATTGGTTACTTGGTTTACCTTCCGGTTATATCTTAGCATTAACTGATATTATCGCACCGGCTATGGGCCCTAAAGGCTTTTGGATTGGCTTTATCATTGGATTAAGCGCAGCTGCGATAGGTATGGCAACACGTATTATGTGGATCCATAAGCAGACAGAGGATGTTATTCTACTTCGCTCAGCACGCTAATTGACGGTTTTTTAAGCTTTTTATTATGGGGGAAGGTGTATTTCGCACCAGATAGTTTTAAATACGAGCAAACTATCACTAAAATACATTTTCCCCTTGCCAGATGAACCTCATAACGTTAATATTCATCCCCGTTGTCACCTAGATAACTTTTAAATGCGTCCGTAGCTCAGTTGGTTAGAGCACCACCTTGACATGGTGGGGGTCGGTAGTTCGAGTCTACTCGGACGCACCATTTCTAGTGAACACAATGTTAATTTTCAGTGCGTCCGTAGCTCAGTTGGTTAGAGCACCACCTTGACATGGTGGGGGTCGGTAGTTCGAGTCTACTCGGACGCACCATTTCAAATTAACACAATCCAAACTTTTCAGTGCGTCCGTAGCTCAGTTGGTTAGAGCACCACCTTGACATGGTGGGGGTCGGTAGTTCGAGTCTACTCGGACGCACCATTTTGTTATCATGCCTCCCACCTTAAAATTTTTCTTGATTGTTTACTATCATTCCCTTAATTTGTTGCGCAACAAATTAGGTTACTTAATATCAATTGAATTTTTGATCTAAATGGCCTCTTCTTCTAATTTAGTAAAATTTGATTTGTCTCACAGTTTTTTGTTGTCTATAATACCCGCGCTGGCTGAAAGGTTTCAACAGTAGCAAATCAATACGTTAGCTTTAATTGAATTTGTCATCTACACTATAATAAGAATCAAAATGTGACAAATTTAAGTGTATAAATGCATTAAACACCAGACTGTCGCCTATTCTTGTAAATGAGTTGCGCAACAAAATTTTATATGCGCACGATTTATTAAATGTACTAAGCGTCGGCGGCAATACCGATTTCCTTTATAACATTAGATAGACTGCCATGAAAAAAACTAAAATTGTTTGTACTATCGGTCCAAAAACCGAATCAGAAGAAAAACTGACTCAACTCCTTGATGCGGGCATGAATGTCATGCGCCTAAATTTTTCTCACGGTGACTATGAAGAACACGGTCAACGTATTAAAAATCTTCGCTCTGTTTGTGCAAAAACAGGTAAACAAGCTGCTATTTTACTCGATACTAAAGGCCCTGAAATCCGCACCATGAAATTGGAAGGTGGTAACGACGTTTCTCTCGTTGCAGGCCAAACCTTTACATTCACTACCGACACTTCCGTGATCGGTAATAAAGATAAAGTTGCTGTGACATACTCAGGCTTAACTTCAGATTTAAAAGTCGGCAATACCGTATTAGTTGATGACGGCTTAATTGGTATGAAAGTGACTAATGTCACTGCGACTGAAGTCGTCTGTGAGGTTTTAAATAACGGTGACCTCGGGGAGAAGAAAGGGGTTAATCTACCAGGCGTTTCCATTGGCCTGCCAGCGTTAGCTGAAAAAGACAAAGAAGACTTAGTGTTTGGATGCGAACAAGGTGTTGATTTTGTAGCAGCTTCTTTTATCCGTAAGCGCTCTGATGTTGAAGAAATTCGTGCTCATCTGAAAAAACATGGTGGCGAGAACATCCAAATTATTTCGAAGATTGAAAACCAAGAAGGTTTAAATAACTTTGATGAAATTTTAGAAGCTTCTGACGGCATCATGGTTGCTCGTGGTGATTTAGGCGTTGAAATCCCTGTTGAAGAAGTTATTTTTGCACAAAAAATGATGATTGAAAAATGTGTCGCTGCACGTAAAGTCGTCATTACTGCAACGCAAATGTTAGATTCAATGATCAAAAACCCACGCCCTACCCGCGCAGAAGCAGGCGACGTGGCCAACGCTATTTTAGACGGCACAGATGCAGTTATGCTGTCTGGTGAAAGCGCTAAAGGTAAATATCCAGTAGAAGCTGTTACCATTATGGCAACTATCTGTGAGCGTACAGACCGTATCATGCAAACTCGCATTGATAGCCAAAAACCAAGCCAACGCTTACGTGTCACTGAGGCAGTCTGTCGTGGTGCAGTGGAAATGTCTGAAAAATTAGACGTGCCACTAATCGTTGTTGCAACCTACGGCGGTAAGTCTGCTAAATCTGTTCGTAAATATTTCCCTACTGCGCCAATCCTCGCGTTAACGACTAATGAAGAAACTGCCCGCCAGTTACTGTTAGTCAAAGGTGTGATCCCAATGATTGTAGGTGGTTTTACATCCACAGATGATTTTTATCGTGAAGGTAAACGCGCAGCGCTTGAAAGTGGCTTAGCGGTTTCTGGTGATGCTGTTGTAATGGTTTCTGGAGCATTAGTACAAAGTGGCACAACCAACACATCTTCAGTTCATGTACTTTAATTTTTAATTTCCTTATAGAGGCTGATAGTGACTATTTTTGCTATCGGCCTTTTTTATTTAGATTTAACATTAAGTGCTTCCTTGATGTAACTATTCCTTTATTTCCTTTTCTTTAGTAAATATCTTACCGCAATTTAAGAGTGATATCATAAAACACACTCGGATTGGTCAAATAACAACCTTTATTATTCTTAGTTTAAATTTTTCTCCTTTTTCCTAGTACTAAATATAAAGTATTTCTAGCAAAACTTTATATTTAGTACTAGCATAAGACATAGTAAGTGCCATACCCTAATTTTCATTAGGTTGTTTTAAAGGGATATAGCAAGCTTTAAGATAACAAGCTTAGCTCTATTGTTTGGTGACTTGCTTTTTTATATTTTCAAGATAAATCAATCTAGAGGGTAAAATAATGATTCGTACTAAAATTGTACTGGGCTCTATCGTATTAGCTTCAGCATTACTAGCGGGTTGTTCTAACAGCACTGAAGTGCAAAAACTCTCTTCAGACGTGCAAACTCTGAATGGTAAAGTTGATCAACTGAGCAACGACGTTCAGTCTCTGCGTTCTGACGTACAGACAGCTCAAGAAGAAGCAGCACGCGCTAACCAGCGTTTAGATAACCAAGTTCGTACTTACAAAAAATAAGTTCGATTTGGTCGTTATCTAGCTGATACGACGCTTCTTTGAAGCTAATAGTATTTATGAGGGCCTATGAAAATAGGCCCTTATTATTTGTCAGGATTATTGATTTACAACAGAAGAACGGTATTTCGCAGGTAACAAAGCACCAACTTTACCATCATAGATAGGTTCTGGTTGTGAAATAGAGAATGGTTCAATAGGCACTAAACCTTCGTGTTGTGTTTCACTTTCAGGAATACTGTTACCCTGATCATTATTAACACGCACAGGCATACCAGAACGCCTTGCTAGCTCTTTTTCTACTAAAGCCTTATCAACCCCTTCATTTTCAAGAAAACGCTTAAAATCGTCAGATAGCTTGATTGGCATGGTTTGAGGGTCATCATTACTTGTCCGTGATAATGGCTGATGCACCTCGATGTAATAACTACCATCAGGTTCTTTAGAATATTTTACCGGCTGATCAATAACTTGAACACGTGTTCCTCTTGGTACTGTCTTGAATAATGCTTCAATATCATCAGGACGTAAACGAATGCAACCGGAGCTCACTCGCATACCAATCCCAAAATCCGCATTAGTACCATGGATCAGATATTCACCACGCCCATGTGCTAGCCGTAATGCATATAAGCCCATTGGGTTTTCAGGGCCAGCAGGAACGACAGCAGGAAGCGTTATACCTTCTTTCGCATAATTTTTACGAATATTTGCCGTGGGTGTCCATGTAGGGTCTTTAATTGATTGGCTTACTGAAGTCACCATTTCAGGTGTATCACGACCTAATTGACCAATACCAATAGGGTATACGATCACTTCTTCACTGTTCGCTGGGTAATAATATAAACGCAGCTCTGCCAAATTAATCACGATCCCTGTTCTTGGTGTTGACGGCAATAGCATTTGTGCTGGAATGATAAGTTCTTTACCCGCTTCAGGAAGGTATGGATCTGTTCCTGGGTTAGCTTCAAGCATACCGAGTAAGCCAATTTGGTGCTCACTGGCAATGGCTTCCAACGGCCGCCCATCATTGGGGACGATGTACGTATAATTTTCCCCGATAAGGCGAGTGTTACTATCAGGTAATGGGTATTCTTTTGCTTGAACTGGAGCCAATAAGGCACTCATGACAAACAAACTTACCACCGTCAAAACTCTTTTCATATCTACTCCAAGGAAAATAATATTCTTACAATAATTCAATGATTATTGTTCATAATAGCAACTATCTTTCATATCTTTAATACTAAATAAATATTTTTATTAAGTATTAATAAGAGCGCTGTCTTTTTATGATGGTTAAAATATAGTTAGATATCGTTAAACACGGTGAATTTAGTGTGTTACCCAGATAAAGAGTAACACCTAAGAAGTAAAATATAGGTAAGGGAGCATGCATAACGCTCCCCTCGGTAGGATCACTCGAATTGTGCCGCGCGCGATAAAATTGTACGGATCATCGCATTTAAGCCTTGAGTGCGTGAAGGTGTTAAATGCTGCTCCAATGCTAATTGCTCAAAAAATGACTTAACATCGAGTGCTAATATTTGTTGGGCCGTTTTACCTTGAAAAAGAATGATCACAATAGCAACTAACCCTTTAACGATTGCAGCGTCGCTGTCACCTGCAAACGTAATTGTCCCGTCAGCTTGTTTTTGCATATCAATCCACACTTGACTTTGGCAACCGGCGATTAAATTATTATCGCATCTTTGCACCGCGGTGAGTTCAGGTAAACGCCCCCCTAATTCTATCATGTAGAGATAGCGTTCTTCCCAATCTTGGCAGCGAGAGAAATTGCGTAATAACTTATTTTCATCGGGTAATGCGGGCATGCTCATTTCCTTTACTCTGTGTTTCTTATGTGCTTAGCCTAACAATTTTTTGATGCGCTGTAACGCATTGAATAAGAAATCAACCTCTTCCTTAGTGGTATAAATTCCTACTGAAGCACGACACATAGCGGGAACATGATAATGTTCCATTAACGGTAAAGCACAATGATGGCCAGTACGGATTGCAATACCATATCTATCAAGAAAAGACCCCACATCATAGGCATGGTGCTCCCCTAAATTAAAAGCGAGTACCCCTTCCCGTTGGTCATTACCATACAATCTAATGGACGGTATTTCTTGTAATTTCTTAGACGCATAAGCCATCACTTCGGCTTCATGAGTAAATACATCAGATAAATTTAGTGCATTTAAATAATCGAATGCCGCCCCTAAACCAATAATTGCGCTTACATTCGGTGTTCCTGCTTCAAAGCGCCATGGTGCATCAGCAAAAGTGATCCCTTTGGTCAGGCTAACTTGGCGGATCATCGCCCCACCACCTTCCCATGGAGGCATCATATCCAAAATAGCTTTTTTACCGTAAAGGATACCAATACCCGTCGGGCCATATAGCTTGTGACCTGAAAACACATAGAAATCACAGTCTAAGGCTTGCACATCAACCTGCTGATGCATTGCACCTTGCGCGCCATCGACCAATACCGCGATCTCACCGCCTTTTGAAGCCGCAATGGCTCGTGCTTGCTTGATGATATCCTGAACGGGATTAACTGTTCCTAATACATTAGAGATATGTGTAAAGCTCAGCAATCGCGTGCGTGAATCAATGACATCCTTTAATACATCTAATTGCAGCCTACCATCATCTGAAATTGGTATAATACGGATTTCAAAGCCAATTTCCTCTGCTAACATATACCAAGGTACAATATTCGCATGGTGTTCCATTTCAGTGATGACAATATTGTCCCCTTCATGGAAATACTTCCGCCCAAAACTGTTTGCAACAAGGTTAATGCCTTCCGTCGTACCTTTAACAAACACGATTTCTTCATTTGAAGCGGCATGAATGAAAGCGGCTGCTTTTTGACGAACGTCTTCCATCATTGTCGTCGCGTTTGCACTAAGAGTATGTATACCGCGGTGAACCGCGGCATATTGGTGCAGTGTAAACTCGCTTTCTTTTTCAATAACTTGCAAAGGCTTCTGCGCACTTGCAGCGCTATCTAAATAAACCAGCGGATGATTATTGACTGACTGAGATAAGGCAGGAAAATCCTGCCTGACTGATGCGACATTGAATGACATGGATATTAAACCTCCGCTAAGCGCTGGCGGATGTTTGCCATCACAGCGTGTTTTAATTCTTCCGATTCAATAGATTCTGTAAGTTCCGCAGCAAATGCAATAATAATCATATGTTTTGCTGCTTTCCCCTCAATTCCCCTTGAACGCAGATAAAACAGTTGTTCGTCATCAATACGACCGACTGTTGCACCGTGACCACACTTTACGTCATCAGCATAAATTTCAAGCTGAGGCTTGGTATCAATTTCTGCTTTCTCACCTAACAACAACGTGTTGTTAGTCATTTGACCATCCGTTTTTAATGCGTTCGGTGCCACTTTAATCATGCCATTAAAGACAGCTTTACTGCTATCCATTGCAATGACTTTGTGTAATTGGCGACTATTACAGTAGCTATTATTGTGCTCTAAATACGTGCGCGTATCTGCAATTTCATTGCCTTTAGGTAACAATATACTGTTAAGTTCTAACTCAGTATTTTCACCATCAAGGCGAGCACTGGTATGGTTACGCGTTAATAATGCGCCAAGTAAAAAACTCGTACTTTTCACACGGCTATCGCGACCAACAACAATATCATTGTGAGCAAAATGCTGAGACTGACCATTTTCAACATTTAACTTAAAGTGACTAAAGTCTGCATTATCACCAACTTCAACCGTTAAGCGGCTGCCCGTCATGTGCATTTCGTCATTCAAACTGACATAATGCTCAATGACTTGGGCTTTACTGTTTGCATCTAACGTTAAATGGTAGCGATACTGGCTAATATTTGTTGCTTGTTTATCGCCGCTCCCCGTTGAAATATTCAGCAGATATAATGGTTTTTCTGCTACTTTATTTGCCGCAAGGTGAATAACTAACGGTTGTACCGCCAAGCTTTCAGTTAAATGCAAGAAGATCTCGCTATTTACAGGCGAAGGAAGCAAGTCTTGGTTATCAAGCAAAGCCACTTGGAATGGCCCCATATCAATGGAGCTTAATGTTGAACTATAGCGCCCATCAATTAAAACAAGGCGATATGCATCAATCGGCAGAGCCAATGCCTCACACTCTTTTTCTACAACATCACCGTCACTAAAACGATACTGAGCCTCAAGTACCGTATTTAGTGGTGTATAGTGCCAATCTTCATGGCGGAACACCGGTAAGCCAACTTGTTTTGCCATTTCCCAATGCGTTTTAGCATGTTGGGAGTTCGCACCGTGTCGCTGCTCAAATAATTCAGAAAAACGTGACATAGCTTGCTCATTCAGCTTCGCAACTTCTGCACGTTTTTGTGCTCTTTCACTGTTGGTCAATAAGCCAGCCATAACCCTGCTCCTCCAGTTTTTTCGCTAAACTGAAATCACCTGATTTGATGATTTTCCCTTGATATAACACATGGACAAAGTCAGGTTTCACATAATCCAAAATACGCTGATAGTGAGTGACAATGATGAATGAACGCTCTGGCGAGCGTAATGAATTCACCCCGTTAGCCACAATTTTCAGTGCATCAATATCTAAACCGGAGTCAGTTTCATCGAGGATACACAATTGAGGTTCTAGTGCTGCCATCTGCAAGATATCATTACGTTTTTTCTCACCACCGGAGAAACCTACGTTGACAGAACGCGCAAGCAAATCTTCTGGCATTTCTAATAATTTGATTTTGTCTTCAATAAAATCTTGAAAATCAAAACGATCTAATGCTTCTTGCTGGCGATATTCTCTAACCGCATTAACTGCCGTTTGTAAGAAAAATTGGTTACTGACCCCTGGAATTTCGACTGGGTATTGGAATGCGAGAAAAACACCTTCCCCTGCACGCTCTTCGGGATCTAATTCAAACAGGTCTTTACCTTTAAACGTTACTTCACCGCTATCAATTTCATACTCTTCGCGGCCAGCAAGTGTGGCTGATAATGTACTTTTACCTGAGCCATTTGGCCCCATGATGGCATGAACTTCCCCCGGTTTTACTTCCAGAGATAACCCTTTTAAAATCTCATTACCTTCTACACTCACGTGTAAATCTTTAACACTTAACATATTTACATGCCTTTAGCGCTTTAGCGCAAATAAACTCGATTAGGATCAGCCCACGCTGTGCTCTAAGCTGATCGCCAGTAATTTTTGTGCTTCTACGGCAAATTCTAATGGGAGCTCCGAGAACACATCCTTACAGAAACCATTTACAATCATTGAAATTGCATCGTCTTCGCTGATACCACGTTGTAAACAGTAAAATAACTGGTCTTCCCCAATGCGTGAGGTTGTTGCTTCATGTTCGAGCTGTGCCGTATTATTTTTCACTTCCACATAGGGGAAAGTATGTGCACCACACTGTGTACCAATTAACATAGAGTCACATTGGGTAAAGTTACGTGCATTATGTGCACTCGGTAAAATTTTTACTAAACCACGGTAACTGTTTTGGCTTTTACCCGCAGAAATACCTTTAGAAATGATCGTGGAACGGGTGTTTTTCCCGATATGGATCATTTTCGTTCCGGTATCCGCTTGTTGATTGCCGTTTGTTAATGCAACGGAGTAAAATTCACCGACTGAGTTGTCCCCTTTTAGGATGACGCTTGGGTATTTCCATGTGATGGCAGAGCCTGTTTCTGACTGCGTCCATGACATTTTAGAATTTTCACCCTCACACAGTGCGCGCTTAGTCACAAAGTTCAGGATCCCACCCGCTTCGCTATCTCCACCAGAGAACCAGTTTTGGACTGTTGAATATTTCACTTCAGCATCTTTATGAATAATCACTTCAACAACCGCAGCATGAAGCTGATAACTATCACGAACAGGTGCAGAACACCCTTCGATATAGCTGACATAACTACCTTCATCGGCAATTAAAATCGTACGCTCAAACTGGCCTGTTTTGGCTGCGTTGATCCTAAAATACGTTGATAGCTCCATTGGGCAATGTACGCCTTTTGGTACATACACAAACGTACCATCTGAAGCTACCGCCGCATTTAATGCCGCAAAAAAGTTATCATGGCTCGAAACAACTGAGCCGAGATATTTCTGTACCAGTTCAGGGTACTCTTGAATAGCTTCACTGAACGAACAAAAAATAACCCCATGTTTCGCGAGGTCATCACGGTACGTTGTTGATACCGAGACCGAGTCAAAAATTGCATCTACCGCAACGGCCTTCCCTTCACGGACAGGAACACCCAACTGGTTAAAGGCTTCTTCAACTTCAGCGGTTAAATAATTATTGGTTTCAGCCACACCAGTGCCTTGTGTCGCACCAGTTTGCGAACCACAAGTATCATCGCATGAGCCACAAGATGGCGCTGAGTAATAGCTGTAGTCCTGATAATCGAGATTTGGGTAATTCGCTTTCAGCCAATGAGGTTCTTCCATGCCTTTCCAGTGATTAAAGGCATCAAGACGGAATTGGAGCATCCACTCAGGCTCATTACGTTTTGCTGAAATGGCACGGATCACATCTTCGTTGATACCTTTCGCCATTTCATCAGTTGCGACTTCAGTAAAGAAGCCTTCTTTATAACGCTGGTCATCAAGCCAGCTTTGAACATCATCGCCAACTTCTACATTGCTCTGTGACATAATCTGACTTCACATGTTAAACGCCGAAGCTTTCACCACACCCACAGGCATGTTGGGCTTTCGGGTTATTAAATTTGAAAATTTGATTCAGCCCTTCTTGGACAAAATCAACGACTGTGCCATCAATAAATGGCATTGCTTCTTTTGGCACATAAAGGTGTGCGCCATCGAGTTCAAATAACAGGTGTTGGTCTGTTGGGTTTTCGATCATCTCAAACACATAACCGAAACCTGCGCAGCCAGACTGTTTTACGCCGAGTGAAAGCCCTTTTGTGTTTGGGTTTTGCACCATCAATTTTTTGATTTGTTTTGCAGCGCTTTGTGTCAGGTTAACTCCCTGCCAATTGTTTTCATCAAATGAAAATGTCTCTACACCGTCAGTCATATTGACCCCACATTTCTTATGGCTTTTCAGCCTGTTATCAAGAGATTAACTCTGCCTACCCTATGGTAATGATTAGCTAATTGACTTCAACCATTTGTTTTAAGAGGTTATAGCTATTTTAGCTCTTTTCTTGCTCACTCTTAGATTAAAAAACAAACAGCACCCTAGAAAAACCAGCATAATTCATTGATAAATAACAAGTAAATAGAGTTGTGTTTTTCATTTAAATTTGTACTAAATAATACACTTAAATGACACAAATTAATAAAGATGCATTTATTATACAACTTAATTAACTTGATAAAAATGAATTTATAGAAAGAATGGCCATAAAGCCACACAATGAAAAGGGTTTTATAGGGTTATCCAGCCTTTGATTAGCCAAAAACCCTATATTTAAAATGGTTATTATTCAAATAATACCGCAGTTGTCAGGCGAGAAGTACAACACAATTTTCCTTGTTCATTGAAAATTTCAATATTCCACACTTGCTGGCGACGCCCTAAATGAATAGGTTTACAAATCCCCTTCACAACCCCTGAACGAGCAGCACGAACATGGTTTGCATTGATTTCCAACCCGACCACCTTTTGTTCCCCTTCCGAGCACATATAACCCGCAATTGAACCTAAGGATTCAGCTAATACAACGGAAGCACCACCATGCAATAACCCAAAAGGCTGTTTGGTACGATGATCAACAGGCATTATTCCTTCTAAATAATCATCTCCAATTGCCGTTATTTCAATACCGAGATGCCCTAACATGCAGGTTTTTGACATTTCAGCGAGTTGTTGCAAATTAAATTGACGTTTCCAAATCATTAAACTATCTCCAACAGGGCTTGAATAGGATGTTTTATTGCTACATTTTCCATTCGCTTAACTTGGCTACGGCAAGAGTAACCTGAACTCAAACAGCGATCTTTTGGTAAAGGAGACATTGCACCTTTCCACGATAAGTTATAAATTCCTTTTGAATTTTCAAGATTCGCTACTTCGTGCCCATAAGTCCCTGCCATGCCACAACATCCAACACTAACATTATTTAATGTTTGCCCAAAGCGAGCAAATAACGCTGCCCATTGATTCGCACTATTAGGTAAAGCCGTTGATTCCGTACAATGACCGAAAAAATACCACGGTTGAGCCGATGCCGTTTGCATATTGTGTGGTTCAGGCAATGTCATTAACCACTCATGCGCCAACATCACCGTAAATTGGCATTGTTCTTTGCCTAAAATTTCATGATATTCATCGCGGTAACAAAGTACCAGCGCAGGGTCAACACCAACCATTGGCAGCTGTAACTTTGCCACTCGATTTAAAAAGTCCGCAGTCTTACGTGCTGTTTTCGCAAACTTCGCTAAAAAACCTTTGATGTGTTGTGCTTTTCCATTCGGTGAGAACGGTAACAATACAGGTTTAAGGCCTAATTTTTCGATTAAGCGGACAAAATCTGCCACTACTTTGGCATCGTAATAACTGGTGAAAGGGTCTTGAACCACCAGCACATATTTTTCACGCTGTGAACCCGTCATACTTTCAAGTTGTTCAAGCGTGACAGAAACTGCGGCATGCCCTGAAAGTTCTTGTTTTAACGTGGGTTGAGAAAACAACGGTAAATCCACCATACCTATAGTGTGTTGGCTCAATTTTTGCACCATTGGTTGACGCAAAAAGAAATTAAATACCCCCGGCACTTTGGAAAATAATGGGGCACTTGCTTCAACGTTCGCAACAATGTGATCCCGAATAGGACGTAAATAGCGGCCATGGTACAACGCTAAAAATTTCGCTCTAAATGAGGGCACATCAATTTTGATCGGGCATTGAGTTGAACAGGCTTTACAGGCAAGGCACCCTGCCATTGAGGCTTTCACCTCGTGAGAGAAGTCATAATCGCCTTGCTTCGCACGCCAAGTGTTACGGGTTTTCTCTATGAGACCACGCAATGTTGGTTGGCTTTGTGTAATACCTTTTTCAAGGTGTTCTGGTGTAACGCCTTGTTCCGCGAGTAACCTTAACCATTCGCGAACAAGTGTCGCGCGGCCTTTCGGGGAATGGACTCGTTGACCGCTCACCTTCATCGACGGGCACATCGGACTTTTCACATCAAAATTAAAACACAGCCCATTGCCATTACACTCCATTGCACCACGGAATTCTTGGCGCATTTGGACTGGAATTTGCCGGTCATACGTTCCTCGCTTGATATCATCAACCTGCTTCATCGGTGCATCTAGCCCTGCAGGCGGACAGATTTTACCCGGGTTCAAACGGTTATCGGGGTCAAAAGCGGCTTTGATGTTACGCAGTTCAGCGTATAACACATCACCAAAAAATTCAGGGCTATATTGTGCACGGAAACCTTTCCCATGCTCCCCCCACAGTAGTCCACCGTATTTCGCGGTTAATGCCACAATTTCATCAGAAATTTGTTTCATCAATACTTCTTGTTGCGGATCACACATATCAAGTGCGGGACGAACGTGTAAGACACCTGCATCTACATGGCCAAACATGCCATAATTCAAGTTATGACTGTCTAATAATGCACGAAATTCTACTATATAGTCTGCGAGATGCTCAGGGGGAACGCAGGTATCCTCAACAAATGGAATTGGTTTCGCTGCGCCTTTACTATTACCCAACAACCCAACCGCTTTTTTACGCATGTTATAAATACGCGTAATATCTTCAAGATCATGACAAGTTTGATAGCCAATCACTCCGGCTTGGTTGCTTGCCATTAATTCGTCTAAGCGTTGGCACAGGCTTTCAGTCAATTGATTGATTTCATCTTCGTCGTCACCACTAAATTCGACGATGTTTAACCCTAACATTTCTTTATTTGGCACATCTGTAATTAAGGCTTTTACGGAATGCCAAACGATGTCTTCTTTTGCCAAGTTAAGTACTTTTGAATCCACGGTTTCAACAGACAGTGCTTTCGCTTCAACCATAAAAGGCGCATTACGCAATGCGGACTCAAAAGAGTCATATTTTACATTTACTAAGCGCCGTACTTTTGGCAAAGGTGTGATATCAAGCGTCGCCTCGGTAATAAAGGCTAAAGACCCTTCAGACCCAGTCAAAATGCGGGTAAGGTCAAATTCGGTTAGTGCATCATTAAATACATGACGTAAATCATAGCCAGTTAGGAAACGGTTTAACTTAGGAAATTTTTCTTCAATTAATGGACGTTGCTCTAAACAGCGTTCTAACACCGTTTTATAAATGCGCCCCACCGTAGAATCTTCTGACGCAATCGTTTGGGCGAGTTCGATAGGCATAGCGCGTGTATCTAGGCATTCACCACCTAACACCATGGCTTTGACACCTAATACGTGATCAGACGTTTTTCCATAAACTAATGAGCCTTGGCCTGATGCGTCAGTGTTGATCATCCCACCTAACGTTGCTCGGTTACTGGTGGATAATTCAGGTGAAAAGAAATAACCGTAAGGCTTGAGGTACTGATTTAATTGGTCTTTGATGACCCCTGCCTCAACTTTAACCCAACCTTGCTCTGGGTTTATTTCTAAAATACGGTTCATGTAACGGGACATATCGACAACAATCCCTTCAGTTAAGGATTGCCCATTAGTTCCCGTCCCTCCTCCCCGAGGTGTAAAGCTAAGCTCACGAAACTTTGCTTGCCCTGCAAGACGAGTGATAATTTGTACATCTGCACTCGAACGTGGAAACAGAACCGCTTGAGGTAATAGTTGGTAAATACTGTTGTCCGTCGCCATAGATAAACGCTCAGCATAGCTGGTGCCGTTATCCCCAGTAAAACCCTGTTCTTGTAGCTCATGCAAGAACTCGATGACTAAATGACTAAGATGAGGAGCTTCTGATATACACGGGATCATTATTAACGATGACTCTTGTTGTTTAGTGTTCGCATTACTCGTTATGTACTATCTTTATTTAAAGTTGCACAATAGTGTCTGAGGTCTATGATGAATTACCCTCACAGCCTGTAAAGAGAGCACAGCCGCTGATGACATTGCCATCATGAACCATACCACAATATTGTTTTTTTTAACCGTGAAAAATAATTACGTTATTTTCACCTAAAAACTTGCCACACACGCAGAATTTTCATTTGTAAAGGATCAGTCATTAATGGAAAAATCGCAAAAACGCTTGGATCTTCCCAAACTTATTTTCGGCCTATTATCCATCGTTTTAATGATAGCAGCCTGCTTTTGGGTACTTAATCCATTTATTCTTGGCTTTGTATGGGCTGGAATGATGGTCATTGCTACTTGGCCACTATTATTAAAGCTAGAAGCTCGCTTATGGCACAAGCGCTGGTTAGCGACATTAGTGATGGTTCTTCTTATATTACTGCTATTCGTTATCCCATTAGGTATTCTCATCGGCAGCATTATTGAAAATAGTACCCCACTTATTGATTTAGCCAAATCACCATCTAGCCTAACATTGCCTGATTTAGAATGGCTAAATACCATCCCAATGGTCGGTGAGAAAATTTACTATGCATGGCATAGTTTAGTCGCCAGTGGTGGTAATGCTTTACTGGCTAAAATTCAACCCTACTTTGGCCAAGCTGCAGGGTGGTTTGCCACTCAAGCTATTAGCGCGGGACGATTTGTTTTTCATTTGATGCTCATGCTGTTGTTTAGTGGTTTGCTTTACCTTAAAGGTGAATCAGTGATGGTTGGCATCCGCCACTTTGCTGTACGTCTTGCTGGGATCCGTGGGGATGCAGCTGTCGTGTTAGCAGCGCAATCGATTCGGGCTGTTGCCCTTGGTGTGGTCGTCACCGCGCTAATTCAAGCCATCGTCGGGGGAATTGGACTTGCCTTGTCGGGTATTGGTTATGCCGCCATCTTGACTGTCTTGTTGTTTATATGCTGTGTGGCGCAATTGGGGCCTCTACTCATTATGGTGCCATCCGTCATTTGGCTGTTTTGGACAGGTGATACAACCTGGGGAATTATTCTTGCTATATGGGCCGCAGTTGTTGCTACCATGGATGGCGTTCTACGCCCATGGTTAATTAAAATGGGTGCAGACTTACCAATGGTTTTGATCCTTATTGGTGTTATTGGTGGAATTCTATCATTTGGTATGATTGGGTTGTTTATTGGCCCAGTTGTATTAGCTGTTTCATATAGCTTACTAAAAGCTTGGATGAATGAAGTCGCTGTTCCAAATGAAGACTTAACAGAAACTGAAAAGTTTCTAGAAGAAGAGTTTTCGATTAAAAAGTAGTATAGCACTAAATTAGTTGCAGGCATGTTCAAGCTATGCATGCCTGCTAACTTAATAAATGCCGCTCATTAATATTTAGAAACAATATTTAACATTCTAACGTTAGTATTTAGCCTAATTTATGTTAACATAAATCTATTGAATTAATTCTCGTTAAGTAACAATGATTAATATTAATATTGAGAGTGTTCTTAATGATAGTATAATATGAATGGTTTAACATTCGATTATTCAATTATCTAGATCTAAAAAACTATGCCATCCCCTTCTAGGCGTGGTTTTATTAACTAAATTGCTGTGTGTAGTCTTTGCCTGTCAGCCCATGATAGGCTTTTTTTTTATCTTAATTTAATATGAATACTATTCATGTCACAATCAGAACATCAGTTTATAATTATTGATTAACATCAATTTCTGTCATTATTATCAGTAATCTTACTCCTTTAGCGTTATATAATTAATTAAGTTTCGTTACGCCTATTTAGGATATGTTTCTCTTGTAAAACTTAATACACATAATGCGGGTAATTATATTTAATTTATTTTTTTCTTATACCCAAGAAGTATTATATGAACAGTTATCCAGAACTGTTTAATATTAATCTACTGATAATCGTATTTATCAATTTCTACAATAGGTCATTTTAATCAAGTAAATGAAAAGGCTGAATGTTATTCACATTCAGCCTGATAATTAATAAATGAGATAACTATTGATTTTCAGCTATCGTTAACCACGTTTGTACGACAGTATCGGGGTTTAAAGATAAACTATCAATGCCTTCATCTACCAGCCACTGGGCGAAGTCTTGATGGTCGGATGGCCCTTGACCACAAATGCCTACATATTTGTTTTGGCGTTTTGCAGCTTGTATCGCCATGGATAACATCGCTTTAACTGCATCGTTTCGTTCATCGAATAATTCAGAAACAACACCTGAGTCCCTATCAAGGCCTAATGTTAACTGAGTCATATCATTCGAACCAATAGAGAAACCGTCAAAATGTTCGAGGAATTGGTCCGCCAGTAAAGCATTTGATGGTATTTCGCACATCATAATAACTTTTAGACCGTTTTCACCGCGTTTCAAATCATGTTTCGCCAGTTCTGCTATTACTGACTCCGCTTGTGCAACGGTACGCACAAATGGGATCATGACTTCAACATTCGTTAGGCCCATCGTATTACGAACACGTTTCACCGCTTCACACTCTAATGCAAAACAGGCACGGAAGCTGTCAGACACATAACGGCCAGCACCACGGAAACCTAGCATTGGGTTCTCTTCTTCAGGCTCATAAATATCCCCGCCGACTAAATTGGCATATTCATTTGACTTGAAGTCAGATAAACGGACAATAACGCGTTTTGGCCAGAAAGCCGCGGCTAGAGTCGAGATTCCTTCGGTTAATTTACCAATATAAAACTCAATCGGATCATCATAACCCGCCATCATTTGGCGAATTTCGGCTTGCAGCTCAGGAGATTGTTTATCAAACTCCAGCAGTGCTCTTGGGTGAACACCAATCATACGATTGATGATAAACTCAAGTCTTGCTAAGCCCACGCCTTCATTAGGTAAGCAAGCAAAATCAAATGCACGATCAGGGTTACCCACGTTCATCATGATTTTGACATCCAGATTTGGCATATCACTCACTTCAGAACTGTGAATTTCAAATGCCAATTTACCTTCATACACAAAGCCCGTATCCCCTTCTGAACAAGAAACGGTCACCTCTTGGCCTTCATGCAAACGGTCAGTCGCATCACCACATCCCACAACGGCTGGGATACCTAATTCGCGAGCGATAATTGCAGCATGGCAAGTACGTCCACCACGATTCGTCACAATCGCAGCCGCTTTTTTCATGATAGGTTCCCAATCAGGGTCAGTCATATCGGTAACAAGTACATCACCGGCCTGAATTCTATCCATCTCACTCAAGTTATGAATGACTTTAACAACCCCAGAGCCAATGCGATGACCAATTGCACGTCCTTCAACTAAAACTTGTCCTTGTTGTTTTAATTGATAACGCTCCATCACTTGTTGATTAGAGCGAACGGTTTCTGGCCTTGCTTGCACAATGTATAAACGCCCATTGTGGCCATCTTTAGCCCACTCGATATCCATTGGACGACCGTAGTGTTTTTCAATCTGCAAAGCTTGGCGAGCCAGTTCTTCAACTTCATGATCAGCTAAAGAGAAACGATTGCGTAGCGCTTCTGGCACATCTTCGATTTGTACTTGTTTACCGTGCTCTTTACTGTTGGCATACACCATTTGTAATTTTTTAGAGCCCAGTGTACGACGCACAATCGCGGGACGGCTATTTGTTAGTGTTGGCTTATGGACATAAAATTCATCTGGGTTCACAGCGCCTTGCACCACCATCTCACCTAAACCATACGCAGAGGTGATAAATACCACTTGGTCGAAGCCCGATTCAGTATCAATCGTAAACATAACGCCAGATGAGGCTAGATCTGAACGTACCATCCGTTGAATACCAGCGGAAAGTGCGACACCACGGTGATCATAACCTTGGTGAACACGATATGAAATCGCACGGTCATTAAACAGTGAAGCAAAAACGTGTTTAATCGCAACTAATACTGCGTCTATCCCTTGAACGTTAAGGAATGTTTCCTGTTGCCCTGCAAACGAAGCGTCAGGCATATCCTCTGCGGTTGCCGATGAGCGAACTGCAAATGAGGCTTCCGCTTCACCTTCTGACAGTTGCGCGAATGCATCACGAATATCTTGTTCCAACTCCTTCGTCAGTGGAGTATCAATCACCCATTGACGGATCTGAGCACCTGCTACAGCCAGTTGGTTCACATCATCAATATCCGTTTCATCTAGCAGGTTATAAATGCGCTGATTTACACCGCTCTGCTCCAGAAAATCATTAAACGCCTGTGCGGTTGTCGCGAAACCGTTAGGTACGGATACTCCCAGATCAGATAAGTTAGTGATCATTTCACCGAGAGAAGCATTTTTGCCTCCGACACGGTCAACATCATTCATCCCTAATTGGTTATACCAAAGTACATTACACGGAGTGAGGCCATTTGTGGACATTGAAAGCGATCCTTTTATAGCAATTTAGTGACAGAGTACAAATCGTAAAAAATCTCGTTGGCGAAAATTCGCCTCGTGAAATAGACTAGCACAGACGATAAGAGAAGATGGACTAGTGAATCGTTCCATCACTGAAGAAAACTTTTTTGTTCTAAAAATCGTTCAAAAAATGGCTATAGTTCCCCCTATAAACTAATTTTTAAACTTTAAACAAAGATAATATCTCCCAATATCCAGTGATAAATACAATAAGAGACAAATAATGATGACCGAATTAGGAACAATGAATAATATGGCAAGCCAAGTTCAACGTACTGTTTTCTTTATTTCTGATGGAACCGCGATCACCGCTGAAACTTTGGGGCACGCCGTACTTTCTCAATTTCCTCTGTCATTTATTTCTTATACTCTGCCGTTTGTGACGAGCGAAACCCGCGCACAGGAAATTAAACAAAAAATTGATGTTATTTTCCAAGAAACCCAGCTACGCCCTTTAGTGTTCTATTCGATTATCTCCCCTGAAGTAAAGCAAATCATCACCCAAAGTGCTGGGTTTTGCCAAGATATCGTCCAAAGTTTAGTCGCGCCAATTCAAAAGGAAGTTGGCCTAGAACCTGAGCCAAAACTCAACCGAACTCATGGTTTGTCTATGCAGAATATGAATCAATATGATGCACGTATAGCTGCTATTGAATACACACTAGCTCATGACGATGGGATTTCTTTACGTAATTTAGACCAAGCCCAAGTGATACTTATTGGTGTTTCACGTTGCGGTAAAACGCCGACAAGCCTCTATTTAGCGATGCAATTTGGGATCCAAGCCGCAAATTACCCGTTTACGGCTGATGATATGGATAACTTACAGTTACCTGCCGCGTTGCGCCCATATACTCATAAGTTATTCGGTTTAACGATCAGCCCTGAACGGTTAGCAGCCATTCGTGAAGAGCGCCGTGAAAATAGCCGTTATGCCTCCATCAGACAATGTCGTATTGAGATAGCGGAAGTTGAAGCTTTATTTCGACAAAATAAAATCAATTACTTAAACACGACGAACTATTCTGTTGAAGAAATTTCTGCAAAAGTGATTGATACCATGGGCTTACAAAGACGAATATTTTAATGAATACAAATAAAAAAAATATTCATTCCTGCTAAGTTGGAGGTTGAAATTAAGCCACATTCGTTTATTGTGATCTTAATCACTTATAGGGCATATGCCTATTAAAGTTCTTTGAGAAAGAAAATGCACAAAACTGATGAATTACGTACTGCGAGAGTGGATAGCTTAATTACCCCACAAACTCTCGCTGATGAGTTTCCCATTTCCCAAAAAGTGGCTGATAACGTGACAACGTCACGTAAAAGAATTGAACAAATTCTATCTGGTAAAGATCCTCGTCTACTTGTCATTGTCGGCCCTTGTTCGATTCATGACATTGATGCCGCGATTGAATACGCGAAAAAATTAAATGTATTAAGAGAACGCCATCAAGACCGTTTAGAAATTGTCATGCGAACTTACTTTGAAAAACCACGTACTGTGGTTGGTTGGAAAGGGTTAATTTCTGATCCTAACCTCGACAACTCTTGCCAAGTCAATACAGGCATCCGCTTAGCACGTAAGTTACTGATTGAAGTTAATCAATTAGGGCTAGCTACAGCAACCGAATTTCTTGATATGGTTACTGGACAATATATTGCAGACCTCATTAGTTGGGGAGCTATTGGAGCCCGTACAACAGAGAGCCAAATCCACCGTGAAATGGCATCCGCACTGTCTTGCCCGGTTGGATTCAAAAATGGGACTGACGGTAATATAAATATTGCTATTGATGCGATAAGAGCGGCAAAAGCACAGCATATGTTTTTATCACCGGATAAAAACGGGCAAATGACCATTTACCAAACCAGTGGTAACCCGCATGGGCATATTATTATGCGTGGCGGCAAACAGCCGAATTACACTGCCGGTGACTTAGCCGCAGCTTGCGACAAACTACGTAAGTTTGAATTGCCAGAGCATTTAGTGGTCGATTTCAGTCATGGTAATTGCCAAAAAATTCATCGTCGCCAACTCGAAGTTGCACGAGATATTGCGGAACAAATAAAAGATGGCTCGACCGCTATCAGTGGAGTGATGGCAGAAAGCTTCTTAATTGAAGGTACACAAAAAGTGGTTTCTGACCAACCGCTAGTTTATGGTCAATCGATTACCGATCCATGCCTTGGCTGGGAAGATACCGAACAACTTATTGAAATTCTTGCTCAAGCTGTTGAGTCTCGTTTTAAATAACCCCCATAATTCCAACTTATTTCTTACGATAAGCCCTTTAGTAAAATAAACACTAAAGGGCTTTTTATATTCAAAAAAATATAATTATCATTTAAATATAACCACTGCGATATAATAATTCAGTTAATTACAAGATAACGATATTTTAATCCAGAAATATCTTGACCCACCACTCACTAACGATAATAATTCTCACTACGAACGAATTTATCCGTTAGATCACCAGTAGCCTAGCCCCTGCTATTCGCTACAACATTACAGAACCAAATAGTTCAAATAAACAAATACGTTACGTAAATACTTATTGCATGCCACCCAGATAATTTATCCAGGCAGCCAGCAAATTCTGAAACCAAAGGAAAGGATTTCCTATGTTGTTTAAATCGATCTCTACATCAGCCCATCAAGAACACAAAATATCATTCTCCGCGCTTGCTGCTACTGTCGTCATGACTGGGTTTAGTAACACAGTTTTGGCTGAAAATTCATCACCTACAAATACAATGTCAAAAACGGATACTCGGGACATTATTCATGTTTCTAGCTCCCCTCTTAGTTTAGAAAATATCGCTGTAGCAGAACAAGTCGATGTCATTGATGCAAAATCACCTGAATATCAATCTGCAACATCCGCCTTAGATTTACTAAAAGGCCAAGCTGGGGTCTTTGTTTCTGGTTCCAATAGCACTTATGGCCAAGGCATTCAAATGCGAGGTTATGATTCACGAGGCGTGAAAGTTACTGTTGATAATATCACTCAGGACTTTTATTCAGGCCTATATGAAGCTACATTTATTGACCCCACCTTAATAAAAAAAGTATTTATCCATAAAGGTGCATCATCTGTACATCATGGCGGCGGTGCATTGGCTGGGGTTGTCTCATTCAAAACAATAACTGCAGCTGATATATTAAAACCTGGGCAAAAATTCGGCGGTCAGGTATTCAGCGGTATTAACCGTAATAACCACGGTTACTATGCAGGTGCAACGCTGTTGGGCAGAACTGAATCAACGGATACCCTATTCAGCTACAGTCAACGTAAAAAGTACCTACTCGGCTCACCCGAATTTGAAAACGTTGATAATACTGAACAGCTAAATAACTGGATGCTCAAAAGCAGCTGGCTTGCCCACCCTTCATATTATTTGACGTTACAATTAAAAGAATATCGCAACAATAGTTTAGGGGTAAAACAACCCGCTAAACCCACAGAAAAAAATAGATATCCAAATACACCGCATGAAAGGCAAAGCCATCAGCGAGATATTGCCATTAGCCAATTTTTTACACCCAAAAATGAGATAAATTGGCAAGCTCAGTGGGATATTTATTATACAGATTTATATTTAGATCAAACTGATACAGTTAAGATCAAGAAAAAACCAAAAGAGTATGGTTCTGAAGCTCGCAATCAATATACCTATGGGACTAAATTTACTAATAGCTTCACTTTACCTATGCATAACTGGGTAAATCATCATATTCAAAGTGGTTTCGAATATTATCAGCAAAAGCAAACGTCAAATCAGTACGCAATAAGTTATCCACCAGCAGAACTCGACAACATGTCAGGCTGGTTGGTTAATGACATGACATTGCATCAATTACCGTTAACTTTATCAATTGGAACGCGCTTTACACAATACCGCGCATCGAGGAATAATTTCCCTGAAAGTAAACATACCAACTTGTCATCCCGTATGGCTGTTAGTATTACTCCAACCCATTGGCTCAATCTTTTTTCATCATACGCTGAGGCATACCGTACTCCACGTATGTCTGAGCTTTATAATAATTCAAACCATTTCACTATACCTTTTTTTGGCACTCGCTCAAACTTTCGCCCATCGCCTGATTTACGTCCAGAAACGAATAAAACCCTCGAAACAGGCGTAAAATTCAGTTTTGATGGGGTACTTATTGATAATAGCGACCTTCAATTTGGTTCAACCTACTTTAAGACCAAATCTAAAAACCATATTGCCCTTGAAGGCCTCTATACGCCAAGGTATGGCCAATGGTTCCCCGATGAGCTTTATTATATCAATATTCCCAGCGCATCCATTTATGGCATCGATAGCTTTATAAGCTACAGAACACCATGGTTTGAATTAAATATCAATCACAATAAAACCACAGGTAGAGAAGACAGCTCTCATTATTCTCTTTCGTCTATACGCCCTGAAACACTAACGACTCGGTTAAATATACCGGTTGCTAGTACTGGCTTTACTCTAGGCTGGATTGGGGAATTCTCTGCAAAAACTCAACTTCAAGGTAATGATAAATATAAAAAGTGGCATCACAAATCAAGCCAAGGTTTAGATCGTTATCATAAAGAAGTCATTCAGCATGCAGGCTATAGCATTCATGATTTCTATGTAAATTACCAAGCAGATCAATTCATAAAAGGATTAAGTTCGACTCTCACAATGAAAAATGCATTTGATAAGCAATATGTCTCTTCTATGGGAGTTCCTCAGGAAGGCCGAAACTTTTATATCAACATAAATTACAACTGGTAGTTAAGTAGTAAAAAACCATGTTATCAACTGATTTTATTGAATTTATCTGCAGTATAGAAATAAATCGGTTGTCAGTTGATAACTCATCACTGTGTTTTGTCATTTTATTAAGGAAAAACTTGTGAATTCAGACCTCTATCATGATTACCTACAAGCTAAAAAAACGTACACTCATAAGCACGCCCAAGAAATAGCGGCCTTACTTGGCGTATCAGAAGCCCAATTAATTCATTGTCGTGTCGGCAAAGATAATGTTCAACGATTGGTCAGTAAACCTGTTGATATCCTACAAGATTTAACCACAATAGGGAAAGCTATAGGGATCACTCGTAATCAGTACGCTGTTAGTATTCAAACAGGTGCATATAATAACCCGAAATTTAGCAATCACGGTGGGCTATTTCTAAACCCTAAAGCATTAGACTTACGTATGTTCTTTGCACAATGGAGTTCAATTTTTGCACTCTCTGAAAAAACGTCAGAGGGAACTCGCCACAGCATTCAATTTTTCGATAAATATGGAGATTCTTTACACAAGGTTTTTTCCACCGACAACACTGATATAGCGGCTTGGCAAGCCTTGATAGAACGCTACAGCACATCAGAGAATCCGCCTATAGAACCTAAAACCATTTCACCATTTTCAGAACAGAAAATCAGCGAAGAACTCGCCTCTCAATTAGAACAGCAATGGCGTGATATGACAAATGTTCATCAGTTTTTTGGCATATTAAAGAAACACAATCTAAGTCGTCAGCAAGTTTTTCGCGCTGTTAGCCAAGAATTAGCATGGCAAGTACCTTCAACGGCCTTATCTGATCTGCTTTCCCTTGCATACCAAGCACAAAATGAAGTGATGCTCTTTGTAGGAAACCGTGGATGCGTGCAAATATTTACAGGAAAAATAAATGAACTATCATCACTCTCTGTTGAAAGCTCTCAAACTGATTGGTTAAATATTTCAAGTACAAACTTTAAACTTCATCTCATTGAAAGTGGCATTTCTGAGTGCTGGGTCACACGCAAGCCAACTAAAGATGGCTTTGTAACAAGCCTTGAGGTCTTTGATACCCAAGGTAACCAAATTATTCAAATGTATGGCCAGCGCATAGAAGGCACACCAGAACAAATAGAATGGAGCAAACAAATTCTTTCTATATCTCGCATAAAATAAAAGAATAATAAATAGATAAATGGGCTTCTAATGGTAATTTTCTGAATACCTTCCAACCCCAAATGGGGATTAAGCTAGAGATGAAATTTACCATAGAACCCTTTAATTCACTTACATGAGTGATCCCTCCTAAAAAATTGCCAGTTATGGCGATTATCCACCAGAATAATTTACCTCGGGATTTCCTGTCTATTGTTATAAAAAAACGATTATAAAAGAAACAATAATTTTTCAATTGTTTACTTGGTTAATAATTTCGAATAGCTTGGACAATTATTTTGAACATAATGAACATAGTGCCTTACCACCACCTAAAAAAATAACAAATAAAATGCAATCACTTGAATTTAAAGAATTTTAAACATACAATAGTGTATGTTTAAAATGTTAATTTTTTCAACATCTATTGTAGTGATAGCTATTCTCATTAAAAAACCGCACGTTTAGCCTATCGATATATCGGAAAAACAGGAAGAATAGACCCTAATTTCGTGAGTTATTATTAGTTATTAATGAACAATAGCCTACTTGAGTAGGAGGTAAATATGTCAGAAAGTGTAGTCAACGATATTGTTAAATGGCTTGAAAGCCAGTTGCAGCGCAATGAAGGCATCAAAATCGACACAATTGCCGATAAAAGCGGTTATTCAAAATGGCATTTACAGCGTGTTTTCAAAGAAATGAAAGGTTGCACGCTTGGCGAATACGTCCGTAAACGTCGTTTATTAGAAGCAGCTAAATCATTACGTGAAGGTAACTTACCAATTCTTGATATCGCATTGCAATATGGCTTCAGTTCACAGGCGACATTTACCCGTATCTTTAAGAAACACTTTGATACAACCCCTGCAAAATTTCGCCAATCAGGTGAGTTACCTGAATGCAAAAGCTTTATGACCTGTAACTGTCATAACTAATTATTTTCGAACGTCCTTTCCTATTAATTATTTGCAATTTTATAGTCTATGTCTGAGCCGATTATATCGGCTCTTTTTTTAACTTAACTCATGGACTAACCAGTTTTCTAAATCGGCCAACTGTCCTTGCAATTGCGGCCATTTCACGGCCATCTCTTTGCTCAAAGCGCGTATCGTTTCTGTTTGATATGCTTTACCCGCCAATTGCTCACTTAACCACTCCAAAGGAGATGGGTCTAAGCTATCCGTAAAAAACTGACAGCGATTTATCACACCTTTTTCGATATCGAAATGAAACTCGACTCCTCCCCAAGGAAAACGGGTATCTGAATAATGGGAGAAAGCGGGTGCTTGTCCAAAATTCCACTCCCAACTACTTTGTTTAGCAAAGGTTTCTGCAAAATTTGGCAAGTCAGGTAGTTTTGCAGGGGAGATATACTCTGCTTCGACCGTTTCACCGAAGTAATTAAAAAAGCTCTTAATTATTCCTTCGCAAACAATTTCATGAGAAATATGGGGGACAAGCTCTGATAAATTCGCCACACGAGAACGTACAGAAGTGATCCCTTTGGCCTGTAATTTTTTAGGATCTGGATTCAGATAATTTGCTAAGCGACCTAAATCTGCATTAATCAGTAAGGTTCCATGATGAAAACCTCTATCTTTCGTTTCTCGGTATGCAGACCCCGAAATTTTTCGCGGGCCACTTTCAGTCTCTAAGACTAAATCATTACGACCTGATATTTCTGCGTTAATACCGACAAGCGCCAGCCCATCAACAATAATTTGTGTAGACACCGTTTTATCATATTCCGGCTTTCCTGCCATAAACGTAAAACAGGTATTACCTAAGTCATGAAAAACAGCGCCACCACCACTACTACGCCGAGCTAAACGAACATTATCTTCTTCCATCCTTCGGGTGTTACATTCTTTCCACGGATTCTGCGCACGCCCGATAACCACCGTGTCAGCATTTCGCCAGAGAAACATAACACGTTGGTCAGTTGGCATTTGTCGAAAAATAGTTTCTTCAACCGCAAGGTTAAACCAAGGGTCGTAGGATCCAGAGATGAGTAAACGTACTGTTGACATTAAGCTATCCTTAAAACAAAACTTGCCCTTAAGATAGCATAATCACTGAATAAAATAGTGAATTTAGATACGTCTTGCTTGCCAAAACACTTTTCGCCAATAAACGTTATCCATTGATGAACGGATCACCCCTTTACTCGTTGATGCGTGAATGAATGTATTATCGGTATCGTAAATCCCCACATGCAATCCATTCTCCCCTGAACCTGTTTTAAAAAACACCAAATCCCCTGGCATCAAATCAGATTTATCAATCCGTGTGCCTAATTGAGTTTGATCTACTGTTGTTCGAGGTAACTGAATGGCAAAACGGTCGTTAAATGTGCGATAGACAAAACCGGAACAATCCACACCATTTTGATTCATTCCGCCATAATGATAAGGCGTACCATACCACTGCTCTAGCTGGTCTTTTAATTGCGCTATTGTCATGATGGGATCTGACAACTGTGTTTTTAACGGTGGTGGTGGCGTTCTTTTAACCGGTGTCGATGAACACCCAATTAAAACCAAACACAATAATAGTGGGAGGTGTTGTATTTTTATAACCATAAAGCACCTTCTTCGTCTATCTTATTGCGATAACTTGCTTATATTATAGTGCGTGAAGACGATAATATAAGCAACTAAGAAATTATTCCGTTCTATCACTTGATGATTTATTAGGCCGACTAATTAGCCATACCCCTAATAAAATAAAACCAATTCCAATGGCCTTTAGCCCTGTCGCAGGTTCATTAAACCAAGGTAAAAAAACCGCTAATAAATAAACGAAAACATAGCTTAGACTAATAAGCGGATAAGCTTTATTCAATGCTATGTGTTTTAATGCGAATAGCCAACATAGCATCGATAACGCATAGCACACTAACCCTAAAAAAATAATGCTTAAACTAGCAATGTTAGCCAGTAACCAATCAAATTGTAGCCAATGCCAGCCAAGTGTGAATGAAGGAAGTTCAACTACCCCTGCTTTTAAGCTCAGTTGAGCGACTGTGACTAATAACGCGCTGCCAATCACCCATAAATAGCCCTTATTCATACGCTGATACTCATTAGCAAAATACCAAACATAATGGCCGCAACCCCTAACCAGTGATTAAGCCCTGTTTGCTCTTTATACACAAACTGCCCAATAAGAGTAATTAATACAAAATTAATACTTAGCATTGGATAAGCAATACTCAGCGGCATGGTTTCCAATAATTTCAGCCAAAACAACATGCCAAGCCCTAGCATGAAAACCGCCAGCACCAGCCACCGAAGGGCTGATGCGGTTTTATTGGTTTTCTTACTCTGCCAATTGACGACAGCTTGCTTTTGAGCAACTTGCCCAACACAGGTCAAAACACTCACAAGCAATAGCAGCAGTAGTTGTACGATCATTGTTGATGGTAAACCACTATCGCCATACGTGAATTTTTAATAACTTCATCTGGCTTAGGAATGTCAGGTAAGCCTTCTTTACGGCCTAATAAAAAGACAACTGTTACCTGCCCTTCTTTGCGTGCTTTTTCTAACCACTGTGCAAACTGATCTGGCTTAATTAAGCGATGTTGGCTATCTGGGTATTCCAAACCATAACTGAGCTCCCCGCTGCTATTGTATAAATAGATATTGGAATTCTGCGTCTCCCACGCAAGTCCGGCGGCAACCCCAACATTACTTGCCATCAAGTATTTACTATTCATTAGTAAGTCATGATTTTGATGAATAAAGTTTTGAGGCAATTTAGAATCGATGGTGTTGTTTGGCAAAGCACCACCAATACATAAGCTAACGGCTAAAGAACATGAGGCTGCCCATAACCAGTATTTTGCATTTAATACCGTACATAGATAACCAATAATCGCCCAGATAGAAAATGCAACAACGCCCAACACCATTTTTGACCATTCATCTGGTTCGTACAATGGCTTTTTGATCACCGTACTAATGACAATAACCGCGATAACTGCCGCGACCCCTAATACAATATTAATAATCCCGTTGGCTTTCAATGCCTTCATTTTACCATTACGAACGCAATCAACCCCGTATTTCGCCATAAGCAATGCAAGTGGCGCCATAAACGGCAACATATATGTAGGTAACTTGCCACGAGAAATACTGAAAAAGATAACCGGAACAACAAACCAGCACAGTAAGAAAAACATATCGGGGCTAGACTTTCGTTCTTTCCAGCCTTTCATTAGCGCACCCGGTAGCAACCCAGCCCATGGAATAGCACCAAGAATGATAATCGGAATATAATACCAAAACGGTGCTATATGCTGAGCGTCATCTGCCGTGAAACGCTTAATGTGTTCAATCCAAAAGAAATAATGCCAATAATCAGGCTCTTGTTTTGCAACGGCTAATGCCCATGGCAAACTGATAATAACCGCAGAAACGATTGCGAGCGGCCCATACTTAAGTAATTCAAGGAACCGCTTTTGGTAAATTGTGACAGGAAGCATGACAATCACTGGAATAGCGAGGGCTAAGAAGCCTTTAGTCATAAAGGCCATGCCACAAGCTAGGCCAAGACAAAACCATGCCGCTAATTTAGATTTGACTTCCCTCGACTTCATTGCCCACAAGCAACAAAACATACTTGCTGCTATCCATAAGGACAACATTGGGTCGAGAACACTGTAGGTCCCGATGGAGAACACCAAGAACATCGAGATATAAATGAGGCTTGCAACATAAGCAACGTGGTTATTACGCCACATCATTTTTGCCATACGATAGACAAGTAATGCACTAAGAAGAATACAAAAAACCGAACCGAAACGAACAGCAAAGTTAGTTTCACCAAAGATCATTTGGCTAATATTGTTTATCCAGTAACCGGCTACCGGCTTTTCAAAATAACGCACATCCAGCATGTAAGGAACAATCCAATCTCCACGCTGTAACATTTCACGGCTAATTTCCGCATATCGAGTTTCATCCGGTTGCCAAAGTAAACGGCTATTCAACGGCAATAAATAGGTTAAGATAAAAAAAAGAGCCAGCAGAGAGGCTCCTACTTTGCTCGCTCGGTTATTCAACATAGGTTGCTTATTCCTCTTCTTGGCAGCCTAACCAGCCTTCACGTCCAGGGAATGGTGCCCTCACCACACGCCCTTTTGGCAATGAATTTAAATCGTCTGGCAGTAATTCACTTAATGTACAGAATTGGATTTCTTCTTGTGTAATTCGTTCCAATAATTGTGAAAATTGTTCCGATTTAGACATTCCCTCCACTTCTGTGTGAATAGTATAAACTGGAACGCCTTGATCTTCTTTAATTGCTTGAAGAATAAAATCATTAAATGCTTCATCACTTACGACTGTTCCCACAACTTCATCGTAAGTTGGCAGTGTAACAGGGATTTGCACTGTCCCAAGTGAGCCATCGGCTAAAATTGGCCTAAATGGATATTTGCCACGACAATCACTGTTGTAGTCAAAGTTAAACATCTGTTTAACTTCTAGCACGCGCTCATCACCTCGCCAGCCCGCAACAGCTGAACACGTCACACGATGCCCAATGGCTTGCTCTAGAGCATCAACCCCTAACTTAACTTGCTCGGTCAGTTGTGGTTTAGTCCATTTAGCAACCTTAGCCTGCCAACCTTGGTGATCCCATGCATGTAAGCCAACTTCATGGCCGGCATCCAAGGTTTGTTTCATCAAGTAGCCTAAATCTTTAGCAATTTTTTTACCCGGCCATGCTGTGCCCGCTAATAAGATATCTAACCCATAAAGGGATGCTGCATTAGACCTAAGCATTTTCCACAGAAATTTAGGACGCAAAAGGCGCCATAAATGGCGCCCCATGTTATCGGGCCCTACACTGAAGAAAAAGCTGGCCTGAATATTGTGCTCTTTGAGCACTTTGAGTAACTGTGGAACCCCTTTTAAAGTACCTTGGTAGGTATCCACATCAATTCTCAAGCCAACTTTTTTCATTAGTCTTTATTACCTAACTCTTCAACGGCACCTTGTAAGAAGAAGTCTAACGTTTCTTCAATGGTATCTTTCATATCGATAGTTGGAACCCAGTCCAGTAAACGGCGTGCATTTTCAACACTTGGTTTACGGTGTTCAACATCTTGATACCCTTGGCCATAATAGCTGCTGCTTTCGATTTCACGGAAGCCCGCAAATGGAGGGAATTTTCCACGTTGTGGGTGTTTTTCGAAGCTTTCCAACAACATTTCTGCTAATTCACGAATACTCGCTTCATTTGTTGGGTTACCGATATTGATGATTTGGCCATCACATTTACCATCTTTATTTTCGATGATACGGAACAATGCTTCGATACCGTCTTTAATATCTGTAAAACAACGTTTTTGTGCACCGCCATCAACCAGTTTAATTGGCGAACCTTCAACTAAATTTAGAATTAACTGAGTAATAGCACGTGAGCTACCAATACGTGCAGAATTCAAGCTATCTAAGCGAGGTCCCATCCAGTTGAATGGACGGAATAAGGTGAATTTCAACCCTTCTTTCGCACCGTATGCCCAAATCACTCGGTCAAGTAATTGTTTAGAAACTGAGTAAATCCAACGTTGTTTATTGATTGGACCAACAATTAAACGTGACTCGTCTTCATCAAACTCTTTATCATCACACATACCATAAACTTCAGAGGTCGATGGGAAGATAATGCGTTTGTTATATTTCACGCAGTAACGTACAACTTTCAAGTTTTCTTCAAAGTCTAATTCGAAAACGCGTAGTGGATTACGGGTATATTCAATTGGCGTCGCAATCGCAACCAGAGGCAGAATAACGTCACATTTTTTGATGTGGTACTCAATCCATTCTGTGTGAATGCTAACATCACCTTCAATAAAGTGAAAACAAGGGTTACCAATAAAACGCTCGATCGCAGAAGAGCCGATATCCATACCATAGATATCGTAGTTGCCATCTTTTAACAGGCGTTCCGTTAAATGGTTACCAATAAAGCCATTGACACCTAAAATAAGAACACGTGTGCGACGCTTAACTTGTGCTGTTGGTTTTGCACCAACGCGGACATCAGTCACGATACCCATTTCGTTAGCAAGACGGCTGCCTTGCATATATAAACCTGTCTCACTTTGGCCGCTAATGACTTCGATAGCACCTTGACCACAAGCGATACGCAGTGGGTCACTCGACAACACCGTACCAGCGGGCTTACCTTGGTTATCATCTAAAATGCGTGCGCGCCAGATAACCATTTTACGTGCGCCTAAATAAGTGAACGCACCTGGATAAGGTTCAGTCACTGCACGAATCAAGCAGTTAACTTCTTTTGCACTATTGTTCCAGTTAATCAAGCCATCTTCAGCGGTACGACGACCAAAGTACGTTGCTTGGCTTTCATCTTGCGCAACGGCTTTGTAACTACCTGCTTCGATTAATGGCAGTGTTTTATCCAATAAAACTTCCGCTGCTTCACGGACTTTTGCATGTAAAGTCAGGCTAGTGTCTGTATCGGTAATAGCCACTTTTTCTTGAGCAATGATATCGCCAGCGTCTGGTTTAGCGACCATTTTATGTAAGGTTACACCTGTTTCGCTTTCACCTTTTAATAATGCCCAATTGATAGGTGCACGACCACGATATTTAGGGAGTAATGAGCCATGGAGATTAAACGCACCTTTAGGCGCGATTGCTAACAACTCTTCACTTAACATATCACGATAGTAGAAAGAGAAAATGACATCCGGTTTCATTTCGCGAATGCGCTCAATCCACAATGGGTGATTAACGTTTTCAGGCGCAAAAACAGGAAGTTCCATGTCAGCACTTAAACGCGCAACTGAGGAGTAAAAGTGGTTTTCATTTGGGTCATCAGTGTGTGTAAACACAGCTTGGATATCAAAACCTGCTTTTTCAAGCGCTTTTAGCCCTACGCAGCCAATATCATGATAGGCAAAAACAATAGCTTTCATTAGTCTTCTTCCTGATTTTTGTCGGATTTCGCATCTGCTCCAACGACTTTTTGAATAAAATAACGGGGTCTCGCGCGCACATCATTGTAGATCCTACCGATGTATTCGCCCAGAAGCCCCATGGCAACAAATTGCGCACCAATAAACATAAAGAGTACTGCAAACAGAGTGAATACGCCATCTGCTGCCCACTCTGCGCCCAAAATTAAACGCAACGCCATTAACAATACCGCTAATAAAAAACCGCCAATCGCGATAACACTTCCGACAACACTCAATAAACGCAGTGGTGCCGTAGTTAGGCAAGTTAATAAGTCATACATTAAATTAATCAGCTTCATAAAGCTGTATTTAGAATCACCAAACTCACGTTCTGCATGCGCTACATCAATTTCAATGGTTCTACGTGCAAATGTATTCGCTAGAATAGGAATAAATGTGCTTCTTTCATGGCACTGCAACATAGCTTGAATGATATGACGGCGGTATGCACGTAGCATACAACCGTAATCGCCCATTGAACGCCCTGTTGCTTTCGTGATCATCGCATTAATCATTTTAGAAGCTGTTTTGCGAAACCAAGAGTCTTGGCGATTCGCACGGCGCGTACCAACGACATCATAACCTTGCATTGCAGTTTGGACTAAACGAGGGATTTCCTCTGGTGGGTTTTGTAAATCTGCATCCAAAGTAATCACTAAGTCGCCATCAGCTTGGTTAAAGCCAGCCATAATTGCAGAATGTTGACCATAGTTACGGTTTAAAATAATTGCAATAACGTGGTTATCGGGGTTTTCCGCTGCTTCTGTCAGCATTTTCGCTGAACGATCGCTACTACCATCATCAACTAGAATTAATTCATAGGATTGAGTTAATTGTTTACATGACTTGATAGTACGTTCTAGCAATTGCGGTAAGCTCTGCTCTTCATTATAGACAGGGATTACTACTGAGACTTTTTTAATCTCATCAAATTCATCTGCGTGTGACACTATTTTGACTCCAAAAGAACTGCTTCTACAGCTTTAACAACCCGCTCAACATCTGCATCAGTCATATCGGGAAATAAAGGTAACGAACACAATGTGGCGCTATTCCATGTTGATTCAGGTAAAACTAATTCAGGGTATTTTTCACGATAATATTTTTGAGTATGTGCTGCGCGAAAGTGCAACCCTGTTCCAATATCATGCTCTTTCAATTTTTCCATGAATGTATCGCGATCAATACCACATTCGGCTTTATCAACACGCACCATAAATAAGTGATTCGCATGTAAATGTGAGTAACTAGGGACACTCAACATTTGTAAAGGGGAATTTTTTAGCAGCTCACGATAACGAGCTGTAAGCTCTGCACGACGCTGATTCAATTGCTCTACTCGTGATAACTGCACCACGGCTATTGCGGCATGAATATCCGATAAATTATATTTAAAACCGGGTTCAACAACCTCTGCTTGAGGCTTACGGCCTTGCATTTGCCTATCAAACGCATCAACGCCTAAGCCGTGAAATTTAAGCGTGCGTACACGCTGAGCGAGCTCATCGTCGTCTGTGGCAACTAGCCCACCTTCCGCACAGGTCACATTTTTGATGGCATGAAAAGAAAAAATAGACGTTCCCTTTTCACCAATCCACTCGTTTTTATATCGTGTACCAACGGCATGCGCAGCGTCTTCGATTAAAGCCACACCCGCTTTTTGAGCAATTAAGCGTAACGCGTCTAAATCACAAGGCGCCCCTGCATAATGTACTGGGATAATGGCCTTTGTTTTTTCTGTTAACGCTTTTTCTACGGCATTAGGTTGGATCATCAGTGTGTCACGATCAACGTCAATCATGACAGGGGTTGCCCCAAGCAACTCAATCATATTGATTGTTGACACCCATGTTTGAGAAGGCGTAATAACTTCATCACCAGGACCAATACCCAATGCCATTAATACAACATGCATACCTGCAGTTGCTGATGACAATGCAATTGCATGCTTGCAGCCATAGCGCTGACAAAAATCGTCTTCTAGTTGATGATTCTGTGGGCCTGTTGTTATCCAGCCTGAACGCAGAACGTTTTCTACTGCTTTGACCTCTTCATCACCAATTGCTGGTTTTGAAAATGGTAAGAAATTGCTCATATTGTTTATAGCCTAGTTTTCGTTGTGAATAGAATATTCTAGTTAATTATACTTTAACCGAACCTCAACACCTGCAAACATTGCGGTATTATCATGCAAAAATGTGTGATACAAACAACTTATTGCACATCGGCTAAATTTATCACCTGCCATACTCGGTGGGATGTGCTGTTTGCTAACTTAATTTCAGACATAAATATGTCAGATAAATTTTTTTCTGTCATGATGCACTCAGGTTTCCCTACTGCAACTAACTGCCCTTGTTTCATCATCCAAATACAAGATGCATTTTTATACGAATGACTAAGGTCATGACCACTCATTATAACGGTTCCTAAGCAATCACAAAAATATTTAATCCATTTATCAAGCATTGCTTGCTGAATAATATCTAAATTATTGGTTGGCTCATCCAATAATATAAACTTTCCTTCGCATTGTTGATTGTCCCAGACTTGCAAAAATGCAGCTATAATTCGAACTCTCTGCCATTCTCCACCCGAAAGTTGACTAATAGACTGACCCAATAATGATGTAAGTTGAAAGTCTGTACATAAGTGCTCAAAGATACCTGCAGAAAATATTGTTTTAGGCGAAAACAGGCCAATATATTGAAAAACTTTAAGTATAGGGGGTTCGTTAACCCATTGTGGAAGGTAAGCTCGCTGTTTGCTCAATTGAGCAATACGATACTGCCGTATACTTTTCCCATCTATTAAAATATCGCCATCCATGGGTAAATAGCCACTTATTGCACTTAATAATGTGCTTTTCCCCGCACCATTAGCACCCAATATATGAATTTGTTGCCCAGCCAGTACTTGAGCGGAAACATTAACGAGTCGTGTATCGATGGTAATATTCTTAATATCAATAATCAGTTTATTATCCATCATATCTACCGCCACTGTTGATGACGAATTAATAAGAAAATAAATATCGGAGCCCCTAGCGTTGCCGTAATAACACCAATAGGAACTTCAGCATTGGCGATTAATAACCGAGACAATAAATCTGCAGTTAATAACCCTAACGCCCCTGCCACCGCAGAACCAACCAATAATACACGGTTATCTGTTAAGCCGCTTAATCTCAATATATGAGGAATTACCAGACCAATAAAGCTTATTGCCCCCGCTATCGCTACACTCAGACCAATTAATACACCACTAATAATAATTAATATAACGCGCCATTTATGAATTGAAATGCCTAATTGGTAAGCTTGTACCGTTCCCAATGAAAGATAATTTAGTATATTCCCTTGAAAAAGCGCCCAAATTAAAAACGGTAAACAACCAATAACCAGACCAATTTGGCGCCAACCAATCCCACTAAAACTTCCCATCATCCAATATAATAATTGCCGCAAATCAAGATTACTGCTCATATACACCATCCATGTCATACAGGCACCACTAATCACACCGAGTGCAACACCGACAAGCAATAAACTGGAGTTATTCAAATTCTTACGACGAGCAAAATAGAGCAATATGGATGTAAATAGTAAGGCTCCTATAATCGCACTACCACTTATTAACCAATAATGCGTCACGCCTGAAGATAGCAATACCGTAAATACCACAGCTACACCCGCACCATTGCTTACTCCCAAGAGTCCTGGTTCTGCCAATGGGTTCTCAAATAAGGCTTGCATGATAGCGCCTGTGACTGCCAGTGAAGCACCGACGATTATCACGGCTAACAGGCGCGGAAAACGAATTTGCCACACAAAAAGCTGAGCACTTTCGCTCCCCCATTGGCTAGGCCATAGCTGAATTTCTCCCACGCTTAAATAAACCATCCACATGATTAATAAAAAAATAATCAGCATAATAATTAATCGCATATCATCGCGAAGCTGGTTTCTCTGAAGCTTTACTAAGTGATTATTCATTATGTTAATAATATTTAAAATAGTGTTGGGGGAATTCTCAATTATATCTATTTATGAAAGAAATACGATACCAACTACCTATGATCAGTAGAGTTTCATTAACCACAAAACCAGAGGATACTATGCCTATTTTAACTAAGCCCACTATTACAAACTCCACGCAAATAACTAACCCATTTGCCCAAAAGCATAAATCGCCTTCATTTTGGCAACAAATTAAAACTATCTGTAATAAAATATTTTTTTATCCGTTATTTAGCAACAAAACTAAATTTAAGGTATATGAAAACCCAATATATTGCTCAAAAACCTCTAATGTTATTCCCAATGATTTACCTCAACCTATTAATGATATTAGTAAATTATCAAGTGATATAACACATGCACTCAAAAGCGATTCAGAAATTGAGCTTGATAGGTCAGCGGTGATCCCTCAATTTAAAATAAACATACGCTTAATTGATGCACAAAACGATATTTCGAATGATGAACGAAGAATGCATCACCACTTAAATATACTAGATAGAGCAATCCGTTTACATCCAGATTTTGCGTCAACAACGGGGATTTTCAGGCTCTCAGGTAAAGACAAAGATATAAATTTAATCTTTCAGCATTTAAATTCCAATGAGCCTCTTACTCAAAAATTTATTGAAGATAATAATATTAGCCTTCCAAGTATTACCTTGGCTTATAAAAAATTATTTGGACTGATCATGGAAAAACAGAACTTTACTACCTATTTTTTAAACAAATCACCTGATAAAGCTTTAGAAGATGCTTATAAAAGTCAACGAGATACCATCTCACTTACGAAAGAAAAAGAACCCACCGACGAGAAAGCCAAAGACATATTAATCCAGACAAAAAACAGAATTAATGAGATAACACCTTCAATGCCATTCAACATACTTACATCCCTTTTTGCTGATATCGCTAAAAACCCAGCAGCAAAAATGGATGCCAAAAACCTTGCTATATGTCTAGCACCTAGGCTACTAGGCGATCAATTTAAAGTCCCTTCAATAGAGAGTATGACATTAAATAATAGAATGATTACCTTTATTGAGGCATTGATTCACACTAAATTGTACGCTTGAAGTTTAAAAAAACAAAAGACCGCCTAGGCGGTCATTGCCAGCCCCAGAACATCGGGGCTAGCAATATTTTTCGATAAGTTACGAGTTTTGTGATACGTTAATTAGCACCATTATACAAACCAGTAAGGCATTTTTTAACGCAGGGTTATAGACAAAAAGAAATCAGGCATATTGAAAGTCAGATTATTGATTTTCTGGCTCAATGAAAAATTAATTAACGTGAGTTTTTACCGTTAGCTCAACACCTAGCGCTTTCATTACCGCCAACGTTGATTTTAATGTCGGGTTACCATCTTCACTAAATGAGCGGTATAATTGTTCACGAGAAAGCCCTGTTTCTGCCGCGATTTGGCTCATTCCTTTCGCTCTGGCCACAATCCCTAACGCCTTTGCAATATAAGCAGAATCACCCGTTTCGATGGCATCGGCCATGAAAAAAGCAATCTCTTCATCATCGACTAGCGCGAGCGCTGGATCATAAGTTGTTAAATTACTCATCATTGTTTTCCTCTAAAATCCACTTTTTAGCCAGTGTCTTAGCTAATGTAATATCGCGTGATTGAGAGCCTTTATCACCACCGCACAACAAAAGGATTATCGTATTGCCTCGTTGCTGATAATAGACACGATAACCAGGGCCATAATGAATTCTTAATTCACTGATCCCTTCACCCACTGGCATTGCATCCCCCGCTAAACCATTTGCTAAACGAAATAGCCGCGTGGCAATCATGGTGCGCGCTCTTTTATCTTTTAGTTTTGATTCCCATAAACGGAATGCGTCGGTCTGTTTAAGTTCTTTCATGCTTAAAGTGTAGTTTATAAACTACACCTTGTAAAGCTCATGAACTTCACATTATTTGGTTTGTGCCAACGATGGTACAAGGTCATACACATGCGCCTCGTTCTTCATCCGTGGCAATCTATGTTTTATGAATAATACCGAAATTTTACGTTTGATTCGAAACCTAATCCGAATTGGTACCTGGCTTGACACACATGAGCTGAAAAAGAAAAAAACAGTGACGGTAAAACGTAAGCGAAAAAGCAAACAACCTACAAAACCTGCTGAACCGAAAGAAAATGCCGCTCGAGCCGCAAAAGCCAACTGGGAAAAAATCCAACGTGGTGTAGCGTCATTTTCGATTCAACTCGCGGTTGGCCGTGCAGATCTCTACCCTGAAATGCCTGTCACCGTCAGCGGATTTAAACCAGAAATTGATAACGCGGACTGGACATTAACGCGAGTCGTTCATTCACTGAATGACAGCGGGTTTACTTCAGCTTTGGAGTTGGAGGTTAAGATTTCAGATTTAGATATGGCTGATGAATAATTTTTTAGACTGTATGGATACACATGGTATAATTTACGTAACATCAACATCATGACAAAGGATACATAATCATGATGAATTGTCCCGAATGCGGTCACGCTGCACATACACGTAGTTCCTATCAAGTCTCATCCGAAACCAAAGAACGCTATAACCAGTGCCAAAATATTAATTGTGGTTGCACATTTGTCAGTCACGAATCAGTGACCAAAATTGTTGTAAAACCCGCACATATTAATGTTGTTGAGCCGCATCCGAATAAATACCAGCAAAAAACGCTTTCGCTATAAAATTACCCCCTATGAACAAGGGGCTTTTATGATTTAAATAATATCAATTATGATTTTCTACTTAAGTTAGCTTTAGCACTTAGAAGTTTCAATTGTGCGTTCTCTTGATGATATTGCACCCACTTTTCTTTTAAACGTGAATCACTAATTACTCCCCTTTGGTCATAATCATCAGAGTTTGGATTTTTTAGTTCTATGGAGCCAATATTTTGTTCAACTAGCTCTAAAAAGCTTAAGAATAGTTGGTCAAATGAGGGGGTTATATATGCCACATGGCTGTTTTCAAAATTTAATGGAATATGCAATATTGGACAATATATTGTTTCTTTAAGATTATCTTTTTTAAAGGCAACAATGGCTTCCTTAACTGCTCTCCTAAATGCATAAGATACAATAGTTTTTTGAGATGCAGGCTTAACACAGTGAACCCAACTAATGTCAGTAGATTTACCATCCTGACGGTGTATATAAAGGCATTTGTTATTATGAAAATCTTTTTCTACTGTGATACTTGCTATGCCGCACCCAACTTTTTCTTCATATTCGCTATGTAATTTAAACAATTCTGAGAAAAAAATTTCATCTTCCTCAGTGAGTTTCTGGCAAAATTGATAAAAAGAAATTCTCCTCCTGATTTCCTCTATAGCAGACTTTTTAGTTTTAAATTGATAATCCCCGAAAATTATAGGTTTAGCCATGATACTTTCCTATTTGACTGTATTCAGATGCATTATTACATATGGTAATAGAATAAATGTGAAGCCCCTTATAACACGGGGCTAATGCTAAAGGTGGGTTACATGTGGATGTAATGTGGATGATGCTTTATAAATCCATTTATAAAACAATTAGTTATACAAAAAAAACAAAAGACCGCCTAGGCGGTCTTTTTTCATATCAAACGATATAATTACTCTTTCGGTGTTGCTTTTTCTACACGGCTTTTTAATTTTTGGCCTGGGCGGAAAGTAACAACACGGCGTGCAGTAATTGGAATATCTTCCCCAGTTTTTGGGTTACGTCCGGGACGTTGATTTTTATCACGTAAATCAAAGTTACCGAATCCAGATAATTTTACTTGCTCACCATTTTCTAAGGAAAGGCGAACCTCTTCAAAGAAAGTTTCGACAAGGTCTTTAGCATCGCGTTTGCTAACACCCAGTTTTTCAAACAAATTTTCTGACATTTCAGCTTTAGTAAGCGCCATAGGTTTAGTCCCTCAAGGAGGCTTGGAATCGCTGTTTTAACGCAGCAATACACAGATCAACGGTAGCAGTGATCTCTTCTTCTTCCATGGTACGTTGGGTATCTTGGAAGACAAGACTGATAGCAAGGCTCTTGTAGCCGTCTGCTATTCCTTCACCACAGTACACATCAAATAAGTTTATGCCAACTATATGATTTATGCCAACTTTTTTACACTCTGCTAAAACTTCAGCAGCAGCCACATCTTCTGGCACGACAACAGCGATGTCACGGCGGTTCGATGGATAGCGCGAAATCGCCTTAGCTTCAGGGATGACACGTTGTGCTATCGCATCACTACGAACCTCAAACACCACCGTACGACCATTTAAATCGAGTTTGCGTTCTAATTCTGGGTGAACCACACCAATAAAGCCAATGTGTTCATTTTCCAGATAAATCCCAGCACTTTGACCTGGATGCAATGCAGGATGTGCCTCAGATTTAAATGTAATTTGATTTAGTTTCCCAGTCAATTCAAAAACAGCTTCAAGATCACCTTTTAAGTCAAAGAAGTCAACAACTTGTTTATCTAATGACCAATGTTCTTCAAATCTATTGCCTGTAATAACCCCTGCAAGCATTGGTTCCTGACGGATCCCATATTCTGCTTGATTATCAGGAGTAAAGCGCAGACCCGTCTCAAATAAACGAATTCTATTTTGTTGACGATTCTGATTATAGACAACCGTTCCTAATAAACCAGTCAACAATGATAAACGCATCGCTGACATATCAACCGAAATCGGGTTAGGTAAAATCAACGCGTCTTGTTGTGGGTGCAGTAAAGCTTGCACTTTAGGGTCTACAAAACTGTAAGTGATGACTTCTTGATAGCCACGGTCAACTAACATTGCTTTAATACGTTTTAAAGGTAAGTTAGCTTCTTTGTGATTAGTCATGGTCAAATCAGCACGTAATGGCACATCAGGAATGCTGTTATAACCATAAACACGAGCGACTTCTTCCACTAAATCTTCTTCGATTTGCATATCGAAGCGCCAGCTTGGAGCAACAACATCCCATGTGTTTGCAGATGCTGTGACTTTGCACCCCAAACGCGTCAAAATATCAGTCACTAACTCATCATCAATAAAGTGACCAATCAAACGGTCTAATTTATTGCGGGTCAGTTTAATATTTGCGGCTTTTGGTAAATGCTGTTCACTGGTTACATCAATAATTTCACCGACTTCACCACCACAAATCTCAACAATTAGCGCAGTAGCACGTTCAATCGCTTTAAACTGTAATTGAGGGTCAACACCACGCTCAAAACGGTGAGATGCATCTGTGTGCAAACCGTAATTACGTGCGCGGCCAGTGATTGATAATGGGTCGAAGAATGCACACTCTAATAAAATATTTTTGGTTTCCGTATTAACACCTGAGTGTTCACCGCCAAAAATACCTGCAATCCCCAATGCTTTTGATTCATCAGCAATCACTAATGTGTCTGATTTTAACGTTGCTTCACTGCCATCAAGGAGAACCAGTTTCTCCCCTTCTTTTGCCATACGAGCAACAATAGCGCCATCTAAACGGTCTAAGTCATAAGCGTGTTGAGGCTGACCCAGTTCCAATAAGACGTAGTTGGTGATATCCACAACCGCGTCAATAGAACGGACGCCACCACGGCGCAACTTTTCTTTCATCCACATTGGCGTTGGCGCTGACACATCAATATTTTTGATCACTCGACCTAAGAAACGTGAGCAGGCATTTGGTGCTTCGACTCGAATTGGGAATGTATCTTTTGTCGTTGCGGTCACGGCGTTAATAACCGGCTCATTTAGCGCTAATTTGTTAATAACAGCGACATCACGTGCAACCCCAAGAATACTCAAGCAATCTGCACGGTTCGGTGTAATGCTGATTTCAATCGCATTATCATCAAGCTTTAGATATTCACGAATATCGGTACCGATAGTGGCATCTAGTGGCAATTCAATAATTCCGCTGTGGTCATCAGAAATACCCAGCTCAGAATAAGAACACAGCATGCCTTCAGAAGGTTCGCCACGCAATTTTGCCGCTTTAATTTTAAAATCGCCCGGTAATACTGCACCCACGGTTGCAACAGCAACTTTTAGGCCTTGACGGCAGTTTGGTGCACCACAGACGATATCTAATAAACGCTCACCGCCTACGTTAACTTTTGTAACGCGCAGTTTGTCTGCATTTGGGTGCTGGCCACACTCAACCACTTCACCAACAACAACGCCGTGAAATTGGCCTGCAACTGCATCTACACCGTCAACTTCCAAACCCGCCATCGTGATTTGGTCGGATAAAGCTTCACTACTGATCGCCGGGTTTACCCATTCGCGTAACCATAGTTCACTGAATTTCATGAGATAGACCCGCCTTATTTAAACTGTTTGAGGAAACGAAGATCATTTTCGAAGAATGCACGCAGGTCAGAAACACCGTAACGTAGCATTGTTAGACGTTCCATTCCCATACCAAATGCAAATCCAGAGTAAACTTCAGGGTCAATACCTACATTGCGTAATACATTTGGATGCACCATTCCGCAGCCTAATACTTCCAGCCATTTGCCATTTTTACCCATCACATCAACTTCCGCTGAAGGTTCGGTGAATGGGAAATAGGATGGACGGAAGCGTACTTGAACTTCCTCTTCAAAAAAGTTATTCAAGAAATCATGCAGTGTGCCTTTTAGATTGGTAAAACTAATATCTTTATCAACAATCAGGCCTTCTGTTTGATGGAACATAGGTGTATGTGTTTGGTCATAATCATTACGATATACACGACCGGGGGCAATGATACGAATCGGTGGCTGTTGGCCATTCATTGTACGAATTTGCACACCTGATGTTTGCGTACGCAGTAAGCGTTTTGCATCAAACCAAAAAGTATCGTGGTCTGCACGCGCAGGGTGGTGAGCAGGGATATTTAGCGCATCAAAGTTATGATAGTCATCTTCGATTTCTGGGCCTGTTTCAACAGAGAAACCTAATTCGCCAAAAAACTCTTCAATTCGCTGAATTGTACGGGTCACCGGGTGTAACCCACCATTTTCCATACGACGCCCTGGTAATGATACGTCAATTTTCTCTGATACCAGACGCGCATTAAGGATTTCAGCTTGCATCGCGTCCTTACGGGCGTTCAGAGCATCTTGAACCTGTACTTTAGCTTCATTTATCACAGCCCCTGCTGCTGGACGTTCCTCAGCAGGCAGTTCACGCAACGTTTTCATCTGTAGTGTGAAATGGCCGCTCTTGCCTAAATATTCAACACGCACTGATTCCAACGTAGCAACATCTTGGGCCTGTTCAATGGCTGCTTTTGCCTGTGCAACCAACTCAGCGAGATGTGGCATTGTTTCCCCTTTATGACCAATTGGTCTTTTTGCTAGTTATTCACTATATATATTAAGCTTCACATTCCATTTGGTAATGAATGAATACTTAACTGATTTTACTGTACTTAACCTAAAACTAGAAACAGAAAAGCCTCCCTAAGGAGGCTTTAGCGTAATCTTTCATTTCTTCTTTCTATTTACGCGCACAAGCCCCCGAGATTCAGGTGCTAAAGTAAAAAAAGAAACGAAAAATAACAGAATGCATGTAGCGAACTCTCAATAACTGACTGTATCTAAAGTATTAACACAAATCACTATAAATGAAAAGAGGAAGTTACCCTCCTCTTTTCAAGCAAACAATTAAGCTAAAGCGCCTTTCGCTTTTTCTACTAAAGCAGTGAATGCTGCTTTATCGAAAACTGCGATGTCTGCTAAAATCTTACGGTCGATTTCAATTGAAGCTTTTTTCAAGCCATTGATGAAACGGCTGTAAGACAGGCCATTCTGACGAGCCGCAGCGTTAATACGTGCGATCCACAGTTGACGGAACTGACGTTTACGTTGACGGCGGTCACGGTAAGCGTATTGACCAGCTTTGATTACCGCCTGAAACGCTACGCGGTAAACACGTGAACGTGCACCATAGTAACCTTTCGCCTGCTTCAGAATTTTTTTGTGACGTGCACGTGCGATTACACCACGTTTTGCGCGAGCCATAGCTATCTCCTATCGTCTTTTATCTTAATTAACTAAATTGTTTACTTATGCGTAAGGCAGGCAGGCTACTACCAGACCCAGATCGCCCTTAGATACCATTCCTTTCGGACGTAAATGGCGTTTACGCTTAGTTGACTTTTTAGTCAGGATATGACGAAGGTTTGCATGCTTACGCTTAAAGCCACCGCCTGCAGTTTTTTTAAAGCGCTTTGCTGCGCCACGTACAGTTTTAATCTTTGGCATTTCTTTTATTTCCAACTTCGCATTGTGATTAACTACGAATTAATTAGGCGAATAACATCTATATTGCTATAAACGAATATTACTTGCAGGCCTAACTATTTCTTCTTCGGTGCCAGCACCATGATCATCTGACGCCCTTCAATTCTTGAAGGGAAAGACTCCACGGATGCCAGCTCTTCCAGATCAGCTTTGATGCGGTTAAGCATTTCCAGACCAATCTGCTGGTGAGCCATTTCACGACCACGAAAACGCAGTGTTACTTTAGCTTTATCACCATCTTCCAGAAAGCGAGTCAGGTTGCGTAGTTTGACCTGATAATCACCTTCATCTGTACCAGGGCGGAATTTAATTTCCTTCACCTGAACAACTTTTTGTTTCTTTTTTTGCTCTTTTTGAGATTTGCTCTTCTCATAAAGGAATTTGCCGTAATCCATGATACGACAAACTGGCGGTTCAGCATTTGGGCTGATTTCAACGAGGTCTACACCTGCTTCTTCAGCTTTTTCAAGCGCTTCGCGTGCGCTCATGATGCCTAACTGTTCACCGTCTAAACCTGTTAAACGGACCTCTGGAACACGAATTTCATCATTAATACGATTTGGACGTGTTGTTGGGATTCTTTTTCCGCCTTTAATACTTCATTCCTCCAATTGGATAAAGAGATTTGCTTCTCTCAAGCAAATACACCCGTCACTCAATAGTTACTGCCTGACGCATGTACGATATTCTTGCTTTGTCTTAATGCACTATACGCTAACAAAGCGATTCGACCGCGGATTTTAATGCTTCTTGCTGGATTACTCAAGTAAATCTTGCAATAAATCGTACTGAACTATTTGAAAACTTGGCTTTTGAAGCCAATTATCACTTTGACACGATTATTTCCATTCATTAATGAAACAAATAACAAGATGCCAAATATGCCGATTGTCTTAGCTGAGATGGCATTGTTTTCATCGATAATAATATTTTTCATTACGAATAAAACAGAGAAGCAGCGCCCAAATGAGCGCTGCTAGACTCTAGCAAGACTTCGCTATAACCAGACTGGCTTAATTATTTTTTCTTTGGTGCCAATACCATGATCATCTGGCGTCCTTCAATCCTTGATGGGAATGATTCAACTGATGCCAGTTCATCCAGATCGGTTTTGATGCGGTTAAGCACTTCTAAGCCAATCTGTTGGTGAGCCATTTCGCGACCACGAAAACGCAGTGTTACTTTAGCTTTGTCACCATCTTCCAAAAAGCGAATTAAACTACGTAGTTTAACTTGGTAGTCTCCTTCGTCTGTTCCCGGACGGAATTTAATTTCCTTCACTTGAACAACTTTTTGTTTTTTCTTTTGTTCTTTTTGAGATTTACTCTTCTCATAAAGATATTTACCGTAGTCCATGATACGACAAACTGGCGGCTCGGCATTTGGGCTGATTTCGACTAAATCGACACCAGCTTCTTCTGCTTTAAAGAGGGCTTCACGCACACTCATTACGCCAAGTTGTTCACCGTCTAAACCAGTGACACGGATTTCTGTTGCACGAATTTCATCGTTAATACGATTTGGACGCGCTGTAGGGAGTTTTTTTCCGCCTTTAATACCTTATTCCTCCATCTGATTGAGTTGACGACTGCGGATCTCTTCGAGCAGTTTTGTCATGAATTCGTTGACATCAAGGCTACCTAAGTCTTTACCACGACGGGTACGTACAGCAACTTTGCCTGATTCAACTTCTTTATCACCACATACTAACATGTAAGGGACGCGACGCAGCGTGTGTTCACGGATCTTAAAGCCGATTTTCTCGTTACGTAAGTCCGCTTTCGCACGAATGCCAACACTTTGCAGCTTGCTAACTAATTCTTGAACATAGTCTGCTTGACCATCAGTAATGTTCATTACGACCACTTGTTGTGGTGCTAACCATGTTGGGAAAAAGCCTGCATACTCTTCTGTTAAGATACCAATGAAGCGTTCTAGTGAACCTAGCACTGCACGGTGGATCATTACAGGAACGATGCGTTCGTTATTTTCACCTACATAAGACGCTGTTAAACGGCCCGGCAAGAAGAAGTCTAACTGGACAGTACCACATTGCCATGCACGGTCAAGGCAGTCATACAGCGTGAACTCAATTTTCGGACCATAAAATGCACCTTCGCCTGGCTGGTATTCAAACTCAATACCTTTTGATTTCAGGGCATTCGCTAAGTCTTCTTCCGCTCTGTCCCACATTTCGTCAGTGCCGATACGTTTTTCAGGGCGGGTTGATAGTTTTACAACAATTTTTTCAAAACCGAAAGTTGCATAAACATCATAAATCATTTCAATACAACTAGTTACTTCACTTAAGATTTGTTCTTCAGTACAGAAGATATGTGCATCATCTTGAGTAAAGCCACGCACACGCATTAAACCATGCAGCGCACCTGATGGCTCATTACGGTGACAGCTACCAAATTCTGCCATGCGCAATGGTAAGTCACGATACGATTTCAAACCTTGGTTGAAAATCTGTACGTGACCTGGGCAGTTCATTGGTTTGACACAATATTCACGGTTTTCAGATGACGTCGTGAACATGGCATCTTTATAGTTATCCCAGTGACCTGTTTTTTCCCATAAGACGCGGTCCATCATAAATGGCCCTTTCACTTCCTGATAATTATAGGCTTTCAGTTTAGTGCGTACAAAGGTTTCCAGTTCACGGAAAATTGTCCAACCGTCATTATGCCAGAACGCCATACCCGGCGCTTCTTCTTGCATATGGTATAAATCTAATTGTTTGCCAATTTTACGGTGGTCACGCTTAGCAGCTTCCTCTAAACGCAACAAATAGGCTGCTAATTGTTTTTTATCAGCCCATGCGGTGCCGTAAATACGTTGCAGCATTTTGTTATCGCTGTTACCACGCCAGTATGCGCCAGCCACTTTCTGTAATTTAAAATGGTGGCAAAAACGCATGTTTGGTACGTGTGGACCGCGACACATATCAACATACTCTTCGTGATGATATAAACCAGGGCGGTCATCTTGACTAATGTTTTGATCTAAAATTTCAACTTTATAGTCTTCGCCACGGGCAACGAAAGTTTCACGAGCTTCACTCCAAGAAACACGTTTTTTCACCACTTCATAATCTGTTTTGGCAAGCTCAAGCATACGCTTTTCAAGCTTTTCCAAGTCTTCCTGCGTCAGCATGTGGTCTAAATCGACATCATAGTAAAAACCATTGTCGATAGTAGGCCCAATCGCCATTTTCGTATTTGGCCATAATTGCTTGATGGCATGGCCTAACAGGTGAGCACAAGAGTGACGAATAATTTCGAGTCCGTCTTCATCCTTGCTCGTAATAATGGACACGTTTGCATCATGTTCAATTATTTCACATGCATCAACACGTTCACCATTAATTCGACCCGCGATACAGGCTTTAGCTAAACCCGCTCCGATGTCACGAGCAACATCCATCACTGAAACGGGATGCTCAAACTGACGCTGACTTCCATCAGGAAGAGTAATAACAGGCATTAAAAAATCCTTATCAGCAGTGGTGACCCACACGCCAGATCACTTGCTTGATTATTCCAAAGTTATAAATCAATACGTTACTAACGATTTCTCACTTCACTATGCGAGATATGTACACAAATATAGACAACTTAAGCGCCCTATTTCCCCACATCGTGAGTAACTCAATTACTAATGATAACACAGACCTATTTTATGGCGATAGCGTAAAGCCGCTAATTGTTATTCTTCATATGAAAAATCAATACCTTCCCGATTAAATGGCAAATAAGCTATCTAATACAGGAAATAGTTTCTCTTTTTTTGCGAAAGAAAGTGAATACCAATGCGATCCACTGGATACAATGAATTCTTCAGTAATTATAGCCAACGTCGTGTCTGCTTGCGATAACGCTCCCACTCTTCAGTGAATCTTTCCGCTAAAAAGCGTTCTTCTTGGGGAATAGTGTACAGATCGGTAATTAACCAAAAGACCAAACCTGCTACCAAAAAATAAGGAGAGTGCGAGAAAAAAGCTAAAGCTAAGCTCATTGATGTAAAAGCTAAATACATTGGATTACGTGAAAATCGATAGGGCCCATTAGTCACTAAATGCGTTGCCTTTACAGTAGGATTTGGTGATGTTTTATGTTTATAAAAATAATAAAGACTCGCCACAACCCAACTTACACTTTCAAGCGCCACTAAGATACCTAAAATTCCCATCCAACCAGAAAACGTCCAGTCTAAAAGCCCTTGTCTAAAAAGAAAATAAACCGCTATCCCATTAGCAACTAACCAATTCAATAATGGCAATTTAAATATATTCATTATGTTACCTGCAAGCCAAAATGTTGCTATTAGCATATCATAATTGAATAGATAAATTTGAGTGGAAGAATATGTAGAGGAGTAATATTAATAGCAAAAATAATTAGTTAGTGGGACCTAATGAAAAGACACTTTTTAAGCCTTCTAACTTACTATATTCCTGTTGGCAAACTAAATTCCGCACATCACTTGGCATTGCATCGATTCGAGCTTGGATATTCGCTAACTGTTCATCTAAGCTATTCATGCCTTTAATATCTACAACGTCTTGATTAACTTTTAAATAGTCAGCAAAACTTTGCAAATTATCTTCCAAGCTATCACAAATATTATTACTTGCTAAACCTTGCGGCAAGACAGTACTGAGCGATGCAGGCAATACTTGAGATAAACTTGGATAAATACTTTGTTTCCACTGCTGAGGAAAAATGATTAGTAACATGGCAAATGCCAAAACTAATAGCATAAACGCCCCAGCTAATGTTGCTATGAGTTTTTTCATTTTTTTTCCTATTATTCAAAATTAACTGAAAATAGGATATACAACTCTGCGTAAAGCTATTTTTAAAACTAAAAATCCTTTGTAAAGAAATCCATAACTCTTTTTAATAAAATTTCATTTCCTCATACGGTTTTTCTTGGCAACTCTTTAAGCGTTGCAATAAACCGCCTACATGTAATTCTAATTTGTGGCCATCAGGATCAAGAAAATAAAAAGAATTTCCTTCACTTTTATTTTCTTTCCAGACAATAACATTCGCTTGCATTAGCCTATCAACAACGATAAGAAAGTCTTTCGCATCAACGTTAAAGGCATAGTGTGTGTAATCCGTTTTTTCTGGGGACGAAAATTGGCGAGTTGTATCTAATGATAAACATAACCATAAATCGCCACAGGAGATATAGGCGCCCTTTTTCCAACTCGCATGTAACGTCATACCAAGTAGTGATTGATAAAAACCAATACTTTTATCTAGATTAGTTACAGCTAAAGTTAAATGGTTGATTCCGTTTAACATATTTTTTTACTCTTTGGTCGTCTGTTACATTGAATTCTTTTAATGAATTTACATAAATTATCAGTAAATAACATTGCAGCAGATATAATAAATCCCATATCAACTTAAAGACAACCTGTTACTAAATGCCCTTAACCTTTTTATCCCCTATAAAAAGGTTTTTTTTTGCCTGTAAAAATTGAATACTTTTGCCACAACATCATATCTCATTGTTATTTAATAGATAATACAAGTTATTCACAGATGAAAGCCCTTGTTATCCACAGTTAATGTGAACAACTTCAATTATCTATAAGCTAATAAATGATATCAATCCTTATTCTTCAGTATCGTAACCACCTACCTCCATAAAGTGTCTCACTAGATATAAATGCTAACCTACAGATCTATAAGAAATTTTGCTATCATTTGAGATAAGGCGCTTTATTTTCATTAATCAGGAGCTGGAATCGAACTTCCATGACAAATTTTTTTGAGTTATTTCAAGCCGTTGGTATTGGTCTTGTGCTACTACTTCCTCTAGCCAACCCTTTAACTGCTATTGCGGTCATGTTAAGCATTTCTGCTAATATGACAAAAGAACAGCGTGACCATCAATCATTACTCGCTTCTATTTATGTATTCGCAATTATGACTATCGCTTTTTACGCGGGCCAATTAGTCATGAATACATTCGGAATATCAATACCGGGGCTTAGAATTGCAGGTGGATTAATTGTGGCATTTATTGGCTTTGGTATGCTGTTTCCTAGTAGTGATGTTGGGGAAGACCCGACGACTAATGCCCTTGATGACCCAAATGTTCCCAAAAAGCGCCAAGAATCCCCTAGTATTGCCTTTGTTCCCCTCGCAATGCCAAGTACTGCCGGCCCTGGTACTATCGCCATGATCATCAGCTCCACAGCATCATTACAAGGTAATGTGAGCTTTGCTCCATGGGTTTTAAAAATCGCCCCCGTGATCACCTTTTTTATTGCTAGTCTTATCGTTTGGATTGGTTTAAAAGGTGCAACTTCAATTATGAGATGGTTAGGTAATAGTGGTATTGATGCGATCGCTCGGGTAATGGGGTTCTTATTAATCTGTATGGGAGTGCAATTTGTTATCAACGGTATTGTTGAAATTGTCGCGCAGCTCCCACATTTAATGAAAGAATATCAATAAGACATCGCTAATGCATTGTAAGCATTTTTAACTTTCCACAAATAGCGCGGGGCTTGCGGTGCAGGGTGCTTTGTTTGTACATGCTGATAAAATTCTTCCGGTGATAAGCTGTTAATCATCGCAATTGCACGGCCTTTATCGTTATCAAATGTTCTTAATAATGCCCCCGCCCCGTTCACATATGCGACAACCGTTGCATAATATAATGTCTGAGGGTGGCTTATTCCAGCAAGGTGTTGTTCCCTTAAAATACGAATATAAGTTGTACCAATATCAATATTTTTTTGTGGATCTTTTAGGTCACGAGAACTCGGCTCTCCCGACTTCCCCTGATAACGGTATGCGTCACGCCCCGCTGTCGAAGCTTTAATCTGCATCAAACCTATTGCATTGGATTTACTGACAACTTCAGGCCTAAAGTTGGATTCGACCTCAATAATCGCTCTAATTAAAGCTTCATCAACACTATAACGAGCCGCAGACTCACGAATAAACTCATCAAAAGGCGTTCTTGGGAATGCCGTATTTTGTGCTGTTATTGGCCCTGTAGGCTCTAACATCCGCTGTTTTGTTACAGGCCTATCTGGCTCGCTTGAACAACCTGCAAGTAGCAGTAGCACAAAAGTACCGCCAATTATTTTTTTCACTGTCGAATCCTCTGCGATGAAAGCCGATGGCAGAATAACTAATCCCAAGAAAAATAAAATAATTTTTACTTAACTTTTACTTCAGGACGTGTTTTAGTCATACAAATAGCCATGGGACTTAGAAGCCTATAATGATAAATAATGCTATTCCACAATTTTTATGTTTATTTTCCTCAATTGATATTGATTATCATTATCAATTGAGATATAAAATATAATTGTTATAAACCTTAACAACTCTATGTTAAAAAACGCTAAACTAATAATGTCAGGGTCAACTTTTATGAAGAAGAACGTATCTCGATTATCTGCACCTTTACTAACCAGTATGTTTGCTTTGATAGCAGTCATCTTTTTTAGCCAGCCAGCTTTTGCTAAAAAATTTAAGGTTGTCACCACTTTTACTATTATCCAAGATATCGCTCAAAATGTAGCTGGAGATGCGGCAATTGTCGAGTCTATAACGAAACCAGGGGCTGAGATTCACGGTTATCAACCGACGCCTAAAGATATTATGAAAGCCTATGACGCTGATTTAATTTTATGGAATGGGATGAACCTGGAAGTTTGGTTCAAACGTTTCTTTGAAAACTTTAAAAATGTCCCTGCTGTCGTAGTCACCGAAGGTATTGAGCCAATGCCAATTCGTGAAGGTGAGTATAAAGATAACCCGAACCCACATGCATGGATGTCACCTGCCAATGCTAAGATTTATATTGAGAATATTCGTCAAGCATTAGTCAAATATGATCCTGAAAATGCAGAAACCTATAATGCTAATGCGAAAAAATATGCGCAGCAAATTGCTGAGCTTGATGCCCCTTTACGTGAGCGCTTAAACCGCATTCCAGAAAATGAACGTTGGTTAGTTTCAAGTGAAGGCGCATTTAGCTATTTAACAAAAGATTATGGCTTTAAAGAAGTCTATTTATGGCCAATCAATGCGGAAGAGCAAGGCTCTCCTCAACAAGTAAAAAAGGTGATTGATACCGTCCGTAAATACAACATTCCTGTGGTATTTAGTGAAAGTACAATCTCTGATAAGCCTGCTCGCCAAGTCAGCAAAGAAACAGGGGCAAAATACGGTGGCGTATTATATGTTGACTCATTGTCAGCGGCCGATGGCCCGGTACCAACCTATATAGACCTTTTAAATACGACTGTAGACACGATAGCGAAAGGATTTTCACAGTAATATGAATCACTCAAGTCAATTCGAACACCCGAATCTTATCGTCGATGATGCGACAGTGACATATAACAATGGTCACACCGCCATCTATGACGCAAGCTTTACAATCTCTGGTGGCTCTATTTGTGCCTTAGTTGGCGTAAATGGAAGTGGAAAGTCCACGCTATTTAAAACCATTATGGGGCTTGTCACCCCATCTTCTGGCAGTGTGACATTAAATGACCAGCCGATAAAAACGGCTCTGAAAGAAAACGTGATTGCGTATGTCCCACAAACAGAAGAAGTAGACTGGAACTTTCCTGTTCTCGTTTCAGATGTTGTGATGATGGGCCGATATGGCAAGATGGGTTTTTTTCGCATCCCTAAACAAGCCGATAAAGACGCTGTCAAAATGGCATTAGAACGGGTTGATCTTGCAGGACTTGAGCATCGCCAAATAGGCGAGCTCTCAGGCGGTCAGAAAAAACGGGTTTTTTTAGCACGAGCACTTGCACAAGAAGGCAAAGTTTTACTCCTTGATGAACCCTTTACGGGGGTTGATGTTAAAACTGAAAACGCCATTATTGACCTGCTGCGTAGTTTGCGTGACGAAGGCCACCTTATCCTCGTTTCAACACATAACTTGGGCAGTGTGCCTGAGTTTTGCGACCACGTAATTTTAATCAATCGCACAGTGTTAGCCAGTGGCCCAACCGAAACCACGTTTACACAGCGTAATCTACAAAATGCGTTTGGTGGTGTGCTGCGTCATATTAACCTGTCAGGTCAAGAGCTTCATGATGATGATGACCCACGCTCTGTCACCGTCATTACCGATGATGAAAGAGCAGCTGTATTCTATGGTCATGACCATGATGCGCCTGTTCGAAAAAACCAAGCTAAGGGTTCCGAATGATTGAGATGTTATTACAGCCCTTTGAATATGATTTTATGATAAAAGCCATTTGGGTCAGCGCCATTGTTGGTGCTGTCTGTGCATTTTTATCAGCGTATTTGATGTTAAAAGGCTGGTCATTAATGGGAGATGCGCTCTCCCACTCCGTTGTCCCAGGAGTGGCTGGTGCTTATGCTTTAGGTTTACCCTATGCGGCAGGCGCCTTTTTTACCGGGATCCTTGCAGCACTTGCCATGACATTAATAAAGCATCTAACTCGTTTACGTGAAGATGCTGTTATTGGCTTTATCTTTTCTACTTTTTTTGCGGCAGGTTTGTTGATCGTTTCATTGAACCCAACATCCGTCAATGTGCAAAGTATTATTTTTGGTAATATTTTAGGTATTGCGGATTCTGACGTGTTACAAGTAGAAATTATTATCGGCGTTTCATTTATTGTTCTGTTGTGCTTATGGAAAGATTTATTAGCCGTTTTTTTTGATGAAAGCCACGCGCGGTCCATTGGCTTGAATCCATTACGCCTAAAAATTATTTTCTTTACCTTATTAAGTGCTTGTACCGTCGCTGCCTTACAAACTGTTGGGGCAATCCTTGTTATTGCGATGGTTGTTACACCAGGTGCAACCGCTTATTTATTAACCGATCAATTTAAACGCTTACTCATTATTTCAGTCACGATTGGTACCGTAACCAGTGCTGTTGGCGCTTATATCAGTTATTTCCTTAATGGTGCTACCGGTGGGTTAATTGTCACCCTACAGACTATTATTTTCCTGCTGGCATTTTTCTTTGCACCTAAGCACGGTATTCTTGCCTCAAAACGTAAAGCCAAAAAGGAAGTCGCTCAACTACACCAATCACACCAACAAGGAGCATCTCATGAGTGATTTCATTGACTTATTGATGGCTCCATTTGCATTTCCGTTTATGCAAAAAGCATTGATAACCGCAATTGTTAGCGGAACCGTGTGTGCCATCTTATCGTGCTTTTTAGTATTAAAAGGTTGGTCACTCATGGGGGATGCAATTTCCCACGCCGTGTTACCTGGGATCATCATTGCCTCTTTATTGGGTATTCCCTTGGCTATTGGTGCGTTCGCCTCTGGCTTATTCTGCGCTGTCGCAACGGGATATTTAAAAGAAAATAGTCGGATAAAAGAAGATACCGTCATGGGGATTGTGTTTTCCGGGATGTTTGCTGTCGGTTTAGTGATGTTCGCTAAAATAGATACAGAACAGCACCTAACACATATTCTTTTTGGCGATATTTTAGGGATCACGGATAGCGAATTTAAACAAATCTTGTTATTTGCAGGCGTCACCATTGCGATTATCTTACTGAAACGTAAAGATTTTATGCTATATTGTTTTGACCCTAACCAAGCCCGAGTGATTGGCCTACCCGTCAAACTGATACATTATGGTTTACTGTCTTTACTTGCATTAACCATTGTCGCTTCACTGCAAGCGGTTGGGATCATTTTAGTTATTGCCATGCTGATCTCACCGGGAATTATTGCATTTGTCCTATGCCGGAGCTTCGGTAAAATGCTGGTAGTCGCCATCATCGCTTCAGTGACATCCAGCGTCATAGGCACTATTTTGAGTTTCCACATCAATGCGACAACTGGGCCAACTATCGTTGTTACTCAGGCTGTGTATTTTGTGATTGCATTACTGTATAGCAAAATCGTATTAGCCCGTAAAAAAGGACAAACAAACCCACAAAGTATGCATACCGCATAATAAATGGCAGACATAACAAAAAAGCTGAATTCGCGCCTAACGAATTCAGCTTTTTTATTTTAAATAATTTCCTAATATGCGACTAAAGCTTTTTTAGCCATATTTACTTACTGCGTGTTTTGGGTTGGTTTATAGCAATATTGCGACGTTGCTCTTCAGATTGAGTTTCATACACTTTCATTTCGCCACTTCCAGCTGGTAGCGCCTGTTCAACAACAAGTTCCGCATCTGTTTGAGCAATAATATCTTGTAATTGTTGGTGCTGATTGCACCAAATTGCATCAACATCCAAGTCTCGTGAATTATCTCGCCCTGCAGAAAAAGCCACTGTACGCGCTTGAAAACGCGCTTGTTTCCCGCCTAATTCAAGCCCATATCCCGGCGTGGCAGGATGTGTGACAACCACTTTGCCATCCTCCAGCCATGCTTTAACATCCGTATCTTGAACTTGATAACCGAGTTTCCCTAACCCATCTAAGACCGTTTTCCTTTGTGCAGCAGCAACAACTTGTTGCTCGGCTACACTCACTGCGCTGCCTAGCTTATCGATCCATGTGGTTAACGCTTCTATCGAGCTTGATTGTATACTCGCTAGCGCATTCGAAATCATGACTTCATTTTCGTCACTCGCAAAAATAGCCAATTCATCACAAAGCTGTTCAATTTTATCGATAAGTTCGACGCGTTGCTGGCTTAACTTTAATTGCTCCGCCAATGTCATGATCAATGAATCGGCACGTAAATGGCGCTGTGTGCCTTCTTTAAGCTCCCGAAGCTCAACCAGTTGTTGCTCAGCACGTTGAGCATCATCAATTGAGGTCATCAATTTCAGTTTTTCAATCATCAATAGGATCTGTTCACATTGCTTAGCAAACGGCGTTTGAGGTAAGCCTGATTGCCAGAATTGTTTTACGCCTTCAGATTGTGCTTTTAGTTGATTCAATAATGCCACAGCTGTTGGCGTTAATGCTGCTGATTGCGGACTCAATAAAGCGAGTGCTTTAAAAATCAGTTTATTCGATTGATTTTCATCCTGTTCACTTGCCGAAACTAATTGTGCAAGTAGTTCGACTTCATTTGGCAGTTTTTCACGAACCAATGTGATTAACTCAGCCAAATTATGTTCTCTGTGTTTTTTTGTCCGGGCTAATAACGCTTGTTTTTCAAGTTGTTGCTCACGAACTTCCTGTACTTCGTTATTCAGTGTCCCAGTAAACTCAACCAATTGGTTATTCAATAAGCTTAAATTGCGTGATGACAATGTGGCAAGCTGAGCAGCATTTTCCATTAGCTGCTGATAAGCTTGTGTGATTTGTGCAATACGCGGCTGATGATATTGGCTATTGTTTGCCAATATTTGCCACTGTTTAAATCGACGTTTAGCTACCACAAGCTGACGCCGGCACTGAATTTCATTCATTTCCCTAACAGTTATACGATGAACCGATGAACTCATAACGCACCTTCTTGCGGGTCTAAGCTCTCTATTTGAGAGGAGGTTGAGGTTAATAAAGCCTGAGAAATGGCGCCATGCAGCCGTTGCTGTGCCAAATCACGATTTTGATACCACTCGATAAGAGAAACTCGATAACGCGCGGGTACCACTCGCGTCAAAACAGCGCTACGCCACAGTTCCCTAGAACGGGCTGTTTTCAATAATGGATGTGATGGTATGTCGCATTCAATACCGATGAGCAAACGACCACTGGTTTGCTCCTCAACAACACCATCAAAATGGAATACCCCATTTTGGCTTGCGGTAGTTACCTGCCAGCCACTTTGTCGAATAAAATCCATGACCGAATCGACAAACGCATTTTTCGGGAGCGTTTCGCTATCAACTGCAGACCGCGTATGGCACATGCGGTGGAGAAGTTTTTCGTTTTCTTTTTGCATTAATGGGTTACATGCATTTAATGCATAAGCCAGATAGCCTTGTAAATAATCCCGTGGGATTTCTGGTTTGCGGTAAGTGGCTAATAAATCAGAAATTTCATCTATTGGCATCGATGACATAATCACGACTTGCTGACGAGCACGAGTAATAGCAACATTTAAACGCCGTTCTCCACCGGTTTGCCCTAATACCCCGAAGTTACGTCTGAATGTCCCCTGTGTATTGCGACCAAATGTGGTAGAAAATAAAATCACATCTCGTTCATCACCTTGCACATTTTCCACATTTTTCACAAAAAATGACATATCTTCGTCATTATGAGTGCGTTTGGTTTCCTTCGCATAGGCTTGAAGAAAGTCTTCATCCTGTGCTGCACGTAATTGAATTATTTGGTTAATTAATGTAGCTTGCTTTTGGTTAAATGTAACTACCCCCACCGAAGGGCGTTGCTCGAAAGGCCGCTGCCACATTGAGGCCAAATGTTCTACGATGACGATAGCTTCCGCTTCATTGCTTTGGTTAACATAAGTACCATTAACTGGAATAAGCTGTAATGGCTTAATTTCACTGACCATTTTGGCTGAAAAGTGCGCTGGAATATTGAGCCTATTTTCATAAAAGGCGAAATTGGAGAAATTGATTAGTTCTCGGTAGGCAGAACGGTAATGAATATCCAGCGTATGAATAGGTAATACGGTTCGCGCTAAATGCAATAAATCAGGACAATCACTGATTTGCCGATAATCCCATTGCTCTCCCGCCAATTCTTGTTGGTCATCCTCTTCGTCATCAATATCCTCTTCAATTAGCTTTCCTGTGAAAAATTTTGAAGGCGGCATTTGCTTTTCATCGCCACTAACAATAGCCTGCTTAGCTCTAAATAAGGTCGATAATGCAAATTCAATTGGCATCTGTGAGGCTTCGTCATAGATAACACTGTCAAACATAGCGCTTTCAAGTGGAAGTACTTGGCTCGCCACATCGGGTGTCATCAGCCAAACGGGGCGTAGTTGCATTAATCCAATCTCTCGACCTTCTTGTATAAACTCCCTCAAACGTCGAGCTCTTGGCCCTGCTAAACGAGTAATTTCTTCCCATTCACGACGGCTTCCTAACATTTTGATATCTATATTCGCCGTCAATGCCAATTTATTGAATTGTTGTAATTGTCTTTGGGCATTCTCTAATTCGGCTAGATCCGACATCAGCTGGTCGTGGTTGGTGCTTAATGCAGGCAATGTTGCCACTAACTGCGCTTTAGTGAACAGACAGAAGTAATAGTTAACAGTTTGGACTAATTGTTCTCGCCATTGCGTTGTGAAATTGTCATTGGCAATAAGCGACTGAATTGCCGGTTTTAATAGCCCAAGGAGTCCCCAATGCTGCGGCGAAAAGTGTTGAGTATCCGACCTAAATGTTTGGTAACGTAATAAATTTTCTTTTTGTTCCTCGATTTTCACCAGTTCAGCGGTATATGACTCGCCGTTTACTATGGCCATTTTAAACCGTTCAACTGTTTCTGATGAAAATACGCTACCTAGCTCACTCAGCTGGTTTAAGCTTTCCGTTCCTGCGCGTAATTTTGCTATGGCCGCCCTGACTTCATAGCATTGATGAGTAAATCCTGTTTTTTGTTGCTGAATAATCGCGTCTATAAAATGCACTGGTTCAGGGTACTGAGCGAGAAGCTCAGCCATATCCGCGACTTGTTTTAGTTGCATGACTAGCGGTTGCAATGTACTACGCCATTGGTGACCCAACTGAAGTTCAAGACCAAGCTGTTGATATAGCGGCTGTAATTCCTGTGCAAGCAAACGCCATTGTTGCTCAGCGGCGATGGTGTTATGCACTGACGTCTGTTTTTCAGTCGTAGATGCTAAGCCGCTGCTTGCCATAAATGACTTTAATTGGTTTTGCCGACGGTAGTAATACGGGTTCAAGAAACGCAACCATGACCCTTGTATTGTTTCCATCAATGCCCGAGATAATTGGGCAAGATGCTGATTATCAACCTCCCTAAGTACAGGGAATAATAACGGGTCTGTATTCTCTTCACTAATCGATAATAAACGCTCATACAACTGCTGAAGTTGGCGAATAATGGAATTTCCCGCTTCACCACTAAAGAGTGGTAACCAACGGGAGAGTGCCTGCCATTGTTCAGTCGTTAGTTGGTTAAATTGTGTTTCATACTGTGTTAACCATTGCTCATGAGTCGATAATTGAGTCAACGTAATTTGCTGATATTCTGTTTGGTAGGCTTCATCACGCTGCTTTTCCGTCTCAATCAATGTAGTAATAGATTGATTAAACAATAAATATTGAGGATCGCCTGCCGTAAACTGCGCTAAGGCGTTTAGTGCATTATTTTCATAATCCAATTGCCACCATGTATATGTATGTAACTTCAAGTCATCCGTTAGTTGCTCAATCGTATGACTATCAAGTTGTGCTAATAATGGCTTAATTTTCTGTTCATCAATATCAAAATGAGGAAGCTTTTCAAGTTCAATCAATTGGATTAATACTTGTTTATAAGATACTTGAAACTTTTCGTCGATATTATTCAGCGAGTGAAAATAACTGTCTAATTTTCGTTCAAAAAGTTGAACGCGATTAACAAGATGAGTTCTTTCTCCTAGCCAATCACGCTCACTGAGCTGGCTTTTTCCTTGTTCCCAAAGTTGCTCAATTTGCTCCCTCACTGCCAAAATAGTGTCACGCCCTCTTTGACTTTGGCTGATATATAGCGCTCTATCTCCTAATCCATTCGCAATCAAACGCTTATAGACTACCTCTAGTGCCGCAGGTTTTTGACATACCACTAAAACGGTTTGCTGACGTCCTATTGCATCCGCAATCAAACTCACGATGGTTTGACTTTTCCCTGTTCCTGGCGGCCCTTCAATCAATAGTCCCGTATTCCCTTGAGCAGCTTGAACTACTTGTTCTTGTGATGGATCGGCCAATGACAACGCATACTGGTTAAGTAAATTATCTGACTGTATTCCATTTATGTTGTCGAGCGGCGTGACTTTTAGCATTGTCGCTAAGGCTGTTTGAGAAATCGGTTGCCCAGCAATTTGCTGTAAATCGCTACTCATCGCCTGGCCAATAAACGAGGTATGGAAGAGTACCGCTGAACAACAGATTTGTGCACTATTCTCTGCAATTGGAGCAGTGATCGACGGTAGTGGCGTCAGTTCCGTACCTTGTATCGGCAATAAAGACGAAAGTGTTTCCATCATATCTTCAATGGTTAAACCCGCTTTAGATAATAAATTATCTAATACTGTTTGCCATTCAGTCACTGAAGGTATACCCGCAAAGCTTGCTAGTGCTGGATTTAAGCGTATTGCCCCCCGTTCCTGATCAAAACTAAGCTGAATGGGGCTATTTTGAGCTAAAGAAGTACGCAACGAAACCGGCCATAAAAACAAAGGCGCTATTCGTGGCTTAATTTGGTTCGGCTGTGTGTGCAATAATAAGAATGGGAAACCAAGATACATGCCATCAATACCTGTATCCCGTTGATATAACTGCGTATCTGAGTGTAGGATCCGTAACCGGTTATTAACACCTTGATGTTGTAATAGCAAATCACTATCAATGGTAACCGCACTTTTTTTACGATTCAATAAATGTTCGAGTAGCATATTCGCACGGCGAACCGGGCTATCGCATTCCATTAAATCGACTCGTCCAGTATTTTGCGTTAAACGCATGCGCACTAGGTTTCCACGTTGTGTCACTGACGTGAGCTTTTGTGTAAAAAACCTTAGAACTTCAAGAACATATTTTTGTGACTCGGGGACTTGCCAATGTTCGAATGGAATAGCGAGCAAAACGAGTATTTTTTCTAACGGCAAGCGACGCGTTAATAAAAAGTTATCCACCCAACTATCGAGTTCAGGAAGCCCAATACGTTTAAAATCACTGACTCGGAGGTTAATGAGCTGGTATAGCTCCCCTCTTGGTAACAAAAGTTGGTTTTTGGCTATTGCTTTATCAAAACTGTGGATATCATTTTGTTCCGCTAATTCAAAGGCTTGCTCGACTAACGTGCTCAAAGCAATAAACTGCCCAAGATCGGCACTTAGCAATAAAATATAATCAATTTCTTGTCGATTTTGTCTATCTAATAAGGCTTGTAGGCTTTCGTTATGAGAGTCAGGAAACTGGCTATGCAGCAATTCCCAACGCGCAGCGAGCTGGCTAATTGACGTGATCAACAAATACAGTTTCAGGCTTTCTTCATTGAGTAATATATTCAATTGTTCAGCGCGTTGGCGTACTAAACATTGGCGATGGTAGAGCTGTACGAGCCAATGTTGTGGATCAATATACTGAATGTGTTGATTTAATGGCTCGCTAATGAGTGCATAGGCAAGAGCGGGTTGTTCTAATAACCATGCAGGCGTAATAATTTCACCACGATAAATAAATGGCATATTCGGGTTGAGGATTTTTAAGGCTAGAGTGAGCTTAATATCTTGATTTATTTCACTCTGCTCAGACTCATCTAGCGATTTTTCACTGTCTAAAAAGCCCTGAAGTTGCTTGAGCTGCTCCTGACTATTATCAAATTTTGCGAGCCATGATGTTAACTCCCCGCGTAACAAAAATTGGACTGCATCATCCCAATGCGCTTGTTCACCTGCAGCCATGGCAAAAGTATCTGGCTGAGAAAATTGCTGACCTGCAAACTGGACTTGATGGTATTGAGCTGACGAGCCTGCTATCGCGGTTTGTGGGGCTTGGACGGCTTTCCCCTCCAACCACGCGGACACCTGCGGCCATTGCCAACGTAAAAAACGATCCCGACACAGTAATCCACGTAATAATAGTTGTAAGTTGGGATCTAAATCATCAGGTAAATCAACACCATTGGTCATGACTCGGATTAAAAATGCATTATCATGAATTTGGGCGAAACACTGCCCTCGGGTTAGTTGCTCTAATAGAATAACCCCGAGACTCCACCAGTCTGATGCAGCACTCACACCACCAGCTAAAGTTTCTGGTGCGCTATAACGGGAAATATCCAAAGGTGTTACGATATCAAGGTCAAATTCAGACAAACTCGCAGAGCCATATTCAATAACCACGATATCTAAAGGCTCACGGCTGCGGATCAATAAATTAGCGGGACACAGATTACGATGGCGCAAACCATGCTCGGTAAATGCCGCTATCGCTTGCCCCATTTCCTCAACTAATTTTGGAATTTCATGAGGTTGCCAAAAATCCCCTTGCTGAATAAATTGGTTGAGTGAGCCACCTTCCAGTAATTCTGTCACATGCCAAGCACGGTTTTCCCAGCGACCCGTTTCATAAAACTCAGGCACGTGGTCTGTTGGGATCAGTTGAAGTACTTGGTAAATAGTGGGATCAGGTTCTTCACCTTTTTGATATAAGGTTAGTACGCCACTTTTTTCACTTTCAATATGTGTAACTAAGTAACGTTCCCTTGGACTATCAGTTTGGTTAATACGTCGCTCAAGTCGCCAATTGCCTATCCGTGTTTGAGATGGTTCCTCAGTATTTCTAAGTTCGACAGCGGCATCTTCCCCACATTCGAGGCAGATGAAATCCCCCTCGCCCATTGGATGCCCGTTCACACAAACTCTTTGCTCAATAATTTGGTTATTCTGATTGTTTTCATCGATATGGAGTTGTGGACGCTCAACCGAGCTATTGGGTACATCAATAGGACGCCAACCAGACTCATGAATGGGTTCAAGGGTTAAATCCCAACCACAAAGCTGATTATCTCCTTGCGGTGTTTTAATTTGCCCAGCACAAAAAATCTCAGTTAACGGTCGCTCTGTTTGGCAGTGAGGGCAAAAACGTATCATGGTCATCCATTCATCCAATTAGTTATTTTTTTAGTTGTTGCAAAGACTGGTCTTGCTGTTCAATCAGAGTACGCAGGCGCAACATATCGTCACGTTCAGGAACACCAGCCAAAAATAGCCGCCCAGTTTCGTCAAACGCTAAATCCAACACTTTATCCTCGGGTGTCGTCGCACGCTGATATGCTATAAACCGCGTCCTACCTAATGGCGTCAGCATATGTAATTGTTGATTATCACTACCTTTAAGCATTTGGGTTTGCGGAAGCGCCACTTTGAAGGGCTCACTGATCAACGCATCAATATAGGGAGCCATTTGTGAAACACTCTCTTCGATGTGTTCCCATTGATAACCGCTATAAACCAAAATATCCGCATCCGTTCGCTGTTTAATTCCACTGACTAATGCAGATAAGGCTTCCGGCTGCTCAAACGGCTCTCCCCCTGAAATCGTGATGCCATCCGCCAATGGTAGCCACTCAGTGATCTGTTCCAGTAATTGTTCTACCGTGATGTTATTGTCTTTCACTTGCCATGTATCAGGAGAAAGGCAGCCTTTACAGCGTAATGAGCAGCCTTGAAACCAGATACCAATACGTTTTCCGGGGCCTAAAGCCATAATTGGAAAATGAATTCGTGAAATACTAATATTCATCACATCAATTACCCATCGCAGCTAAAGTGATTTGGGTGGTTTCACCTGTGGTAATTTCGACGATTTGATAGGCCGAATTAGGTTGTAAATCTTGGTCAAAAATAGCACGAGATAACGGGTTAATTAGGTAGCTTTCCAATTGGTTGCGTATTCCTCGCCCCCCATTCGATAAATCGGCTAAACAATGCTGTTTTAGCGTTTCTTTTGCTTGTGGGGAAATGGTGATCGTCAGCGATTGTTTTTCCAAACCAGAAAGAATATTGTCCACCATTTGCTCAAATATTTGTTGTGCCACATCGGGGCGAATAAAATCAAAAACAATAATATTTTCCCCAATTCGATTGAGTAACTCAGGCCTATTTAGTACTAATTTAAAATGACGTTCGATCTCACTTTTCACATTGCGTGTCACCGTTTCAAAAGGCTCACTGGGTTGCACATTCGCTACTCTCTCACCATTCGCATCTAAACGATAAATACCGAGATTTGACGTGAAAATAATTAAAGATTCCGAGAAATAGACACGATCTCCACGGCCTGATGTCAACACGCCATCATCAATAATTTGTAGAAATTTATCCATTAAATGCGGATGCGCTTTTTCTATCTCATCAAACAGCACCACGCTAAATGGCTTCTCACGAATGGCATTCGTCAATTCACCACCAGAGTCATACCCGACATAACCAGGAGGAGCACCAATTAAGCGTTGGTCTGCATGTTCAGCGCTAAATTCAGACATATCAAAACGGATGTAGGCACTTTCATCACCAAATAGCAATTGAGTCACTGTTTTCGCCAGTTCTGTTTTTCCTACCCCCGTTGGCCCCGCTAAAAATAAAACGCCCCGAGGTCGGCCTCCTTTATGCCCCCCCACTCCCGTCATGGCACGTTTAATGATATCCAATAAATGGGTGACGGCATGTTGTTGGCCTTTAACTCGGCGAGAAATTATCTGTGGCGCGTCATGTATTTTCTGTTTATCGATTTTTTTCCACGGATCTTCCGTTATTCCCACTTTATAACGTCTTACTGCATCACTAATTCGCGTCACAGGGACATTTTCAATCCGCGCTAGCTGCACTATCGCCGTTAAGTCCAGTAATAAGAGTCCTTCTGTCTCATCAATAAAGTCATTAAATAAGCTGTCTTTATCTGCCTGCTCTATGCCATTAATATCAGTCAAAGAAGCTAGCAGCATCGGCGTGAGCACCCGACGAATTTGGTTATCAGGCTTCGCCACAGGAATGACTCTTATTCGAGGGTTATTGACTAAAAACCAATCCGGCAAGTCAGTCTCTTTCTCCACAATCCAAAAAATAGAATTGTAAAACGGTTGGTTATTTTCCCCTGCTGGTCGCGTTTTAGCTTGATGAGAAACCATCAGAGCCCGAGTAAATAAGCTGTGCTCAGCTGGAGTTAGGTTATCGCGATGGGAAATCAAGCAAGAGGCGAAATCAATACATAATGCAATTGGCTGCTGCTTGTAGTTAATAAATTTTTCCAGCAAATGATTTAGCATATCAATACCACCAGCGGCTTTATCATCAGCCATATGCAAACCTAAGTTTTGCATCAATGTGGCACTCGCTTGCGGATTTTCTTTGGGGTTTGCCACGCATTGGAAGCCAATAAGTGGCGTGTAGGTAATCACATAGGCATATCCTGCCTGAAATAAGTGATTAAAGAGTGCTTGATTAAATGGCAGCGGTGTCACTATAGTGGGTGCAATTTCGCTGGCTTGTAGGTCTCGAACATTACCAAATAGAACAAACTGGCTTTTCAGCGGAATGAATCGCAGTAAGTCTCTTAACCAGCGCGGTTTTTGAAAATCCGTGTTCATAGCACTCCTTAAGTATGAAAGTATTTTTTGCAGTTTACCTGAAATCGCTCGCAAATGGCGTCAAGATCTTGAGCTCAAGCTAAATTATCTGAACATTCTCATTTGGCTGAACATAGGCTAGATTAATATTTATTCACCTAATAATTGTTCTATAATTTCGTGATAGCTTCTTCTTTTTAAACAATTATCACTGTTAATTCCTAAACTGTCGCTATAGTATTATATTAATGAAGACCAAAGCAGAGCGAGGTGAGTCATGTGGCAAGCAATGTGTCGTTTATTAAGTGAACACTTAGGAGAGGCGGAGCTACGTAACAAAGTCATTCTGTCTGGTGGTGATATTCACCATACGTTAAGAATTGACTATGGCGAACACACCGTGTTTATTAAACAAAACCGGCGTGAGTTTTTGCCTTTATTTAAACAAGAGGCTGAACAACTTGAAATGCTCGCTAAAAGCCAAACAATAACCGTTCCTAAGGTTTACGGCGTTGGCAGCAATAAGCACCACAGTTTTCTTCTGCTCGAATATTTCCCTCTCAAACCTTTCGATAACACTAATGCATGGCATTTTGGTCAACAATTAGCGCGTTTACATCAATGGGAAGAACAGCCTAGTTATGGGTTTGATTTTGATACTATGCTAAGCACAATTGTACAACCTAATGGCTGGGAAAAGCGTTGGAATTCATTTTTTGCAGAAAAGCGTATTGGCTTACAATTACAACTCGCCTCTGAAAAAGGGACGGTATTTGCTGATATTCAGCAAATTGTCGATATTGTTAAGGACAAACTTGCTGGGCATCAACCACAGCCCTCTTTATTACATGGTGATTTATGGCCGGCTAACTGTGCTATCACTCAAAATCTTGAAGGGGTGCTGTATGACCCCGCATGTTATTGGGGTGATAGGGAGTGTGATATTGCGATGTTGCCATTATATCAAGATCTTCCGATCCAAATTATTGATGGCTACCAAAGTGTTTGGCCACTGCCCAATGGTTTTTTAAATAGACAACCAATATACCAACTTTACTATTTACTTAACCAAGCCCATATCTTTGGTAACGAACAAAGCTACCAGCAAGCACGCACGATTATTGATAACCTACTGAGTGAAAAATAAATTTTTTAGCGTTATGTATAACGAATAATTAATTTTCTAAATAATTCGAGCTGTGGCAAGGCGGCAATCGAGGATAATTTGGGGAGCATACACAAGTATGTGACCCAAATAGCCGAAAGAAGCCAACACCCTCATAGTATGGCGTACGACAAATAATGAATTTTCTAAATAATTCGAGCTGTGGCAAGGCGGCAATTGAGGATAGTTTGGGGAGCATACACAAATATGTGACCCAAATAGCCGAAAGAAGCCAACACCCTCATAGTATGGCGTACGACAAATAATGAATTTTCTAAATAATTCGAGCTGTGGCAAGGCGGCAAGTGAGGATAGTTTGGGGAGCATACACAAGTATGTGACCCAAATAGCCGAAAGAAGCCAACACAGCTACAGTTCGAAGTATGACGAAAATTACCAATTAAGGAAGCGCAAAAGAAAATACAACCCTACCCCCAATACAATTGGCCAAAAATAAAGAAGAAAAAATTGAGTGAAAATTGTGTGTCGTGGAATAGTCACCTTAGCTTCAAGCTCTTCTTTCGAGATATCTACGCCTTTTGCTTTTTCTATGATCACGTGGTCTTCTAAACTTTCACGAATAAACTTAATTTGTCGGTACATGCGCAAACCTGATGCACTTAGCGCCAGCCCAACAAAAATAAAAATAAAGATGATGATAAAACTGATATTGCTACCGGAAAACCCATTAGCGACTTGAGGTACTGGTGAATTATTCCAAAAGAAATTTAGGAATGGTGTAGTTTGACGGGTCATTTCCGCCATTAATTTAATAAAATCATTAGCGACCGCATTGACCCCTTCACCTGCGAGCCCCTTCATGCCAGCCAATTTAATTAAAGACACCAATGTCGAAATTAATGCTAACAGAAAAACAACCCAACCCAGAATACGTTTGCCGACTGCGACATAATTGGCATTATGGTAATTCATTACTGCTTTTCCTCAGCGTTATTATTTTTAATAAGTTTTTACAATGATTTCTCAAGGCTAATCATAGCTGAAAATATTCATTGCCTCCAAATTTCAATTCATAATTGATAACAATGTTTAGACTTTCAGACTAATCAAAATAGTGTGGTTATCTTTTATCATGATATTTCTACTTCATGCAGTCCGAATATTCTTTAATATTGTTTTAATACTAACCCAAGTAATACGCTTGAGGTCAGTTTACTGATATCATTGCTCCTTCGCTAATAGATACGACATGAATGGAGTTTTGACATGTACCATAATCTTCCCATCCAATCAGTCATTTTTGATATGGATGGTTTACTGATCGACTCGGAACCTTTTTGGGCACAGGCTGAACTTGAGATTTTTTCACAATTGGGTGTCGACGTTTCAATTGCAGATACCCTGCCTGATACTTTAGGTTTACGTATTGACCATGTGGTGGAGCTTTGGTACCACGCCTCCCCTTGGCAAGGATGCAGCCAAGAAGAAGCCACACAACGTATCATTGACCGTGTTGTTGGCTTAGTTGAAGAAACTCGCCCTATTCTACCCGGAGTGCAGCATGCCATGGAACTTTGCCGTTCAATGGATTTAAAAATTGCGCTGGCTTCCGCCTCTCCTTTGTATATGTTGGAAAAAGTATTAAACCTTCTGGATATTCGTGACTATTTCTCTGCGGTTATTTCTGCGTCTGATTTACCTTTGAGTAAACCTCATCCTGAAGTTTATCTTAAAGCCGCAGCTGAGTTATCGACTAAACCCGTCAATTGCGTTTCATTAGAAGATTCATTTAACGGTATGATTTCTGCAAAGGCCGCCAGAATGCGTTCAATTGTAGTACCTGATAGCAAACATTTTAATGACCCGCGCTTTGGTTTAGCGGATATCAAATTGGCCTCACTGAATGACTTAAAAGCTGAACATTTACGTTAAAAATACTTTGTGTGCTTAATAAGTGTTCTCCCCTATCTAACTTAGGTAGGGGAATTATGTAAAATTATAAAATTCTTCCCTTATCTGCTAATAAATAAGAGTTTTTTTACCTTTCTACTACTATCATATTCTTTTCAAACACTTTATACTGCCAATCAACTGTATAGATAAACAGATGGTATTTTATCCACCATGACAGCTGAAGGGCATCTGCTTTTTTCCGTCGCCTCTTTGATAATGGCTCATAAACTTCAAATCACCCCAGAGATTGCTCATGGTGATTGGCTGCACATGGTTCCAGGCGTCTTATTAGGCGCATTATTGCCCGATATTGACCACCCTTCTTCAATTCCTGGACGACTACTGCGAATTTTTTCATTACCCATTTCCAAGTTGTGTGGGCACCGAGGGTTTACTCATAGCCTAGTTGCATGGTTTCTCTTGATGATTTCTTGTTATCAATGGCTACCTGCTGAATGGGCAATCCCAAATGATATTATTCAAGCCTTTTTATTGGGCTATATCAGTCATCTCGTCGCCGATATGCTCACTCCTTCTGGAGTACCATTACTATGGCCACTCCCCCAGCGTTTTTGTTTTCCCATGATCCGCGGTAAAAATAGCCAACGTGGAGAACGCTTTGTTGCCATTGTTTTGACTGTTTGTGCCTGCCTGTTACCTGCAGGTTATCAATTCGATTTTTATAGTCATATTGATGTGATTATAAAATATATTCATAATCAAATAGATATATATCTCCCCACATAAATTATAGTTTTGTAATATAATGTAAGTATGAATAATACTATCTTATTACTTTTTGGTATAAGAAATGTGTTTTATCAGCTGATAACATATAACCAGTTGTTTGAAGCAACTAAATCCTTATAACCAATAAGGACTAAAGGGCAAGTAACATACCTTATAAAAATATGATTTGGAGTTCGGAATGAATATTCCTTTAATTATTAATGTGCTCGGTTTTGTAGCACTACTAATACTGTTAGCAAAACTAGGGGCTAAAGGCTGGAGCCTATCTAAGAAAGTGTTAGTTGGCCTGGTTTTCGGTGTTGCCTATGGGGTAGTACTGCACCTCGTATATGGCAGTGGCCACCAAACGGTAAAAGACTCCATTCTGTGGTTTAATATTGTCGGAAATGGTTATGTGCAGCTATTACAAATGGTGATTATGCCATTGGTGTTTGCTTCAATACTAAGTGCAGTGGCAAGGCTACATAAAGCGTCTTCGCTGGGTAAAATAAGCTTTTTAACAATTGGCACCTTGTTATTTACCACTGCTATTGCAGCGTTAGTAGGTATTTTAATTGCCAATGTATTCGGTTTAACTGCAGAAGGCTTAGTTCAAGGTCAATCCGAAACAGCACGTTTATCTGCAATAGAAAGCAACTATATTGGGAAAGTTTCCGACTTAACCGTACCTCAACTAATTTTATCGTTTATTCCCAAAAATCCATTTGCGGATTTAACGGGTGCAAACCCAACATCAATTATTAGTGTCGTTATTTTTGCCGCCTTCCTGGGTGTTGCCGCACTACAATTGTTTAAAGACGATAAAGAACGTGGTGAAAAAGCCTTAGCAGCGATTGATGTTATGCAGGCTTGGGCAATGAAATTAGTTCGTTTAGTCATGCGTTTAACGCCGTATGGTGTGATGGCGCTGATGATTAAAGTCGTAGCAAGTTCAAACTTACATGACATCATCAACCTAGGAACTTTTGTTATTGCGTCCTATGTTGCGTTAGGCATTATGTTTGTTGTACATGGCATTTTAGTTGCGACAACAGGCTTGAACCCGATTAAGTTCTTTAAAAAAGCAGGCCCTGTTTTAACCTTTGCATTCACTAGCCGTTCAAGTGCTGCAAGTATTCCACTGAATATTGAAACACAAACACGTCGTTTTGGTATCCCTGAATCGATTGCTAGTTTCTCTGCATCCTTTGGTGCAACAATTGGGCAAAATGGTTGTGCGGGTATCTATCCTGCAATGTTAGCCGTGATGGTCGCACCAACAATGGGCATTAACCCATTCGACCCACTCTGGATAGCAACACTCGTTGGTATCGTTACTATCAGTTCAGCGGGTGTTGCCGGTGTCGGTGGCGGTGCAACTTTTGCAGCGTTAATTGTACTTCCAGCGATGGGTTTACCTGTCACATTAGTTGCCCTATTGATTTCAGTTGAACCGTTAATTGATATGGGCCGTACTGCATTGAATGTCAGTGGTTCAATGACAGCAGGGACAGTGACCAGCCAGTTGATGGGTGAAACAGATAAAGCAATATTCAATCAAAATGATGATGCAGATTTAAAACATGTTTAATAATTAAACTGTTATCTATATCAGAAAACCTGCTTCGGCAGGTTTTTTTATCGTTGCTATAACTATTTTGATTTTATTTACCTTGGATAATATCAAAAAACCCAGTTTTTTGTGCTGAGTTCTATTGCAATAAGCTGGGATTACATAAGATAATAAAATTTGAGCAACGTTTTCTTGAGCTTCCTGCTTGTGTTGCGTCCCCCCATTTCCTATGGGGATTTATCAACAATCATTTATGGTTTTTTAATATGACTAATAATGTCCATATCCTAAAAACTGATCCTTCAGATAACCCTTGTGTCAGCTGCGGTGCGTGTTGTGCCTATTTTCGCGTCTCTTTTTATTGGGCTGAAGCTGAAAGTGGAGGCGGTATTGTGCCCCAACATTTAACCGAGCAGGTCACCCCCTTTATGAGTTGTATGCAGGGGACTAATCAAAAACAAAATACTCGCTGTAAGGCCTTAGAAGGCACTATTGGTGAGTGTGTCTCTTGTTCGATTTATGCACAAAGACCCACACCGTGTCGTGAGTTCGAACAATCTTGGCAGGATGGTATTTACAATGAGGCCTGCGATAGAGCACGTGCTGCTCATGGTTTACCCCCTTTAGAGCCTCATCAACCACAAATAGCTTGCTAGCCGTCAATGACCCAGATTTTTCTGGGTTATCATTTTTTAAACCCAGCCTGAAAATGCGTCCTTGCATTGGTGTTAAGCATTCCACTATATACATTACATAATTTCGTTCATGACCTGCATTGCCAACTCAAAAGAGTGTAAACGAGCTTGATGATCAAAAATTTGGCCATTGACCATAATTTCATCGGCTTGAGTTTGTCGCAATATCGTTTCTAGCCCATGGCGTACTTTAGTTTTATCCCCTACCAATGACATACCTAGTGCTTGTTGAACACCAAATTCCTCGGCAGGCGACCAGATATTTTCCATACTCTCGACTGGTGCAGGCAATTGAGAAGGCTGGCCACGACGTAACATGACAAACGCTTGCTGCACCGAGGTAAATAAAAACTCCGCTTCACGTTGAGTGTCCGCGGCAATGATGTTGATGCACACCATCGCATACGGCTTAGAGAGTCTCTGCGATGGCTGGAAATTAGCACGATAAACATCCAGCGCCTGCAACAATAAATCAGGGGCAAAATGGGAAGCAAAGGCAAATGGCAGTCCCATTTGCGCGGCTAGCCTTGCACTGTATAAGCTTGAACCCAATAACCAAACGGGGATTTTTTCACCAAATCCCGGAACGGGACGCACGACTGGATCTGGGTTAGTTGCATCAAACCAATTGACAATTTGAGCCACATCTTGAGGAAAATTATCGATATCCGTATTCATATGGCGGCGTAACGCTTGCATCGTTCGTTGATCACTTCCTGGTGCACGTCCTATGCCTAAATCGATACGCTCAGGGTAAAGTGTATTTAATGTGCCAAATTGCTCTGCAATCACCAACGGTGAATGGTTCGGCAACATCACGCCACCAGAACCGAGTCGTAGTGATTGCGTATTCGCGGCAAGGTAGCCAATCAATACCGACGTAGCGGCGCTGGCGATCCCCGTCATATTGTGGTGTTCCGCTAACCAATAGCGGTGATAACCCAGTTTTTCTGCGAGTTGGGCGATGTCAAGGGAATGAGCAAAGGCCTCTTTCGCTGTGGAACCCTCAATAATTGGCGCAAGATCGAGTAAAGAAAGGGGAATTTTTTTATCTGACATACACACTCACTTTGTAAGAGTTTTACGAACCTAACTTATCATCCTAGACGATCCTCCTTGATGTCTCCAGCACTGAAATTTGCATTAGCACAAGTGGTCTAAAAATGTAAATTATCGTCTACTAACCCACTGTTTTATAAAAATTATGGAACAAGCTTGAATAAAAAGTGCAGTAATTATGGAGCTTCCGTCAGGGGAGGTAAAAGCGATTGCGGGGCAAAATGAATTGGTGAATGATTTACTCATCAACAATACAGAGGAAATTGAAATGAAAAAATTAAATACCAGTTTATTAGCATTAGCATTATTAACCGTGGGTTTTACCGCGGCAGCAAATGGCGTTAACCAGAAAATGCCTCGTCAACACATGGGTAACCACCACAACATAATATATAGCGTTGCAGAACAAACGACGGCACCAAATGAAACTGCAAAAAAACTGGCCAATAATACCCCAAAAATTGAAGATGGCAAACGCTATATTGTCAAAGTTACCGTGATAGAAGTCCCTGAATTTAAAGCAATGAATACGATGCCAACACCGAAACCAATTAGCGCGCCAGCAGCAAATCAATAGTTAATATTAATGAATATTAATTAAGTTATCGGCAAAACCTTTTATATCGATAAGTACAACCAGATAGCTGTAGAGAGTAAAAACCGATATTTTAGTTAAATAATAAAGAGTTCTATATATCCTACGATTGCCTCTGTATCACAGGGGCTTTTTTTTAGAAAAAAGTTTATCTGAATTGAACCCTTTCCCCTAGTAATAACACCTAATAGCGACTAATCTTAATTCAAGCAGATTGTTAATAACTGCGACTTATTAACACTTTGTTTAACATCCTTTCAATAGAAAATCAGGAGCTTATCATGGGGTATTTTGAATTAAAAAAATCCACTAAAGACGTTGCTCAGCCTTACTATTTCGTTTTAAAAGCAGCAAATCACGAAGTGATTGCTAAAAGTGAAATGTATGCATCGAAGCAATCTGCGCTTAAAGGGATTGCCTCTGTCCAAAAAAATGGCTCTTCTGAAACAATAAAAGATCTAACTGAGTAAATTTCAGTGGCCCCACTCCTTTCAAGTCGGGGCTACTTTTTTTATCTGTTGGCTATTTTATCTGTTAGTTATAAAGCTTACATAAATCAGCACGATTCAAATTAGCGGCGGTTCAGTCCATTGTTCATAGTAACCTTTCTTCAGGTTAAATAGCTCTGATTAACCTCAAGTTAGTCTCAAATTAACCTAAGTAACGCAGTCACAATCGCAGCTGACAAGACAATGATAATAAATGGCTTTTTAAACCATGTCAGTATCCCTGCCACTAACACCCCTACAATTTTAGGCCAATCAGAAACTTCATCACCGGAAAATAACGTAGATGTGGCCGCAACCGAGAATAAAATAACAATAGCTGCTGCTGAAAATAATACTTTGCTATTCTCCGAAAGGACTACTCGACCGCGCAGCAAAGCCCCTGATGCTCGCATTAAATAAGTACCAACCGCCAGCAGTAAGATACCGCTAATAATTAACCATGGGTTATTTGTCATCATTTATTTCCTTATATAAATAACCAAGCT